>JAZKAY010000001.1:0-504896 GCA_040388905.1 Pseudomonadota bacterium
GAGCAGCGCAGGTTGCCCGTAGCGAAGCGTAGGGACCCAGACGGCGGGTCGCCTTCTCTTTGCTTACTTTCTCTTGGCGAAGCAAGAGAAAGTGAGTCGCCCGCCGGGGCGAGACCCGGCCTGTTCGTGAACGGCACAGCAAAAAATCTCAGTCAGACCAAAATGACCCACAGCAGTACCATCCCAAAACCAAACCCCCTCCCAACCCCAAACCCCATGTCCACCACCTCACCCCTCAACAAAACCCTGACCTTGGCCGCCATGCTGCTTGTGGCAACAACAACGCAGTCGTTCGCCCAACAAGCCTATCCAACGAAAGCAGTCCACCTCATCGTCAACTTCCAGGCAGGCGGTCCGACGGACATCCTCGCGCGGTTGGTTGCGGAGAACCTGCAGAAAGAACTCAAGCAACCTTTCGTTGTTGAAAACAAGGCAGGTGCTGGCGGCAATGTGGGGGCTGATTTTGTGGCCAAGAGCCAGCCGGATGGCTACAACGTGCTGTTCAGCATTGACACCACTTTCACGACCAACCCCGCGCTGTACCCGGCCATGCCTTTCAAGGCAGAAGACCTCAAGCCGGTGATGATCATGACGGCCTCGGGCTTGTTGCTGGCCGTGAATGCCGGGCTGGGCATCAGGTCTGTGCCCGAGCTGGTAGCCAGGGGCAAGGCGGGCAACCTCAATTTCGCGACGGCTGGCAATGGCAGCCCTGCGCATATCGCGATGGCCTTGCTGGCCGAAGGTGCGGGCATCAAGGCGACGCAGATTCCATACAAGGGCACGGCGCCTGCCGTGCAGGCCATCGTGTCGGGTGAGGTGGATGCGGGCGTGATCATCACACCCGGCCTGTTGCCGCAGGTGCAGGGCGGTCGTGTGACCGCGCTCACGGTGACTGGCCAGAAGCGTTCACCGCTGTTACCTCAGGTGCCGACAGTCGCCGAGTCCGGACTCAAGAGCATGGAGTTTGAAGCCATGCAGGTGGCCATGGTTCCGGCCGCCACGCCGGATGCAGTAGTGCAGACCCTGCAGGCGGCGATTGCCCGGGCACTGCAGCAGCCTGACATCAAGGCCCGGCTGGATGCCATGGACATGCAGGTGGTGGGCGAGACGGGCAGGGCGGCAGACAGTCACCTGACCGCCAACCGTGTTCGCTATACAAAGATCATCCAGACCACGGGGATGAAGGCGGAATAACGTTGCCATCGGCGCACTCCGGGGGCGTTCGCGGAGCATTCACTCACGGGCGACCGGCCCTGTCGCCTACGCCCGGCTGACGCCCGCGGACGTACAAGTAACTCACGGGCAGTCTTGTTGCGAGCGTTGGGCTACCCTGGCATTGCTCATTCGTTCATATGCCGGTTAGCCAAAAACTCGCGCACAAAGTCAGGAACTCACCATGACCCGGATTCCGCGTATTCCGCAATGCTTTTCATGGGACCAGTGCCGCGCAGCAGCAGATGGACCAGCGCTGGCCTATGGCGCGAGCGAGGCGGTGCGCGAGTGGCTGGTGCTGCTTGCGCTGTCAGGCAGCCCGCTTGAAAAACCCGCCGAGCTTGAACGCGCCACCGCCATGGCTTTTGCCAATGTCTGCCATGACGTCAGGCAAGGTCTGGTGTTGATGGATTACCAACCGTTTGATCCAAAAACGCTGGACATCCCGCCCATTGACCACCCCGAGCACATGCAGGCGTTGCTGTACTGGAGTTGCACCCTTGGCTGCACCTTGTCAGGCCTGGCGGAAGCTCATGCACAGCTGGGCAGCCATCCACGCCTGGACGATGTACGCGCAGCCATGCTGCGCATGAGTCACGAGGATGCTCAGGGCCGAACGCAGGCGGCGTCCACGCAGCGCCCGGCAGATGTTGCGACCACCATGGCGATGTTTGCCGATACGTACAGCGGTATCCGGCTCGCGGGCGGTCTCGCATGAAACCCGGCGCGCGCGGCAACGGCGTTCCGGTGGGGGGCAGGTCCATTCGCCGGATATTCAAGTCAACACTGCGTGGTCGCCTGTCTTCGCTCTGGGGTGGCTGCAGTGCGCCGCTGTCACAAAACGCGCTCGACGGCCAGGTCGAAGATATTCGCGCCATGATGCTGGGTCATCTGGGCCAGTCCCCCACGTCATCGTTGTACAGGCGAATACAGTACGCAGACGACATTCAGGCCCTGTGGTACTTGCGCAGTGACCTGATGGCGGCGCTGGCCTTTGCACATGGCGAGACCATGGCAAAGCGCGAGATGGCGGTCATCACTGAAGCCTTCCAGGCGGCGCTGCCCAAGGCGCTTCAGTTGCGGTCGGGTGGCCGCAAGCATTAAGGCTGTACAAGTGGCTTGTGCTCTTCTTTTTATAGCTGAATAGGTGAGTTGGGATTGGCTTTGAAGCAAATCTGTCGTTTGTTTTGAGTTTTTCAAAACAGCTAATACAGCTATTTTTACGGGTCCGTGCCTCCCTCTGATGGCGTGACGGCTCTGACAACACCTTCAACAGGCTAAAAACAGCCGGTTTAGAGCATCAAATCAGCCTCCAGACCAATAAATACGCACTTGAGCAGCTATGACAACCATAGCAATTGGCGCGTCTATGGCGGCAATATTCAGGCCGTGTCAGCCTCCTGAAAGCCCGTTATCCATAATTATGAATTCAGATTAAGGACCTTACAGCCCGTACCGAGCAGGGGTTAAATACGCCTTGGCAGGGTGATCTTCAAGTTTTAGAGTCGGAACAAACGGAGACAAGAGACATGACAAGCTACGCAGATTTCTACCGCCAGTCGGTTGACCAGCCCGAAGTCTTCTGGACAGAGCAGGCCAAACTTATCGACTGGCACAAGCCCTTTACCCGCGTCTGCAACTACGACAACCCGCCATTCGCTCACTGGTTTGAGGGTGGGCAGACCAACCTCTGCCACAACGCGGTGGACCGCCACCTCGAGACCCGTGGCGATCAGGCTGCGCTGATTTATGTCTCCAGCGAAACCGGCATTGAAAAGACGTACAGCTTTAAAGAGCTGCACGTCGAAGTGCAGCGCATGGCCGCCAGCCTGCTGGCCATGGGTGTGGTCAAGGGTGACCGGGTGCTCATCTACATGCCCATGATTGCCGAGGCTGCGTTTGCCATGCTCGCCTGCGCCCGGCTGGGCGCCATTCACTGCGTGGTGTTCGGCGGCTTTGCCAGCGGCTCGCTTGCGTCTCGTATTGACGACGCCACGCCCAAGGTCATCATCAGCGCCGATGCCGGCTCGCGCGGCGGCAAGGTGGTGGCGTACAAGCCGCTGCTGGATGAAGCCATTCGCCTGGCCAAACACAAACCCGAGGCTGTGTTGCTGGTTGACCGGGGGCTGGCAGCTATGGAACTCGTCAAGGGCCGTGACCTGCTGTGGGCTGACCTGCGCGCCAAATACATGGCCGCGCAGGTGCACTGCGTATGGCTTGAGTCAACCGACATCAGCTACACCATCTACACCAGCGGCACCACCGGCAAGCCCAAGGGCGTGCAGCGTGACACCGGCGGTTATGCGGTGGCACTGGCCGCCAGCATGAAACACATCTTCGACGGCCGCCCCGGTGAAACCTATTTCTCAACCAGCGACATCGGCTGGGTGGTGGGCCACAGCTACATCGTCTACGGCCCGCTGATTGCAGGCATGGCAACCATCATGTATGAGGGCCTGCCCACGCAGGGCATGGACAAACAGCCCGACGGCGCGATCTGGTGGAGCCTGGTCGAGAAGTACAAGGTCACCGCCATGTTCAGTGCGCCGACGGCTGTGCGCGTTCTGAAAAAGCAGGACCCGGTGCTGCTGAAAAAATACGACCTCTCAAGCCTGCGTGCGCTGTTTCTCGCGGGTGAGCCGCTGGACGAACCCACGGCACGCTGGATTAGCGAAGGTTTGAACGTACCCATCATCGACAACTACTGGCAGACCGAAACTGGCTGGCCTCTGATCACGATTGCCAATGGCGTTGAGAAAAAGCCCAGCAAGTTCGGCAGCCCCGGCATCCCGATGTACGGGTACCGCGTGAAGATATTGCACGAGTCCACCGGCGAAGAGCTGACCCAGCCGAATGAAAAAGGCGTGGTCGTCATCGAAGGCCCGACGCCGCCCGGCTTCATGCAGACGGTGTGGAGAGACGATGACCGCTTCGTCAATACCTACTGGAAGTCAGTGCCCGGCAAGATGGTTTATTCAACATTCGACTGGGGCATCAAGGATGAAGACGGCTACTTCTTCATCCTGGGCCGTACCGATGACGTGATCAACGTCGCAGGCCACCGCCTCGGCACACGCGAGATTGAAGAGAGCATCTCGGGCCACGCCGGTGTGGCGGAAGTTGCCGTCGTCGGCGTGGCCGACCAGCTCAAGGGCCAGGTCGCCATGGCTTTTGTGGTGCCCAAGGATTCAGCTGTCATCACCGACGGTGCGGCAGCCTTGAAACTCGAAGGCGAGATCATGAAACGTGTGGACGGCGACCTCGGCGCAGTGGCCCGGCCTTCACGTGTGCGTTTTGTGACCGTGCTGCCCAAGACCCGTAGCGGCAAGCTGCTGCGCCGTGCGATTCAGGCGGTTTGCGAGGGCAGGGATGCGGGCGACCTCACGACCATGGATGATCCGGCTGCGCTGCAGCAGATTCGGGATCGGGTGGCTGCTTCCTGAATTACCCGGAGGCAAGCATCCAAAATTTCCCACATCTTGATTCTGCTGCTTCACAGAAGCTGTGGGTCAAGGCGTGCCGAATACTCCCGAAATCAGTTCTGATAACTGGGGTAATCCGGAAGGACATCCAGCTTCTCCGGTGTCGTGGCCAAGGAAGTACATCGTGTCTTCTGCCAGTACAACACCGGTTGAACGATCCAGTATTCGAACGGACGATGTCGCCATGCCTCGGCCGCCTTTTTCGCGCCAGAGAACAGGCTCTTTTTTAGAGGTTTCTCCAAGTACCAGTTCATATCGTGATTCGGATTTATCAATGACTGTCCATTTTTCACGGGTACATGCTAAATACCGTCGGACTTCAGGTTCATACCCTTTCTTTTCTGCCGAATACAGTCGGTAGCCGCCCTCCAAACTCTTCAAGCCGATTTTTTTGCAAGCATCAGGGTTACGGCCCATGTACTCGAAAAGAGCATGAGCATTGAATTGCGAATTCGCGCCTGTGAAGTTTCTATCTATGCGCACTGCTAGGGAAACGTCATCAACTGGTTTCACTTTTGCATGAACTATTTTTTCGCGTGCTTTGCAGTATTCAGTGAAGGCATCCAAATTTTTCTTTTGAACATCCTCAACTTCTTTCAAGACTTGCTGGTTTTGCATGGAGTTGGACCGAATACTTATGCCTGCGTACAGTAACGGGCCGATGACATAAGCACCAAATAGCCAGGACAACACCCGCTTGTTCTTTGAGAACCCGATGGCGAACACAAAAAAGATTAGCCCGACTACATAAATGACTCCATAAATAACAAGCCATTCGAAACCAAAATAAATAGGAGCGGCTTGCACACTCATTGGGAAAAATATCCCTATGACTGCAAGGACGTGACTTGCCAATATGACGCGAGTATTTTTGTTGTTTGGTGTTGTCATTTTTTTAGCTCTCATTCCGGCAAGTACCGCTTCAGCAAATCGCAGAAGTGATCCGCCGCAGGCGTGAGCGGCAGATCCGGCCGGCGTATCAGCACGATATCCGGCGCGGGCAGCTTCTCCTTGATGTTGATGACCTGCAACACATCGCGTGTCAGCGGGAATTCATTCCATTGCGCCGGCAAAATCGCCAGCAAATCGCAGCTTGAGAGCGCCACCATCACCGACAGCGCTGAATGCGTTTGCAAGGTGATGACGGGCGGCGGCATCTTGTGTTTGGCGAAGAGCTCGTTGAGGTCGGTCGCGGCGTTGAAGTCGAGTGTGGTGGTCGCCCATTCCGCGCCAGCCAGCTCCTTGATCGACTTGGCGCTTGCCAGCGGATGGCCCCTGCGGCCGATGACGGTGCGGGTATTTTTCAGCAGCGTCTCGGCGACGAGGCCGCCCGCCGGTTCGCCGCGCGGTGTGGCGCCCAGGTAGAAGTCAATGCTGCCGTCCTGCAGGCCTGCTTCCATGGCGGGGTACAAGCCCTCGATGATCTTGAGCCGCACGAGAGGGTAGCGGCGGCGGAAGACGGGCAGGGCTTCGGGCAGCATGCCCATGTGCGGCATGATCGAAAGGCCCACCGTGATGGTGCCCAACATGTCGCCGTCGGTCTGGTCGAAATCCTCACGCGCACGGCGCACCTCATTGATCACCGCACTGGCGCGGCGGTGAAACAGCTTGCCTGCAGGTGTTAGCACCATGCCGCGTGCCTCACGTTCAAACAGTGTCACGCCCAGCTCGCGCTCCAGCGCGCCAATGCTTCGCGTCAGGGCTGGCTGGGCCAGATCCAGGTGGCGGGCGGCTGCCCTCAGGCTGCCGCGTTCAACGACTGCGACCATGTCGCGCATCTGTGTCAACTTCATGGTTAACCCTTGGAAAAGGTATGTATTTTTGGTATCGGTCGATGAATTTTGCCATCTTTTTTTAATCGCTCGCAGCGACTAAATTCCGGCATCGGCTGGTCAACAGGCCGTTTGAAATTCATCAATACCGGAGACAAAAAATGACTTCTTTCCCGACCCGCCGCAAGCTGGCTCTGTTCGCCGCAGCCTTCGCCGCAACGCTCGGTCTTGGCCTGAGCTCTTCAGTGCAGGCCCAGGCCTGGCCCAACAAGCCCGTGCGCATGATCGTGCCCTTCCCGGCAGGCGCGGCTCCCGATGTCATCGCCCGCCTCGTTGCAGACAAACTCGGCACCGCCTGGGGCCAGGCCGTCATCGTCGACAACCGCCCCGGCGCAGGCGGCATTCCCGGCATGAGCGCCCTGGTGCGTTCTGCCAATGACGGCTACACGATTGGATTCATTCCCGCAGCAGTTTTGACCCTGACCCCGGAGCTCTACAAGAACCCCCAGTTCAACCCCGATACCGATATCGTTCCCGTCGCAGCGGTCGGCACCAGCCCCATGATGATCGTGGTCAACGCCAATTCAGACATCAAAAATCTTGCCGACCTCGCCAAAGCTTCCAAAGCCCAGCCCGGCAAGATCACCTTTGCCGCAGCCCAGCTCAATTCCGTCCCCCACCTTACTGGCGAGATGCTGGGCAAGGCCATGGGCGCGCCCATGATGGTCGTGCCCTATACCGGCTCCCCACAGGCGATTACGGCATTGCTGTCCAACGAAGCCGTGGTCACCATAGACGGCATGGCAGCTCTCGTGCCCAACGTCAAGGCCGGCAAGTTCCGCGCGCTTGCAGTGATGTCCAAAGAGCGCCTGCCGGGCTATGAAACCGTACCGGTGGCGGCCGATACCTTCAAGGGCATCGAGTCGATTGGCTGGTTCTCGATTTATGCCCCTGCGGGCACGCCCCAGGCAGTGGTCGACAAGATCAACAGCGACATCAACAAGGTGGTGGTGGCGCCTGAGCTGGTGGCCCGCATGGCCGAGCTGGGTGTGTACCCCAAAACCGGCACGCCGAAACAGTTGGGCGAGTTCGTCACCGAGCAGCGCGGCGTGTGGAAGAAGGTTGTGACTGACCTGAAGCTGCAGCCCCAGTAAAACATTTTTCAAAACATTTGCGACACGGCCTGCTGCGCCAGCAGCGGCCGCCGCATACCCCCTTCAACTTCAATCAAAAGGAAATTTCATGACAGCAGCACGCAAAAAAGCACTTGTGACCGGTGGCGCAACTGGTATCGGCAAGGCGGCCGTACTGGCACTGGCCAAAGCAGGCTACGACGTCGCCATCAATTACGGCTCAAGCGCTGCCGCGGCCAAGGCCACCGCTCTTGAAGTTGAAAAGCTGGGTGCGACCATGTTGTGCATCCAGTGCGACGTGAGCGATGAAACCGGCGTGCGCGCCATGATGAAAACCATTGAAGAAAA
Organism: Pseudomonadota bacterium; assembly: GCA_040388905.1. Lineage (GTDB taxonomy): Bacteria > Pseudomonadota > Gammaproteobacteria > Burkholderiales > Burkholderiaceae_C > Polaromonas. The sequence goes on from JAZKAY010000001.1 coordinate 7,948, forward strand.
GTTCGGCCACCTCGATGCGCTGATCAACAACGCAGGCACCACCGCGAAGTGGAAGGTCAAGGATCTTGAAAGCCTGGACCTCGATGAGTGGGACCGTACCTTTGCGGTCAATGTGCGCGGCCTGTTCCAGGTGACACGTGCGGCTGTGCCGTTGCTCAAGAAGGGCAGCAACCCGTCTATCGTCAACACCGCCAGCATCGTGGGCCTGCGCCCCGGCCCGCAGCCGCTGCCCTACGCAGCCAGCAAGGCAGCCGTCGTCAACATGACCAAAACCCTGGCCTGGAACCTCGGCCCCGAGATCCGCGTGAATGCGGTAGCACCCGGCTGGATGGAAGGCGACTGGATGGAGCGCATGCTGGGCGACAAATACGAAGACCTTATGGGCAAGCGCGCCCGTGCCACGCCGCTCAAGCGCTGCGTCACCGCCGATGACGTGGCAGAGACCATGCTGAACCTGCTTCAGGGCAACCGCTTTGTCACCGGCGAAATCGTCGTGATCGACGGCGGTTTTACGGCCTCGACCTGAACTCCCTCCAACACAACACAACGCAAAGGCACACATCATGTTGCAAGGCTTTGTACCTTTCCCACCCGAGTTCGCTGCAGATTACCGCGCCAAGGGCTACTGGCGTGATCAGTCGCTGGCGCAGGAGTTCGACGCCGTGTTCAAGCGCTACGTCAACAAGATCGCCCTGGTCGACGGCAAGCGTGAATACAGCTACGCCGACCTGGACCGCATCACCGACAACCTGGCGCTCAACCTGCTTGAACTGGGCATCAAGCCGCAGGACCGCATCGTGCCCACGCTGCCCAACGTGGCAGAGTTCGTCATCCTGTACTTTGCGCTGCAAAAGCTGGGCGCGATTCCCATCGCCGCGCTGGTGACGCACCGCTATCTGGAGATCAGCCAGTTCGTGAACCTGTCGCAGGCCACCACCTGTGTCTACCCTGAAACGCAGGGCGACTTCGCTTTTGCGCCGGTGATAGACCGCGTGCAGGCCGAGCAGCCCTGCCTGAAGTTCCGCATTGTGCTGGGCAAGGCAGGCAAGGGCGAACATTCGCTGACCGAGCTGATTGACAAGCCCGCAACGCTCAAACGCAACGAGCTCGAGAAGATCAACATTGACCCGACCGACCCCTGCATCTTCCAGCTGTCGGGTGGCACCACGGGCATTCCCAAACTCATTCCGCGTACCAACAACGACTACGCCTACAACTCCAAGGTGGCTTCCGAGGCCGCCCATGTGGATGGTGATTCGGTACTGCTGCTGGTGCTGCCGATTGCGCACAACCTGCCGCTGGCATGTCCGGGTATCCAGGGTTTCATGTTCAACGGCGGCAAGGTGGTGGTGCATGCCAACACCCGGCCTGAAGAGATGTTTGCGCTGATACAGCAGCACAAGGTCACTCACCTGAAAGTGGTGCCCGCACTGCTGATCCGTTTGATCAACGACTCGGCCATAGGCAACTACGACCTGTCGTCGCTCAAGCAGATCCAGAGCGGTGGCCAGCGCATGCAGCCCGAGGTGCGCACCAAAACGACAGAGCTGATTCCTTCGGCTTTTGTGCAGGAAAACTTCGGCATGTCTGAAGGCGTGCTGATGTTTGTGAACTTTGACGACCCGGCCGATGTGAAGCTCGAAACCTGCGGACGCCCCATTTGCCCGGATGATGAAGTACGCCTGGTGGATGACGATGGCAAGGTCGTGGCCTTTGGTGAAGTCGGCGAGCTGACCTGCCGTGGCCCCTACACCCTGCGCGGCTACTACGGTGTGCCCGAGTACAACGCACGCCAGTTCACACCTGACGGTTTTTACCGCTCGGGCGATTTGATGCGCCAGCACCCGTCGGGCAACTACATTGTTGAAGGCCGCAAGAAGGACCTGATCAACCGTGGCGGTGAAAAAATCAGCGCGGAAGAAATCGAGAACCTGGTCCTCATGCATCCCGCCGTGCAGAACGTAGCCATCGTGCCCATGCCCGATGCCAACCTGGGTGAACGCATGTGTGCCTATGTGATCCTTCACAATGGCCAATCGCTGCACCTCAAGGAACTGGTCGGCTTTTTGCTGACCAAGGAGATCGCCAAGTTCAAGCTGCCCGAGCGTCTGGAAGTGCTGGATGAGTTCCCGGTGTCGACTTTCGGCAAGGTCTCCAAAAAAGCGTTGGGCGAGATGGTTGCAGCCAAGCTGGCAATGGAACAAGCGGCTACGGCCTGAATGACCGCCTGAGTAATCGCCTGAATATTTATACGTAAAGAGAAGAGAAAAAATGCGAATCATTGACCTGCACTGCTACCCCGGAACCCAGACCTGGATTGATGCCCAGGGCCCATACCCCGAAGCACTGGCCACCTACTGGAAGCGCGACTGGGTCGCCAAGGACGAGGAGGGCGTTATCAAGGAATTCACCGATGCTGGTGTGGAAGCCTGCCTGGTGGCGCTCGATCTGGAAACCACAGTCGCCACGCCACCCTGCACGAATGAGTACGTGCACGACATGTGGAAGCGCCACCCAAAGCGCGTGATCCAGTGCTGGGGTGCGGTCGAACCCGCCAAAGGCGAGATCGCCATACAGCAGGCGAAAAAAGCCGTGAAGGAACTCGGCTTCATCGGCTTTCACTTCCACCCCATCATGCAGCACTTCGCGGTGGACGACAGGCGGCACTACGACCTGTTTGAAGTCATTAACGAGCTGGGCGCAGCCGTGATGATTGACGTCGGCACAACCGGTATGGGGGCAGGCATGCCGGGCGGCAACGGCGCACGTGTGCGGCATGCACACCCGTCGGCCATCGACAATCTCGCTGCGGATTTCCCCAACCTCAAGATCATCATGGCCCACCCCGGCTGGCCGTGGGTTGATGAAACCACCGCCGTCGCGCTGCACAAGGGCAATGTGTACTGGGAAATGTCAGGCTGGGCACCCAAGCACTTTCCGGGCAACCTCAAGGTGGACATTCGTGGCCGCCTGCAGGACAAGATCATGTTCGGGAGCGATTACCCGAGCCTGCCCTACGAGCGCATCCTGCGCGAGTGGAAAGAGCTGGGCTATAAGGATGAAGTCATGGAAAAAATCATGCACGGCAATGCCGAACGCGTGCTGGGTTTGTAAGCAATGAGTAGCGACGTACCCCTTCTTCTCGAACGCCACGGTCATGTGGCTGTGCTCACCATCAACCGCCCGCAGACGCGCAATGCCTTGTCTGGCGAAGAGGTGTTTGCCGCGTTTGAAAACCGTTTTGCCGAACTCAATGCCGACAAGGGCGTTCGCGCCGCCATCCTCACGGGTAGCGGCACTGCATTTTGTTCGGGCGGCAACGTCGCGGAGATGCGTGACAAGACCGGCATGTTCGGCGGTGGCGCTGCCGAAGTAACCGAAGGCTACCGCGTCGGCATACAGCGCATACCGCGCGCCTTCCTCACGCTGGAAGTACCCATCATTGCGGCCGTCAACGGCCCGGCCATGGGTGCGGGCTGTGACCTTGCGAGCATGTGCGACATCCGCATCGCGTCCAGCAGCGCGCGTTTTGCGGAAAGCTTCGTCAAGCTGGGCATTATTCCCGGTGACGGCGGCTGCTGGCTTTTGCCGCGCGTTGTCGGGCAGTCGAAGGCCGCGGAGCTGGCGCTGACGGGTGACACCATTTCTGCAGATGAGGCGTTGCGCATCGGGCTGGTCTCGCGCGTGGTGGCACCTGAAGAATTGATGGCTACGGCGCTTGAACTCGCTGGCCGTATTGCCGCCAACCCGCCTGAAGTGCTGCGCTGGACCAAACAGCTGCTGCGCCAGGCTCAGACCCAGACGCTGGACCAGGCACTGGTCGAAGCGGGCAGGGTGCAGGGCCTTGCGCACCAGACGGCAGACCACCATGAAGCCGTCAATGCGTTTTTCGAAAAACGCCCACCGGTGTTTTCGAAATGAGCGATAACGGCGTGCTCATTGAATCGCGTCCCGCTGACGGTGTGGCGCTGCTGCGCATCAACCGGCCCGAGGTATTGAATGCGTTGAACCTGGCCTTGCGCAGGGCTTTGGCGGAAGCCTTCACGCGGCTGGATGGCGATCCTACGGTCAAGGCGGTTGTACTGACCGGTAGCGAGCGCGCCTTCTGCGCGGGCGCAGACCTCAACGAATACGTCAACGCATCGCCGGTGGACGTCATCGGCCGCGACATGGGCAGGCTGTGGGACGCGATTGCCGATTGCCGCAAGCCGGTGATTGCCGCAGTGCGTGGCCATGCCCTGGGCGGAGGGTGCGAGCTGGCCATGCATGCCGACATCATCATTGCGGGCAAGGGGGCCAGTTTTGGCCAGCCCGAAGTGAAGATCGGCATCATGCCCGGCGGCGGCGGCACGCAGCGCCTGACGCGCGCCGTCGGTAAATTCGCGGCCATGAAAATCATGCTGGCCGGTGAGCCCTTCAAGGCCGATGTGGCGCTGGCCATGGGCCTGGCAAGCGAGGTGGTGGAGGATGCCGACGTCGAGGCGCGCGCCCTGCAACTGGCCAGCCAGCTGGCCGCCTTGCCGGCAATGGCCGTGCGCTTCATCAAGGAGGCCGTGCTGAAAAGCATGAACCTCGACCTAGATGCAGGCCTTGAGTTTGAACGCAAGTCATCACAGCTTCTGTTTGCCACTGCTGACAAGACCGAGGGCATGCGCGCACGGCTGGAAAAACGTCCGCCGAAATTCACAGGCTCATGACGCCGGCTGTGTCATCCGGCCGCAAGATGCGAAAACCGGATGGCAGGTATCACGACGATTCATTCGACTTCAGATGTGACGGGACCTAGGATTAAGCCTGCGGCTTAAAAACCAGAAAACGAGACAGTTCCGTCAACACAGAAGGAGACAAACATGAAGACTCACGATAACTTTTCACGCCGTCAGATGTTGCAGGTTTCAGCCGCAGCACTGGCTGCAGGCGGTGGATTCCCGACCGCGATGGCGCAGGGCAAGGAGATGGACATGGCCAAGATCATCCTCGGCTCGCCTGCCGGGACGTTGATGGACCTGTTCTCGCGCCGGGTTGCAGACGCCATCCAGCCCGGCTATGCGCGCAACATCATCGTTGACAACCGCAACGGTGCAGGCGGCCAGATCGCCATCTCTGCCGTCAAGGCCGCGCCGGCCGATGGGACAACCATCCTTGCGACGCCTTCGCCCATGATGTATCTCTACCCCTACACCTACAAAAAACTGCCATACGACCCGGTTGCAGATTTCATCCCGGTGTCATTGGGTGCCGTGTTTGATGCGGGTTTTGCAGTAGGCCCATCCGTGCCCGCCAGCGTCAAAAACATGACGGACTTTTTCAACTGGTGCAAGGCAAACCCCGGCGCGGCCAATTTTGGTTCACCCGCTACGGCATCGACGCTTCATTTTGTCGGCAGCATGGCTGCGCGCGCAGCAGGTGTCGAGTTGACCCACGTGCCTTTCCGGGGAACGACACCTGCCATCCTGGACATGATCGGTGGTCAGATCGCAGCGGTGGTTGCACCTGTTGGCGACTTCATGCCTTTTCTCGACGGTGGCAAATGCCGCATTCTCGCGACGACAGGTGCAAAAAGAAACCGGTTTGTGGCCAATGTGCCCACCTTTGTAGAGCAGGGCTACAAGGACATTGTCATCAACGACTGGTTCGCATTTTTTGTGCCTGCCAAAACACCGCAGGCCCATGTGCAGCGCCTGAATGCGGCCATCAAGCGGGCGATGGAAACCCCCGCCGTCGTCAAGGCGCTGGAAGACCGGGGCCTGGAGCCGCGCTGGTCAACGTCGGCGGACCTGGCTGCGCGTCTGAAGGCCGACATGCAGAAGTGGCAGCCCATCGCCAGGTCTTTCAATTTCACGGTTGAGAGTTGACCCGCTGTTTGCGCTGTAGGCCACTACCAGTGGTGCCTGATGGCATTGCCCCATTGCGAGGATTGATTTGTGATTGAAGAAAAAGATGTGATGGTTCGCATGCGCGACGGCGTGGAGATCGCCTTGCGCATTTACCGGCCTGCGGGGCCGGGGCCGTTTCCGGTCCTGTATGCCGCATCGCCTTACCGCTATGACAACAACGAGTTGCCGGCCACACCGCAGTTCTTGTGGCGTGAGACCGGCCCCATCGAGTTTTATATCGAGCAGGGTTATGCCTATGTGCATGCCGACGTGCGCGGCACCGGCATGTCGGGTGGCGACTATGGCCTTTTCAGCGAGGCGGAGCAGCGCGACCATTACGAACTCATCGAATGGATAGCCGCTCAGGCATGGAGCAGCGGCAAGGTCGGCGGCATAGGGCAGTCGTATTACGCGATGTCGCAGTGGCACATGGGCATACAGAACCCGCCGCACCTGGCCTGCATCGCGCCTTACGACGGCATGCTGGATTTCTACCGCTTCTTCGGAACGCTGAACGGCATCGAGTCGGACTGGTTCGGCATCTGGTTCAACAGCAATGTACGGGTTGCCAACCGTTACCCCGCCAATGGCAGCAAGCCGCGAGAGTTGCCTCAGGACATGGCCTACCTTGTCGGGCAACACCCGCTCAATGATGCGTTCTGGAAAGAGCGGACCGTGATTCACCGTGTCGGAGAGATCAAGGTGCCGGTTTTTTCCATCGGCGTATGGGCCAAGCAGGACCTGCACCTGGAGGGCAACATCCTGGCAAGCCGGCTGCTGGGTGACAAATGCAAGCTGCTCGTCAGCGGTGTGCCAACGCCTTTTCATGCAGCGGGTGAGTTTGAGTCCATCCCGTTCCACCGCGATGTATTGCTGCCGTTTTACGACCGCTACCTGAAGGGCATTCCTTCTGCGTACGATGCGAGGCCGCCAGTTGAATACCCGGTACGCAACTCGCAGATCAGGAAGCAGGGCACGGCCTGGCCACCTTCCAATGCGCGGCGCGAGAAGTTGTTTCTGGGCACCGTCAAAACTGGCTCGGTCAATTCGGTCAATGACGGCTCATTGCACCGCGATGCCCAGGCCGGCGAGGGGCGCGATGCCAGCCTGACCTGGAGCTATCCGCACCCCGACTGGGTGCTGGGCACGGCCGTCATCACGCCGCAGGGGCCGGACACGGTGCGCGGCGTGCTGACCTTCACCAGCCCGCCGCTCGAGAACGACAGGATCATGGAGGGCAATGCCAAGGCCGTCATCCATGTTGACAGCACGCGGCGTGACACCGATGTGTTCGTCAAGATAAGTGAGCAGTTCGCACCTGATGCCGCAGCGCCCCCAGGCGCACAGCCGCGCGCGGTCATCGTGACCAAGGGCTGCCTGCGCGCCTCGCATGCCCTGTCACCCAACGCACGCGACCCCCAACTCAGCACGCCCGATACCCCGTATTACCTGCACGAATCCGAGACCTTTTCCAAACCCGGAACCTTGCTGAGGCTTGAGATTCCGCTGCGATCCATGGCCTACCAGTTCAAAAAGGGGAGCCGCATCCGGGTCGAGATTGCCAACACCGACACGCCTGTGACCGAAGTGGTCTGGGCGCACGTCTACAACCCGCAAAAGATGGGCTCCGACACCATCTACCTTCGTGAGCCGCATGCGTCGTATGTCGAGATCCCGTTTGTGGACTGATGGCATCAATTTGGACAACAGGAGAAGAAAATGGCAGTGACACTGATCAATGTTTTTATCGTGCCGAAAGAGCGCGAGGATGAGTTTTTGCAGAACTGGAAGCTGACGACCACCGTCTTTGTCAAGGACCCCGGTTTTATCGAGGCACACCTGCACCGCAATGTGGGCGTGGGCAACGGCACTTTCAGTTTTATCAACATCGCACGCTGGCAAAGTGCCGAGGCCTGGAAGGTAGCCCATGATGCCTACTCGCCCAGCGAGTACCGTATTCCCGGCGTCAAGGGGCACCCGGCGATTTTTGAACCCATTGTTGATGCCGTGCATGAGGGCACCAAGCCCACCGCACCGAATTTCCTGCACGCCTCGGCAAAGGCTTGAAGCGCGGGCGTGTTGTCGTTCAGCAGGGCTGGCTGCAAGGCGGCCGTAAGGGTAAACGGTTGGATTTTCGGTGCTGGCCTTTGGGTTGGCGGGCCTAGAATTGAAGCTGACAAAGTGGCTTTTTTTCCTGGTCGCGCATGAACATCAATACCGTTGACCTGAATTTGTTCCTGGTCTTCCAGGCGATCTACACAACCCGTAGCGTGACGCTGGCGGGTGACCGCCTGGGCATGTCGCAATCGGCAGTCAGCAATGCGCTCAAACGCCTGCGTGAGCGTTTTGACGATCCGCTGTTTGTGCGTACGCCCAACGGCATGGTGCCCAGCGCTGTTGCTGCAAAACTCATTGAACCGGTCGAAGAGGGTCTGGCCAAACTGAACCAGGCCATAGACCAGAGCCGCCGCTTTGACCCGGCCACATCCAGTCAGTTGTTTCGTATTGCTGTCAATGACATCGGGCAACTGGTGCTGATGCCGCCCCTGCTGGCCAAAGCGCAGGAGCTGGCCCCACACGTGCGCTTTGAAACCGTCGAAGCGTCACCTTCCAACTGCAGGCAGCTCATGGTCGACGGCGCGATTGACCTGGCCATAGGCAGCTGGCAGCCACTTGGTGCCGGCATTTACCAGCAGCGTCTGTTTGAAGAAGGCTATGTGGCATTGCTGAGTGCCGACCATGAACTGAAAGCTGAAAAAGTTGAGCTTCCTGAATACCTTGACGCAGCGCACATCGTCTACCGGCCCAGCGGTGCGAGTTATGACGCACTGCATTCAACCTTGTCGGAGCTCAACGTTCTGGACAAACGCAAGGTGGTGTTGACGGCTGTTCATTCGCTTGGCCTGTCGACGATGGTGGCCAACTCGCAGCTGCTGCTCAGTGTGCCCGAACGGCTCGCGTTGGCCATGGCCGCTTCACGCGGCGGCCTGCGCATCGCGCAGCTGCCGTTTACCGTGCCGCTGTTTCCGATCAAGCAGCAATGGCATGAGCAGCGCCATGCCGATGCAGGCCACCAGTGGCTGCGCCGCCTGGTGTTCGACATCTTCAACGACCTGCCGTAACTTTTAGAAACAGACCCGCTGTCGCCAAGGTTCGGCGATGAGGGTTTATACGTGGGTGTGGCGGAATACGCAGTCGTAGCATCTGGTGGTGCCTGACCTGAAACCGGTTCATGGTTTCAGGGCGGACCGATGCCAGCAACTACAAAAAGGACCCCACCATGAGCACAAAATTCAATGTGAACGGCCGCGCCGTGTCCGTCAATGTCGAGCCGGATACGCCCCTGTTATGGGTGATACGCGACGAGCTCGGCATGACCGGTACCAAGTTTGGCTGTGGCGTGGCTTTGTGTGGCGCCTGCACGGTACACCTCAATGGCCAGCCGGTACGCTCCTGCCAGACGCCGCTGTCGGCGGTTGCGGGCAAAAAAGTAGCCACGATTGAAAGCCTGTCGCGCAACAACACCCACCCCCTGCAGGTCGCGTGGATCAAACACGACGTGCCGCAGTGCGGCTATTGCCAGTCGGGGCAACTGATGAGCGCTGCAGCGCTTCTCAAGGGCAATAGCAACCCCAGCGATGCGGACATTGATGCCGCCATGAGCGGCAATATATGCCGCTGCGGAACCTACCCGCGTATCAAGGCCGCCATCAAGGATGCCGCTTCAACCATGCGCAAAGCCTGAGGGGAAACATCATGAATGCTCCACTGCAAACCGCTTCCCTGAATCGCCGCAACTTCCTCAAGACATCGTCCACCGTGACTGGCGGACTGATGCTGGGTGTCAGTCTTGGCCTGCCGCTTTCAACGCAGGCTGCAGGCACGCTCTACACGCCCAATGCCTGGGTGCATATCGCCGATGACAACACCATCACGCTGATATCGGCACGTTCCGAGATGGGGCAGGGCGTCTACACCTCCATGCCCATGCTGATCGCGGAAGAACTCAATGTTGATATTCGCCGCATCAAGGTGGCCATAGCGCCGCCTGACGGCAAGGTGTATGGCAACGCCTTGCTGGGTGGTCCGCAACTTACCGGCGGCTCGACCTCGGTACGCGACGGCTGGGAAAAGCTTCGTATCGCCGGGGCGCAGGTGCGCACCATGCTGGTATCTGCAGCAGCTGCAAAGTGGAATGTGGACGCATCCACGCTGAAGGCAGAAAACGGCATGGTGATTGGCGCGAAAGGCAGGCGGGCGACCTATGGGTCTCTGGCAGAAGCCGCCTCGAAGCTGCCTGTGCCCGAGAAGGTTGCGCTGAAGGACCCGAAAGACTTCACGATCATCGGCAAGCCCACGAAGCGGTTGGACACGCCGGCCAAAACCAATGGTACGGCCGAGTTCGGTATCGACGTCAGGCTGCCGGGGATGGTTTACGCCTCCCTGGAGCAGTGCCCTGTGATCGGCGGGACCGTCAGGAGCTTTGATGGCGCCAAAGCGAAGGCCATGCCTGGTGTGATTGACGTGGTACAGATTCCTGATGGCGTGGCGGTGGTCGCCGACAGCTACTGGCACGCCAGGAAGGCCAGGGCCGCCTTGACCATCGCGTGGGATGAAGGCGCAGGTGCATCGATTACCAATGCCTCAATGCTGGAAGGCATTCGCAAGGCGACGGACAAACCATTGCCACTGAAAGCGGTCGGCGACGCCGATGCGGTGATTGCCGGTGCCGCCAAAGTGGTGCGCGCCGAATATGTTTCACCGCTGCTGGCGCATGCCACCATGGAGCCGATGAACTTCACCGCCAGTTACAGCAACGGCAAGATGGCCCTGATCGGCCCCACCCAGTGGCAGGACGGCGCGCAGGGCGCTGTGGCCAAGGCGCTGGGCATGAAGCCTGAAGACATCACGGTCAAAACCACCTTCCTGGGCGGTGGGTTTGGGCGGCGTATTGACCTGGACTTCATTGTGCAGGCGGCGCAGATATCAAAGGCCGTCAACAAGCCGGTCAAGCTGCTCTGGACGCGTGAAGACGACATGACGCACGACTTTTACCGGCCCATGTCCGTGCACCAGCTGGCGGCAGCGGTTGGGCCGGACGGCAAGCCCACAGCGATGACGTTCCGCATGGTGTCGCAGTCAGTCACCGGGCGTGTGTTTGGCCTGCCGGGCGAGGCGCAGGATCCGCTCATGACGGAGGCGGCGCTCGCGCCCTATGAGATCCAGGCCACGCGTCATGAGATCGTCAAGCATGACAGCGGCCTGCGTGTGGGCTACTGGCGTTCTGTGAGCCATGCGCTCAATGCTTTTGCCAATGAAAGCTTTATCGATGAGCTGGCTGCAGGTGCGGGGAAGGACCCCTATGCCTATCGTATGGCCTTGCTCGAAAAACAGCCGCGCTTTGCCAATGTGCTCAAGATGGCGGCCGACAAGGCCGGTTGGGCGACCTCCGCGCCGGCCGGGCGCTTCCGGGGCATTGCGCTGATGGAAGGCTATGACACCTATATGGCCCAGGTCGCAGAGATCTCGGTCAAGGACAAGCAGATCACCGTACACAAGGTGACCGTGGTGGCCGACCTTGGCCGCATGGTCAACCCTGATACCGTGATCGCGCAGATCCAGTCAAGTGTGGTGTTTGGACTGACTGCGGCGCTGAACAGCCAGATCACGCTGGACAAGGGGCGCGTACAGCAAACCAACTTTGGCGACTATCCGGTGCTCCGTATGAATGAGGTGCCCGTCATCGACATCACGCTGGTACCAAGCACGGAGAAGCCTGGCGGTATTGGTGAACCCGCGACGGCGCTTGTCGCGCCAGCAGTGGCCAACGCGCTGTTTGCGGCGACCGGCAAGCGCATACGGCAATTGCCGCTGCACGACAACCTTGCCAGGGCCTGATGATGCCCGACAGGGATGGACTGGACTAAAAGTACATGAGGTCGTTGCCGATGGCCCGCCCGTTTTTGGTAACCTGCGCGCATGGACAATATTGATCTTGAAGTGCTGAAGACCGCCTCGCAGTGGCTGGCCACCGGCCTGCGCTGCGAGTTGATCACCGTGCTGAAAACCTGGGGTTCCAGCCCGCGACCTGAAGGCTCCATGCTGGCCATCTGTGAAGATGGCCGTGTGGTGGGTTCAGTGTCGGGTGGATGCATTGAAGACGACATGATTGACCGGGCGCGGCGTGAAGGCCTGAGCCGAACGCTTCCCGCTGTGGTCACCTATGGCATGACGGCTGACGAAGCCCACCGGTTTGGCCTGCCTTGCGGCGGCACGATTGAGTTGGCCATCGAGCCGCTGTCGCTGGCCAGCAAGCTGCAAGACATGCTGCAGAGGCTTGGTGCGGGCGAACTGGTGGCGCGCCGGCTTGATATGCAGACCGGCCTGGTCACGCTCAGCACCGCATCGCCCGCGCAATCGATGCAGGTTTCCGCAAATGCGCTGGTGACCCTGCACGGGCCGCGCTGGCGTTTGCTGATCATCGGGGCGGGGCAGCTCTCACGTTTTGTCGCGCAGATCGCTCAGGGCATGGATTACGCCGTCACGGTTTGTGACCCGCGCGAGGAATACCGCAACTCGTGGCAGGTTGCGGGTGTGGAACTGGTGACCGACATGCCTGACGATGTGGTTCAGTCCATGAAGCTGGACAGCCGCTGCGCCGTGATTGCACTGACGCACGATCCCAAGCTTGATGACCTGGCCTTGATGGAGGCCTTGCGTTCAGAAGCTTTTTACGTGGGCGCCATTGGTTCACGCGTCAACAACCAGCGCCGCCGTGAGCGGCTGGCTGAACACTTCGAGATGACGGATGAAGAGCTGGACCGGCTGCACGGGCCTATCGGCATCTATATCGGCAGCAAGACGCCTTCGGAGATCGCGATCTCCATCCTGGCAGAACTCACCGCCGTGAAAAATTCCGTGACGCTGCCCAAGGCTGTGAATGTGGCAGACGCGAAAAGCGAACTGGGCCTGCCGCCTACTGGTGAGGTTTGCGCCGTTACCGGCTGACTCCAGGGTAGACGGCCCGACCTGCTTTCAGCTAGGGATGCCGCTAGCAGCGGTAGAAGAGGGAACATCGAAAGACAAGGGCGCGAGGGCGCAAGTCCGGCGCGTGAGCGTGCTGCCATGATTGCCCAGGCGGCCTGCCAATCCCTGAGTGTTGATGCGACTTCGAAAAACGGGCACTTGTTTGCGCCGACCTGATTCGCCCCTTCACTTTCCGCAACGCTTCGGGATCCGGTCCCAGATGCACCACTTTCGCTACATACTCTGCCGGGCTGGCTGCCTACGGGCTGGTTGCCACCGAGGGTAAATCCGGGCTTGGCGACATCAGCAGGCCATACAGAATATAAGTAAATGCTTATATTTAATTCGGAATGCCCATGGAAAAGATGATTCAGGCCGATGGACCGGTGGAACAAAGCCGGGTGTTTGAACTGGCTGCCGAGCTGTTTGCGGTGTTGTCTACGCCCATGAGGCTGCGTGTGCTGAGTGCCCTGTGCGTGCGCGAGAAATCAGTCAACGAACTGCTGCTGGAAATCGACACCACCCAGCCCAACCTGTCCCAACACCTGGCCGTGCTCTACCGCACGGGTGTGCTCGCCAAACGCAAGGAGGGCGCGCAGGTGATTTACCGGGTGCAAAGCGAAAAGGCCGTTGCGCTTTGCCGCAGCGTCTGCACGCAGATTGCGATTGAACTTGACGAGCCGGAGGCCTTGCCCCCCGGCCAGGCCCTCGCGCCCACATCGCCACAGAAAGCGCCCCAGACATGCTGAGCCGATTCATCCGCAGGGCGCCCGAGAACTTCCTGACGCGCGACCAGATCCAGGAGGTTCGCGCCGGCCGCCGGGGTTTTCTGGCAGGTGCACTGGCTGCCGCGTCTTCTGCGGTGGCTGTCAGCGCCAACGCCCAGGCATCTGAAGGCGACCCCAACATCCTGAACCTGCCGCCGCACAGCACGGGCCTGGGTCAGCCGGTAGCTGCGCGGCCCTACGGCCTGCCCAGCGAGTTTGAAAAAAACCTGCAGCGCCGTGAAAGCCCGGGCCTCACGCGTATAGGCCAGGCCAGCGTCAGCTTTTGCCCGCTGCAGGGCCTGTTCGGCATCATCACGCCCAGCGGACTGCACTTTGAGCGGCACCACCAGGGCTGGTGGGACATAGACCCCACCAAACACCGCCTCATGGTCAACGGCTCGGACGAGACCATGCTCAAGCGCCCCATGGTGTTCAGCATGGACGAACTCATGCGCCTGCCCAATGTCAGCCGCATGCATTTCATCGAATGCGGTGCCAACACCGGCATGGAGTGGGGAAACACCGCCGTGCCGACGGTGCAGTACACCCACGGCATGCTGAGCTGCAGCGAATTTACCGGTGTACCGCTGCGCACGCTGCTTGAACTTTGCGGCGCCCATCTCAAGCGCGGCAAGTTTGTGCTGGCCGAGGGCGCAGACGGCTCAGGCATGACGCGCACCATCCCCATGAGCCTCATCATGAGCGGCGAAGTGCTGGTGGCCTATGGCCAGAACGGCGAAATGCTGCGGCCTGAAAACGGTTACCCGCTGCGCCTCATCGTGCCCGGCGTGCAGGGCGTGAGCTGGGTCAAATACCTGCGCCGCATCGAGCTGGGCGACATGCCTTATGGCACAAAAGACGAGACCATTCATTACGTTGATTTGCAGCCCAGCGGCCTGCATCGCCAGTACACCAGCATCCAGGAGGTCAAGAGTGTCATCACCTCGCCCAGCGGCGGGCAGGTGTTGCTCGACAAGGGCTTTCACACCATCACCGGCCTGGCCTGGAGCGGCCGCGGCAAGATCAAAAAAGTCGATGTCTCGACCGACGGCGGGCGCAACTGGCGGCCTGCGCGACTTGAAGGGCCAGTGCTGGGCAAATGCCTGACGCGCTTTAACGCCGACTTTGTCTGGGACGGCAAGCCCGCCATCTTCCAGAGCAGGGCAGTGGACGAGACCGGGCATATCCAGCCCGACTACCACCAGTTGCGCAAGGTGCGCGCCTCGCGCAGCATCTATCACAACAATGCCATCCAGTCCTGGTCGCTGGAAGAAAACGGCGAGGTCAAAAATGTCCAGGTTTGATGCGCCTTCCACGCTGCTGCGTCATGGCTTGCTGATGGTGGCGATGGGTATGTCCTGCGCGGCTTATTCACAAGGCCCGGCCAAAACGCCAGCACAAACAGCCATGGCAGCCCTAGGCCGCACGGCCACACCTGCAGAGATCAAGGCCTGGGATATCGACGTGCGGCCCGACTTCAAGGGCCTGCCCAAAGGCCAGGGGTCGGTGAAGCAGGGCGAGGTGATCTGGGAAGGCAAATGCGCTTCCTGTCACGGCAGCTTTGGCGAGTCGTCGGAGGTTTTCACGCCGATTGCCGGCGGCACCACCGCCGAAGACATCAAGGCCGGCCGCGTGGACGGCCTGATGCCGGGTGCCAACCAGCCGCAGCGCACTTCGCTCATGAAGGTCGCGACGCTGTCGACGCTGTGGGACTACATCAACCGCGCCATGCCCTGGAATGCGCCCAAGACATTGACGACCGATGAGGTCTACGCGGTCACGGCCTATGTGTTGAACCTGGGCAACATACTGCCTGCCGACTTCACCCTCTCGGATAAAAACGTGCGTGACGTGCAGGCCATGCTGCCTAACCGCAATGGCATGACGACCGCCCATGCGATGTGGCCGGGCAAGGAACTGCGTGGCACCGCCAGACCAGACGTTCAGGGCTCGACCTGTGTGTCAAATTGCGGCCCTGAAGCCGTTATCAAAAGCTTTTTGCCCGACTACGCCCGCAACGCGCACGGCAACCTGGCGGAGCAGTCGCGCATGATTGGCGCCAGCCGGGGAGCGAACACCACACAGCCGCCGGCCCTCGTGCTGGCTCAAGGTTCGCAAGGCATGCCGGCCAAACCGTCTGCGCCAGCCCAGGCCGAAATGAAACCGCCTGCCGCGCCGGTATCGAACGGCCCGACCACAGCCGGCGTCACGCCCCTGCTGCAAAAAAATGCCTGCCTGGCCTGTCACGGCATGAACAGCAAGCTTGTAGGCCCCGGCTTCAACGAGATCGCGGCCAGATATAAAGGCCGTGCCGACGCGGTGAATTACCTCTCGGGCAAAATCAGGTCTGGCGGGCAGGGCGTATGGGGCGCCATTCCGATGCCGGCGCAGAGCCTTAGTGAAGCCGAAGCGGCGCAGGTCGCGCAGTGGCTGGCAAATGGGATGCCGAAATAGGCATGTCGGGTCAGTAGAAATCCCCTGTGAAGCCCAACAGTTTTTGTGTCCAATATTCAACAGTGTTCAGACTAAAGGAGTTCAACATGGAACGTCGTGATTTTCTGGCCAGCGGTTCGAGCGCAACCGCGCTGGCACTGGCTGCGGCCTCAGGCCTGACCCCCGCCCACGCGCAAAACGCAGCAGGCTGGAACAAGGCCGCTTTTGAAACCAAATCGCTTGCCGATGCCGCCAAGGCCTTGGGTGCAACGAGCGCGCCTGTCGAAAGCAAGGATTTGATCCTGCAGGCGCCTGAAATCGCCGAAAACGGTGCAGTGGTGCGCGTCGCCGCGCAAAGCAACATCGCCAACACCTCGCAAATTTCGTTTGTGGTCGAGAAAAACCCGTTTGCCCTGGCTGCTGCATTTGACATTCCTGCCGGTACCGACGCAAACGTGTCTACCAACGTCAAGATGGGCCAGTCGTCCAATGTCTACGCATTGGCCAAGGCCGGCGACAAATTCTTTTATGCAGTCAAGGAAGTGAAGGTCACCCTGGGCGGCTGCGGCGGTTAATCGCGCACCCGTTCATCCAAACCCCACACACCAACACTGAAATCAGGAGAAAAACATGTCCGATCCAATGAGAATCCGTGCCCAGGCCCAGGGCGATAAAACCACTGTCCGTGTGCTGGTCAGCCACGAGATGGAAAGCGGCCAGCGCCGCGATGCGGCCGGCAAGCTGGTACCCGCCTGGTTTATCCAGAACATCAACGCCACCTGGAACGGCAAGACCGTGATGAGCGCCCAGTGGGGCACGGCGGTGTCCAAGAACCCGTTTATCCAGTTCGCCTTCAAGGGCGGCAAGGCCGGTGAGAAAGTTGTTGTCAGCTGGGTGGACAACCGCGGTGACAAGCGCAGCGATGAAGCCGTCATTTCCTGACCGATTGCCCTGACGCCCCACGGGGCCTGCGCATTGACTACAAAAACCCGTCGAGGAGACACGATGAAACGGACCCGTTCAAGCGGCTTGAAGTTGCTGGCAGCACTGGCCACCCTGGCAGCTGTTGCCACCTTGCCCATTCAGGCATCAGCCCAGAAAACCACGGCCGAAGGCATTGCCGAATACCGCGCCATGCTGGCCGACGGCAACCCCGCCGAGCTGTATGAAGCCAAAGGCGAGGGCCTCTGGAAGGAAGCCCGCGGCCCGAAAAAGGCCACCCTTGAGAAATGCGACCTTGGCAAGGGCCCCGGCGTTGTGAAGGGCGCGTTTGTCGAGTTGCCGCGCTACTTTGCGGACACCAACCGCGTGCAGGATCTTGAATCCCGCCTTCTGACCTGCATGGAGCAGCAGCAGGGTTTCAGCGCGGCCGAGATTGCCAAAACGCCGTTCGGCGCGGGCGAGCAGAAAACGATCGAGTCGCTGGTTGCCTATATCTCTGGCGAGTCGCGCGAGATGAAGTTCAACGTGCCGCAGGCCCATGCGCAGGAAAAGCTCATGTACGAGGTCGGCAAGAAGGTGTTTTACCTGCGCGGCGGCCCGTACGACTTTTCATGTGCCTCCTGCCACGGCGCCGACGACAAGCGTGTGCGCCTGCAGGATTTGCCCAACCTGACCAAGCAGCCCGGCGCGTCTGTCGGCTTTGGCTCCTGGCCTGCCTACCGCGTCTCCAGCGGTGACCTCTGGAGCATGCAGCGCCGCCTCAATGACTGCTACCGCCAGCAGCGTTTCCCCTTTCCGGGTTATGCGTCTGACGCCACCATCGCCCTCGGTGTGTTCATGGGTGTCAACAGCAAGGGTGGTCAGTCGATTGCCCCGGCCCTCAAACGCTGAGCGGGGAGTAAACACATGAAACAAACAATCAAGCACGCCGCCAAGCGCGTCACATTTGTATCGATGAGCCTCGCCGTAGCCGTGCTGCTGGCCAGCTGCGCCATGGCGCCGACATCGCAGCAGGTGGCCGAGGCGACCGCGCAGGTCATGAAATCTTCCTTCCGCGCCCAGGGCGAGGCGAAGATGGACCGCCTGGTGCAGGACGCATCCAACCAGGCGTGTTCAGAAGCGGCTGGCGCCGCGCTGGACGAAAAGCTGGCCAAGTCGATTGAAGAGGCCAACCTGAAGACGGTGAAGTTCCCGGCCGACGGCAAGCTGATTGGCAACTGGGTTGAAGGCGAAAAAATCGCCCAGAATGGCCGCGGCCTGACCTGGAGCGACCCTGCCAACTCGGTCAACGGCGGCAGCTGCTACAACTGCCACCAGATCAGCAAGGCTGAACTCTCGTTTGGCTCCATCGGCCCCAGCCTCTACAACTACGGCAAGCTGCGCGGCGTAAGCAACCCGGCATCGCCCGAGAGCAAACCAATCGTCGACTACACCTGGGGCAAGCTGTGGAACTCCAAGGCTTACAACGCCTGCTCTGACATGCCCCGCTTTGGCCATGCCGGCATCCTGACAGAGCAGCAGATGCGCGACGTCATGGCGCTGCTTCTGGATCCGAAATCGCCGGTGAACCAGTAAGCTGTTCCGGCAGCCTGCCTCCTCGTTGATCAGGGGCTGCCTGCAAGGACTTTTTAACGTACACGGTAAAAATTTAACGTGTACGTTAAAAAATGATAAAAAGTTAACTTCCATATTAACTTTTCATGGTTTCGCTTGAGTTTTGGTTCCCCGAAAGCGTCAAAAAGGCCAAAAAATGCCTGTTTTTAGGTGCCAAATCGGCTGCAGCCCAATAGATACGAGCGTGAGCAGCTATAAATTTAATAGTGACCGGGGTGCCAGAACTCCCTTCACAAACACAAAGTTGCAGCCATGAACCTGTCCCGCCGAGAGTTTTCAAGTGTCATGGCCGCCGCGCTGGCAGCCGGTTTTCCCCTGCAGCGCGAGGCCAACGCCGCCGGGGCTGGCGCGCTTTACGACGTGCCGCGCACGGGCAATGTGCACCTGTTGCACATGACCGACTGCCACGCGCAGCTCATGCCCATGTACTTCCGCGAGCCCTCGGTCAACCTGGGTGTGGGCAGCATGCGCGGCCAGTCGCCTCACCTGGTGGGCCAGCATCTGCTGAAAGCCGCCGGCATCAAGGCAGGCAGCGCAGAAGCCCATGCGCTGACTTACCTCGACTTTGAACGCGCCGCCCGCCAGTACGGCAAGGTCGGCGGTTTTGCGCATATGGCCACGCTGGTCCGGCAACTGCGGGCTTTGCGCCCCGGCGCCTTGCTGCTCGATGGCGGCGACACCTGGCAGGGCAGTGCGACGGCGCTCTGGACGCAGGGCCAGGACATGGTCGACGCAGCCAAACTGCTGGGCGTCGACGTGATGACCGGGCACTGGGACTTCACCTACGGCCAGGACCGCATCAAGAAAATTGTAGAAGGCGACTTTGCCGGCAAGATCGACTTTGTGGCCCAAAACGTCAAGACCAGCGACTTCGGCGACCCGGTGTTCAAGCCTTACGTCATTAAAGAGATGAACGGCATCCCGGTCGCCATCGTCGGCCAGGCCTTTCCGTACACGCCGATTGCCAACCCCGGCTGGATGACGCCCGACTGGAGCTTCGGCATCCGCGAAACCGAGATGCAGGAAACCGTCAACGACGCCCGGGCCAAAGGCGCGCAGGCGGTGGTGCTGCTCAGCCACAACGGCATGGATGTCGATTTGAAGATGGCCTCGCGCGTCACCGGCATAGACGCCATCCTGGGCGGCCACACGCACGACGGCGTGCCCACGCCTGTCATCGTCAGCAACCCCGGCGGCAAGACCATCGTCACCAACGCCGGCAGCAACGGCAAATTCCTTGGCGTGCTGGATCTTGATGTGAAAGATAAAAAGGTCGCGGGCTTCAGCTACCGCCTGCTGCCGGTGTTCTCAAAACTGCTGCCCGCCGACGCCGCCATGAGCGAGCTGATCACGAAAGTGCGTGCGCCTTATGAGGCAAAACTGGCTGAAAAGCTTGCCACCACAGAAGGCACGCTCTACCGGCGCGGCAACTTCAACGGTACTTTCGACCAGCTCATCCTGGACGGCTTGATGGAGGTGCGCGGCGCTGAAATCGGCTTTTCGCCCGGCTTCCGCTGGGGTACCTCGCTGCTGCCAGGCCAGGCCATCACGCGCGAACACCTGATGGACCAGACCGCCATCACCTACCCCTGGACTACGCTGACCGACATGCGCGGCGACATGATCAAGACCATTCTTGAAGACGTATGCGACAACCTCTTCAACCCCGACCCTTACTACCAGCAGGGCGGCGACATGGTGCGCACCGGCGGGCTGACCTATACCTGCGAGCCCGGTGCAAAGATGGGCTCGCGCATCCAGGACATGCGCCTGAAAGGCAAGCTGATCGAGGCTGACAAGACCTACAAGGTTGCCGGCTGGGCGCCCGTGGCCGAAGCCAGCAAAAACGCCGGCGCGCCCATCTGGGAGGTCATGGAAACGTACTTCAAGGCCCATAAAACCATCAAGCCCGTCAAATCCAACACGCCAAAGCTGGTGGGTGTGGCGGGCAACCCGGGGCTGGCTGGCTAGTCAGAAGTGCAAAACCCCATGCCGTAACTGCATGGGCAAGCAGTGAGGCAAACATGCGCCATGCCCATGGTTTCTCCTGCGTGTCATATAACAGTGGCACAATTGAGGGTGTTTCTGAAGGCCCTTCCTGCCACAGTCGCATCCGCAAATCGGTCCAGCCGTGATCGCGGAAGGTTAATCAACCCGCCATATCCTGTTGTGGCCAGCTAATGTTTCCTCAAGGGAAACGGAGGTCAGCGAAAAATGAGTTCAAACCCGCAGTCGCCTGCGTCTGCATCATCGATTTATGCCGCCTACAGCGGCAATACCTATCTCTTCGGCGGCAACGCGCCCTATGTCGAAGAGATGTACGAAAACTACCTCGCCAACCCCGGCAGCGTGCCTGATTCATGGCGCGACTATTTCGACGCACTACAGCATGTCCCCGCAGTTGACGGCAGCAATGCCAAAGACGTGCCGCACATGCCGGTCATCAACGCATTTGCCGAGCTTGCCAAACAGGGCCAGACCAAAACGGTGGTTGCCAGTGGCGCAGATTCCGAAATGGGCCGCAAGCGTACCGCCGTCCAGCAGCTGATTGCCGCCTACCGTAACGTCGGCGCACGCTGGGCCGACCTCGACCCGCTCAAGCGCACGGAGCGCGACAAGATTCCCGAACTGGAGCTGTCTTTCTACGGCTTCAGCGATTCCGACCAGGAAACGGTGTTCAACACCAGCAACACCTTCTTCGGCAAAGACACCATGAGCCTGCGCGAGCTCATGAATGCCCTGCGCGAAACGTATTGCGGCACGATTGGCGCAGAGACCAACTACATCACCGACCAGAACCAGAAGCGCTGGTGGCAGCAAAAGCTTGAAGCCATCCGCAGCAAGCCCAGCCTGAGCAAGGAAAAGAAACTCCACATCCTCGACCGCCTGAGCGCGGCGGAAGGCCTGGAGCGTTTCCTGCACACCAAGTACGTCGGCCAGAAGCGCTTCTCGCTTGAAGGCGGCGAAAGCTTCATCGCGTCAATGGACGAACTCATCCAGCGCGGCGGTGAAATCGGCGTGCAGGAAATCGTCATCGGCATGGCCCACCGCGGCCGCCTCAATGTTCTCGTCAACTCCCTGGGCAAGGTGCCTGCCGACCTGTTCGCAGAGTTTGACCACACCGCACCCGAAGACCTGCCCAGCGGCGACGTGAAGTACCACCAGGGTTTCAGCTCCGACGTGACTACTCCTGGCGGCCCGGTGCACCTGACGCTGGCCTTCAACCCCTCGCACCTTGAAATCGTCAACCCCGTGGTTGAAGGTTCGGTGCGCTCGCGCATGGACCGCCGCGCCGACCCCAAGGGCCTGCAGGTGCTGCCGGTGCTGGTGCACGGCGATGCCGCCTTTGCAGGGCAGGGCGTTGTGATGGAAACGCTGGCGCTGGCCGAAACCCGTGGTTACTTCACGGGCGGCACGGTGCACATCGTCATCAACAACCAGATCGGTTTCACCACTTCCGACCCGCGTGACAGCCGATCTACGCTGTACTGCTCCGATGTCGTCAAGATGATCGAAGCGCCCGTGCTGCACGTCAACGGTGACGATCCTGAAGCCGTGGTGCTGGCGACCCAATTGGCACTTGAGTTCCGTATGGCATTCCAGAAAGACGTCGTCGTCGACATCATCTGCTTCCGCAAGCTGGGCCACAACGAGCAGGACACGCCTGCGCTGACCCAGCCGCTGATGTACAAGAAGATTGCCCAGCACCCCGGTACCCGCAAGCTGTACGCCGACAAGCTGTCGGCGCAGGGCTTTGGCGACACGCTGGGCGACGACATGGTGAAAGCCGTGCGCGCCGCACTGGACGCGGGCAAGAGCACCTTTGACCCGGTCATCACCAACTTCAAGAGCAAGTACGCGGTGGACTGGAGCCCGTACCTCGGCAAGAAGTGGACGGATGCCGGCGACACCGCCATCCCCATGGCCGAGTGGAAGCGTCTTGCAGAAAAAATCACGACCATCCCTGCAACCGTCACGCCGCACCAGCTGGTCAAGAAGGTCTATGACGACCGCGCAGCCATGGGCCGCGGTGATGTGCCGGTGGACTGGGGCATGGGTGAGCACATGGCCTTTGCCTCATTGGTGGCGAGCGGCTACCCCGTGCGTTTGTCAGGTGAAGATTGCGGCCGGGGCACCTTCACGCACCGCCATGCCGTCATCCATGACCAGAACCGCGAAAAGTTCGACACCGGCACCTACGTGCCGCTGCAAAACGTGGCCGACCAGCAGGCGCCGTTTGTGGTGATCGACTCCATCCTGTCCGAGGAGGCCGTGCTGGCTTTTGAGTACGGCTATGCCTCGAACGACCCCAACACCCTGGTAATCTGGGAAGCGCAGTTCGGCGATTTCGCCAACGGCGCACAGGTCGTGATCGACCAGTTCATTGCCTCAGGTGAAGTCAAGTGGGGCCGCGTCAACGGCATCACGCTGATGCTGCCGCACGGCTACGAAGGTCAGGGACCGGAGCACAGCTCGGCGCGCCTTGAGCGCTTCATGCAGCTGTCTGCAGACACCAACATGCAGGTGGTGCAGCCGACGACGGCCAGCCAGATCTTCCATGTGTTGCGTCGCCAGATGGTGCGCAACCTGCGCAAGCCGCTGGTCATCATGACGCCGAAGTCGCTGCTGCGTAACAAGGACGCGACCTCGCCGCTGTCCGAGTTCACCAAGGGCGGTTTCCAGACGGTGATCCCCGAGCAGAAGGAAGACGTCATCAAAAAGGCCGACAAGGTCAAACGCATCGTGGCCTGCTCCGGCAAGGTGTATTACGACCTGGCCAAGAAACGCGAGGAAAAAGGCCATGACGACACGGTGCTGATCCGCATCGAGCAGCTCTATCCCTTCCCGCACAAGGCGTTTGCCACCGAGCTCAAGAAGTACCCCAACGCCACCGACATCGTGTGGTGCCAGGACGAACCGCAAAACCAGGGCGCATGGTTCTTTGTGCAGCACTACATCCACGAAAACATGCTCGAAGGCCAGAAGCTGGGTTATTCCGGCCGCGCCGCTTCCGCTTCGCCTGCAGTGGGTTATTCACACCTGCACCAGGAACAGCAGAAGGCGCTGGTTGAAGGTGCATTCAGCAAGCTTAAGGGATTTGTGCTGACCAAATAAGGTCACTGCCGGCTCCACACAAATACACAAGAAACATTGAAAGAAATACATGGCTATCGTAGACGTCAAAGTTCCCCAGCTGTCTGAATCCGTGGCGGAAGCCACCATGCTGCAGTGGAAGAAAAAAGTCGGAGACGCAGTTGCAGTCGATGAAATCCTGATCGAGATCGAGACCGACAAGGTCGTGCTGGAGGTGCCTGCACCTTCTGCAGGTGTCATCACTGAAATTCTGGTCGCAGACGGCGGCACGGTGACCGCCGAGCAGCTCATTGCAAAGATTGACACCGAAGGCAAGGGCGCTGCGGCTGCGCCGGCTGCCGCCGCTGCCGCGCCAGCGCCAGCACAGGCTGCGGCACCCGCTCCTGCGCCTGCTACAGCTGGAGGCTCCATGGCTGGTGTGCCCATGCCCGCCGCCGCCAAGCTGATGGCGGACGGCAACATGGCCGCTGGTTCTGTCGCTGGTACTGGCAAGGATGGCCGCGTGACCAAGGGTGATGTGCTGGGTGCTGCGTCACAACCTGCAGCCGCAGCGATTCCTACCGGCGCGCCGACCAAGGCCCTGCCGCAGGTCTCTGCGCCTTCGCGTGCATCCGACCTGGGTGATCGCCCCGAGCAGCGCGTGCCCATGAGCCGCCTGCGTGCCCGTATCGCCGAACGCCTGCTGCAGTCGCAATCGACCAACGCCATCCTGACGACTTTCAACGAAGTCAACATGGCGCCGGTGATGGACATGCGCAAGCGCTTCCAGGAAAAGTTCGAGAAAGAGTACGGCGTCAAACTCGGCTTCATGAGCTTCTTCGTCAAGGCAGCTGTGCATGCGCTCAAGAAATACCCGGTGCTCAACGCCTCTGTGGATGGCAATGATGTGGTCTATCACGGCTACTTCGACATCGGTATCGCCGTCGGCTCGCCACGCGGCCTGGTGGTGCCCATCCTGCGCAATGCAGACCAGATGAGCTTCGCCGATATCGAGAAAAAGATTGCCGAGTTCGGCCAGAAGGCCAAGGACGGCAAACTGGGCATTGAAGACATGACGGGCGGTACCTTCTCCATCAGCAATGGCGGCACTTTCGGCTCCATGATGTCCACCCCCATCATCAACCCGCCGCAGAGCGCCATCCTCGGCGTGCACGCTACCAAAGACCGCGCCATGGTCGAAAACGGCCAGGTCGTGGTTCGCCCGATGAACTACTTCGCCATGTCCTATGACCACCGCATCATCGACGGCCGTGAAGCTGTCCTGGGCCTGGTGGCGATGAAGGAAGCGCTGGAAGACCCTGCACGTTTGTTGTTTGATATTTGACACCCCTGTTGCCGCTCACTGCGTGTAGCGGCCTCCCCCCTCAAGGGGGCGACACCTGCGGCCCGGCAAAGCCGGTTCCGCGGTGTCTCTTGAAAAGGCTTTGCTTCGTTCGCCGGTGCGAAGGTAAACCCAGGTATTGCCACCGGCAGCTTTATTGAAAGAGTACATGTCAAAACAATTCGACGTGATCGTCATTGGTGGCGGTCCTGGCGGTTACATTGCCGCCATCCGTGCTGCCCAGCTGGGCTTTAACGTGGCCTGTATCGACGAGTGGAAGAACGCCAAGGGTGGCCCCGCACTCGGCGGTACCTGTACCAATGTGGGCTGTATTCCTTCCAAGGCATTGCTGCAGTCATCCGAGCACTACGAGCAGGCCAGCCACCACTTTGCGGATCACGGCATCGAAGTCAGCGGCCTCAAGCTGGATGCTGCGAAGATGCTTGCCCGAAAGGACAACGTCGTCAAGCAGAACAACGACGGCATTGTTTACCTGTTCAAAAAGAACAAGGTGACCTTCTTCCATGGCCGCGGCTCTTTTGCAGCCGCCAAAGATGGCCTGTACGACATCAAGGTCGCAGGTACTGCCGAAGAAACCATCTCGGGCAAACACATCATCGTGGCGACCGGCTCGAATGCCCGCGCACTGCCTGGCGCACCGTTTGATGAGGAAAATATCCTGTCGAACGACGGTGCCTTGCGCATTGGAGCCGTACCGAAAAAGCTGGGCCTCATCGGCTCCGGTGTGATCGGCTTGGAGATGGGTTCTGTATGGCGCCGGCTGGGTGCTGAAGTCACTGTGCTTGAAGGCCTGCCGACCTTCCTCGGTGCGGTTGATCAGCAGATCGCCAAGGAGGCCAAAAAGGCTTTTGACAAGCAGGGGCTGAAAATCGCGCTGGGCGTGAAGGTCGGCGAGATCAAGAACAATGGCAAGAAGGGTGTGAGCGTGGCTTACACCGATGCCAAGGGCGAAGCCCAGACGCTGGACGTCGACAAGCTCATCATTTCCATCGGCCGTGTTGCCAACACCATTGGCCTGGCACCTGAAGCTGTCGGCCTGAAGCTGGACGAGCGCGGCGCGATTGTGGTCGACGGCGATTGCAAGACCAGCCTGCCCAACGTCTGGGCGATCGGTGACGTGGTGCGTGGCCCCATGCTGGCGCACAAGGCCGAGGAAGAGGGCGTTGCCGTCGCCGAGCGTATTGCCGGCCAGCACGGTCATGTCAACTTCAACACCATCCCCTGGGTGATCTATACCAACCCCGAAATCGCGTGGGTCGGCCAGACGGAAGAGCAGCTCAAGGCTGCGGGCCGTGCTTACAAGGCGGGTACTTTCCCCTTCCTGGCCAATGGCCGTGCACGTGCACTGGGTGACACCACCGGCATGGTCAAGATGCTGGCTGATGCGGCCACGGACGAAATCCTCGGTGTGCATATCGTCGGCCCCATGGCCAGCGAGTTGATCGCCGAATGCGTGGTGGCGATGGAGTTCCGCGCCAGCAGTGAAGACATCGCACGCATCTGCCATGCCCATCCATCGCTCAGCGAGGCCACGAAAGAGGCGGCGCTGGCAGTGGACAAACGCACCCTCAACTTCTAAACGGCATTGACGGGTGACAGGTCCGGTCCGCGCAGCCTACGAGGCTGAGCTTGTAGCGCGGGGTTACGTGAGTGACCCCGCCCAGTTGCGAGCTGTCGAGGCGCTTGAGCGTTGCGCCGCCGAATGGGTGGAGTTCAAGACCCAGCGTTCCAACGCCTTCAAAAAGCTGATCAACCGCCCGCAGATCCCGCGGGGGGTATACATGTTTGGTGGGGTGGGGCGCGGCAAGAGCTTCCTTATGGACTGCTTTTTCAACGCCGTGCCGCTTAACCGGAAAACCCGGCTGCATTTTCACGAGTTCATGCGTGAAGTACACCGCGAGTTGCGCGACCTGCAGGGAACGGCGGACCCGCTGGACGAGCTCGGCAAGCGGATGTCGAAGCGCTATCGCCTGATCTGCTTTGACGAGTTTCACGTCGCAGACATCACCGATGCGCTCATTCTTCATCGCTTGCTGGCAGCGCTGTTTGAAAACGGTGTCGGGTTTGTCACCACGTCCAACTTTCACCCTGACGACCTGTACCCCAATGGCATGCACCGTGACCGTGTGCTGCCGGCGATCGAGCTGCTCAAGGACAAGCTGGAGATCGTCAATGTCGACAATGGCACGGACTATCGCCGACGTACGATGGAGCAGCTGACGCTGTACCACACGCCCCTGGGGGCAAAGGCCAATGCCGAGATGCGGGATTCGTTCAATAAACTGGCCGAATCTCAGGACGAAAACCCCATTCTCCAGATTGAATCACGGCAAATTCAGGCGAGTCGAAAGGCCGGTGGCCTGGTATGGTTTGATTTCAAGACCCTCTGCGGCGGCCCCAGGTCGCAAAACGATTACCTTGAAATTGCTACACAATTCCATACGGTTTTTCTCAGTGATGTGCCCGCCATGCCCATGCGAATGTCCTCGGAAGCGCGGCGCTTTACATGGCTGATAGACGTGCTTTACGACAGGCGTGTAAAACTCATCATGTCGGCAGAGGTCGGCCCCGATGCGTTGTACACGGAAGGGCCCCTGGCCCACGAGTTTCCCCGAACGGTTTCACGCCTGGAAGAAATGCAGTCTGCCGAGTATCTTGCGCTGGAGCGCAGGGATGTGGACACCACGTTGACATGAAAAAAGCCCTGTTATTGCTGCTGTCGGTTGTGGCGCTCGCCGCGCAGGCGCAGCCCGTGCCTGCCGCCGCCCCGGCCTCTGCCACTGTGGCGGATACGGAGCGTACGCGCATCAATGCCGACCGGGCCCGCCTTGAGGCCGGCTTTGTGACAGAAGAGATTGCCTGCTACAAAAAATTCCTGGTGAACAAATGCCTTGACGCGATCAAGCCCAGGCGGCGTGATGCCATGGCTGACCTCAGGCGCCAGGAAATACTGCTGGATGAGCAGGATCGGAAAGCCAGGGCTGACCAGCAGATTCTCAAGACAGAAGAAAAATCGTCTGCAGAAAAGCAGCAGGAGGCGGCCGACAGGCGCGCTTCATCGCTGAAGGATTTTGATGACCGCATGGAACGTGATGCGCAGAAAAAAGCTGATCGCGAGACGGCAAAGTCGAATGAAAAATCCAATGCGGAATCTGCTGCCGGCAGGGTGACGAGCAATCAGCAAAAGTCATCCGCCCGCTCCACAAAGCAGGCCGAGAGTGCGGAAGAAGTCCGCAAATACAACGAGCGGCTGGAAAAAGCGAAGGAGAGGCAGGCCAGGTATGAGCGCGACAAGGCCGCCCGGACCGGCCCACCCGCCAAATCATTGCCCCAGCCCGAATAGCATTTGCACCACGGGCTGAGGCAAACAGTTTGCATAGCCTGTACCCTCGACTAAAATCGGTTCACGTTTTGTAACATTTTTTCAAACCGTCTACCGATTTGACCCAACCCCCCCCCTCCAGCCAGCCTGACACCAAGCTCTTTCGCGAGGAAGTGCTGGAGGCCCGCAGCACCAGCGCCCTGGGGCAGATTGTCCTTAACCCGCGCGTATCGATGTCATGGTTTGCAGGCATCGCTGCCGTGATTGGCCTCATCGTCGTGCTGTTCATGACGCTTGGCAGTTACACCCGCCGCTCGACTGTGACCGGCCAGCTTGTTCCATCTGCAGGCGTCATTCGGGTTTTTACACCGCAGCCTGGGGTAGTGGTGGAAAAGACTGTTGTCGAAGGGCAGGTAGTTAAAAAAGGCGATGTGCTTTACGTGCTCAGCAGCGACCGTATCGGTGTCGGCTCACGCGAAATCCAGATGGACATTGGCGCCAAGGTAGATGAGCGCAAACGCTCGCTTGAAGCGGAAATCGTCCGTAACCGCAGCGTTGAAACCGGCGATGTCAGCCTGCTTGAACGCAGGGTCGGCATACTCCGGGCGGAGGGCGCAGCTTTGCAAAGCCAGCTTGAGCAGCAGCAGATCCGTTTGAAGATTGCGCAGGATGCGCGAAACCGGTACCAGGGGCTTGCAGACCAGGACTACATACCGCGCGAGCAGCTTTACCAGAAAGAGGCCGAGCTCAGCGAGCAGCAGTCAAGAGTGCAGCAGCTACAGCGCGAGGCACTCACCGGGCAGCGTGAACTGGCAACTGCGGTGCGTGAGATAGAGGCGACGCGCATGCGCTTTGCCAACCAGAATTCGCTTCTGCAGCGCAGCATCTCCTCCGCCCAGCAGGAGTTGACCGAAGTTGAGGGTCGTCGCCGCGTGGTGATCACCGCACCTGAGGCGGGCAGGGCAACCCTGGTCGCAGGGGAGGTCGGTCAGGCGGTAGATACCACTCGCCCGCTGGTCAATGTGCTGCCGCAGGACGGCAAACTTGAAGCACGTCTTTATGCGCCCAGCCGCACGATTGGTTTTATACGCAAGGGCGACAAGGTGCTTGTGCGCTATCAGTCCTACCCCTTCCAGAAATTTGGCCAGTACGAGGGGGTTGTTGAGTCGGTGTCGAATGCCTCCGTACCTGCAACCGAACAAATTGGTTTTACGCTGCCTGATACACCCGTGGGTGAGCCGGTCTTTTCCATCACGGTCAGGCTGAACCAGCAGAGCGTCAAGGCCTACGGCGTAGAGCTGCCCCTGCAGGCCGGCATGCGTCTGGATGCAGACATCCTGCAGGAGACCAGGCGCCTCTATGAGTGGATGCTTGAGCCTCTGTACAGCATTTCGGGACGCATGTAATGTTGAAGAAGGACTACCGTGGCCTGGCTTGAATCGCTGTCTTTGGGCATGCGCCGTCGCCTGCCGGTCATCCTGCAGACGGAAGCGGCCGAGTGCGGCCTGGCTTGTCTCGCCATGGTGCTGGGCTACCACGGTGTCATCACTGATCTTGCGACATTGCGCGCGCGCCATGCGATTTCACTCAAGGGCATCACGCTTTCATCGCTTGGCAAACTTGCGCAGGAAGAAAAACTCGGTTTCAGGGCTGTCAGGCTGGACCTGCCAGAACTCGACAAGTTGCGCCTTCCTGCGATCCTGCATTGGGACTTGAACCATTTTGTTGTGCTCAAGGCTGTCTCGGGCAACACCATCACGATTCACGATCCCGATGTCGGTGAGCGCCAGTTCCGCCTTGATGAGGTTTCGCGGCTTTTTACGGGCGTAGCGCTGGAGTTGTGGCCAGACCCCGGTTTTGAGCCGCGCAAGGAAAAAACGGTCATTTCGCTGGGGCAACTGATAGGCCAGGTGTCTGGTTTCCTGCCTTCTCTGGCCCAGTTGCTGACGCTGTCGCTGGTGCTTCAGGTGTTCGTGCTGGTCAACCCGCTGTTCATGCAGCTGATCGTCGACCAGGTTGTGGTGTCCCGTGACACCAATCTGTTGACGACTCTGGCACTGGGTTTTCTTTTGCTGTTGCTGGTACAGCAGGGCATAGGTCTGGTGCGCAGCTGGTTGTTGCTGTCCATCAGCACGTCCATCCGGGTGCAGTGGAAAGCGAACATCTTCAGTCACCTGCTGCGATTGCCGCTTGAGTATTTCCAGAAACGGCATCTGGGTGACATTGTCTCCCGCACCAATTCCATCGATGAGATCCAGCGCGTGCTGACCGGCGCATTCGTGGAAGCCCTGTTTGATGGCCTGATGGTCATCATGACGCTGGGCATGATGTTTCTCTACAACCCCAGCCTAGCCTGGGTGTCGGTTCTTGCCGTGGCGCTTTACCTCGGCCTTCGGCTCGCATGGTTCAAACCGCTTTATCGCGCGACTGAAGAGCAGATCGTGCGCTCGGCCACGCTTTCAACGCATTATCTTGAGACGATTCGCGGCATGCGGACCATCAAGCTTTTTTCACGGCAACTGGTGCGGCGCGGCGCATGGCAGACCCTGCTGGTCAATGAAACCAATGCATCGCTGAAGATCCAGAAGCTGCGCATTTTTTATGGTCTGGCCCGAAGCACGCTGAGCGGTGTTTTTAATATCATTCTGTTGTGGGTCGGCGCTACCCAGATTCTTGCGGGCAACCTCAGCGTTGGCATGCTGGTGGCCTTCCTGGCTTACCGCAGCCAGTTCGATGCACGTTTTACGGGTCTGGTTGACCAGTTTATTGACCTGAAGATGCTTGCCCTCTATGGCGAGCGTCTGGCCGATGTTGTACTGACCCCGGCCGAGGTCAATACGCGCC
Source organism: Pseudomonadota bacterium (assembly GCA_040388905.1). Classification (GTDB taxonomy): domain Bacteria; phylum Pseudomonadota; class Gammaproteobacteria; order Burkholderiales; family Burkholderiaceae_C; genus Polaromonas. Next base: position 39,208 of record JAZKAY010000001.1, read on the forward strand.
GTACCCTGACGACGCAGGCTGCATCACAAGCCCCTGAAATACGAATAGAGAACCTGCGATTCCGGTACGCAGAACAGGACCCGTGGGTTCTGGATGGCCTGAACCTTCTGATCAAGCCCGGAGAGGCCGTGGCTATTACGGGTTCATCGGGCTGCGGCAAAACCACACTTGCCAACCTGTTGCTGGGGGTGCTGAAACCCACCTCGGGCAGCATTCATATCGGGGGCGTGCCGCTTGAGCATATGGGCCATGAGGAGTGGCGCGATATGGTCGGTACGGTGATGCAGGACGACACACTCTTTTCTGGATCCATCGCCGAAAACATCTGCTTTTTTGATCCTCGCCCTGATCCTGCCCGCATCGAGGAATCCGCCAGGCTGGCCGCCATTGCCCAGGATATCGAAGCCATGCCCATGGGATACCAGACACTTGTTGGTGATATGGGCACAGTGCTTTCCGGTGGCCAGAAGCAGCGTGTCACGCTGGCGCGGGCGCTGTACAAAAAGCCGCAGGTGCTGATACTTGATGAAGCAACCAGCCATCTCGATGTCAGACGCGAAATGCAGGTCAATGCGTCAATCGCAGGGCTGAACATCACCCGTATCGTCATTGCCCACAGGCCGGAAACCATCAATGCCGCGCACAGGGTGGTAGAGATGGACCGCGGTCAAATCGTCTATGACGGCTCTCCGGAAGGTTATTTTGCGCAGGTGGAGATGGATTCCCCGTCTCCCGCGTTGCCAGCGTGAAACCCCTGGGCGTCAGGCTGACGGGTATTGCCGGGCTGATCGCCATGGCTTTTGCACCCTGCGGTAGCGCTTTACACGCACAAACCCCAGTTGACGCAAGCATTCCGTTGCGGATGGACACCTCTTTAAACCTTCTCACGCGTGTGCCCGCAATCGCTTTGCCGGGTATTTCTGTGACTTCTCCCGGGTCAGTGCACGATGATCCCGTTCCCCCCTCGATCAGCATCCAGGAGCCTGGTGGCACATCCTGCCGCGACTTCAGCCCCGCGATGCTGAAACGCCTGACGCTGATGGACACGGTGCAATATGTGATGTGCAAGACGCCGCTCTACAACCAGGCCATCCTGCTTGTTGATGAACAGCAGGCAGGTGTTGATCTGGCAAGGTCCGCTTACCGGCCGCGCGTGTCGGCCAATGCAGAGATTGCGACCAACCGCATTCCCATTAGCAACAGCGGATCGGGATCGCTGAGCGCAAGTGGCACCGGGTCGCTTGGCGTGTCGTGGGTGTTGTTTGACTCCGGCGTGCGTGATGCCAACCTTGAGCAGTCCCGCCAGACACTCAGTTCAGCCAGGGCCGCGCAACAAAATGCAGCCCTCAATGCCATCAACGAAGCCTTGCGGCTTTATGTAGAGGCCGCAGCGGCGCTTTCGCGGCTTGAAGCGCTGAGGGAAACCGAGGCGGTGGCCCGCCAGAGTGTGCAGGTTGCCCAGGCCAAGTACGACGCCCAGGTGGCGTCCCTGTCCGAGAAACTTCAAACCCAGACCGCACTGGCCCAGGCGACGCTTGACCGCGTGCGCGGTGAGGGCGTGTGGGAAACGACTCGCGGTGCATTGGCCGTGGGCATGGGTTTCGCCGTGGCTATAGATCTTGAGCTGGCCCCGCTTTCTGAGGCTTTTCCTGCGGGCAGTGGCAGGCGTTTTGACCCCGCATGGATGGAAAGCACAAAGCTCGACCACCCCCGCCTGCGCGGCGCCCGTGCAGATGTGCTCGCATTGAAGTCGCGGCTGGACTCTGTTCGTGCCGAAGACGGCGTGAGTGTGTCGCTGGCCCTTGGAGCAGGCAGCACAAGGGATTTCAGCGTCCGCAACGGTCGTTTTGACAGCAGCTTGAGTGGCTCCGTGGTTGCCAGCATTCCCTTGTTCAACAAGGTCGAGCAGCAGGCCAGGGAAGGGCAAATCCTGGCGCAAATTGGCAGCCGCGAAGAAGCGATTGTTCAGGCCGAGAGGGAAGTCGAGTCTGAGCTCTGGCGAAACATCAAACTTCTGGAGACAGAAGGCCAGAACCTTGAGGCTGCAACGGTGTTGCTGTCATCGGCAACCCAGAGCTACCGGATTACGCTTGGCCGTTACAAGGCTGGCGTGGGGTCCATTCTGGAACTGATTGCAACCCAGGTCGCGCTGGCTGGGGCACGCTCGCAGCTGGCGCAGGCGCGTATTTCGCAGGCTCAGGCCAGACTCAGGCTGGAGGTCGCCGCGGGCCGAATCGTACTGACCAAATAAAAAAGCCCCTAGTTCAGGGGCTTTTTAAAATTACAGGGTGCCGGTGTCGACCGGTGGTGGAGGTGGTGGCGTCACAGTGCCGCCATCTTCGCTGCTGCTGTTGCTACGACCGCCGCAACCGCCGCGACTTGGCTTTTTAGGGCCACAGTTTTTCTTCGGCGCTGGTTTGCAGGATTTTGCTTTTGGCTTGCCGCAACCGCCGGCAACCAATTCCATTTCTTCGAGAGTCAGAACACGCATGTTGATTTCCTTTTGTTAACTAAGGAAGGACCCGGTTTTCCGAATCCCGACTACGTTTGGTTTCAAGATTTATTGTGTCTCTCTGATCAAACGACAAGTGGATTGTAAAGCTCTAATTGCAAATGATGCAATTGGTTACAAGTCAATTAATTCACATATTTGACGCTATTTTTACCCCGCTTTTTGGGGGCTTTATGGCCTTAAAGGCTCAACTGGGCGGTATCCACCTCGTAGGTCAGGGTGATCTGCTTTTTCCTGCGCACGGTGGTAAATGCCGTTGTTAGCGCCGGATTGGTGTAGTCGCGGAGCAGCGGCGGACGGCTGGCCGTAAAGTAGACGGCAGCGTTGTGATAGACCTCCTGTGACCCTGCCAGTCCCACTTCCTCCCAATGACCGCAAACCTGAATCAGGCACGGCGCATGGGTGATTCCAAGCTTTCTCAGGGCTATGGCGCGGTGATATCCGTTGTTGAGAACCATGCGCGGCCCGAACCGGACGACATTTAATACATTTGTCGTAAATCCGACACTGAGTGCCAGCACGGCCTGGACATGACCGCCGACGGTGCGCCCTTTGATGTCTGAGGGATTGACGAGCTTTGCACCCAGAAAACGGGCATCGTGGGTATCAGAGGTGAAGACATACCGGCCGTTTTCCTCAAGGGCAACTCCAAAACCCGAGGTGTCAGGCGTGAGGGGCAGGCAAAGTTCGGCCAGCGCGGTTTCTGACAGCGGCATCTTGAGTGAACGCGTCATTTTTTGCACGCTGGATTGCGTGATGTGCTGCTGGCTGACGATCAGTTTGTCGAGCTCCACCATCCCGAATGAGACTGGAACAGCCGGAAAACAGGCCTGAAAGTGCGGAAGCCTGGTCAGCTTGCCTACGTGTGCCCGAAGCTTTCGCGAAAGTGGCTTGACCTCGGGCTTGTCCGCTATCCCGGCCTCTGACACCTGCAGGCCGGCAAATACCCCGGCGGCCTTGCGCCACATGTCAACCAGCATGCCCTCATCAATATCCCGTCCATCAACTGCTTTTTCCCGGACAAAGTCGATAAAGTCGGGCAGGCGGGTAACCCCGAGCAGGCACACCTCCTGGTCGAGCGCCGCTGAGGATGTTTTGGTTTTGTTGCCGGATTTTGATGTCATGCCTGAGTCCAGAGATCGATTCTTTGCCGCATCCGCACGCAACTTCAGCACCTGCGTAGCTTGATGTGCGCAGCGAGTCCACCCGAAGCCGTGTTGGCCAGGCCGAAGATGCCACCCATGCGCTGAATTGTCTTGTCGACGATCGCCAGGCCGAGGCCAGCGCCCGTCGCCGCTGTCCGGGCCGCATCGCCGCGGAAAAACGGCCGTGTCAGCTTTGGAAGTGTTTCCGGCGATACACCCATGCCGTGGTCGCGCACCTTGATCAGCACCCACTGGTCCCTTGCTTTGGCTGCGATATCGACGATTGCGATGCCGGTCTCCGGCGTTTTCCCGTACCTGCGGGCGTTCTCCACAAGATTGGAGATGACCCGAAGCAGTTCTATCTCATCTGCGAGCACATTCATGTCATCCGGTATGGTGATGGTAATTTTCAGGTCGTCGTGATCTGCAACCGCATAAGCTGCGGCCTCCACCACCGCATTGAGCGAAACGGGTGCCAGTTGTGCCGGGTCGGGCCTGGCGTAGTCCAGAAACTTGTCAATGATGGCATCCAGTTGCGAGATGTCTGCAGCCATATGGGCGCGTGCATCTTCATCCGAGACGCTCATCTCTGTTTCGAGGCGCAGGCGTGCCAGCGGGGTGCGCAAGTCATGTGAAATGCCCGCCAGCATGATGACCCTGTCCTGCTCAATTTTCGAGAGCTGCTCGGCCATTCGGTTGAAGCCAATATTGACCTCGCGGATTTCACTCGTAGCTGCTTTTTCATCAAGCAGGCTCGCGTCAAAGTCGCCATCGCGCATGCGGCTTGCCGCGAACGACAGCTGTTTGAGTGGCCGATTGATCAGGCGTGCAATAAATGCCGCGCCGGCCAGCGAGAGTACAGCTGCAGTAATCAGCCATATGACCCATGTGCTGCCCCTGGACGGTCCGACCCTGGACAGGTCGGTCAGCAGCCAGAACGAGTCCCGGTCTATGGTGAAGCCGACCCAGAGGCCTTTTTCGCCATTGACGCTGCTGGCGACGATGGTGCTGGGGCCCAGCCGTGTCTTGAGCTCTTCGGTGATGCGCTCGCCCAGGTCATCGCTTTCAAAAACCTCGAACCTGTCCTTGGGCTCGTGCATCGTGATGCGAACCCGCTCTTCGTCCGCCAGTGTCTTGATGAGGGAGACGCGCGCAATGGCATCGGAATACCGCAGCGCCGCACGGCTCAGGTTCACAAGCGATGCCAGTTGCTGGGCACTTTGAATGGCACGCGGTTCCGACTCAAGGGAGCGGAAGGTCTGGAGCCAGGCAACTATCGATCCGAAAAGGAGCAGCGACAGGAAAAAGAAGGTGCGCCAGAAAAGGCTGAAACCGCGCCGCGGCCGCGAGTCCAGCGGTGCAGGAGCAGTTTCGAGGGGAGCCGGGCTTGTGAAATCCATGTACTTGTTGTGCGCCTTGATGCGCACGCAAGTTTATGCCGGGCGTCGTCTATCGGTAAAGACAGTTTTCAATACCGGCCCCGGGGCCGACCTGTCAGTTGGTACCGTCCGGCACAAATACGTAGCCTACGCCCCAAACGGTCTGGATGTAGCGGGGGACGGCCGCATCCACCTCAATCAGCTTGCGCAGCCGCGATACCTGTACATCCAGGCTTCTGTCGAAAGGCTCGAATTCACGGCCGCGCGCCAGCTGGGCCAGCTTTTCCCGTGAAAGGGGTTGGCGGGGGTGGCGTACCAGCGTTTTAAGCATTGCGAACTCGCCGGTCGTGAGCGGGAGTTCTTCGCCATTTTTGTGCAGCGTACGCAAACCCATGTCGAATGAAAAAGGGCCGAAAGTGATGATCTCCTGATCGACCGATGGCGCTCCAGGTACCTCGGCCGTTGGACGGCGTCTCAACACCGCATGGATGCGGGCCAGCAGTTCGCGGGGGTTGAAGGGCTTTGAGAGGTAATCATCGGCGCCAACCTCCAGGCCCACGATGCGGTCAACGTCCTCGCTTTTGGCAGTGAGCATGATGATGGGCGTCTTGTCATTGGCCGCTCGCAGGCGTCGGCATATCGACAGCCCGTCTTCGCCCGGCATCATCAGGTCCAGCACGATAAGGTCTACCGCATCACGCAGCATGATCCTGTTCAGCGCTTTGCTGTCCTCTGCAAGGATGACCTCAAACCCTTCCTGGGCAAGGTAGCGCCTGAGCAGGTCGCGGATACGGGCATCATCGTCAAGGATAAGGATTTTGTCTGCGCGGGCGGGCGTTGTAGCTTGGTTCATGGTGATCCGGTAATTTGTAACAGGGCCATTTTGAGGGCTGAAAAAGCAAGATGTGGCATTTTCCCTTCACTTTGACACACTGTTACAAAGCTTGGTTGGAGATGACAATTTATAAGGCGGTCTGGACCCGCTCGCTTGTAGTCGGAATTCGCCAAATTCAAAATCCGCTGATTCCGCGGGGCAAAATATCGCGCTCGACACGGTTCCGCTTCATGTGGGCGCACTGTATTTATAAAAACTCTTGAAGGAATCCTGATGCGTACATCCAGATTGATCGCCGGCTGTGCTTTGCTGGCCTGCACAACAGGGCTGTTTGCCCAGACCGTTTTTCGCGAGGCAACGCAAAATGTCGCCCAACTCTCAGCCAGTGGTTCTGTTGAAGTACAGCAGGATGTGCTCTCGATTTCCTTGAGCACCACCCGGGATGGCGCAGATGCCACGGTCGTGCAAACCCAGTTGAAGCAGGCGCTGGATGCGGCCCTGGCACAGGCACGGCCCGCAGTGGTTCCGGGCCAGCTTGACCTGCGCACCGGCAATTTCAGCCTTTACCCGCGTTATGGAAAGGACGGCAAGATCAATGGCTGGCAGGGGTCGACGGAACTGGTTCTTGAGGGCAAGGACTTTTCCCGCATCACCACCACTGCAGGGAAGATCCAGACGCTGACCCTTCAGAATGTGAGCTTTTCGCTAAGTCGTGAGCAGCGTGCGAAGGTGGAGGGCGAGGCCCAGACTCAGGCGATTGAGCGTTTCAAGGCCAAGGCCTCCGACATCGCCAAAGGCTTTGGTTTCACCAGCTACACCTTGCGTGAGGTGTCTGTCAACGCCAACGATCAGGGGCCTGTTCCACGGCCACGCATGATGGCCATGCAGGCCAAATCAGAAATGGCTGATGCACCCGTGTCAGTCGAGGCTGGCAAAAGCACAGTCCTTGTCAATGTCAGCGGCTCAGTCCAGATGAGGTAGACACCAACGGCTTGCCCGTGAGCCTGTCGTTGGTCACGGCAGGTTTTTTTACGTCAGGCAACGCCTGGGTGCGCCCGCCCCGCTTTTTCAGGATGGCTTCCCTCAGGTAGTCGTAGGTCCAGTTAAAGCCAAAGGTGTAAGGCAAAAAGAACAGCACGATTCCGATGTCCAGCACAAATGCGTGCCACAGGCTGATCGACAGCCACCAAGCTGCCAGCGGTACGACTGCAATCAACAGGCCAATCTCGAACAACACCGCATGCACAGCCCTGGCGGTCAGGGTGCGGCGGAAACCCATGCGCTGCTGGGCACTGTCAAAGGCTGCATTGAAGACCATGTTCCATGTCATGGCCACCACGGAGATCATCAGCGTCAGCAAGCCCATATGAGCCAGCGAGTGCCCCAGAAGCCACGCACCGAGCGGTGCACATATGGCGATGGCCAGCACTTCGAAACCCAGTGCATGAAAAAAGCGTTCCTTCATTGATCTCTGTGCGGTCATCATGGTCTCATCTGCAAATTTGAAGCCTGTATTTTTATCTGAATAATGAATGGAATAAAATCAATAACCATCTAAAAAACAGATAATTGGTTTTATAAATGCATCATTCCCCCGAAGCCCTCCTGGCGTTCGCCGAAGCTGCCACATTGGGTTCCTTCTCGGCCGCTGCGCGCAAGCTGGGCAAAAGCCAGTCCACGGTAAGTACAGCCATTGCCAACCTGGAGGTTGACCTGGGCGTCACGCTGTTTGATCGCAGCAGCCGCAAGCCGGGCCTCACCCCAGAAGGGCGCGTACTGCTCGGCCGGGTAAAAGATATTCTTGCCGCAAGCGACCGCCTGGACATGGCTGCGAGCCAGCTGGGCGGTGAACTGGAAGTCAAACTCGGGGTGGTGTGGTCAGACACCTACCAGTCAGACCGGTTTGAGGAAATGCTCAAGGCGTTTGACCAGAAGTTTCCTGATCTGGAGTTTGAATGCCTGATTGCCGAACACGGCGACCTTGTGTCGCTGGTTCAGACAGGCCGGGCGCAGATTGGTGTGGTTGCCGCCCAAGCGGTTTACCCCCCGGATATCGGGTCGGCGACCATTGCCGAGCAGTCTGAAATCACGCTGTTCGTTGCCACTTCCCATCCGCTCGCGGAGATGGCGGACATCACGCCCGATGTACTCCATAATTTTCGCGAGCTCAGGCTGGAGACCTATCTTGAGCCCCAGGGGCAGGGGGCTTCACCTGCGCGAAGGGCATGGTCAGCACCCAGCTACCTGATGCTGCTGGAGATGGCCGTGTTGGGTCTGGGCTGGGCCGCCATCCCCCGCTGGATGGTGACGCGTTTCGCCACAGACAAACTCAGGGAACTCGATGCCCGTGGCTGGCCCAGACGTGTACCGGTAGATGCCGTCTGGTCGCGGCAACGGCGTCTGGGGCGGGCGGGTACCTGGCTGCTTCAGGAAATGCTCGCCTTGCCGAACCAGGGTTCAGGCAAACCAGAACGCACATCCTGATTGAAGGTCGTCCGTTTTCTCGCCGGCGAGCCACCCATAAAAAAAACCTGCAGGCCCGTGAGGGCATGCAGGTGTGAGGTCAGGAATACTCCGGGGAAAAATCAGAAGTGGTAGCGCAGGCCCAGTGTGGTGGTGTTCAGGCGCTCGGTGCCACCGCCGGTGTAACGGGGGTTGTATTCGTCGTACTGGAAGACTGCCGACCATGCGGGGGCAAAGTTCCATTCAGCGCCGATGCCGTAAGACGCACCAAAGCGGCTGTCGCGACCGGCTGGAACGCCGCTCGCCGGCGAGGTGGAGACGTCGGTGCGGATGTAGCTGCCACCGACGCGGCCCAGCAGGTTGAACGACTGGCTGAGCGGCAACTTGCCCACGAGGCTCAGGCTGACGCCATTGGCGGTGGTTGATCCACCGAAGCGGTTGACACGGCCGAAGTCGTTGTAACCGAGCTCAAGGCCGAAGTTGTTGTTGAAGTAGCTGCCGCCATACAGGCTGTAGGCGTTGTTGCTGCGGTCATTGATAAACCCGCCCAGGCCTGGCGTACGGTCACCGTAACGCGAACGGCCGGCGTTGAAGCCGAAATATCCGGAACCGGGGGCATACATCGAGTAGCCACTTGAGTTAGAGCTCGACTGGGTCTGCGCCTGTGCGCTTACCGCTACTGTGAGAGATCCGACCGCGAAGGCAAAGCCGGTCAATGCACGGTTCAGTTTGGTTTTAATCACGATTCGTCCTTTGGTATGTCGTGGTTGTTCATTAACAATGCTCCAGACACGCTGGAGGTGAATGCACTCTATTAGCGTGCATGCGCGCCCCATGTAGGTGCGACAGGGCGGTGCTTGTAGGACACGACTGACTTGAGCGCCACTGAAGCCACCGGCCGGACGGCGTTGACGCTTCTGGAGGGAGGCACAATTGGCGCATGAATTCACTTGTGCAGCCCGTTCGCCATGTCAGGGGCAGCTCTGCCCTGGTGCTCGACTCCCCGCACAGCGGCACCGACTACCCGGCTGACTTCGGGCACGCGTGCGACCAGCTTCTACTGCGACGTGCGGAAGACACGCACGTCGAGAAACTTTATGACTTTGCACCTGCATTGGGAGTGCACTGGATTGAAGCGCTTTTTCCGCGAAGCTACCTGGATGCAAACCGCAACACCACAGAAGTGGATGTCACGCTCTTCGATGAGACCTGGCCGGACCCGGTTGAAACAGACCCCCGCATCATGTCCAAGGTCCGCCTGGGCAAGGGGCTGATCTGGCGCACGACAGACGATGGCCTGCCGCTGTACAGGCGCAAACTTTCAGTGGCTGAGGTGAAGGCCCGCATCGAGCGCTGCTGGAAGCCCTATCACGCGGCGGTAGAAGCTGCCATCGACGAGGCGCACCGTGCGCATGGCTACAGCATTCACATCAATTGCCACTCGATGCCGGCGGTTGCCTCCAGCAAGGCCACGGATTTCCCCGGAGAGGCTCATGCCGATTTTGTGGTGGGCGACCGTGACGGCTCGACGGCCAGCCCCGCACTTTCAAGGCAGGTCTGCGATCACCTGTCTTCGCTGGGCTACAGCGTGGCCTGCAACCACCCTTACAAGGGTGTGGAACTGGTACGACGTTATGGCAACCCAGGCTTGCATCGCCACAGCATCCAGCTTGAGATCAACCGCAAGCTGTACATGAATGAAGAAACCCTTGAAATGAACCAGGGGTTCGATTTGCTCAAGAGAAATCTTGCTTCATTGGTCAGGCTGCTTCTCGACATCGACCCACGCAAACTGTGAAAGACAGAAAACCTGATGGAAAAAATTGATTGCGTAGTGATTGGTGCGGGTGTAGTTGGCCTCGCCACGGCGCGCGCGCTTGCCCTGCAGGGCCGTGAGGTGATGGTGCTGGAGGCCGCTTCTACCATCGGTACGGGCACCAGTTCCCGCAACAGCGAGGTCATTCATGCCGGTATTTATTACCCGCGGGGTTCATTGAAGGCGCGTCTTTGTGTCGAGGGCAAGCAACTGCTCTATGCCTATTGCGAAGAGCGGGGCATTGCGTATAGCCGCTGCGGCAAACTGATTGTGGCGACGAGCGCCGCGCAGGTCGCCCAACTCCAGGCCATTGTCGAAAAAGCGGCTGCAAATGGCGTGCATGACCTGGTGCTGCTGACCCGCGATGAGGCAAGGGCCCTGGAGCCCGCCCTCGAGTGCATGGCTGCGGTGCATTCGCCAGGCACCGGCATTGTCGACAGCCATGCGCTGATGCTGTCCTTGCAGGGCGACCTGGAAAACGCGGGTGGTGTGGTTGCGTTCAACTCGCCGCTGGCCCATGCCGTATTCAGCCAGACCGGTGCGGTACTGACGACAGTTGACGGTACCTGCCTGAATGCAAACACCGTGGTAAATGCGGCCGGGTTACAGGCCCCCTTGCTGGCCAGCAAGTTCGGAGGGCTATCCGCAGAATTTGTACCCGTCAGCCACTATGCCAAGGGAAATTACTTCACACTTGCGGGCCGCTCGCCATTTACCCGCCTGATCTACCCCGTGCCAGAGGCGGCAGGGCTGGGCGTGCACCTGACGATTGACCTGGGTGGCCAGGCGAAATTCGGGCCTGACGTGCAGTGGGTTGAATCTGCCGACGACCTGGTGGTTGACGCGGCACGCGGCGAGGTTTTTTATGCAGAGGTTCGCAAGTACTGGCCGGCGCTGGCCGACGGCGCACTGCAGCCGGGTTATGCGGGCATACGGCCCAAGCTGCACGGGCCGGGCGAGCCCGCCGGGGACTTCGTCATTCAGGGCCCGCAGGATCACGGCGTGCGTGGCCTGGTGAACCTCTTTGGCATTGAATCGCCTGGCCTGACGAGTTCGATGGCGATAGCGCAATGTGTCAGTGGGATGCTTTCGTAGACGTGACCGGAAGGGCTACCCGGAGTTTATAAAAATCGCCGTGTTCCAAGGATTTGCGCAGCGTGCCGAGAGCAAACAGAGCTACCAAAACCGACTGATGCGTGACTTAAGCCATTTGATGCCGCGCAATAAAAAAGCCCCTCTAAAGGGGCTTTTGTCATCGGAAACTATATCTTAGCCGCGGCAGCTTGCAGGCAGATATTTGGTTGGCATTCCAGAGGTAGTTCCGGGTCCGCAAACCCAGGTCACCACACCATTCGCGCCAGTAGCCAGACTACCGACCAACTGAACCGTCATGCCGGTAATGCTGTTGTCGCCCTGCGCAGTGACAGTGACTACGCCATTGGACGCACCCGAGGACGCGTAATCAATACCAGACACATACTTCGATGACTGAGTTGCAATGCTGGCCGCCGTTGAACTGCCCGGGAAAGCGCCACTTGCGGCAACATATTCGGCAATAGCCGTACGTGCGCCGGATGCCGCCAGAACCACTTCAGACACCTTGGCACGGGTTGTGTAGTCCTGGTAAGCGGGCAAAGCCACCGCAGCCAGAATACCGATAATTGCCACAACGATCATCAACTCGATCAGGGTAAAACCCTTTTGAATACTGCGCTTCATAATTCCTCCTCGTTGTTAAAATATTGGGACATCTATAAAGCATTTTTCGGGCCAGCATTGACTACTCCCTATACGGCAAAAGACTGGACTTTCGGCGCGTATATTCACTTTTTTGCCATATTTTTCCCGAAAATGTGACAAATTTGTCCGGAACCTCTATTTGATTCTCAAGCCGCTGGCATATGACGACGTGGTCTGGTCAGACCCCCGTCCGAACGCAATCCGGCAAGGCGGTCAGAGCGTCGCGGCCAGTCGCGTCCCCTGATCAATAGCACGTTTTGCGTCCAGTTCTGACGCTTCATCTGCACCGCCAATCAGGTGTGTCCTGATGCCGGCTGCACGCAGCGGCTCCAGCAATTCGCGCAGCGGCTCCTGCCCCGCGCACAGCACGATGTTGTCGACCTCCAGCACGGTACCGTTCTCGCGCTTTTCTCCGAAGGTGATAAAGAGCCCGAGCGCGTCACCTTGCACGCCTATGCGTTCGTAGTTCACGCCCGACAGCATCTCGACGTTTTTCATCTTGAGGGCTGCGCGGTGTATCCAGCCTGTGGTTTTGCCCAGACCCTTGCCCAGCTTGCCGGGCTTGCGTTGCAACAACGTCACCTGCCGCGCCGGTGGGGTGCTGACGGGGCTAACGACACCGCCGCGTACCTGTTCGGGGTCGGCCACGCCCCATTCGGCCAGCCAGGCCTGCAGGTCAAGCGCGGTTGAATGTCCAGGCTCTGACACTAGGAATTCAGCAACATCAAAACCTATGCCACCCGCACCGATCAAGGCCACACGCTTCCCGACGGGCTTGCGGCCCAGCAGCACGTCGATGTAGCTGAGAACAGCCGGGTGGTCCTGGCCGGGAATGCGCGGGTTTCTGGGAGTGACGCCTGTCGCAAGGATGACGTCGTCAAATTTTCCCGCCATGAGGGCTGCGGCGTCCATGCGTGTGTTCAGTTGCAGATTGACGCCGATGGCTTCAATCCGGCGGCCGAAGTAGCGCAGCGTTTCCTCGAACTCTTCCTTGCCGGGCACACGTTTGGCCAGGTTGAACTGGCCGCCTATGCGGTCGGCGGAATCGTAGAGGTCTACATGGTGGCCGCGCTGGGCGAGGGTTGTTGCGGCGGCAAGGCCGGCGGGTCCAGCACCAATCACCGCGACGCGTTTTTTGGCTGGCGCGAGCTTGATGACCAGTTCGGTCTCGTGTACCGCGCGCGGGTTGACGAGGCAGCTGGCCAGCTTTGCCTGAAAGGCATGGTCAAGGCAGGCCTGGTTGCAGGCGATGCAGGTGTTGATGTCCTGGCCGCGGCCCTCTGCCGCCTTGTTGACGAACTCAGGGTCGGCAAGAAAGGGCCGCGCCATGCTGACCATGTCGGCACAGCCGTCGTCCAGCACCTGCTCGGCGACTTCCGGCGTGTTGATGCGGTTGCTGGTGACCACGGGAATGTTGACGTCCGCAGCGCGCAGGTCGGCGCGCAGTTTTTTGGTGACCCAGGTGAATGCGCCGCGGGGCACCGAGGTGGCAATGGTGGGCACGCGTGCTTCATGCCAGCCAATGCCGCTGTTGATGATGGTGGCACCGGCGGCAGCCACGGCCTTGCCAAGTTCGACAACTTCATCCCAGCTGCTGCCATCGGGAATCAGGTCAATCATCGACAGCCTGTAGATGATGATGAAGTCATGGCCGACGGCTTCGCGTGTGCGCTTGACGATTTCAACCGCCAGCCGCATGCGGTTGGCGTACGAGCCGCCCCATTCGTCGCTGCGCTGGTTGGTGTGGGTCACCAGGAACTGGTTGATGAAGTAGCCTTCGCTGCCCATGATCTCCACGCCGTCGTAGCCGGCGTCCCGGGCCAGCAGGGCGCAGCGGATGAATGCCTTGATCTGGCGTTCGACGCCTGCGGCACTTAGTTCACGCGGTGTGAAGGGTGAGATCGGGCTCTGGATGCGTGAGGGTGCCACGCACAGCGGGTGGTAGCCATAGCGGCCCGTGTGAAGGATTTGCAACGCAATCTTGCCGCCTTCTGTGTGCACAGCATCGGTCACCTGTTTGTGCCTGCGTGCCGCGCCCGAACTGGCAAGCATGCCGGCAAAGGGTTTTGTCCAGCCGGCAATGTTGGGGGCAAAGCCGCCGGTCACCATCAGGCCCACGCCGCCGCGTGCGCGCTCGGCAAAGTAGGCGGCCATGGCCGGGAAGTGCTTGCGCCCGTCTTCCAGGCCGGTGTGCATGCTGCCCATGAGCACGCGGTTTTTCAGCGTGGTGAAACCGAGGTCCAGCGGTGCGAGCAGGTGGGGATAGGGAGAGGCGGTCCGGGAGGTCGGGAGAGTCATGTGGATTCTTGTTTTGTAATGGCCGCATGATGGTAGCGGCAGGTTCGGCCCAAACGTCTTCGCTGCGCCCTGCCTGCAGCGTGCTTAGATGCCGGCCTCTATGCGCGCTCGGTGTAAACCCTGTCCGGAACCTGCTCTGCTCTCACCTGTGCGATGGGCTGCGCCTGATGACCAAACTGGGAAGCATGATTTTTAATGTATACGTTAAAAAATCACTGAATGTTAAGTTGGGTATTAACATTTCAGCCTTTTTGAGTCAGGAAAGCGTCGGCTGGGGCCAAAACGGGCTCAAAAAGGCCCATTTCAGGTACCAAATACGGCTGTATCCCAATAAATACGTGCTTGAGCAGCTACCTAATTAATAGCAAGCACCTGCTTGGCTTACACCTGTGCGATGGCCGCAGCCAGACCATCAGCGCATCTTTTTGATCGCCAGCGCGGCTTCGGTGACGAGCGCGGGGCCCTTGTAGATCAGCCCGGTATAAATCTGCACGACGTCAGCGCCGGCTTGTATCTTGGAGACAGCGTCAGCCCCGCTCATTACCCCGCCTGCACCAATGATGGGAAAGCCCTTGCCCAGCGACGTCCGCAACTGGCTGATCACGCGGTTGCTGGCCTCCAGCACGGGCGCGCCGCTCAGGCCGCCGGCTTCTTCGGCATGGGCCATGCCCTTGACGGCTTCCCGGCTGATGGTGGTGTTGGTGGCAATGACGCCGTCCATGCCTTGGCGTTTGAGGGTGGCTGCCAGCAGGCTGACCTGGTCGTCATCAAGGTCGGGCGCAATCTTCACAAAAATGGGCACCCGCTTGCCATGGCGGCTGGCCAGCGTCTCACGGCGTTTGGCAATGGCGCCCAGCAATGCATCCAGTGCTTCATCGCTTTGCAGGGTGCGCAGGTTTTTGGTGTTGGGGCTTGAGATGTTGACAGTCACATAGTCGGCGTGCGGGTAGACGCCGCCCAGGCAGGTGAGGTAGTCATCAACTGCGTCCTGGATTGGCGTTGCGGCGTTCTTGCCGATGTTCAGGCCCAGCAGCAGGCCAGACGGACCCGCACCTTGCTTGCGCACGCGGGACGCCTGCACATTCGCCACAAAGGCGTCCAGGCCGTCGTTGTTGAATCCCAGCCGGTTGATCAGGGCGTTGGCCTGCGGCAGGCGGAACATGCGCGGTTTGGGGTTGCCGGGCTGCGCCTTGGGGGTTACCGTGCCGACCTCAACAAAACCGAAACCCATGGCGGCAAGCCCGTCAATGCAGCGGGCGTTTTTATCCAGGCCTGCAGCCAGGCCCACCCGGTTGGGAAATTTCAGGCCAGCCAGCTCAATCGGGTCATCGACACGCGTGTTGCAGTAAGCCAGCGACAGCGGCGTGCCCTGGGTGCGCGCAAGCGAGGCCATGGTCAGTTCATGGGCAGTTTCGGCATCAAGGCCAAATAAAAAGGGGCGGGCGAGGGCGTAGGGGAGCAGGGACATTGGATAATTTGTTGTGGACGGTGCAGCAAGCGCCATTGTCGCAAAACACATCCCGGCCTCTGGCCTTCATTACTCCATCACGCCCCATGCCCCATATGACCCAAGACGAACTCAAAACCCTGGTTGGCCAGGCTGCACTTCTTTATGTCGAACCCGGCAGCATCGTGGGCGTCGGCACCGGTTCTACGGTCAACAAGTTCATTGATGCGCTGGCCAGCATGAAAGACAAAATTGCGGGTGCCGTCTCCAGCTCAAGCGCCTCGACTGCCCGCCTTCAGGCGCTGGGCATCAAGGTGTTTGACGCCACCGAGGTCGACGAACTGGCCGTCTACATCGACGGTGCCGACGAGATAGACCACGCGGGCTACATGATCAAGGGCGGCGGCGCAGCCCTGACGCGTGAAAAGATTGTTGCTGCCCAGTCACGCATGTTTGTGTGTATTGCAGACGAGTCCAAGCTGGTGAAGACGCTGGGGGCTTTTCCGGTCCCGGTAGAGGTCATTCCCATGGCGGCGGGCCGAATCACCCGTCAGTTTGCGGCTCTTGGCGGCGTTGCCGCATTGAGGCTGAAAGACGGCGTGCCGCTGGTGACCGACAACGGCCAGCACATTCTGGACGTCACGGGCCTGAAAATCACCGACCCCCTGGGGTTTGAATCCCAGGTCAATCAGTGGCCCGGTGTGGTGACCGTCGGCGTGTTTGCCTTCCAGAAGGCCGGCGTCTGCCTGCTGGGTGCGCCCGGCGGCGTCAAGACAATGCTGTTTTAAATCCCGGCAGCCGCAAGCAGGCTAGAACTTGATGCCGGCAGGGTTGCTGGGCGGCGCCTGAATCGGTGGTGGGGCTGGCCGCTCGGCTTCCGGATTGCCGGCACCTGCGGTTGCTGCTGGTGGGGGCGGGGTGGCCACCACGACCAGTGGGGTTGCTGCGGCCTGGCGGTAGCCTGAAGGCAGCGCTGATGTTGCCGGGTAACCCGCAGCATTGAGAAACTGCGTCCACTCCGTATCCGAATAGCCCTTGAGCTGCTGGCCGCCTATGGTCGCAAAGGGCAGGGCGTTGTCGCCGCTGATGCGCTGCAGGGCCTGGCCGTCTGCGGGGGTATTGACGGTTTTTTCCGTAAACGGAATGCCGCGCGCATTGAGCATGTTGCGGGCCGAGCCGCAGGGGCCGCAGGCTGCACTTGTGTAAAGGGTGACAGGATATTTCGATGCGATCTGGCGCAGTTCAAAAGGCAGGGCGGAGCCGCCAGAGCCTGCCGAAGCGCCGCTTGCGGCATTGGTGACTTTTGCGGGGGCGGTGGCAGCAGGAGGCGGTTTGTCAGAAAAAGTCACCTTGCCATCCGGGCCAACAATCCGGTAAACCTGCTGCGCATGGGCAGCGGTCATCACCAGGACTGTTGCTGCGAGGGCAACAGCACCAGCGCCGGTAGTCAGGAGTTTGCTCAAAGTTGCTTTCATGTTGTCTCTTCCCGGTAAGTCGTTGCGCTGCAGGGGGCATCAGGAGGGCCTGGACGGGGTGTGTACAGGCGCCAAAGATTTTCCAGAGCGCACTATATCCAGTTCCTTAACGTTCTCAGGCCATTCCCTGATGACGCAAGAGTGCATCAATCGTCGGTTCCCGGCCACGAAATGCCTTGAATGACTCCATGGCCGGGCGGCTACCGCCCGCTTCGAGGATGGCGTGGCGGTATTTGCGGCCGGTTTCCACCGTCACCGTGCTGGCAGATTCGCCATCGGCCGTGGGGACAGCGCTTTCCTCAAACGCCGCATAGGCGTCAGCCGAAAGCACTTCAGCCCATTTGTAGCTGTAGTAGCCGGCGGCGTAGCCACCCGAGAAGATGTGGCCGAAGGTGTTGGGCGTACGGGTGTAGGCGGGTGACTTGATGACCGCCACCTCGTCGCGCACCTTGTTCAGCACGGCCATGACGTCATCGCCTGGCTTGTAGCCTGTGTGCAGCAGCATGTCGAAAAGAGAGAACTCGACCTGCCGCAGGGTCTGCATGCCGCTCTGGAAGTTTTTGGCCGCCAGCATCTTGTCGAACAGCGCGCGGGGCAGGGGCTCGCCAGTGTCCACGTGCGAGGTCATGTGCTTGAGCACATCCCATTCCCAGCAGAAGTTCTCCATGAACTGGCTGGGCAGCTCGACCGCATCCCACTCCACGCCGCTGATGCCCGAGACATCGCGCTCGTTGATCTGCGTCAGCATGTGGTGAAGGCCGTGGCCGAACTCGTGGAACAGTGTGGTGACGTCGTCGTGCGTCAGCAGCGCGGGCTTGCCACCGACGCCGTCGGCAAAGTTGCAGACCAGGTGTGCCACCGGCGTCTGCAACTGGCCGTTGTCGGGGCGCAGCCAGCGGGTGCGGACATCGTCCATCCAGGCACCGCCGCGTTTGCCGGTGCGTGCCGGCTGGTCGAGGTAAAACTGGCCCACCAGTTCGCCTGCGCGTTCAATGCGGTAGAACTCCACGCCCGGCTTCCAGACAGGGGCTGAGTCCTTGCGGATCGCCACTTCAAACAGTGTTTCAACAATCTTGAAAAGGCCGGCGAGCACCTTGGGCGCCGTGAAGTACTGTTTGACTTCCTGCTCGCTGAAGGCATAACGCTCTTCCTTGAGTTTTTCGCCGATATAGGCGTAGTCCCAGGCTTGCGGCTCCCTGATGCCCATGCGTTCTGCGGCGAAGGTCCGCAGGTCGGCAACGTCTTTTTCGCCATACTGTTTGGCGCGGTGAGCTAG
Source organism: Pseudomonadota bacterium (assembly GCA_040388905.1). Classification (GTDB taxonomy): domain Bacteria; phylum Pseudomonadota; class Gammaproteobacteria; order Burkholderiales; family Burkholderiaceae_C; genus Polaromonas. The sequence continues at coordinate 57,594 of JAZKAY010000001.1, forward strand.
ATCGCGCAGGAAGGTGATGACTTCTTCCGGCGACTTGGCCATCTTGGCCACCACCGACACCTCACCGAAATTTTTGTAGCCCAGCAACTGCGCTTCTTCAAGCCGCAGCGCGAGGATTTCCTGCATCACGGCGGTATTGTCGAATTTGCTGAACTCGGCCGGCGCCTGGTCGCTGGCGCGTGTGCTGTAGGCCTTGTAAATGATTTCACGCAGGGGGCTGCTGTGAGCAAACTGCATCACCGGCAGGTAGCTGGGCATCTTCAGCGTGATCTTGTAGCCGTCCTTGCCCTCGGCTTTGGCAAGCTCGCGGGCTGTCTGGATGGTGTCCGCAGGAACGCCTGCGAGCTCGCTTTCCTGCGCGTAATACGCAAACGCGTCGGTGGCATCCAGCGAGTTTTCGCTGAATTTCTGGCTCAGCTCGGCCTGACGCTCCTGTATTTTCGCAAAGCGCTCTTTTGCGGCGCCCGTCAGTTCTGCACCCGAAAGCACAAAGTTGCGCATGGCGTTTTTGTGCGCCTGAAGCTGTTCTGCATTGAGCATCTTGACGTCAATCGCCTTGTACTTTGCGTACAGGCGCTCATCGGCACCCAGGCGCGTCCAGAATTCCGTGACTTTTGGCAGATCGGCGTTGTAGGCAGCCCTCAGTTCAGGAGTGTCGGCCACGCTGTTGAGGTGGCTGACCGAGCTCCAGGCCCTTCCCAATTTTTCGGTCGCCACATCCAGCACCGCAGAAATCGCGCTCCAGTCAGACGGAAAGTCTGTCGCCGTGACTTTTTCAAGGGCCGCATTGGCCCCTATCAGCAACTCGTCAATGGCAGGGGCAACATGCTCGGGCTGTATGCGGTCAAACAGGGGAAGGCCGGAAAAGTCGAGGAGTGGATTGGTCATGGAATGTTAGTTAAGGGTTGCCAGCGCAATAAAAAGGGCCAAGACACATTCCTGCGGAAATTGTCAGTCCTGGCCTTGTGACCTTTTCTTCAAGCTGGTCTTGAGCGGTTTTTTTGCGCGTTTGACGGTACCGCCCGGCGTCAGGCGCTGGTTGCCCAGAACGCGCAGGGTTTTGACTTCCGGGCGCTGGCCGTAGCGCGAGCTGTTCTTGAGCACCTTGATGTCCCTCGGGCCCGGCATGCGGTCTTCATTGACCTTTTTTTCCTTCTCTGGCATGGGGCGCCAGAGCACCAGCAACTTGCCGATGTGCTGGATGGGCGCGGCATTGAGTTCGTCTGCCAGCGTCTGGAACATTGCTTCGCGGCCGGGGCGGTCGTCGGATTGCACGCGAACCTTGATCAGCCCGTGGGCGTTCAGGGCCGCATTGATTTCTTTTTGCACGGCAGGGGTGAGGCCGTCGGAGCCGATCATCACCACGGGGTTGAGGTGATGCGCGTCGGACCGGTGGTCCTTGCGCTGGGCGGGGGTAAGTAGTATTTGAGCCATGGGGTGATTATCGCGGGTGCCGGGATTTTTTGATGGGGCGACAATCGGGGCATGAAAGCAAATACGAAGCCAGCCGAGAAAGTACCGGCAAAGGCCCCGGCCAAAACCGGCGGCAAGGTTAACAAGGCCTGGCTGCACGAGCACATCAACGACCCTTATGTCAAGCTGGCGCAAAAAGAGGGTTACCGGGCCCGCGCCGCCTACAAGCTCAAGGAAATTGATGAAAACCTGAACCTGATCCGTCCCGGCTATGTGGTGGTGGATTTGGGCAGTACGCCAGGCGCCTGGAGCCAGTACGCGCGCCGCAAACTGGCCCCGACGGGTGCAGCTGCAGGCGGGCTTAACGGGAAAATCGTGGCACTTGATCTGCTGCCCATGGAGCCCATTGAGGGCGTTGTGTTTATCCAGGGTGACTTTCGTGAAACCGAAGTGCTGCAGGCACTTGAACAGACGCTGGCTGCAACGGCGGGCGACCGCAAGGTCGATGTTGTCATCTCTGACATGGCACCGAATCTGTCGGGTATTGAGTCAGCCGATGCGGCCCGTATCAGCGACCTGGTCGAACTCGCAGTTGATTTCTCGGTCAATCACCTCAAGCCCGATGGTGCGCTGGTCGTCAAGCTGTTTCATGGTGGCGCCTACGACCCCATGGTCAAGTTGTTCAAGGACACGTTCAAGGTGTTCAAGCGCTTCAAACCGAAGGCGTCGAGGCCGGGATCCTCTGAAACATTTCTTGTCGGCCTGGGTCTCAAATAGGGCTGCATTGAGCAACGGTTACTGGAGGCAAGGCCTGCACAAACGCTAAAAAAGCCTAAACCCTCTTTAAACCAAGGGGTGAAACGCCGTTTTTATGCAGTTTTGGACCTTGAAAGGCCTAAAATCAGTCTTATGTGCCGTCTCAGTGCATCTGGGTTTTTACATCGGAGTCATCCTTGAATAATCAGTGGTTTTCCAAAATTGCAATCTGGCTGGTGATCGCCATGGTGCTGTTCACCGTGTTCAAGCAGTTCGATACACGCGGTGGTGCCAATGCAACCTCCATGGGTTACTCCGAGTTTCTTGAAGAGGTTCGCGGCAAACGAATCAAGCAGGCCACCATTGCAGAAGGCCAGGGCGGCACCGAGATTGTTGCCACCACCACCGATGACCGCAAGGTGCGCACTACAGCCACCTACCTCGACCGCGGCCTGGTCGGCGACCTCATTGCCAATGACGTCAAGTTTGATGTCAAGGCCCGCGAAGAAGGTTCCCTGCTCATGACCCTGCTGGTCAGCTGGGGCCCGATGCTGCTGTTGATCGGTGTCTGGGTTTATTTCATGCGCCAGATGCAGGGCGGCGGCAAGGGTGGGGCGTTCAGCTTCGGCAAGTCTAAAGCGCGCCTTCTTGATGAATCCACAAATCCCGTGACCTTTGCCGACGTTGCTGGTTGCGACGAAGCCAAGGAAGAAGTCAAGGAAGTCGTCGACTTCCTGAAAGACCCGCAGAAATTCCAGAAGCTGGGCGGACGCATTCCACGCGGCCTGTTGCTGGTCGGCCCTCCGGGCACCGGCAAAACACTGCTGGCCAAGAGCATTGCCGGTGAAGCCAAGGTTCCGTTCTTCTCGATTTCAGGTTCTGACTTCGTTGAAATGTTTGTCGGCGTGGGCGCATCTCGCGTTCGTGACATGTTCGACAACGCCAAGAAAAACGCACCGTGCATCATCTTTATCGATGAAATCGACGCCGTCGGCCGCCAGCGTGGCGCAGGCTTGGGCGGTGGTAATGATGAGCGCGAGCAAACCCTCAACCAGATGCTGGTCGAGATGGACGGTTTTGAAACCAACGTCGGCGTGATCGTCGTTGCTGCGACCAACCGTCCTGACATTCTTGATGCCGCCCTGCTGCGCCCGGGCCGTTTTGACCGCCAGGTTTATGTCACGCTGCCTGATATCCGCGGTCGCGAGCAGATCCTCAATGTGCACATGCGCAAGGTCCCACTTGGCCAGGACGTCAGCCCCGGCGTCATCGCACGCGGCACGCCTGGGATGTCGGGCGCCGACCTCGCTAACCTGTGTAACGAAGCCGCGCTGATGGCTGCACGCCGCAGCGCGCGCACGGTGGAGATGCAGGACTTCGAAAAAGCCAAGGACAAGATCCTCATGGGGCCGGAGCGCAAGAGCATGGTCATGCCCGAGGAAGAGCGCCGCAACACCGCGTACCACGAGTCCGGCCATGCCCTGATCGGCAAGATGCTGCCCAAGTGCGACCCGGTGCACAAGGTCACCATCATCCCGCGTGGCCGCGCCCTGGGCGTCACCATGAGCCTGCCTGCGCAGGACCGCTACAGCTATGACCGCGAGTTCATGCTCAGCCAGATCAGCATGCTGTTTGGTGGCCGTATCGCTGAAGAAGTGTTCATGAACCAGATGACCACGGGCGCCAGCAACGACTTTGAACGCGCTACTTCGCTGGCCCGTGACATGGTGACCCGATACGGCATGACAGAAGCTTTGGGCCCCATGGTCTATGCAGAGAACGAAGGCGAAGTGTTCCTGGGTCGTTCGGTCACCAAGACCAACAACATGAGCGAAGCGACCCTGCAAAAGGTGGACAGCGAAGTGCGCCGCATCATCGACCAGCAGTACACCGTGGCGCGTACGCTGATTGAAGACAACAAGGACAAGATGCATGCCATGGCCAAGGCCCTGCTCGAATGGGAAACCATTGACGGTGACCAGCTTGATGACATCATTGCAGGCAAGGAACCTCGTCCGCCCAAGGACTGGACACCGCGCAACCCCTCCGTCGGTGGTGGCGGCGGCCCCACTGGGGGTACCCCTGCGGTCAGCACAGACCCTGCGCCCACGGTGGCCTGATGCCGCTTTGAGACTTTGACAAACCCGGGCTGGTCCCGGGTTTTCTTTTATCTGCTTCGACAGATTTTTTACAGAGATTGTTGTGTTCTGGCAAACCTCACGTTTTCAGATTGACCTGACCCGGCCCCGCGTCATGGGCATCATCAACACCACGCCTGATTCGTTCTCCGATGGCGGCAAGTTTTATCGTCCTGACGGCAGCGTGCTGGGTGTCTTTGAACGCTGCGCGCAACTGATTGAAGAGGGCGCGGACATTCTTGATATCGGTGGTGAATCGACCCGCCCTGGCGCCACGCCCTTGCCCCTTGAAGACGAACTGGCCCGCGTGCTGCCTGTGGTGCGTCACGCGGTGCGGCTCGGCGTGCCGGTCTCGGTGGATACCTATAAACCAGAAGTCATGCAGGCCGTGCTGGATCTCGGTGCAGACATCATCAATGACATCTGGGCGCTACGCCATGAGGGCGCGCATGAGGTGGTGTCCCTGCACCCGACCTGCGGTGTCTGCCTGATGCACATGCACCGTGAGCCGACAACCATGCAGGTATCGCCCATGACGGGCAATGTGCCCGAGCAGGTGCTGGATTTTTTGAAGAAAAGCGCGGCACAACTTGAAGCACTCGGCGTCGACAGGTCGCGCATCGTGCTCGACCCCGGCATAGGTTTTGGCAAGACGGTGGAGCAGAACTTCTCCCTGCTGGCGCGGCAGCGTGAGCTGCTGGAGGCTGGTTATCCGGTACTTGCAGGCTGGTCGCGCAAGTCGTCGCTGGCGGCCATCGTCAATGACTCGCTGGCATCAGTGGCAACACTTGATGTTACTGACCGCATGGTGCCCAGTGTGGCAGCAGCGCTGCTGGCTGTGGACAGGGGCGCGCGCGTGGTGCGCGTGCATGATGTGCGTGAAACAGTGCAGGCATTGAAGGTCTGGTCCGCAGCATGTTGAAACCGGGTAAGGTGGCCTACGCTTCGGGGCAGGGTCGCATCCTAAAATATTGTTCTTTGAAAAAATAACAAGGTGCCCAGGGGCAACAACACATGACCAGAAAATACTTCGGCACTGACGGCATACGCGGTACTGTGGGCCAGGCGCCGATTACGCCGGACTTCGTTTTGAGGCTGGCACATGCCGTGGGGCGGGTGCTCAAGCGCACTGAATCGCGGCCTACCGTGCTGATAGGCAAGGACACCCGCATTTCAGGTTACATGCTTGAAAGTGCGCTTGAGTCGGGCTTTAATTCCGCCGGCGTGGATGTCGTGCTCCTGGGGCCGCTGCCAACGCCTGGTGTGGCCTATCTGACGCGCACACAGCGTGCCAGCCTGGGCGTGGTCATCAGCGCCAGCCACAACCCCTTTGCCGACAACGGGATCAAGTTTTTCAGTGCCAACGGCGCCAAACTCGACGACGACTGGGAGCTCAAGGTAGAAGCCGCGCTGGAAGAAGCCCCCGTGTGGATTGATTCGGCCAACCTCGGCAAAACCCGGCGGCTGGACGACGCGGCCGGCCGTTACATCGAGTTTTGCAAAAGTACATTTGCCAACGACCTCACGCTCAAGGGCATGAAAATAGTGGTGGATGCGGCCCACGGCGCGGCCTATCACATCGCCCCCCAGGTGTTTCACGAGCTGGGCGCTGATGTGACCTGCATCGGCTGCGCCCCTGACGGCTTGAACATCAATCACGAGGTCGGTGCCACGCATCCCGAGTCGCTGATCAAGGCTGTGAAAGCTTACGGCGCACATTACGGCATCGCGCTGGACGGCGATGCCGACCGGCTGCAGCTCGTTGATGCCGAAGGGCGGCTCTTCAATGGAGACGAGGTGCTGTACCTGATGGTCGATGAACGGCTGGCGCGTGGCGAAGCCGTGCCAGGCGCCGTCGGGACATTAATGACCAATATGGCGGTTGAAGTAGCCCTCAAACAGAAGGGCGTCGAGTTTGTACGCGCCAAGGTTGGCGACCGTTATGTACTGGAAGAACTTGAAAAGCGCGGCTGGCTGCTGGGCGGTGAGGGCTCCGGCCATTTGCTCGCGCTCGACAAACACTCGACCGGCGATGGCCTCATCAGCGCCTTGCAGGTGCTGCAGGCCTGTGTGCGCAGCGGCAAGACCATTGCGCAGTTGCTGGGTGATGTGGTGCTGTTTCCGCAAACGTTGTTGAACGTGCGCATCAGCGCCGGCCTTGACTGGCAATCCAATGCGAAGCTGAAGGCAGAAACGGCGGCCGTCGAGTCAGAGCTCGGCAACACAGGCCGGGTGTTGATACGCGCCAGCGGCACCGAGCCGCTGCTGCGCGTGATGGTCGAGGCGCGTGACGCCAGGCAGGCTCTGGCCTGCGCCGAGCGTATTGCCGGCACCATCAAGGCCTGAGCTCACATCGCCATGGCCCTGCAGGAACTTCGTGTTTGCCGGGTCGACTACACCAATGCCGCGCATGCAACTGCGTTGGTACAACTGCTTGATGCCTATGCGCGTGATGTGGCAGGCGGCGGCCAGCCGCTGAGTGAGTTTGCAAAAACAAACCTGCCCTTATCACTCGCCGCGCGCCATCAGGCCTTCGGCGTGCTGGCCTTCGATGGCACCGATGCGGTAGGTCTTGTCAATTGTTTTGAAGGCTTCTCAACCTTTGCCTGCAAACCACTGGTCAATGTGCACGATGTGGTGGTGCTCGCCACCCACAGGGGGCGGCGTGTGGGTGAAAAGATGCTCGCGCTGGTCGAGCAGATTGCACGCGAACGCGGTGCCTGCAAGCTGACGCTTGAGGTTCTTCAAGGCAACCGCAGCGCCATAAAGCTGTATGAGCGCATCGGGTTTGCCGGCTACGAGCTGGACCCCGCCATGGGGCATGCGCAGTTTTTACAAAAATGGCTCACACCTGAATCGACCTGATGTACACGAGCTTCAAACCCGGCGTGCACATTGCCTGTCTTCTGTTGGCTTTGCTAGCGCCGGGGGTCTCGTTTTCAGCCGGTGAACCCGAGCCACAGCCAGCCGCAGGCCAGGACGTCGCCTTCAAATTCACCAGCGGCCTCTACCAGCTGCGCGGCGGTGGCCTGCCCAACGCTTCCGCACTTGACCTCAACCTGCGCGTCAGCAGCAGCCTGGGCAATGCATGGTTGGGCCAGTTTCGCTCGCCCCGCAGTCCATCACACAAACGCGGCTCGGCTGGGATCGCCAGTTTGATTTGGGCGCCGTGCGCCTCACGTCTTCGCTGGAAGTCGCAACCGGCGGTTATGTGGGCGGCAGCGCCTATCTTGAAGGCGGGCGCACCTGGGTTGCAGGTGTCGGCCTGAGCCGCACCAACCTGCAGAATTTCATCAACCTTAACTTCGACCCGGGTGATGCCTACACGCTTGCGGGCGGCTATAGATGGGCAGACAACAGGTCGCTCATCCTGTCATTGATACGCGACAACAGGCTTAACCCCGACCAGCAGAACTTGCATCTGATATACCGGGCCCCTGTCAATGGCGACCAGAGGCTCACCCTGGACGGGCTCTACAAAACCGGACTGGTGTCAGGTGTTACCGTGCGCGAACTCGGCTTCTCCGCCACTTATGACTGGCCCAGGTTTTTTGTGCGTGCCGCCTGGGATCCCAAGGTCAACTTCACGCCGCAGGACATGTTCAGGCTGTCTGTCGGTACACGGTTCTAGACATTACCCACCCAGGCTTAGCCGCAACGCCAGCGCCGCCAGGGTCACCGCCAGTACGGGCACCGTCAGCACAATGCCCACCCTGAAGTAATAGCCCCAGGTGATGGTCATGCCCTTGCGCGCCAGCACATGCAGCCAGAGCAGGGTGGCGAGCGAGCCAATCGGTGTGATCTTGGGCCCCAGGTCGGTACCAATCACATTGGCGTAAATCATGGCTTCGCGCACTACGCCTGTTGCTTGTGCCGCCTCAATCGACAGCGCACCGACCAGCACCGATGGCAGGTTGTTCATCACCGATGACAGCAGCGCGGTGAGAAAGCCTGTGCCAAACGCCGCGCCCCAGATGCCACCGCGCGCAAAAAAGTCCAGCCAGCCTGCAACATAAGCCGTCAGGCCCTGGTTGCGAAGCCCGTACACCACCAGGTACATGCCCAGCGAGAAAACTACGATTTGCCAGGGTGCCTCGCGCATCACCTTGCGCACGCTGATCACATGGCCGCGTGCTGCAACGACCAGCAGCAACAGCGAACCTGCCGCGGCAATGGCGCTGATGGGTACACCTTTCGGCTCCAGCCAGAAGAAGCCGATCAGCAGCAGTGCCATGACGACCCAGCCCATGCGAAAGGTAGCCATATCGCGTATGGCTTCTTTCGGTTGCCTGAGCTGCGCCACGTCATAGCGTTGCGGAATGCTGCTGCGAAAGTACAGCAGCAACACTGCCAGCGCCGACAGCACGGCAGCCACGTTCACCGGCACCATGACAGACGCGTAGCGCCCGAAGCCGATCTTGAAGAAATCCGCCGAAACGATGTTGACCAGGTTGGACACCACCAGCGGCAGGCTGCCGACGTCGGCAATAAAACCTGCTGCCATCACAAAGGCCAGCGTGGCGCCGGGGCCAAAGCCCAGTGCCAGCAGCATGGCCATGACGATGGGCGTCAGGATCAATGCCGCACCGTCATTGGCAAACAGGGCCGACACCGCTGCGCCCAGCAACACGATCAGCACAAACAGCCAGCGCCCGTGTCCCTTGCCCCAGCGCGCCACATGCAGGGCAGACCATTCAAAAAAACCGGCTTCGTCGAGCAGCAGGCTGGTGATGATGATGGCGATAAACGTTGCCGTGGCATTCCAGACGATGTGCCACACCGCAGCGATGTCGGTGAGTTGCACCACGCCAAAAACCAGCGCCAGAAGTGCGCCTGCGCTGGCGCTCCAGCCTATGCCCAGTCCGCGTGGCTGCCAGATCACCAGCGTGATGGTGAACATAAAAATCAGTGATGCAGTGAGCACAGGGGCTTCCTCAAAAGCTAAAAAAGAAAAGTTTCAGGATTTCGACAGGCTGCGCGCGTGTGTTTCGAGCATCAGTTTGTCCAGGCCGGCGGCGGGCAGGTTGACCAACAGCTCCAGACGCCTCTTGATGGCGAGCAGCGTGTGGCGGAAGGCTTCGGCTTTTTGCCCGTCGCTTCCTTCGGTATCCGATGGATCAGGGTAGCCCCAGTGCGCCGTCGCGGGATGGCCGGGCCAGAAGGGGCAGACCTCGCCGGCGGCGTTGTCGCACACCGTGATCACCAGGTCCATTGTCGGTGCATCGGGCTTGCCAAATTCGTCCCAGCTCTTGCTGTGGAGTCCGTCGATGGAGATGCCAGCCGTCTGCAGCGTGGCGAGTGCCAGCGGGTTCGGTTGCTGATTGTCGCGCGGGCTGCTGCCGGCCGAGAACGCCTTGAAGCGGCCCTTGCCTATGTGGTTCAGGGTGGCCTCGGCCAATATGCTGCGTGCCGAGTTGTGGGTGCAAAGAAACAGGACGTTGATGGATTTGTCAGCCATGATGTGCGTAGAGGTGGTTGGGTAAATGGGTGTGATGCGGGGAATTTCTGATGTGTGCCGAACCCGTCACGGACGGTTGTTCAGCACTCGCTGCAGACCGTGTCGCTGGCGATTTCGCAGGCGCCACCTTCGCAGCAATGCTCGGTCAGGTAGCCCAGCAGGGCGTTCATGTGGGTAAAGTCGGCGCGGTAAATCAGGTTGCGGCCGCGCGCCTCGCTGCTGACCAAACCTGAATGCGCCAGCTCTTTCAGGTGAAACGAGAGCGCACTGGGTGCCACGCCCAACTGCTCTGCCATCACACCCGGTGTCAGGCCATCCGGTCCGGCCACCACCAGTGCGCGAAAGGCGCGCAGCCGCTGCGCCTGTGCCAGTGCCGCAAGCGCTTTGACGGCGCTGGTTTCGTCCAGGGTGAGGGCAGTTTGTTCAATTGTTTCCATTATTCAAATATAATTGAAATGTTGAAATGAGGCAATAAGGAGTCTTGCATGAGCGGCATCACGATCTACCACAACCCAGGCTGCGGCACCTCGCGCAACGTGCTTGCGCTGATACGCAATACGGGCGTCGAGCCTGAAGTCATCGAATATCTGAAGACGCCGCCCAGTCGCCAGAAACTGGTCGAACTGCTGGCGCAAATGGCCATTCCGGTTCGGGATCTTCTGCGCCGCAAGGGCACGCCCTACGACGAGCTGGGCCTGGACGATGCCGCCTTGAGCGATGAGGCCCTGCTTGATGCCATCGTGGCGCACCCCATCCTCATGAATCGCCCGGTCGTCGTCACGCCACTGGCCACCCGTCTTTGCCGGCCTTCAGAAGCCGTACTCGACATACTCCCATTGCCGCAGCGCGCTGGCTTTGCCAAGGAAGATGGCGAACAGGTGATCAATGAACAGGGAGAGCGTGTTGTCGGTTCATGACCCTGTGGTGCATGCGCTGCCCAACATCGCAGCTGAGCTGTTTGAACAGCCCGCAGCCGGTCTTCAGACACCGCTGAAGCGATCCACGCATCCGCCGCGCATCCTGCTGCTCTACGGCTCGGTGCGTGAGCGCTCCTACAGCCGTCTGGCCAGCGAAGAAGCAGCCCGCCTGCTGCAGGCCATGGGCGCAGAAACCCGAACCTTCAACCCCAGCGGCTTGCCGCTGCCGGACGACGCCCCCGAGTCGCACCCCAAAGTGCAGGAACTGCGGCAACTGGCCGAGTGGTCTGAGGGCATGGTCTGGTGCTCACCAGAACGTCATGGGGCGATGACGGGCATCATGAAGTCGCAGATCGACTGGATTCCGCTCGCCAGTGGAGCGGTTCGCCCGACGCAGGGCAAGACGCTGGCGGTCATGCAGGTCTCTGGCGGCTCTCAGTCTTTCAATGCCGTCAACCAGATGCGCGTGCTCGGCCGCTGGATGCGCATGCTGACCATTCCCAACCAGTCGTCGATTGCCAAGGCCTTTCTCGAATTTGACGAAGCCGGGCGCATGAAGCCTTCGGCCTATTACGACCGTGTGGTCGATGTGATGGAAGAGCTGGTCAAGTTCACGCTGCTCACGCGCGATGCATCGCCTTGGCTGACAGACCGCTACAGCGAGCGTGTTGAAAGTGCTGAGGCGCTGTCGAGGCGCGTGAACCAGAAATCCATCTGATTCCACATCCGGGCCACACATCATGAAAACCGGGCAGGCCAGGACCGTCGCCAAACTGGGTACGGCAGTCACCATCGCCTACGCGTCCAGCTATTACCTCCCGGCCATCCTGTCAAAAGGCATGGCACAAAGCCTGGGGCTGAGCCTGTCCACCGTGTTCCTGGCGTTCTCGGCGGCGCTGGTGGTGTCTGCGCTGCTGGGGCCTGTCGCAGGCAGGCTGGTTGACCTGTACGGAGGGCGACGGGTGCTTGCTGCCAACAGTCTGGTGTTTGCGGCAGGCCTGTCAGTATTGGCTGCGGCGCAAGGCCCGGTCAGCCTGTTCGCCGCCTGGCTGTTGATGGGTGTGGCCATGTCTGCCGGGTTTTATGAAGCTGCCTTTTCAACGCTGGTCAGGTTGTACGGCTCGGGTGCGCGGTCTGCCATTACCGGCATCACACTGATCGCAGGTTTTGCCAGCACCATAGGCTGGCCGCTGACAACCTGGCTGGATCTTCAGTACGGATGGCGCGCAGCCTGTCTGGCCTGGGCCGCGATTCACCTGCTGATTGCCTTGCCGCTTAACCTGGCGTTGCCTTCGAGAAGCGCAGTCGCTGTGCCCATCGAGCTTGAAGTCGCGACAACTGCAGAAGCAGTGCCAACTCCGCCAGCATTGACGGCTTACCTGCTTGCCTTTGTTTTCGGCGTGACATGGTTCATCAGCACCGCCATGGCGGCTCATCTGCCCAGGCTGTTGCAGGCCAATGGCGTAGGTCTGGCCAGTGCAGTCGTGTTTGCCTCGCTTGTCGGCCCCGCGCAGGTCGCCGGACGGCTGCTTGAATATGGCTTGATGCGTAATGTGAGTCCGCTGCTCTCGGCCAGACTGGCGTCGCTCGCGCATCCGCTGGGCGCGTTGGTGTTTCTGGCGATGGGTGTACCCGCCGGGCTCGTTTTCACCATCCTGCACGGGGCAGGCAACGGCGTGATGACGATTGCCAACGGCACTCTGCCGCTGATCTTTTTCGGTTCTGCAGGCTACGGAGCAAGGCAGGGCGTATTGATGATGCCGGCACGGTTTGCGCAGGCGCTCGCACCTTTTCTCTTCGGGCTGGCAATCGAGCGTTTCGGTGCGTTTGCGCTGTGGCTTTCCATGGCGCTGGGCGTGGCGGCTTTTGCTGCTCTGGTAGCTTTGCGGGTCAACAAGCTGCGGCCATGATTGCTGGCGGTGCCCTTTTGTCAGTGCTGCGGAATCTTCAAGCGGCTTTCCGCCGCAACGTACCGGTGAGGCTTGTTCCGGGCGCAACAGTGTTAAACACCGTACCGTACTTCTTGACGTTCTCGTGCAGCAGATCCAGCCGCCGGTCAACTTCGTGGCTATCGACCACGATCTCATAGCTGATGGACTCCATGCGGGGCGGCACGTCCTGGCGCACGCCATGTACATGTACCTCCACGCCGCGCATCTGGAAATCCAGCATCGGCACAACGCGCTCGATGCCTTTGATCATGCAGGCTGACAATGCCGCCAGCAGCAACTCTGCCGGGTTAAACGCTGCCGCGTTGCCCTTCAGGTCGGTGTCCATCGTGATACTGGCCTGTTTGCAGGTCGCCTGGCTTGCATGCGCGCTCACGCGGGTGGCAGTAACGTCAAATTCCATTTTTGGGGTGGTAGAGGCAACCATGGGGTCCTTGGCGTAAAGGCCCAGCTTAGGCTTACCGCACGGTAGGGCCTTGACGCATGTCAATGAACGGCCCGGTTCCTGCCCGGGGCGGGGGACTGCGCAGTGCTACGCCTGGGCGAGCGCTTTTTCAAGCCGCCCAAGCACAGTCTTCCAGCCCGCTTCAGTCTTGTCCCTGTACTGCCGCGCAGTGTCGCTGCTGCCCAGGCTGTGCGTCAGCGTCAGGTCGCATTCGCCCGATGACAGCGAGACAAAGTCCAGCGCCACCACGGTTTCCTCGCCTGAGAACTGCGGCACGCTGAAGCTGAACACCAGCCGGGAGGGGCGCGCAATCTCGATGTAGTGGCCGACATGTTTGACGTCCATGGTCCCCGGCTGGCCGTCGGGCTTGGGCCGCTGCTCGGTGATAGTGAAAGCGCCGGCAGTCACGGCATTCAGCTCATAGGCCAGGATTTCACCGCTGGGGGTGGTGAAGAAAAACTTCTTCGCCAGTTCGGGCGTCACCCATGCATCAAAAACGGCCTCATCATTGGCGGACATGCGCTGCTTGAGGGTAACGACAACAGGTTCAAGAGAGGTGCTCATGGGATGTGGCCACGCTGGTGGCAATAGATGCGATTGTTCAAGTATCGGGATGTGCGCCCGTGGCGGGCAGTCCCCAGCCGCTGATTGACGGGTGGGTGATGTCCTACCAGACTGTGTTTTACTCTGGCTGCTGATCCCTCACAACCTCGTCCGCCAGGAGACAAACCATGAAAGTCATTATTTTCGGCGCCACCGGCATGGTGGGCCAGGGCGTCATGCGTGAATGCCTGAACGATGCTGGCGTGACCGAAGTGCTGTCTGTGGGGCGCACGCTGACCGGTCTTCAGCATGCGAAGCTGAAAGAGCTGGTGCACGGGGATTTGCTGGACTACACAGCCGTGGAAAAACAACTGGCCGGTTACGACGCCTGCTTCTTCTGCCTGGGCGCGACGGCTGCAGGCCGTACCGAGGCCGAATACGCCGCCATCAACTACGCCATTCCGGTCGCTGCAGGCACAGCGCTGGCGCGCTTGAACCCCGGCATGACGTTGACCTATGTTTCCGGGGCGGGCACAGACAGCACAGGGCAGGGCCGCATCATGTGGGCGCGGGTGAAGGGGCGGACAGAGAACGACCTGCTGCGCCTGCCGCTCAAGGCCTTCATGTTCAGGCCGGGCGCCATCCAGCCCATGAACGGTGAGGTATCCAAAACCGTGGCTTACCGTGTGCTGATCACCCTGTTCAAACCGCTGTTCCCGGTGATGCGCGGCCTGATGCCCGACAGCATCACCACCACGGAGCGCATGGGCCTTGCCATGTTGAACGTCGCCAGGGCTGGTTATTCAAGGCCGATTCTGGAAGTGCGCGACATCAATGCAGCGGCATCCGGCAGTGAGGCCTAGTTTTTGAGCTCAAGAAAATAATGCGTCATAAATAACCCCTTATGTGCTTAAAGTGTCATTTATGATGCATTATTTTTGTAAAAGGCTTGTGCATGCACTTGCTGGCGTTTTCAGGCCCCCAAAATGCCATTTTCAGGTCGTTTTTAGCTGCCTTTTAGGCCTCCAGACCAATAGATACGTGCGTGACCAGCTACGTATTTGATAGCAAAAATCGGCATGCAGACGCTTTCATCATCCTGCCCGATGCGTGAATTGCCCCAAAACCAGCCCCTGAAAGTCTTGTCACGCAATTGCCATTGAACTGACACGACGGCGTCACGGCCGGATTCCAGAATTCCGGCATGGCAAACACAGACAAGCAGCAAACAGGGCAACCAACGGCCACGGCGGCCGGGGCTAACCACCATCCGGTCTACCAGCAGTGCCTGCGCGTCCTTCGCTGCACCGCGAAGGCCATGGCCAGCAGCCCCGGCGGCCTGCGTTTCAAGGCGGGCACCCGGCCCTGGCTGGAAGGCCTTGACAACATCACCCGGGGGCGCGGCCCGCAGGCCCTCCCGACCATCGGTGATGCCGCATGAAGACCTATCGCCCCGACTCCCGGGGCTTTTTTTCGGCAAGAAATTTTCAATACATACCAACAGACATGACAACCAGGAGCGCGCCATGAAAGAACTGCCCAACCCCACCTTTGCACTCTCGCCAGTGGCGTCACCCCAGTTTTCACGGGGGTCACTTTGTCAAAGCGGTCATGCTCCAGTTCCAGCCGCTGTTCAAAGGCCTGCCGTGGGGAAAATCCAGGTCGGCTGGGCCAGGCACCAGGATGAAGTCCGGCAGGCGCAGCGCCTGAGGTACGAGGTTTTTGCACTTGAGATGGGCGCCAACCTGCCTGCGACGGTGCCCGGCCACGACATAGACCTGTTCGACGACTACTGCGAGCACCTGCTGGTGCGCGACGAAGAAAGCCAGGCCGTCATCGGCACCTATCGCGTGCTGACGCCGACCCAGGCCAAACGGGCTGGCAGCACCTACAGCGACACCGAGTTCGATTTGACCCGCCTGCGAAGCCTGCGGGAACGCATGGTCGAGCTAGGCCGCAGCTGTGTGCATGCCGACCACCGCCACGGCGGCGTCATCCTGGCGCTGTGGGGTGCGCTGGCCGAGTTCATGGGGCGCAACCAGCTCGACACCATGATCGGCTGCGCCAGCATCCCCATGCAGCACAACGGCGTCTCCAGCGGTCACGCGGCAGCCAGCATCTGGAAGCAGGTCAAACAGACACATCTCGCGCCGATTGAATACCGCGTGACACCCCGCCTGGCCTTGCCGGTCGAGCAACTTGATGATTCGCTGACGGTAGAGCCGCCGGCGCTGATCAAGGGCTATTTGCGCCTGGGCGCCAAGGTGCTGGGCGCGCCCGCCTGGGACCCGGACTTCAACTCGGCCGACCTGCCCATGATGATGCGCATCGCCGACTTGCCGCCGCGCTACCAGAAGCACTTCAACAAAGCCGCAACCGCCTGATGCGAAATATGTTCGACGCCATGGGCGCCCTCGGTAATGGGGCAGGTGGCTTCCTGCCGGATGACGGCCGTGACAGCGATGACGATTCGCTGCGAAAGCGCTACCGCACCATCTTCATCTCTGACCTGCATCTCGGCACGCCCGGCTGCCAGGCGGCTGCGCTGCTGGATTTCCTCAAGGCACACCCCAGCGACAACCTCTACCTGGTCGGCGACATCGTCGACGGTTGGCAATTGCGCCGCAAATGGTACTGGCCGCAGGCACACAACGACGTGGTGCAAAAGCTGCTCAAGCGCGCCCGCAAGGGCTGCCGCGTCATTTATGTGCCGGGCAACCATGATGAATTTGCGCGTGAATTTATAGGCCACCAGTTTGGCGGCATAGAGGTGGTGGAGGAAGCCGTCCACACCACTGCCGACGGCCGCCAGCTCTGGATCATTCACGGCGACTACTTCGATGCCGTGGTGCAGTGCGCGAAATGGCTGGCCTATGTGGGCGACAACCTGTATGAGTTCACGCTCAAGCTCAACCGCCACCTCAACAGCCTGCGTGCGCGGCTGGGCCTGCCTTACTGGTCGCTCTCGGCCTACCTGAAGCAGAAGGTCAAGAGCGCGCTCAATTACGTGACCGATTTTGAAGAGGCGGTCGCCAATGAGGCGCTCAAGCGCGGCCACCACGGCGTGGTTTGCGGGCACATCCACCGGGCCGAGATTCGCGAGATCAATGGCGTGCTGTATTGCAACGACGGCGACTGGGTCGAAAGCCGCAGCGCGCTGGTCGAAAACTTCGACGGCTCACTGGAGCTGGTGTACTGGGCTCCCGCGCATGAGACCCAGGGCAGGGGCCACCATGCCGCGACATCTACCGCCACCATCACCGTAAAGGTCGGCTCATGAAAATTGCACTGATTACCGATGCGTGGCAACCCCAGGTTAACGGCGTGGTCACCACGCTGGTCGAACTGGTTCGCGAACTGGAGCTGCTGGGCCACCGCGTTGAGGTGATACACCCCGGGCTGTTCAAAACCCGGCCGTGTCCCGGTTACGCCGGCATAGACCTGGCCGTATCGCCCAAAAAAGCACTGACTGAAAAGCTTGATGCCTTCCAGCCGGAAGCCATTCACATTGCCACTGAAGGCCCGCTGGGCTGGGCGGCTCGCAGTTATTGCCTGAAGCGGCGCCTGGCCTTCACCACCGCTTTCCATACCAAGTTCCCCGAAATCCTGAAAGCTGCCCTGAAGGTGCCGCTGGCCTTGGGTTATGCGCTGTTCCGGCACTTTCACAAACATTCGTCCGGCGTGATGGTGCCGACCAACGGCGTGCTGCGCATGCTCGAGCAGCGCGGCTTCCGCAACCTGCGCAGCTGGACGCATGGGGTCGACACCAGCCTGTTCAGTTACCAGCCCGACGCACGGCTGTACCCGCCCATGGGCACGCTGAGCCGGCCGGTGTCGCTGTTTGTGGGCCGGGTGTCGTACGAGAAGAACATTGACGCCTTCCTGAATCTGGATATGCCCGGCACCAAAGTGGTCTGCGGGGTCGGGCCGCTGGAGGCATCGCTCAAAGAGCGCTACCCGCAGGTCCGCTGGATGGGGGTGCTGCCGCGTGATGAGCTGGCAAAGGTTTATGCCGCTGCAGACCTGTTTGTATTTCCGAGCCGGTCAGAAACCTTTGGGCTGGTGATGCTGGAGGCCATGGCCAGCGGCACGCCCGTCGCGGCCTACCCGGTGGACGGCCCGCTGGAGGTGCTGGGCAAGCCTGACGGCAGCTGTCACGGCGGTGTCATGCACGAGGACCTGCAGCAGGCCTGTTACAAAGCCCTTGCCGTCCCGCGCCACGAGGCCCGCCTGCGGGCGCTGGATTTCAGCTGGGTGCAGGCGTCAAAGCTCTTCCAGGACCACCTCGTACCGGCCCGGCCCAACCGTACAAGCACCGATTGCAAAGCCCCGGCTGTCACATCAGCATCAACAGCTGTCACACCACTGTCATCAAACAGGTAAACACTAAAGGATGCTCGGGCAAGGCCCGGGCATGCGCCCGGTTTACCTTCAGATGCAAAGTTACAGCTTGTTAATGCCTCATTCCCATCCCTTGCCGGTCCTGAATGCCTCGGCGCACCATGCTGCGCCTGCCCTGCAGTTCCTGGACCGCGACCACAGCATCCTGGCTTTCAATGAGCGGGTGCTGGACTGGGCCCGCAGGACGGACGTGCCGCTGCTGGAGCGCCTGCGCTACCTGTGCATCGTATCGTCCAACCTCGATGAGTTCTTCGAGGTGCGGGCCGCGCCACACCTGACGGCCGCACAGGGCAAGGACCCGAAGGGCGAGTACACCCCGCAGACCTTCAAGGCGCTTTCGGATGCTGCGCATGACATGGTGGCGCGGCAATATGCGCTGTACAACGACGAGCTGCTGCCGGCTTTCGGCAAACACGGCATACGCATCGTCTCGCACGGCGAGCGCAATGCGGCCCAACGCAAATGGGTCAGGGATTATTTCGAGAGGGAGGTACGCCCGCTGCTGATCCCGGTCGGACTGGACCCTTCGCATCCGTTTCCGCAGGTCGCCAACAAGTCGCTGAATTTCATTGTCCGCCTGGGCGGGCATGATGCCTTCGGGCGCGAGAACGAGATCGCCATCGTCAAGGTGCCGCGTGTATTGCCGCGCTTTATTCACATGCCGGCTCGTGGCGCCAACAAGGGCACGCTGTTTGTATCGCTCTCAAGCATCATCCGCGCGCACCTCAATGAGCTTTTCCCCGGCCGCACTGTGGGCCAGTTCTCGCAGTTCCGCGTCACGCGCCACTCCGATCTGGCGGTCGATGAAGACGACGTCAAGAACCTGCGAACGGCCCTGCGCCAGGGGCTTGAGCAGCGGCATTATGGCCAGGCCGTGAGGCTTGAGGTGTCGGCGGGTTGCTCGGACTACCTCGCCAGCTTCCTGCTCACCCAGTTCAACCTGCCCGAGCTTTCCTTGTACCGTGTACACGGCCCTGTCAACCTGGTGCGCCTGACGCAGCTCGTTGACCTGGTGAACGATCCAAAGCTTCTGTTCCCGCAATACAGCGCCTGCTACCCGACGCAACTGGCCCAGGGGCAATCGTTTTTTGAGCGGCTCAAGCAGGGTGATGTGTCCATTCACCAGCCGTTTGAGAGTTTTGACGGCGTGCTGGCCTTCCTGCGCGAAGCGGTCAATGACCCCCAGGTGCTGGCCATCAAGCAGACGATTTACCGCACAGGCACCGATTCGGAACTGATGGTGCTGCTGCGAGAAGCCGTGCGCCGGGGCAAGGAAGTCACGGTGGTGGTCGAACTTAAAGCTCGTTTCGACGAAGAGGCCAACATCAACTGGGCCGAAATGCTGGAGTCGATAGGCGCGCAGGTGGTGTATGGCGTGGTGGGCCTGAAAACCCACGCCAAGATGCTGCTGGTGACCCGCCGCGAAGGCAGGCACCTGGTGCGCTACGGACACCTCTCAACCGGCAACTACAACCCCAAGACGGCGCGCCTCTACACCGATGTGAGCTACCTCACCGCGTCGCCTGAGCTGACGGCTGACATCGATAACGTTTTTGTGCACCTGGCCAGTCAGAGCAGGCTGCCCAAATTGCACCATCTGCTGCTGGCACCTTTCCAGCTGCAGAAAAAACTGATTGAAAAGATTGATGCCGCAGGTGAAGCCGCCGCGCTGGGCAAGGACGCCCGCATCGTCGCCAAGATGAATGCACTCACAGACGAAGACCTGATGCTGGCACTGGTCAGGGCGGGGCAGCGCGGCGTGAAGATTGACCTGATCGTGCGCGGCGCCTGCATGCTGCCGGCCCGCGTGCCTGGCGTGACCGACAACATCCGTGTGCGCTCAATCATCGGGCGGTTTCTCGAACATTCGCGGGTGTTTTATTTCCGCTGCGATGGTGCCGAGGAACTCTATCTCTCCAGCGCCGACTGGATGAATCGCAACATGCTGCGCCGGGTCGAACTGGCCTGGCCGGTAACCGACGCAGCCATCCGTCAGCGCATCATCGACGAATGCCTGGTCGCCTACCTGCATGACGGGCGTGACGCCTGGGATCTGCAGCCCGACGGAACTTATACCGCCGTTGCCAAATCAGACAACAACGGAAACGGTGCGCAGGCAGCCCTGATGGCACGCTACACCGCACCGGGGCAAAGGCAGAAGTAGCAATGGACCTGATCCTGTGGCGTCACGCGGAGGCTGAAGAAAGGCCTGAAAGCGGGTTGACCCTGGAGCAGGACCTCGAGCGTTCCCTCACCACACGCGGTGAAAAGCAGGCCACCCGCATGGCCAACTGGCTGGACCGCCAATTGCCCGAAGGCGCACGCATCTTGGTCAGCCCGGCCAGGCGCTGCGAGCAAACCGTGCTGGCTTTGGGCCGTAAATATAAGATTCGCCCGGAACTCAGGCCAGAAGCTACGCCTGCGCAGTTGCTTGAACTGGTGCAGTGGCCGGCTGCCAAAGGCCCGGTCGTGGTGGTCGGCCACCAGCCCATGCTGGGTCAGACGATTGCGCAGTTGCTGGGTCTGCAGGAGAGCGAATGCCCTGTGAAGAAGGGTGCGATCTGGTGGCTGCGGAGCCGGGATCGGGATGGGGCGTCTCAGACTGTTGTTGTGACTGTGCAGTCGCCTGAAGTGCTGTAGGGCTGCGGTACTAGGCCAGTGGGCGCGAGGGTCTGGCTCCGCCAGCCCAAAAGCGCCGCCCCCTGAAAGGGGGGTACAGGCTACACGCAGTGAGACTGGGAGGGGGTTAGTCCAGCCTTGGCCGGCCCGTCTTGATAGCCGGCACTTGCTCAAGTGCAGTCAAAAACGCTGCATCAGACAAAGCCGCCAAAGCCTTGATACCAGCCCTGAGCAACTCACTCTTCTTCGCAGGACGCGTGAGCTTGGCCGCGCGCAGCTTGAGCGCATCCAGCACCACGTACTCAGCCTTGGGAATGGTGAAGCTGTCACGCACCAGCTTTGGTTTCTTGGGTTTCTCAACCTTTACCGGCTTGACCGTTTTGGCCTTGACGGTCTTGCTGGGAGGTGCCTTGACGGGCTGTTTTTTGACAACTGCCCTGGGTTTTGCGGGCGCGGCGGCAGGCTTCTTCACAACAGGGCTTGCAGGTTTTTTTGCGGTGACTTTTTTGGGCGCAGCTGCTTTTTTGACGGTAGCCATTTCTATTTCCTCTTTTTTATAACGGGGTAAATAGTTTATACCGTTTATACGGTTTTAAAAAGACCGGTCAAATGCCGCAGTCAAAGTCCCGAAACCACCAGCGACCAGGGCGTTTTTTGCCAGGCGACAACCTCTTCCTGCAGCAGGTAGGCTGATTGCGGAAAGGCTTCCGACCAGCCTGGGCGGCAGTTCAGCACGAACAGCTTGCCTGGGCTGACTGCACATTCAAGCTGCAAACCCTTGAGGTCGGGTTCGCGCCGGGCGTGGCAAAAGATCACGGCCATGCGCAGGCACATCAGCTGCTGGATCAGCAGGCGGTCTTCGAAGTCAGCTTCCAGCTTTCGCAGCTTGCCGCGGTGGCCCAGTACCAGCAGGCTCAGGCGGTGCAATTCGGGCAAGGCAAAGCCCGGCGCATCGGCGTTGTCGAGAATGTAGGCGCCGTGCTTGTGGTAGTCGCTGTGCGATATCTGGCTGCCAATCTCATGCAGCTGGGCTGCCCATTCCAGCTTGCGTTGCAGGCGCTCCGTCTCGGCTGGCTGCAATTCGGTGACTGACATTTTGAACAGCTGCCTGGCAACCCTGCCGACGCGTGCCGACTGGATCTCATCGGTGTCAAAACGCGCAGCCAGGCGCTGTACGCTGCTGGAGCGCAGGTCGGCAATGTCTTTTTCGCGGTCCAGAAGGTCATACAGCACGCCATGGCGGAGTGCCCCTTGCGCCGCTTCCATTTTTTCAATGCCCAGCAGGTTGAAAACGGCCCTGAGCACGCTGACTCCGCCGCCAATGACGGCGCGCCTGTCGTCCTTCATGCCATCGATCTTCAGCCGGTCTGCGCTCTGGGCCTTTACAAGGCGGTCGAGCAGCCAGTCCAGCCCTTCGCGTGTCACAACGCCCGCCGCCCAGCCAGACGCCGTCAGCACGTCACTCACCGCGCCAATCGTGCCTGAGGAACCATAGGCAACGTCCCAGCTTTTTGCGTCGTAGGCGTTGATGGCTTCTTCCAGCACGGCCTTGGCGGCTACCTCGGCCATGTTGAATGCGCGTGAGGTGAACTGGCCATCGGGGAAGTATTTCATCGACCAGGCGACGCTTCCGACCCGGTAAGACTCCATGTTCAGCGCGTCAAGGCCCTTGCCGACAATCATTTCTGTGGATCGGCCGCCTATGTCCACCACCAGGCGCCGCTCATCGGACTGCGGCAACATGTGTGCCACACCCTGGTAAATCAGCCGCGCCTCTTCGCGCCCGGAGATCACATCAATCGGGAAGCCCAGGATTTTGTTGGCTTTGGCCAGAAATTCATCGCGATTGCGTGCTTCCCGCAATGTTTGTGTGGCTACGGCGCGTACCTGGCTTCTCCTGAAGCCTGCAAGGCGTTCTCCAAAGCGCGCCAGGCAGTCCCAGCCGCGCTGCATGGCATCCTGGGTCAGGTTGCGGTCGGCATCAAGGCCATTGCCCTGCCTGACAGTTTCCTTGAGGTATTCGGTGCGGTTGATCTGGCCGCGGTCAAAGCGGCCAATTTCGAGGCGAAAGCTGTTGGACCCGAGGTCCACAGCCGCCAGTAGCGTTCCATTTTGCATGTCTGGGTTTCTGTGTGGCCTTTCAGCATAGCATTCGCGCGGTATTCGCATGGCGTCTTGCCGTTCGCTTGCCCGTCGGTTCTAGCCGATGACCCGTCCGTCCATGGTCATCATGCTCTGCGTCACATAGGTGCTGCTGCGGCGCTGCGGGTTGAAGCTCACGCGGAAGCCGCCGACATCCATGGCGGTGCGGCGCTGGAAGGCCGTCAGTGCGCTTTGCCGTGTCAGCGGGCCATCCACGTCGTTGAGCACTTCAAAGGTATAGCGCGCGGCAATGAAACCTGCCAGGCTCAGCGAGGTGGGGGGCTCATCAAACAGGCGCGCCAGGATTTCGCGGTAACTGCGCACCACCGGCATGCTCGCGGTGACCATGGGAACGGGTTGCGTGGCGATGACCGGCGTATTTTTTGCCGCGCCCATCTGCTGCATGATTTGCAGGTTGACATCGGCCAGGGCGACGACGTAACGCTGGCGTGATTGTTTATCCAGGCCCTGCGTGAACTCCGCCAGCTCTGGCGTGCCGCCCACAAACAGCAGCACGGCGGGTGTTTGCGGCGTGAGTTTTTGGCCGAGCGCGCGCAATTGCCCTGCGCCCTGGAAGGATTGCAATCTCAGTTGCATACCGGCGGCAATGCGCTCGACTTCTACGTGGTAAGCGGTGTGGTCCCGTGTGGTGCCGTAAATGGCTCCCAGCTCTTTCAGGCCCATGACAGAGAGCGTTTTCAGGGCATATGCAATCTGCTCCTGCCGGGCGGCAAAGATGGGGAAGGTGTTGTCATCGACTTCCAGGCTGGAGTTCTGCAGCCACGGTGCAGCATGTGCCATGGCGAAGCCGTCTTTTTTGATCAGCGCAACGGCTTCGGCCGCCATCTGGTCACCGACGCTGCCCGACATTACGACGCAGGCCGGGTTGGACTTGATGGTGTCGATGGCTGCGCGCAGGCTGGCTGCGGTGCCATCGGTTTCGATGGCCAGGTGTTGAACCTGGCGGCCCTTGATGCCGCCACGCTGGTTGATGTCCTGCCAGGCGGCGCGGGACCCGATCAGGAAGTCCTTGGACACATCCTGTTGCGCTTGCGAAAAATCAACGATCTGGGCGACCACGACGTTGCGCGATGCTGCCGCAGGCTTGCCGGGCTGCGACCAGGCGGGCAGGGCGCTTGTGGCAGCCGCCAGGCTGGCGCACTGCATCAGATGCCTGCGGTTCATGGGGGTTTTTTTGACGAGCATGGAGGATTCCTGGGGCACGGTAGCCCTGCAAAGTTGAAAAGATGGTGCGGGCAGCGGATGCTGGCTGGGTACCCAAACCAGTCCCGGTGATGCCTCACCACCTGCCGATGCCCCAAAGTTGCACAAGAGTAGGGCGCTCGCGTGACAGCGCCATGACCGCCGCTTGACGTTTTTTTGAAGCTTTTGTGACGCGCACCCGTTCCGGGTCTTTACATATGTCATATGCCTGTCACACAAGCTTTCTACAGTCACGGCATCTCTCCTTTGTTTGTGCTTTCCGCTCCAACTCTTTTTCTTTAGTTTTTCCAATAACCCAACGAGGTGTTTTGATGAAATCTGGTTTCAAACTTTCCATGACTGCTGTTCTCGGTCTTGCCGCCTTTTCGTTTGCCAGCCTTGCGGCTGCACAGGACGTCACTGGCGCCGGTGCCAGCTTTCCTGCGCCGCTGTATGCCAAATGGGCTGCTGATTACAACAAGGCTACCGGCGTCAAAATCAATTACCAGTCCGTCGGCTCAGGCGCTGGCATCAAGCAGATTGAAGCCAAAACGGTGGATTTCGGTGCTTCTGATGCCCCCCTGAAAGATGAAGAACTCAAGGCCAAGAACCTGGTCCAGTTCCCCATGGTCATCGGCGGCGTTGTGCCTGTGGTGAACATCAAGGGTATTGCTGCAGGCCAGCTCAAGCTGAGCGGCCAGGTACTGGGCGATATTTACCTCGGCAAGATCACCAAGTGGACCGACCCGGCCATCAAGGCCCTGAACCCTACGCTGCCTTTGCCTGACGCTGAAATTGCCCAGGTTCGTCGTGCTGACGGTTCCGGTACCAGCTTTATCTTCACGAACTACCTGAGCAAGGTCAATGCTGAATGGAAGAGCAAGGTCGGCGAAGGTACGGCGGTGAACTGGCCTGTGGGCGCTGGCGGCAAGGGCAATGAGGGCGTGGCTGCGTTTGTCGGCCGCCTGCCGAACTCCATCGGCTACGTTGAGTACGCCTATGTCAAGCAAAACAAGATGACCTATGCCATGCTGAAAAACGCAGCTGGCAACTTCGTGTCGCCTGATGACAGCGCTTTCAAGGCTGCTGCAGCTGGTGCCGACTGGGCCAAGAGCTTCTACCAGATCCTGACCGAGCAGCCAGGCAAGGACTCATGGCCCATCACCGGCGCCACCTTCATCCTGATGCAAAAAGCCCAGGACAAGCCTGCCCAGGCCACCGCTTCGTTGAAGTTCTTTGAGTGGGCTTATAAAAACGGCGACAAGACTGCAGACGACCTGGATTACGTACCTATGCCGGCAGCAGTGAAAACGACGGTTGAAAAATCATGGGCCGACATCAAGGACACCTCCGGCAAGGCCGTTGCGTTCAAGTAAACACAAATCCGGGGCAACCCGGATTTTTTTAGACGCAAGCAACTTACTTAGGGCTTCCACACGTGTCCTCTACACTTCCGGCAAGCCGGGCTGCTTTTGACCACCCGGCAAAAGCGACCGGACGCGCCATGAACACTCCTCCTCCCGTCACGCCTGCACGCAGGAGCCCTATTGCCGACCGGCTGTTTGGCTGGGCCGCACAGGGCGCCGCCTGGCTCACCCTGGCCTTGCTCTTCGGCATTCTTATATCGCTGGTGATCGGCGCCTGGCCCGCCATCAGCAAGTACGGCCTTGGATTTTTGACCAGTACCACCTGGGACCCGGTCAAGAACGAGTACGGCGGTCTCGTGATGATTTACGGAACGCTGGCAACTTCCATCATTGCACTGGTGATTGCCGTACCCGTGAGTTTTGGCATTGCCCTTTTCCTGACGGAACTGTCACCGGCATGGCTCAAGCGGCCGCTGGGAACCGCCATTGAATTGCTGGCAGCCGTGCCGTCCATCGTTTATGGCATGTGGGGCCTGCTGGTGTTTGGCCCCATCCTGGCCACGTACGTACAACAACCCTTGCAGAGCCTGTTCAAGGGCGTGCCTTATCTCGGTGCGCTGGTTTCCGGTCCGCCTGTCGGCATCGGCATTCTGTCGGCCGGCATCATCCTGGCTATCATGATCATTCCCTTCATCGCATCGGTCATGCGGGATGTGTTCGAAGTCACGCCGGTGCTGCTCAAGGAGTCGGCTTACGGCCTGGGCTCCACCACCTGGGAAGTCGTCTCCAAAGTCGTCCTGCCCTACACCAAGGCAGGGGTCATTGGCGGGATCATGCTGGGCTTGGGCCGTGCATTGGGCGAGACCATGGCCGTGACCTTTGTCATCGGCAACTTCAACCAGCTTGATTCGCTGAGCCTGTTCCAGGCCGCCAACAGCATCACCTCTGCACTGGCCAATGAGTTCGCTGAAGCGGGCGAGGGGCTGCACCAGGCCGCGCTGATTTATCTCGGCCTTGTGCTGTTCTTCATCACTTTCGTTGTGCTGTCGCTGTCCAAGCTGCTGCTGGCCCAGTTACGCAAGAGCGAAGGAGCGAAAACATGAGCGCCGTCATGCAAAACGCCAACGACCCGCGCCTTGCCAAGTTTGCCCGTCGCAAGATGGTCAATAAAATCGCCCTGGTACTGTCTCTGGCGGCCATGACTTTTGGCCTGTTCTGGCTGGCGTGGATACTGTTTGAGACCGTACGACTTGGCATAGGCGGCCTGTCGATTGCCACGCTGACACAGATGACACCAGCCCCTAACGATCCGGGCGGCATTGCCAACGCGATCTACGGGTCTTTCCTGATGGTGATGCTGGCCACTTTTGTCGGTACGCCCATCGGCATCATGGCTGGCATCTATCTGGCTGAATACAACACCAAAGGCTGGCTGGCTTCGGTGACGCGCTTCGTTAACGACATCCTGTTGTCCGCACCGTCCATCGTCATCGGCCTGTTTGTCTACACGGTGGTGGTATCCCAGTTCAAGACTTATTCAGGCTGGGCCGGTGTGCTGGCGCTGGCGCTGATCGTCATACCGGTGGTGATACGCACGACCGAAAATATGCTGCAACTGGTACCGCCAGGCCTGCGCGAAGCGGCCTATGCACTGGGTGCGCCCAAGTGGAAAGTCATCACCAGCATTACCCTGCGCGCTGCCCGTGCAGGCGTCACCACAGGTGTGCTGCTGGCTGTTGCGCGCATCGCCGGCGAAACAGCGCCATTGCTGTTCACGGCACTCAACAACCAGTTCTGGACATCTGACCTCAGCCAGCCTATGGCCAGCCTGCCGGTCACGATCTTCAAATTTGCGTTGAGCCCTTATGAGAACTGGCAACAACTGGCATGGGCAGGCGTATTCCTGATAACCCTGGCGGTTCTCGGCCTGAACATCCTGGCGCGCGTGTTGACCCGCGCAAAGAACTGAACGACAAGAAAGCAACCAACATGAATACAGCTACTGCAGTACGTCCGCCCCAAGTGGCGCAGTCAAAAATTTCGGTCAAGAACCTGGACTTCTACTACGGCAAGTTCCATGCGCTCAAGGGCATCAACCTTGAAATCCCGGAGAAGAAGGTTACCGCATTTATCGGACCATCCGGCTGCGGTAAATCGACGCTGCTTCGCATCTTCAACCGCATGTATGAACTCTACCCGGAGCAGCGCGCTGAGGGCGAGATCATGTTTGACGGCGAGAACCTGCTGACATCCAAAAAAGATGTGGCCCTGATTCGTGCCAAGGTTGGCATGGTGTTCCAGAAGCCCACGCCGTTCCCCATGTCGATTTATGACAACATCGCCTTTGGCGTGAAGCTGTTTGAAAGCCTGAACTCGGCCGACATGGATGAGCGCGTCGAATGGGCGTTGCGCAAAGCTGCGCTCTGGACTGAAGTGAAGGACAAGCTGAACCAGAGCGGCTCAAGCCTGTCCGGCGGCCAGCAGCAACGCCTTTGCATTGCACGCGGCATCGCCATCAAGCCTGAGGTTTTGCTGCTTGACGAGCCATGCTCCGCGCTGGACCCGATCTCGACCGCCAAGGTGGAAGAGCTGATCGCAGAACTGAAGAACGAATACACCGTGGTCATCGTGACGCACAACATGCAGCAGGCCGCGCGCTGCAGTGACTACACGGCTTATATGTACCTGGGCGACCTGGTGGAGTTCGGCGCGACTGAAGAATTGTTCTTCAAGCCCAAGCGCAAGGAAACCGAAGACTACATCACCGGCCGTTTCGGCTGATCAGGCAACAGGAAACAACATGTCCGATAAACACTTGTCTACCCAGTTCGACAGCGAACTCAACGGCGTTTCCTCACGTGTGATGGAACTTGGCGGGCTGGTTGAAGCGCAGATTCGCCTGGCGATCTATGCTCTGTCCCAGTTCAGCGCTGACAGCGCCAATCAGGTGATTGAGGCAGAGTCCCGTGTCAATGCGATGGAAATCGATATTGACCGCGAACTGTCGTCCATCATTGCGCGCCGCCAGCCGACGGCACGTGATTTGCGCCTGCTGATTGCCATATCAAAGACCACGGCCAACCTTGAGCGTGCCGGCGATGAGGCTGAAAAAATCGCACGCATGGTGAAGTCCATCATCGAAAGTGGCTCGGCCCGTTCATTACCGTCTTCTGACCTGCGTGTCGCGGCGGAGCTTGCCAGCGGTTTGCTGCGCAAGGCCCTGGATGCATTTGCTCGGCTTGATACGGCTGTGGCTGTGTCCATTCTCAAGGAAGACGACCAGATCGACCAGGAGTTTGACGGCTTTGTGCGAAAGCTCATCACCTACATGATGGAAGACCCGCGCACCATTTCGCCTAGCCTGGATCTGCTGTTTGTTGCCAAAGCCATTGAGCGTGTGGGCGACCATGCCAAAAACATTGCAGAATTCATCATCTATGTGGTCAAGGGTGCAGATGTTCGCCATACACCCATGGACCAGATCGAGTCTGCAGTCAGGTAAATTGCGCCCCCACGCTTGTCACTTCGTGTATTGCGCTGCCCCCCAGGGGGGCCGTGCTTGCCTGGGGCGGCCCTGCGCTGCGTACAGTTCCTGGATCAACCGTTATACAAATGAAGCACCAGCCACGCATACTGATTGTTGAAGATGAGCCTGCCATCGCCGAGCTGATTGCTGTTAATTTGCGGCATGGCGGTTTCGACCCGGTGGTGGCGCAGGACAGCGTGACGGCGCAACGCGAGCTTGATGCCGTTCTGCCCGACGCCATCCTGCTGGACTGGATGCTTCCTGGCCAAAGCGGCGTCTCCCTGGCGCGCCACTGGCGCAAGCAGGCGCGCACCAAAAGCATTCCCATCCTGATGCTGACGGCCCGTGGTGACGAGCCCGACAAGGTCGCTGGCCTGGATGCGGGCGCCGACGACTACATCACCAAACCCTTCTCGACACAGGAGTTGCTGGCGCGCATTCGTGCGGTACTGCGCAGGCGTGCACCTGAATCCGTGAACGATAGCGTCACTGTGGCCGCGCTGGTGCTGGATGCCGCCACGCACCGTATTTCCTACCAGGGGCAGGAATTGAAACTCGGTCCCACCGAGTTCAAGCTGCTTCATTACCTGATGAAACACGCCGAACGCGTACATAGCCGCAGTTCCCTGCTGGACAAGGTATGGGGCGACCATGTCTTCATTGAAGAGCGCACGGTCGATGTACATGTCAAGCGCCTGCGGGAGGCGCTTGGTGCCGCCGGCGCGATGGTGGAAACCGTTCGCGGAGCGGGCTACCGTCTCACAGCCATGGCCTCAAACCCGGCAGCAGCTCCGGCACAATCCGGTACATGATCAATCGCTGGCTGGTGTTTGCCGTCTGCATGTCTGCAGGGGGCGGTTTGGGCTTCTGGACATATTCAAAAGACGGGCTGATTGCGGGCCTTGTGATGGGCGCGCTGGTCTGGCTGGTGCTCGACAGTTTTTACGTCGTACGCCTGCTGAAGTGGCTCCGCGTTGAGCAAACTGATGAAAGTCCTGTGGCCATGGCCAGCCGGATGCCGGCCATGCCCGGTGTCTGGGGCGAGGCTGCTGATCGCACCCGCAGGCTGCTCAAAAGCCGCGACCAGCACCTGCTGGAAAGCCAGGCGCGGCTCGATGAGTTTCTTGCTGCAATGCAGGCATCTCCCAGCGGCGTGGTGCTGCTCGACGCGCAAGGTCGCATCGAATGGTGCAACCAGATCGCCACCCAGCATTTTGGATTTGATGCCCAGCGTGATGTCATGCAGCATATTGCCAACCTGGTTCGCGAACCAGCGTTCAAGGCCTATATGGCACTGGCTGATTTTTCGCGTGATGTGGTGATTCCGGGCAGTTCTAGCACGCCGACGCGCCCTGTGAAGCTGTCGGTCCATGTGCACTCCTACGGCAAGGATCGCAAGCTGCTGCTGTCGCGTGACATCACTGCTGTTGAACTGGCGGAAGCCATGCGCCGCGATTTTGTTGCGAACGTATCGCACGAGATACGCACGCCGCTGACGGTACTCTCGGGGTTCATCGAAACCCTGCAGACCTTGCCGTTGACAGAGCCTGAGCGCTCACGCTACCTGGCCATGATGGCGCAGCAGTCCCAGCGAATGCAGACGTTGGTGAATGACCTGCTGACCCTGTCCCGCCTGGAGGGCAGTCCGTTTCCCGGCATCGGGGAATGGGTCACGACAGGCGCCTTGCTTGCGCAATGCGAGCAGGAGGCCAAAGCCCTGTCGGTGTTGCTGGCACCGCAGGGGCATCAACTGACATTCGACCTCGGGCCACCCTGCGAGGTTGCAGGTGTTCAGGCAGAGATCTACAGCGCGATGTCCAACCTGGTGACCAATGCCGTTCGCTACACACCCGCCGGCGGCAGGGTGGAGGTCAGCTGGAAGCTGCTCGACGATGGCCGCGGTGAGTTCAAGGTCAGGGACAGCGGACCGGGCATTGCTCCCGAACACCTGCCGAGGTTGACTGAGCGCTTTTACCGTGTTGACCGCAGCCGCTCACGCGAAACGGGTGGCACTGGCCTGGGTCTGGCCATTGTCAAGCATGTCACGCAACGTCACTCCGCAGAGCTTCACATCGAAAGCCGCCTGGGGCAGGGCTCGTGTTTCGTGGTGACTTTCCCGGCAGCGCGGGTGCGCAGGATTCAGCCAGGCTGAGGCTCTGTTGCGGAGTGCAGGCTTTTACTGACGGCACGCCACAGCACCAGCAGCAGGCAAAGCGCCACCAGCCAAAGGGCGACGGTGCTGGCAGTCCAGAAGCTGGCGGCCGATTGCGTGGCTTGCATGTTGCCAAGCCCCGTGTAGGCCAGCCGGTAACCACCGTACAGGCCCAACCCCCACAGCAGCACACCATACAGCGCCAGCGGCGTGATGGTGATGCGGTAGCACCTGAGCAGGAATGCGCACAATGCCTGCGTGGCATCGGCTACATGATAGAAAGCCACCCAGACCAGCAGGCTTGACGCCAGCGCCACAACTGCTGGATTGGCTGAATACCAGCCAGCAAGCAGGCGGCCCGCCAGTGCCACCGTAACCGCCAGCCCTACCGACAGCAGCATGGTGAGCTTGAGGCCCAGTACCACCACCCGTCTGGCATAGACCGGCTTGCCTGCCCCCAGCCAGAAGGAAACACGCGCGCTGCAGGCAATTGCCATCGACAGCGGCATCATGTACAGAACGGCGGCCATGCTGGCGGCAATCTGGTGGCTGGCAGATGCCGTGGTTCCAAGCCTGGCGATGAACAGGGCCATCAGGGTGAACGAGGTGACTTCCACCAGATAAGCCAGGCCACCGGGGATTCCCAGGCGGGCAAAGCTGCCGATTTGCCGCCAGTCGGGGCGTTCCATTCTTTGCCAGATATGAAAGGGCTTGTAGAGGGCCTGCGTGCGCAGCATGATGACGGCCAGTACCAGCAACAGGTAGTTGACGATCAGCGTTGCCCACGCGCACCCGGCAGCGCCCATGGGCTCTATGCCGCCACCGCCCGCGACCAGCCAGACGGACAGCGGAATCTTGATGGCAAGCGCGCCAACCTGAAGCCAGGTCACCAGCAAGGGTTTGCCCAATGACTGGTTGAAGCTGCTGTACACACGAAAGAGCAGGGAAGGCGCAAACGCAAATGCCAGCACCGTCAGGTAGCGCTGCACCTCATCACGCATAGCATCGGGTACCTGCGCCCAGCGCAGCAATGGGCCTGGAAACAGCATGGCGGCCATGCCTGCAATCGTGATGAACACGCAGAGATACAGGCTTTGCCGCAGCGACTGGCCTACAGCCTCATGCCGGCGTGCGCCCAGCATCTCTGCCCAGATGGGCAACAGGGCCTGCACGATGCCGATCAGGCCCACGTACACGCTGATGTAGAGGGCAGACCCAACTGAAAGCGCCGCGAGCGCTGCATCGCTGTAGCGCCCGGCAATCACGGTATCGGCCACGCCAAAGGCCATCACCGCCAACTGCCCGACCAGCACGGTTCCCGCGTGCTGGCTGAGGATTTTCAGCTCGCTCACGGGCGGGTTTTTGTACGTGGTGCGCCGCCCGACGCCCTGGCTTCGGTTACGCGCCTGTACAGCAGAACATTTTCGTTTTTGTCGGTCGGCCGCCTGATGGTCGCGAGAAAAGCCCAGTCCGGCAGCTGGACTGCATTGCTCAGGCTGGCCTGGGCATCCGCATCGACGACGAGGTAAGGGCAGGCCGGCTGGGACGTAGCCTGCCGCAGCTCAAGTTTGCCGTGGTACTGAAGGGCAGTAGCCTGCGCGCTGCTGACCCCGTAAATTTCAACGCACGCACTCCTGTCCACCATGCGCGCCACCTGTCGTGCCATCGGTGCATAGCTGCGTGCGTAGTCCAGCAGTGGCAGCCAGAGGGTCATCAGCAGCAGCCAGCACAGCGTCGCCCCGCCTGCAGGCAACACAAGTGATTTCCAGACGGCTGCGCGGTGCTTGCCGGCACGCCATCTCACCAGCCAGGCCCAGGCGAGTGTCGCAAGCGCTGCGGCCAGAAAGGCAAGCCATGAAAAGCTGGGTTCGAAACCCGGTGCCAGGCGGGCGACATTGGCTGCAGGTTGCCGGGGCACGCCCGTCTGCATGGCAATCCACACCACCCAGATGATGAAGGCGCAGCCCGTGAAAAAAAGCAGCGTGAACCAGTCAATGAGTGACGCCACACTGCGCTTGAATGTTGGCAGTGCAAATGCGGCCAAAGCCGCCAAAGCCGGCAGGCTCAGCAACAGGCTCCGGTCTGCTGCGGGTGTGGTGAGGGTGGCGCCAATGGCCATGGCTGCAAACCACAGGGGCAGGGCCACATGGCGGCTGGCGAGTTGCCTGCGCCAGCGGTAGAGCGTCCACAGGGCCAGCGGCCAGGTGGGCCAGGTAAACCAGATCAGCAGACGCCCCAGCTTGCGCCAGTCTGTCCACGCCGTCTGCTCACCGGTTCCCGGGAAATGTATGCGCCAGCGCCACAAATCGAGAATATGGGCCAGGCCACCGACGAATACGGTGATGCCCGCTATCACAAGCACCCATTGCCACGAGCGGCGCTGTGCGCCCACATCAACCTCACCCGAACGGGACAGGTTGCCCCATCGCATGTGCGTCCATTCGACCAGAGCGCCGCCCATGCCGAAGAGCAGGGCGAGTGTGGGGGCGCCGCTTAGTGCAAGACCTGTCAGACCGACCAACAGGCCCAGTGACGGGCCGAATACCTTGGTCGCCCGGCGATAGGGGCTGGCCGCCATGGCATAAAAAACCAGTGCCGTGAAACCCAGTTGCGCCAGGGCTGGCGTGGTTTCATGTGAGAGCTGCGCCAGGCCCAGGCTGGCGATGAGGGCCAGCACGCCGGCGTCAGCGATGGCCCGGGCGTAGTCAACCGGGCTGGCTTCGCCACCGAAAGCAAAGGCTACAGGCTGGGCCTGCGGGCTGCGGGCGAGATAGTAGACCGCATACCAGGTTGCCAGCAGCGTGAGGATGAGCAGCAAACCAAACGGTACGCGAACCGCCATCGCGGGGTCCAGGAAAGGCAGGGCCTTGATCGCCACCGCGCCCAGCCAGTAAGGCGCCAGCGCATCAAAGCCGTTGGCCTGGCCCAGCAGCTGCGGCGCCAGCCAGTTGCCTGCAGCAGAGGCGAGTTCCCGTGTCACGCCGAAGGTGGCGATGTCTTCAACCTTCCAGGGCGCACGGCCAAAAAAACCGGGCAGCACATACGCCAGGCAGAACAGCAGCAGCGCAAGCCGTGGGAGGCGGCGTACGGCTGACTGGGCAATGATGGCAGGTGAGGGTTTATTCAAAACAGGTATTTGTCTGGAGGATGCGCAGGCGTTCAGCGCCCTTGGCAACGATCATTCTTGCGCGACGCCATCAGGCCGTCAAACGCTGTTTTTATTCCAATTTCCATTAGAAGCGAGAACAAGACGCGAAGTCGCAGACAGTGCTGTAGCACGGCAAGACGAAGCAACGCAGTTATCGTTTTTAATGGGAATTGGAATTAGCCAAAAAAAAGCAGCCTGGAATTCAGGCTGCTTTTTGGGAGCGCTAATTTGCAGCTTACTCGGCAGCAGCCGGTGCGGCTTCCTTGGCTGCGGTCTTGCCGAAGCGGTTGCGGAATTTCTCGACGCGGCCGCCCATGTTGTCCACGGATTTTTGTGTGCCGGTGTAGAACGGATGCGATTCGCTGGAGGTATCAAGCTTGTACAGCGGCAGTTCGCGGCCGTCTTCCATCTTGATCATCTCTTTCGTGTTCACGCATGAGCGGGTCACGAACTTGAAGTTGTTGGACAAGTCCTGGAAACAAACTTCGCGGTAATTGGGGTGAATGCCTTCTTTCATGGTCTTTCCTTATTCGTTGCGGGAGCCACCAAGGCCATTCCTGGGCACTTTCCGCTAAGCCTAATATTATGCCATTAAATCAACCACTTATGCAATTCTGATGTGTGTTTGCAAGCAGAGCCGCGGAACCGGCTTCGCCGGGCTGCAGGCGAACGGCCCCCTCGGGGGGCAGGGCGCTACACGAAGTGAGCAACCGTGGGGGCCATATCTTCAGCCACCCCTCCTCATCATGTCGAAGAACTCGTGGTTGTTTTTGGTCGCTTTCATGTTCTTGAGCATCAGCTCCATGGACTCGATTTCGTCCATGTTGTACATGAATTGGCGCAAAATCCGCGACTTTTGCAGGATTTCAGGGGCCAGAAGCAGCTCTTCCTTGCGGGTGCCGCTGCGGTTCAGGTGAATGGCCGGGAACACGCGTTTTTCGTACAAACGGCGGTCCAGGTGGATTTCGCAGTTGCCGGTACCCTTGAATTCTTCAAAAATCACTTCATCCATCCGGCTGCCGGTATCGACCAGTGCGGTGCCGATGATGGTCAGGCTGCCGCCTTCCTCGATCTTGCGGGCTGCGCCGAAAAAGCGCTTGGGGCGCTGCAGGGCATTGGCGTCCACACCGCCGGTCAGAACCTTGCCCGATGAGGGCAGCACGTTGTTATAGGCACGGGCCAGGCGGGTGATGGAGTCCAGCAGGATGACGACATCCTTGCCGAGTTCAACCAGGCGCTTGGCGCGCTCAATCACCATTTCGGCGACGTGTACGTGGCGGGCGGCGGGTTCGTCAAAAGTCGATGAAATGACTTCGCCGCGCACGCTGCGCTGCATTTCGGTCACTTCTTCAGGGCGTTCGTCAACCAGCAAGACCATCATCACGACGTCAGGGTAGTTGGCGGTAATCGCGTGGGCAATGTGCTGCATCATCACCGTCTTGCCGGACTTTGGCGGCGCAACCAGCAGGGCGCGCTGGCCTTTGCCTATCGGCGCAATGATGTCGATGATGCGGCTGGTCAGGTTTTCTTCGCCCTTGATGTCGCGCTCAAGCTTGAACTGCTCGCGCGGGAACAGCGGCGTCAGATTCTCGAACATCACCTTGTGCTTGTTGGCTTCAGGTGCGCCGTCGTTGACCTTGTCCAGCTTGTTCAGTGCAAAGTAGCGCTCGCCGTCTTTCGGTGTGCGGACTTCGCCTTCAATCATGTCGCCGGTGTGCAGGTTGAAGCGGCGGATCTGGCTCGGGCTGATGTAGATGTCGTCGGTCGAGGCGGTGTAGCTCGAATCAGGTGCACGCAAAAAGCCGAAGCCGTCGGGCAGTACTTCGAGCACACCATCGGCAACGATGGTTTCACCGGTCTTGGAGCGCTTTTTGATGATGGCAAACATCAGCTCCTGCTTGCGCATGCGGCCTACGTTTTCGATTTCAAGTTCTTCGGCCTGCTTGAGGACTTCAGACACGTGCAGTGCCTTGAGTTCATTTAAGTGCATGGATTACCGCCTGGAGGTGCGTGAGGGGTGCGAGAAAAGACTCCTTGCGGAGTACATCTGGGAAACGGGGGAGGTTTGAACGGAAGCCAGAAAGATTGGCGGCTTCACAAACCGGGGTTCGGGCATGCTGGTTAAGGGCCAGCTAGCGAATATTGGGGATTATGACAGGAAAAACGGGCACTGCGCGAAGCAGTAAAAAAGGCGAATCAGGTGAAGATTCGGGCGGCCGGCAAGCGCAAGGGCCTGCCGGCCGCGAGAGGTGGATCAGGCCAGTTGCTGGTCGATGAATGCTGTGAGCTGGGCCTTGCTCATGGCGCCGACTTTCGTGGCAGCCAGCTGGCCGTCCTTGAACAGCATTAGTGTGGGGATGCCGCGAATGCCAAATTTCGCTGGAATGTCGCGGTTTTCATCCACATTCATCTTGGCGATCTGCAGCTTGCCGTCGTAGCCGGTGGCGACTTCATCCAGGATGGGCGCGATCATCTTGCAGGGGCCACACCATTCAGCCCAGTAGTCCACCAGCACGGGCGTGGTGGATTTCAGCACGTCTGCTTCAAAGGTTGCATCGGTGGTATGTTTGATCAGTTCGCTGGCCATGGCGTCTCCTTTGGGGGGAAGGTGGAATAGGGGATAAAGTTGAAGGCATTGTGGCAGAAACCAAGTGCCCGGGTCTGCCGGCCACCCTCAAGTTCCTCTATCCCGGCGATAGCCAAACCCCACTCAATCTGTAGAAAGCGCGTTCTTGCAAGCTCAAGCTACCTCTTACGTGGCACCACATCCCGGCGCGGTGGCCTGGCAGCACGTCATGCAGCAACTGGCAAGCCTGATGGCAGGGCGCAGGCTTCACCCGTCGCGCGTTGTTGTGCTGGTGCCTTATGCACAGCTGATGCAGCAGGCGCGTAGCGAGTGGGCGGCGCATGCTGTGCAGGCGGGCGCAAGGGCCTCTTTTGTGCCGCGTTTCGAGACCACCATGAACTGGGCAACTGCCCTGCATGCAGGCGAGGGCGGTTTTTTGCCCTCGGCCCATGACATCCAGCTGGATGCGGCCATGGATGCGCTGACGGCATCAGCCTATCTGGAGCGCGCAGGCCTGTCGGCTCACAAGAATGCCCTGGCCGGACGGCTCGTCGAGGCAGCAGCCTCGCTGGCGAGGGTTGCTGCAGCCCAGCCACCGTCGCAACGCGTGGCATGGGGCACGCGGCTGGCTGCGGCGCTGGATGTCGGCCTTGACGCACCGGCTCTCGCGCTTGAACTCGCGGTGGCCCGCATCGCGCTGGTCTGGGCTTCCACATCAGCCTATCCCACCGACGTCCTTTTCACGGCAGAAGCCGACTTGCTGGTCGTGCTTGAAGGCTTTCAGTCAGAGCCGCTGTCCCAAGCGTTAAAAGACCGCTTTGGCGAGCGCGCCATGTCCCTGCAGATTGACGCGCCAGCGATGGCCGGTCTTCTCGCCCTGCACGAAGCGCAGGACGCCGAAGACGAAGCCCAGCGTGCCGCAGCATGCGTGCTGGCACACCTTGCACAAGGACATGCCCCCGTCGCCCTCATCGCGCAAGACCGTGTTCTCACGCGCCGCATACGCGCCATGCTGGCAGAGCGCGGCGTGGCCCTGCGTGATGAAACCGGCTGGAAGCTCTCAACCACGCGCGCGGCTGCGGCCCTGATGAGCCTGATGCGTGCGCTGCCCTGGGATGCCCCTGCGGACGCCGTGCTCGACTGGCTCAAGAATGCGCCGGCCTATGCTGCTGCACATGTCACGGCGCTTGAAGTTGAATTGCGCAAGATGGGTGTTCGCTACTGGCGAGGTTTGCCTTCAAACGTTGCAGACAACCACGCGCTGGTCGAGACCGCGCAACTGATGCGCGAGAGCCTCCAGCGCGCGCGCCCGCTGGCGCACTGGCTGCGTGACCTGCGTGCCGCCCTGCAGGCCTCTGGCCAGCGGGGGCCTCTGGCTTCAGATGCGGCGGGTGACAAGGTATTCGAGGCGCTTCGCCTGCATGAAGGCAGTGAATCGGTCTTCACCGGCACGGATCGCTTGAGCCAGCAGGACTTCAGCATGTGGGCCAGCCAGGCGCTGGAGGCGGCCAGCTTCCAGCCCACGCATCCGCCTGAAGCGCAGGTTGTCATATTGCCGCTCAGCCAGTTGTTGGGCCGGCCGATGCAGGCCGTGGTGCTGCCCGGTTGCGACGAGGTGCGCCTGCCGGTCTCACCTGAGCCGCCCGGCATGTGGACACCTGCGCAGCGCGAGTTGCTGGGCCTGCCCTCGCGCGAAGAAATGGCCGGTGCCCAGCGCACCGCATGGAACTACGCCCTGCGCATGCCGCATATCGATGTGTTGTGGCGTACGAGCGAGAGCGGCGAGCGCCTCATGCCTGGCGGTTTTGTCCAGGAGATCCAGCTCGCCAACGCAAAGTCAGGCACTGAAAATTCTGCCGCCGATCCGCGCGAAGCCCGCTTGCTGCAGGCGATGCCCACGCCGCACCCCATGCCGACCGGCGAGGCCTTGCCTGTCAACCGCCTGTCTGCCAGCGCCTATGAAGACCTGCGCCGTTGCCCCTACCGTTTCTTCGCATTGCGGCAACTCAAGCTGCAGGAGTCGGACGAACTTGAAAGCGAACTCGGCAAGCGCGACTTCGGCAACTGGCTGCACACATTGCTGCACCACTTTCACGTGGCGTTGAAAGATTCGCCTACGAGCGATCACCAGGCGCGGTTGGCGATGCTGAACAGCGCTGCAGAACAGGCAGGCATTGAACTCGGTTTGACCGACAGCGAGTTTCTGCCGTTTTCCGCCATCTGGCCGCGCGTGCGCGAGGGCTATCTGGAATGGCTGGCCGGGCATGAAGCCAGCGGTGCGCAGTTCGCCGAGGGCGAGGTCTGGAAGGGCATGGACTACGGCGACATCCAGCTCATAGGCAAGATAGACCGCATAGACCAGATGCCCGACGGCAGCCGCCTGGTGATGGATTACAAAACCGAGGCCAGCGGCGTGACGCGTGAACGCATCAAGGGCGGGCAGGAAGACACACAGCTCGCGTTTTACGCAGCCTTGCTGGCAGACGACACGCTGGCAGCAGTTTATGTGAACCTCGGTGAAAAGGAAGCTACCAAAACCTTCGCGCAGGACGACATCGTGGACCTGCGTGACCATCTGGTTGAAGGAATTTTGAGCGACATGGCGCGCATCAAACGTGCTGCGCCTTTGCCTGCGTTGGGGGAGGGCAAAGCCTGCGAATATTGTTCAGCCAGAGGTTTATGTCGTAAGGACTTCTGGTCATGACAGCCGCCTACGAACACAACGGTCAACCCGTCACCGCAGAGGCTTTCTACGCCATCGCCTGCGACCCGCGTCGCAGCGTCGCAGTCGAGGCTTGCGCCGGCGCGGGCAAGACCTGGATGCTGGTCTCGCGCATGTTGCGTGCACTGCTTGACGACAACGGCAGGGTGCAGCCGCATGAAATCCTCGCCATCACCTTCACCAAAAAAGCTGCCGGTGAAATGCGCGAGCGGCTTTACGAATGGCTTGAAAAGTTTGCCCACGCGGATGATGAAACGCTGCGGCATGAATTGCTCATTCGCGGCGTCTTGAGCCAGAAGAGCGCAACCGCCCCAGCTGAGCTGCGCGAGCAGCTTGCAAACCTCTACCAGCGCGTGCTCGCGAGTGGCCGCCCGGTGCAGATACGCACCTTTCACAGCTGGTTTGCGGCCTTGCTGCGCAGCGCGCCCATGGCGACTTTGCAGCAGCTTGGCTTGCCGGTGAACTACGAGTTGCTGGA
The DNA here is from genome assembly GCA_040388905.1 of Pseudomonadota bacterium. Lineage (GTDB taxonomy): Bacteria > Pseudomonadota > Gammaproteobacteria > Burkholderiales > Burkholderiaceae_C > Polaromonas. Next base: position 97,537 of record JAZKAY010000001.1, read on the forward strand.
AGACGATGCGCAGGCAAAAGCGCTGGTCTGGCGGCGCTTTTATGCGGCGCTGGCAGCATCGCCTGAACTCAAGGCTGACTTTGAAGACGTGGTGCTGACGCATGGGCGTTTCCAGGCCGACAAGGCGCTGCAGGTCGCGCTCGACAAACGCACTGAATTCACGCTGGCAGATGAGCAGGGCGTGGTCGATGCATCGGTCGAGCATTTCGGCGTCATGTTTCCGGAATGCGCAGGCCTGGGCCACCCTGATGAGCACTTCAGCAGCAATGCGCCGTGCCGCGCGCTGATGACGGCTGCAGCCACCAGCCTGGGCCGCGCCAGCGCGCCTACGTTTTCGGCCAAGGGTGTCGAGCTTGAAAAAGCCATCACTGCAGGGGACTTTCAGGCCGCCCTGTCTGCCTTGCTGACAGAGAAGGGCACGGCCCGCAAGTTCGGCGAAAAGATCGTCGGTATTGAAACCATACGCGAAGCGCAGGAACTCGCGTTGCGCCTGGCGGCCGCCCGCCACCAGCATGAAGCCTGGGACTACCAGCAGCGCATGGCTCGCCTGTCGCGCCTGTTGCTGGCCGAGTTCAAGTCGCTCAAACGCGAGCGCGGCTGGATAGACATGAACGATGTCGAGCGCGCCGCGCTCACCATGCTGGGCGATACCGTGCTTTCGGGCTGGGTGCAGGAGCGGCTGGACGCGCGCATACGCCACCTCATGATTGACGAGTTCCAGGACACCAACCCGCTGCAGTGGCAGGCGCTGTCTGCCTGGCTCATGAGTTACAGCGGTGCCGGCAAGGCGCCCAGCGTGTTTATCGTCGGTGACCCGAAACAGAGTATTTACCGCTTCCGCCGCGCCGAGCCGCAGGTGTTCATCGCCGCGCAGAAGTTCATCCGCGAAGGCCTGGGCGGCGACCTTTTGGCCTGTGACCACACGCGGCGCAACAGCGTGGCGGTGATCAACACGGTCAATGCCGTGATGGGCGATGCTCGGGATAACGATGGCTACACCGGCTTCAGGGACCACACCAGCGCGTCGGAAGAAAGCGGCATGGCCATCAGGCTGCCGCCCATTCCCCGTGAGGCCAGGGATACCAGCTCAGGGCAGATTGCTGAAGAGGGCTGGCGCGACAGCCTGACCACGCCGCGTGAGTTGCCTGAAGAAACGCTACGTACGCGCGAGGCAAGGCAAGCCGCTGCGTGGATCGCCACCCGTATCGCACAGGGACTGGTCCCATCAGAAGTCATGGTTCTTTCAAGAAAGCGCGCTGGTTTATTACCGCTGCAGGATGAACTGCGCGTGCTGCACATCCCGGCGCAGGTTGGCGAAAAGACAGAACTGATCGACTGCTGCGAGGTGCTCGACATCGTGGCGCTGCTGGATGTGCTGGTCTCCACCCAGCATGACCTGTCGCTGGCACGCGCGCTGCGTTCGCCGCTGTTCGGCTTGAGTGACGACGCACTGGTTCAAATCGTTCTTGCGCGTGGCGAAACAAAAGCTGCATGGTTTGAGGTTTTGCAAAAGCACGACCTCGCAATCCCCGAACTCGACGGCATCGCTGCCCGGCTGCTGAAATACAAAAGCTGGGTCGACAGCCTGCCGCCGCACGATGCCCTGCAGGCGATTTACCACGATGGTGATGTGCTGGCCCGCTTTGCCGCCGCTGCGCCTGCATCTGCACGCAACACGGTACTGGCCAACCTGCGGGCGCTGCTCAATGTGGCGCTGCAGCTGGATGGCGGCCGCTACGCCACGCCTTATGCCTTTGTGCGCGCGCTCAAGGCCGGTGGCCTGCAGGCGCCCGCTGCCGTCAACCCCGATGCCGTGCGCCTGCTGACGATTCACGGCGCCAAGGGCCTGGAGGCCGAGGCCGTGCTGCTGCTTGATACCGACACCCTGGAGCGCAATGCCGACAGTATGGGCGTGCTGATCGACTGGCCGGGCGAAGCAATTGCGCCGCAGAAGTTTGTTTTCCTCGTCAGCGAAAGCCGCCCGCCTGCATGCGCCGTCCCCATGCTTGAGAAAGAGCAGGCCGAGAGGGCGCGTGAAGAACTCAACGCCTTGTACGTTGCCCTGACCCGCGCCAGAAATACGCTGGTGGTGTCGTCCATCACACCGCACCGCGAGACCACGCGCAGCTGGTGGCAACGGCTGTATCCGTTTGCGCAAGATGTCGCAGCACCCGAACCCGCGAGCCCGGCGGCAGATGTCGATGCCACTGATGCGGCAACATTCACTTTGGCCGAGCTGCCTGAGCTGCCGGCAGACAAGACACTCGCGGCACCGCCCCCCATTGGTGAGGACGATGCAGCCAAGGACACCGACAGCTCACGCTTCGGCCAGGCCATGCATCGCCTGCTGGAGCTTGGCGTGCAGGGCAACGCCCCTGCAGCAAGGCGCGTGGCTGATGCCGTTGCGCGGCAGTTCAGGCTGGTGCCGGCAAAGATGGAAGAGGCCATCGCCATGGCCACCCGCATACGCCAGGGTGAAGCCGCCTGGATATGGGACCCGGCCGTCATCGCCTGGCAGGCCAATGAGATCGAACTGATGGTCGGCGGTCAAAGTCGCCGGATTGACCGCCTTGTGCAGCGCAGGGATGCAGGCCATGAGGGCCACTGGTGGGTGATCGACTACAAGTCGGCCCACCGCCCGGAAGAAGACCCCGAACTGCTCGGCCAGATGGCGGCCTACCGCGCAGCGCTGCAAGCCATTTATCCGGGCGAAGTGGTCAAGGCGGCCTTTCTGACAGGACGAGGTGCTTTGGTAGAAGTCACTTGAAGCTGGTGGCTGCACCGCATCGGTGGCTGCAGCGGTTCTGTGCAGCCCATAGTTGTCAGACGCCTTTTGCTATTCATTTGGTAGCTGCTCACGCACGTATCCATTGGGCTGCAGCCTTTTTGATGCCAAAAAAAGCACCAAAAACCGGCCCAAAATGGCTTTAAACGACCCCAAAACCGTTTCGCAAGCCCGGAAATGACAAAAAGTTAATATGGAAGTTAACTTTTTGTCATTTTTTAATGTATACGTTAAAAATCTGGTCATCCAGAAGCCTAAAATGACGCTTTCAGGGCATCAAATTGGCCTCCAGGCCAATAAAAACGTGCGTAAGTAGCTATAGAAACCATAGCGTTTCGGTGCCCACGCTCTCCCGCCACCCGCCACCCGCCTACCCGCATCAGCCATCCAACGTCAGGTTTTCTTGAACATTTCCTCCTCTCCCTCCGCCTCGACCTCAACCCAGGCTGTGCGCCGCATCGCCGTGATCGGTGGCGGCCCGGCCGGCCTGATGGCTGCAGAGGCGCTGTCCGCAGCCGGTCCAGGCATATCCGTGCAGCTGTTTGACGCCATGCCCTCGGTCGGTCGCAAGTTTTTGCTGGCAGGCAAGGGCGGCCTCAACCTCACTCACTCTGAAGAGTTCGAGCCCTTCATGTCCCGCTATGGCGAGCGCAAGCCCGCGCTGCAGCCGCTGGTCGCCGCTTTCGGCGCGCCGCAGCTGCGCGACTGGGCGGCGGCTTTGGGCGTTGAGACCTTTATCGGCAGCTCTGGCCGCGTCTTCCCCAAAGACATGAAGGCCGCGCCTTTGCTGCGCGCCTGGCTGCACCGCCTGCGCGGCTCAGGCGTCCAGTTTTTCATGCGCCATCGCTGGCTCGGCTGGGCCGATGACGGCGCGCTCAAATTTGCCGCGCCTTCAGGCGAGGTGTTGGTCCAGGCCGATGCTGTGGTGCTCGCACTGGGCGGCGGCAGCTGGGCCCGTCTCGGCTCTGACGGTGCCTGGGTGCCGCTGCTGGCCGAACGCGGCGTGCCCGTCGTGCCGCTGCAGCCGTCCAACTGCGGCTTTGATGTTGGCGCAGCAGGCCAGCCTGACGTCCATCCACAGGGCGAAACAAGGCGCGAGTTTTTTAAAGAGCTGGTGGGCAAGGGCGCAGCGGCCACGGGTTGGTCTGAACATTTCGCCAGCAAGTTCGCCGGCCAGCCCTTCAAGTCTGTCGCCATCAGCTTCACCGATTCACAGGGCCGCAGTTTCAGCCGCAAGGGCGAGTTCGTCGCTACCGCCACAGGGGTCGAGGGCAGCCTGATTTACGCCGCATCCAGCCTGCTGAGGGATGAAATCGCCGCCAAAGGCAGCGCCACGTTTCTGCTTGATCTGCTGCCCGGCAAGTCACCTGAGCAGGTGCTGGTCGAGGTGCGCCACCCGCGCGGCTCACGCTCGCTGTCCAGCCACCTCAAAAGCCGCCTCAGCCTCGAAGGCATCAAGGCCGCCATGCTGCATGAAAAGCTCGGCAAGGACGACATCAACGACCCGGTCAAACTCGCCCACGCCATCAAGGGCCTGCCGGTCACGGTCATCGCCCCCCGGCCCATGGATGAAGCGATCAGCACGGCAGGCGGCGTGCCCTTTGAAGGCATGAACGCAGACCTGCAGCTTCATTTGCCCAAAGAACTTCCCGAAGGCAGCAGCACACCCGTGTTCTGCGCCGGCGAAATGCTCGACTGGGAAGCCCCCACAGGCGGCTACCTGCTCACCGCCTGCATGGCCAGCGGCCGCGTGGCCGGGCAGGGCGTGTTGAAGCACTTCGGTTTGTAGGCAGGAAGCGATTGCCGCTCAGGCTTGAGCAGCAGGCACCGCTGGCCAGGCCATCACTTTGGCCGGTGCATTCGGCAACGGAATCAGCTGGTTCACCACCTAGCCTGCAAACACCTTCTCGCGCAGGTCCTTGAGCACATCCTGCGCACCGCCAAAAGGCGTGAACGAAATGGCCTCGCGCACCCGGGCCTGCACACCACCTCCAAACAGCGACACATTCAGGCCCAGCCTGTACTGGCCTGAGCGGTGGCGTGTAACGATGTCTGCCGGTGAAGAGATGTGGCCAGAGGCGTAGTTGCGGCTATACCCTCCGGTAAGGTCCAGGCTGGGGGAGTGGGCGGCCTGGCTTTTGTTGATCTCGCGTTCAGCGACATCCAGCGCGGCTTGCGCAATACGCACGCTTTCCGAAATGTTCATGCGCGCGTCTGCACCAAGCTAGCGGGCGGCGCGTTGATTGGCAGTGAAAATGCGCCGGCGGTGGGCATGCCGCCAAGAAATGCGCCTACATGCCCTCGACGGCTCAAAACCTATTCTGTGGCGTTCACGCAAGGAGGACGCTACATGTCGGCGGTTTTATCCATGCACCACGTCTTGAACGAACAGCAATCTTCACAACCGTTCAATGGCATCGACGCACATGTGTTGACCGCACTGCGAAGGGCGCAGCCAGCCAGCGGCCAGGCTGGCTCAGCCGCTTTGGGGAAAGCCTGGATGGGCAGTATGTCCATTTAAGGCATCACCATCGGGCATTGCTGGCTGCCCACGAACCCGACCTAGTCGCGATACATCAGGTGAATGTCCGGTTGCTGGCGATCGAAGAACAGATGCGCTTGCAGCGTCGGCGCCGTCATTAGCCGGCTCAAGCCAGGGTGATCGGGCGGTATCGCATTTTGATTCCAGGCGTCATATTGACTGGGCCTGCGTCTTCTAGCTCTTCAAGTCCGCATTCACCAAAGCCATGGTGACCACCATGCCTGCGATGCCGTAAAACATCCCCACGACAGCGAACAGGCCTGGTGCGTAGAACCAACCCATGAGGTGGAGTGCGTAAAGAAGTTGCGTAGGGACTAGGAGCATGGCGACCCGTTGTGAGCTGGGCGCGATATGCAAAGCCAGTTGCAACAGTCTGCGCCTGGTCGTCCGCACTTGGGGGGGGATACAACCGACGGATGCCATGCGACGCCGTCCTACAGCTTCTGATTCAGGCCGAAACAAATATTGATGCCCAATCAAGCGGGGAGCAATCTGTGCCACCAAACACCAAGGATGCCAACGGCTGAAGAGGCAGAGCGTGAATAGTCTTAAAAAATGACCACCAGCAAACGCGACTCGGTCATCAAGCAGGCGTTTGAAGACGAACACCGAGGCTTGAAAGACACGGGCAAAGAGCCCGAAATGCTGGATGCGTAGCTGGCTCGCGGTCGGCGCTCGCTGACTAGTTTTCAGGCGGCATTAGTCCGAAAGGATCCGGCAGATTTGCTATTAATTGAGCAGCTGCTCACGTTTGAATCTATTGGACTGCAGCCTGATTTGGCAGTGCAAAACAGGCTTTCAGGCTGTTTTTGAAACTTTAAACTGGGTCCAGAGAAGCTCTGATGCCTTGAGAACATGAATTTTGCGGTATACGTTAAATTTTTATGGCATACATTAAAATTCTGCCAAAAGTTAATTTCCATATTAACTTTTGGCGTTTTTGAGCCGTTGGCGCTTGTTAAAAACGGTCGGTTGGGGTCAGAAAAGGCCATTTTAGGCGTCAAATCGGCCTCTGAGTCAATCAATACGTGCGTGAGCAGCTATAGAAATAGTAGCAATTTCGGGACTCACTTCCGTGTTTACACGGAGAGGGGGCTGTCACGGAGTATCCAGAAGTGCTTGGGGCGCAACCTGCGTGGGGGAGTTGCGGACCGGGGAGGGCACATGGACTTCCATCTGGTGTTTACTCAGTTGGCAGGTGGTGGTAAGTTGCTTTCAAGCCTGTGCGACCCGGCGTACGCTGCAGCGCACCGACAGCTTTGCCCTTCGTAGCTGACTTGCTTTCCCAGAATTCACCTTCAGTTAGCCCGTGATTTAAATCACTTTTCACCAAGGGTGCTTCGCCCGCCCGCATACAATCGCGAGTTATGCCCGAAGGCTGCGAGAGCAGCCGGTTTTCCTCTGTAGTCAGCCATTTTTTGTGGAGTTCACCGTGTTTATTTCTTCCGCTTTTGCCCAGACCGCCCCTGCCGCCGCTGGTGGTAGCGACATGATGTCTTCGCTCACGGGCATGCTGCCGCTGGTGTTGATGTTTGTGGTGTTGTATTTCGTGATGATTCGCCCGCAGATGAAGAAGCAGAAAGAGCACCGCGCCATGATCGACGCGCTCGCCAAGGGTGATGAAGTTGCCACCGCCGGTGGCCTGCTGGGCAAGGTCACCAAGCTGGGTGATGCCTACCTGTCGCTTGAGCTGGCACCCGGCGTTGAAGTGCAGCTGCAGCGCAGCGCCATCGTGCAGGTTTTGCCCAAGGGCGCGATCGCCACGGCCAAGTAAGCCGGCTGGATGCCGGTAGCCGGCGACGCAGGACGTTGCAGGTATCGGCCCGGCAGCATTAACGGGAAATGCCGGCCAGCGGTCTTCGATAACCGGGGCCGATGGCGTTTCGCGGGATTTTTCACCTCTCAGTCATCCGATCAGTTCACCAGGAACAGCCGCCCATGAATCGTTACCCGGTCTGGAAATACATCATCATCGCGGTCGCGTTGCTGGTTGCCATTCTCTACACCCTGCCCAACTTCTTCGGGGAAGCGCCGGCGGTGCAGGTGTCCAGCGGCAAGTCCATTGTCAAGCTGGACGCGAGCACCTCGGCGCGCGTAGAGCAGATTCTGAAAGACGCTGGAATCACTGCCGATGCGGTGACCTTTGACGGCAATTCGGTGAAGGCGCGTTTCAGCGATACCGACACCCAGCTGAAGGCCAGGGATGCCGTGCAGAAGGCGCTGATTCCCGACCCCGCCGACCCGGCCTACATCGTGGCGCTGAACCTGCTGTCGCGATCACCGGCCTGGCTGACCGCCATTCACGCTTCACCCATGTACCTGGGCCTTGACCTGCGCGGTGGTGTGCACTTCATGCTGCAGGTGGACATGCAGGCTGCGCTGACCAAGAAGGCCGAGTCGCTGGCTGGCGATTTGCGCCTGTCGCTGCGCGAAAAGAACATCCGCCACTCGGGCATCAACCGCAGCGCCCAGACGATTGAGATCCGCTTTCGCGACACGCAGACGCTGACGGCAACCAAAAACCTGATCCAGGACCAGTTCCCCGACCTGCAGACGACTGACGCACCCGACGGTGCCGACTTCAAGATGGTGGCGGTCATCAAGCCCGAAGCGGCCCGCCGTATTCAGGACCAGGCGCTCAAGCAGAACATGGTGACGCTGCACAACCGGATCAATGAGCTGGGTGTGGCCGAGCCTGTGATCCAGCAGCAGGGCCTGGACCGCATCGTTGTTCAGCTCCCGGGCGTGCAGGACACTGCCAAGGCCAAGGACATTCTGGGCCGCACTGCCACGCTGGAAATGCGGCTGGTGGATGAATCCAGCGAAGGCCGCGCTGCCGAGACGAATACCGGCCCTGTGCCTTTTGGGTCCGAGCGCTACCTTGAGCGTGACGGCCGTCCGGTCATTGTGAAGAAACAGGTGGTCATCACGGGTGAAAGCCTGACCGATGCCCAGCCGGGCTTTGACTCGCAGAACCAGGCGCCCAAGGTTGACCTGACGGTGGATGCCAAGGGTGGCCGCATCATGCGCGACATCAGCCGCGAGAACCTGAAAAAACGCATGGCCATCGTGCTGTTTGAAAAGGGCAGGGGCGAGGTGCTGACTGCGCCCGTCATTCAGGGCGAGCTGGGCAACCGCTTCCAGATTTCGGGCTCGATGAGCGTGACGGAGGCCAATGACCTGGCACTGCTGCTGCGCGCCGGTTCACTTGCCGCACCGATGGAAATCATTGAAGAACGCACCATTGGCCCGACGCTGGGTGCTGAAAACATCTCCAAGGGTTTTCATAGCGTGGCCTGGGGTTTTGCGGTGATCGTGGTGTTCATGGCGCTGTATTACATGCTGTTCGGCCTGTTCTCGGGCATTGCGCTGGCTGTCAATCTGTTGCTGCTGGTGGCGGTGTTGTCGATGCTGCAGGCAACCCTGACGCTGCCCGGTATGGCGGCCATGGCGCTGGCACTGGGTATGGCAATTGACTCGAACGTGCTGATCAATGAGCGCGTGCGGGAAGAGCTGCGCAGCGGTGCGTCGCCGCAGGCGGCCATCAACGCGGGTTACGAACGCGCCTGGGCGACGATTCTGGATTCGAACATCAGTACGCTGATTGCCGGTCTCGCCTTGCTGGCGTTTGGCTCAGGCCCGGTGCGCGGCTTTGCCGTGGTGCATTGCATAGGCATTTTGACCAGCATGTTCTCGGCTGTGTTCTTCTCGCGTGGCCTCGTCAACTTCTGGTATGGCCGGCAGAAAAAGCTCAAGTCTGTGTCGATCGGCACTGTCTGGCGTGGTGGCGCTTCGGCGGTGACCGAGCCGGCGCTTACCGAATCCAAACCCCGCGCCTCCACGAAATAACCAGCAGGACACCATAGCCATGGAATTTTTCAAGATTCGCAAAGACATTCCGTTCATGCGGCATGCGCTGATATTCAACGTGGTCTCGTTTGTCACGTTCGCGCTGGCGGTTTTCTTCCTGTTCTCGCGCGGGCTTCACCTGTCGGTGGAGTTCACGGGCGGCACGGTGATGGAAGTTGCCTACCAGCAGGCGCCTGATGTGGAAAAGCTGCGCACCACGGTGTCTGGCCTGGGCTTTACCGATGTGCAGGTGCAGAACTTCGGTACCTCGCGCGATGTGATGATCCGCCTGCCGGCCCAGAAGGGCGTCAGCACGGCCCAGCAGAGCGACAAGGTCATTACGGCGCTGAAAGCGATTGACCCGCAGGTGGTGCTCAAACGTACAGAGTTTGTCGGCCCCCAGGTCGGGGAGGAACTGGCGCATGATGGTCTGAAGGCGCTGGGCATGGTGGTGGTGGGCATCATGATCTACCTGGCGTTTCGCTTCGAGTGGAAATACGCCGTGGCGGCCATCATCGCCAACTTGCATGATGTCATCATCATTCTTGGCTTCTTTGCCTTCTTCCAGTGGGAGTTTTCGCTCTCTGTGCTGGCCGCCGTGCTGGCTGTGCTGGGCTACTCGGTGAACGAATCTGTGGTTATTTTTGACCGGATTCGTGAAAATTTCCGCCGTTATCGCAAGATGGGTACGACAGAGATCATTGACAACGCCATCACATCGACCATCAGCCGTACCATCATCACCCATGGCTCCACGCAGATCATGGTGCTGTCCATGTTGCTGTTTGGCGGACCGACTCTGTTTTACTTTGCGCTGGCGTTGACCATCGGGATCCTGTTTGGTATTTACTCGTCGGTATTTGTGGCTGCTGCCATTGCCATGTGGCTGGGTATCAAGCGGGAAGACCTGATCAAGACCAGCGTTGTGAAAAAAGATGAGGATCCCAACGACCCGAACGCGGGTGCCACGGTGTAAGCTGCATACCAATTAACCAAATAGCTTTCTAACGTTTGTGGCTGCCAACAACAAGAACAATCTTCTGGCCGTAGAGGTTCGCGAATTTTTCGCGAAGCAGGCCAGTGTTGTCCTGCCGCAACTGGCCGAGGAGATTTCTGCCAGACTCTCTGAACTGATGGACCAACCTGCAAGCGCGCCTGAAATGCAGGATCGCCGTGACGCATGGATGGCCTTCAAGTCTGGCAGCGCTGCGTGGGTAGCCGGTACTGCCAGCGCCTGGAAAAAGGCGCAGGAAGCACCTGCTGCTTCCGAATCGTTCAGGTCGCTACTGGAAACCGGCAAGTTCGAACTCATGGGCAACGAAGTCATGGAGGACAAGATATTGTCCTCCAGGCTGGCCTTGCGTCTGCTGGATTTCGCCAGTTGGGAACTCAATGACCTCAGGCTGCGCATCCAGAACCTGGAGGGTATTTCCGAACTCCAGAAGAACGACGTGCTCCGGCCGGAAGTGCTGGCTGAAAAGCTGGTAGCCCAGTGGGTTGCAGTGCAACTCACACGTGATAGCTGGATGATGGTCCAGGACGTGATTCAGTCGCGGCTTGCCGAGCACCTGCTGGAGGCCTATCACCAGGCCAATGAGTTCCTGGTCAGCCGGGGCGTGATGGCCGAAATTGACCTTCGTCCATTGGTCAAACGCACCGGAACCACCACCAACAACCCTTCTGGCAATACCCGTGCGGCTGCGCTTTCGTCGCCCAAGGCTTCTGTCAGGGCGGGGGCATCTTCCCAAGGCAATACCAGATCGGGTGACGTGGGTGGCGGAGGCGGCGGTACTGGCGGCGGAGGCGGAGGTGGCGGTACTGGCGGTGGCGGCGGCGGTACTGGTTGGGGGTTTGGCGGAAAGAACAACACGTTTGACGAGACCCGCATGCAGACGAACACCTCGCCGCTGGCCAGGACCAAAATGCGTGCGCAGGGCGTCATGGGGCAACTCAAGCGCATGCTTTCGAGTCAGGTTGAGGGGTTTGACGACACCAGGTCCGTCCAGGCATCGCCTCAATTGGCCCAGGCCCTTGTCGGGTTGCAGTCGTCGGAGGCTGAACGCACCATGCTCGCGGACGACATGCCCGGGCAGGTCTATGGTGCAGTGCATGTGGATCAGGCTGCCAGCGTGTTGCGCCAGCGTACCAGCACGCTCAAGCAGGCGGCATCCACCTCGGCCGAAAAAGCCACGATTGAAATTGTGGCCTTGATGTTTCAGAGCATCCTGGCCGAAGACCGCATTCCTCCCGCCATACGTGTCTGGTTTGCAAGGCTGCAGATGCCTGTGCTGCGCGTGGCGATTTCCGAGCCCGAGTTCTTCGGCACCATGCAACATCCCGCACGCCAGCTGATTGACCGCATGGGTTCCTGTGTGCTCGGTTTTGATGCCGGGGTATCCGGCAGCGCCATCGAGATGGAGATCAAACGTATCGTGCAGGTGATCGAGCAGTACCCGGAAACCGGGCGCCGCGTTTTTCAGCTTGTCTATGACGAGTTCCAGAAATTTCTTTCGAAGTTTCTCTCGCAACAGGGCAGTGCGGCGCGCGTGGTGAGTGTGGCCCAGCAGGTTGAGCAAAAAGAGACCATGGCCATCCAGTACACGATTGAGCTGCGCAACATGCTCAACGACATGCCGGTGCGTGATGAAATCCGTGAATTCCTGTTCAAGGTCTGGGCCGAGGTGCTGGCGCTCGCCGCCATGCGTAACGGCCCGCAACATGAAGAAACCATCACGCTTAAACGTGCTGCGGCTGACCTTGTATGGGCGGCCAGCGCAAAGCCCAACCGTGTGGATCGTGCCAAGGTTATTTCAGACCTGCCCAAGTTGCTGCAGCTGCTTCGCATCGGCATGACGATGCTGGGCCTGGACGTGAAGGCGCAGGACGGCCACATCAAGACCATCAGCGATACGCTGGCCGATGCCTTCATGTCCAAGACCGATGCGATTTCAAGCGAGCGTATTGAAACCATGGCCAAGCGCCTGGCCAATCTTGAGGACTATCTTTCAGACGAGGACGTCGGTGACCTGCCTCTGGACACCGAAAGCCTGGTGATGATGATTGGCATTGATGCGTCGGATATTCAGGTCATCACCGATGGCGGCAGCCAGCCCACCGAGGCCATGCGCTCGTGGGCGCAAGAACTCCAATTGGGCGCATGGTTCACGTTGGACCACAACAGCAAGACAACGCACGTCCAGTTTGCGTGGCGCAGCGACAGAAAGCAGTTGCACCTGTTTGCATCGTCGGATGGGCGCAATTTCCTGATCCAGGCACGTCGCCTGGCGGCTTACCTGCAGGCTGGCCTGCTGGTTCCGACGGAGGATGAGGCACTTACAGTGCGGGCCACGCGTGACGCGCTGGCCAAAATTGATGCCAATCCGGAGCGTTTGCTGAACTAGACCGGGTCAATTCCGCAGCGCCAGGGCTGCCGTGGCGTGACTATTCAATGTGCGAGCCGCTGCTCTGTGTCATCGCACAGCTCATCGAGCACCAGGGCATCGGGCTCTTCGCCAAAGCTCCAGTACACCATCAGCACGATGATCTTCAGGTCGTCCAGACTGAGCGGGTCGCCGGGCGCTGCCATGGCGCGGTCCAGGACAATTTCCCGCATGTGTGGGGGCAGAACACCTGATGATTCCAGAAAACTCACAAAACCCAGCGATTCGGCGCCGAGGTGCTCTTGTTCGGTGACAGAGTAAATCCGCAGGCTGTCGCTTGATTGCGCCTGCACGCCCTGGGCGGCATGCAGGGCATTGTCGGGACTTGTGGATTCTTTGGGGGGCAGGCAAATCTGCGTACTTTGTGCCGCAGTGTTCAGGCCGTCAAGCCAGATCAGGGCTGCCTGGATTTCCTCGGCTTCAAACCCGGCTGCAGTGAGCTTGCGGCCCAGATGGTGAAGTTCGGGGCAAGCGTCACCTTGCCAGTAATTTTCGTAGACGTACACGAGTACTTCAAACATGCTTTCAATATAACGCAGATACGTGATGCGCTGTCAACTTGAGATCGAGGTTTTTTCGGCGGAGATGGCCGTAACGCCTTGCTAAAATCACTGGTTCACCAAACTCGGGGCGCAATGGTCTTTTTCTGGTACACACTGGCAGGTGGCCTTGCAACGGCGGTTCATTACGCCGTGCTGCTTGTGCTGGTGGAGTTGTTCGGCATGCCGCCTTCTCCTTCCGCTGTGGCAGGTGCACTGTGCGGCGCTGCGGTGTCCTACATCGTGAACAGACTCATCACCTTTCCGGGCGCAACGGTACGGCATCAACTGGCCGTTCCCAGATTTCTGGCCGTCGCGGTGGCTGGCGCTCTGGTCAATGGTGCGCTGGTCTGGGCCGGTGTGCACTGGCTGGGCTGGCATTACCTTCTGGCCCAGGCTGTAGCAACGCTGCTGGTTCTCGGCCTGACATATCGACTTAACCGTTCCTGGACTTTTGCCTGATGAATCCAACTCCTGAAGTCCCCGGTACTTTTGCCACTCTGGCGCCGTGTGCACTCAGCATCGTTGTGCCCGCGTACAACGAGGAAGACGTACTGCCCATCTTTCATCGCCGGCTGGCTTCTGCACTCGAAGGCATTGAGGGCGGCTGGGAAGTGATTTACGTCAATGACGGAAGCAAGGATGGCACGCTGCGCATCCTGAAGGAGTTGCAGGCGGCAGACCCGCGCGCAGGCTTTGCCTCATTGAGCCGCAACTTCGGCAAGGAGTCCGCCATGAGTGCGGGACTCAAGCTCGCCCGAGGCGACGCCGTGGTGTTGATTGACGCTGACCTGCAGGACCCGCCAGAGCTGATCCCCGACATGGTCAACACCTGGCGGCAGGGCGCAGACATGGTGAACATGCGGCGCAAGACGCGTGACGGCGAGACCTGGTTCAAGAAGTTTTCAGCCCACTGCTTTTACCGCTTCATCAACTGGCTTTCTGAGGTGCCGATTCCCGAGGATGTGGGCGATTTCCGTCTGCTGAGTCGGCGCGCTGTCGAAGCGTTGAACGAGTTGCCTGAAAGCAACCGCTTCATGAAGGGCCTTTTCGCATGGGTGGGCTACAAGCAGGTCATCATTGAATATGACCGCCACTCCCGCGCTGCAGGCACCACCAAGTTCCCTTATTTCAAGCTGCTCAATTTTGCGATTGAAGGTATCACCGGCTTTTCGGTTGTGCCGCTCAGGCTGGCCAGTTACGCAGGCTTTCTGACGGCATTTGCCGCATTCATTTATGCACTGGTGCTGTTTATCCGGATCATCACCGTGGGAGAGTCGGTCAAGGGGTTTCCAACCCTGATCCTGACTATCCTCATCCTGGGTGGCCTGCAGTTGATGGCCATGGGCATCATTGGTGAATACCTGGGCCGCCTGTTCATGGAGAGCAAGCGCAGGCCGCTGTACCTTCTGGATGAATACCATCCTGCAGCCCTGCAAACCAATGCAGTGCGCCCGTCCGCATCCGCTACCTCATTGCCGGTCCACGCATGAACCTGAAGATTGAAAAAAAGACTGGCACGCTGGTCGTCTGGACGCTGGCCATCGTCGCCGTGCTGCGGCTCCTGACACTGGGCCTTTACCCGCTGACCGACACTACCGAAGCGCGTTACGCCGAGGTCGCCCGCAAGATGGTTGAACTGGGCGACTGGATCACGCCCTGGTACGACTACGGCGTGCCGTTCTGGGCCAAGCCGCCGCTGTCGACATGGCTGACGGCCGCCAGCCTCAAGATTTTCGGTTTCAACGAATTCGCTGCCCGCCTGCCGTACTTCCTGCTTGCCGTGCTGATTGCCTGGCTGGTCTGGGACTGGGCGCGCCGCTGGTCAAAACGCGAAGCACTGTTGGCCGTGGCAGTGATGAGCGGCACCATGCTGTATTTCATCGCCTCCGCTGCAGTCATGACGGACATGGCCCTGGTGCTGGGCACCACCTTGGCCATGCGTGGTTTTTGGGCTGCGTTTGAACGCGCCGATGCACCCCGGCCCAAAGAAGGCTGGCTGCTGTTTATCGGCCTGGGCCTGGGCTTGCTGGCCAAGGGCCCGATTGCGCTGGTTCTGGCCGGCATCCCCATCTTCTTGTGGACGGTCTTCACCGGCAACATCGTCAACGCCTGGAAGCGCCTGCCGTGGATACGCGGCATCCTGCTCATGCTGGCAATTGCCGTGCCCTGGTACTGGATGGCCGAGCAGCGCACGCCTGGCTTCTGGGAATACTTTTTCATAGGCGAACACTGGAAGCGCTTCACCGTCACAGGCTGGGCGGGCGACAAGTACGGTACGGCACATGCCACGGCACGCGGCGCCATCTGGCTGCTGGCACTGGCGGCCTGTCTGCCGTGGACGCTGTTGCTGCCCTGGCTGGCTATCGGGCGCAGGAAGTCGCTGGCTCAGGCTGGCCTGCCTGCGCAAGCGACCCTACAACCATTGCTGAAAAACTGGCGCCTCTACCTGCTGGCCTGGTCCATCGCACCTTGTCTGTTTTTCACCATGTCCGGCAACATCCTCTGGACTTATGTACTGCCGGCCTTGCCAGCGCTGGCCCTGCTGGCTGCAGGCTGGCTTGCGGGCGATGTGCGCACGCGCCTGGTCGATGCGTCTGTGTCTGTGGGTGTGGTGCTGATGGCCTCGCTGATTGCGGCCTTCTTTATCAACCAGCAGCGCGTTGACAGCTGGAAGACTGCCAGAACTGCGGTTGCGGCGTATGAGCTTCGCAAGACCGGCGCGCAGCCGCTGCTGTTCATGGGTGACCTGCCTTATTCCGCCTCGTTCTACACACAGGGCAAGGCCAAAGCCGTGGCCGGCAATACCGAACTGGCCGCCCGTTTGAAGCAGGGCAGCTTGTTTGTGGCGCTCAACCCCGACCAGGTCAAGGAACTGCCGCCTGAACTTAAAGGTTTGCTGCGTTTGCAGGCCACTTCCGGCGCTTACAACCTGTACGTCAGCCCCTAATTTGTTAACTTGTAAGTTAACAATTGACGGGAATCGGGCTTCTTGCATGCCCACATTTGCCGAAAATCTGCCAAAAAGCCTGTTTTTAGGCATCAAATATGGCTGCACCCCTTTAAATACGTGCGTGGGCAGCTACTGAATTCATAGCAAATACGGAAACCCATGATTGTTCGCTTTAACATAGACACTGCCGGCCAGGACCAGTTCGATTACCGCGTAACACACGAGGGGGAAGAACTGTATGGCGATGCCGGGCTGGACAGCGTGGAGCAGTGCATTACCGCAGCGCTTGAGGGCCTGGGTAGTGACGCTGTTGCAGCTGAAGTGGCCTTTCAGGGCATCATCAGCGGCACCTATGCACTGGCCTCGCTTGCGTTGATGTCTGCGCAAATTGCAGAGCACGCAGTACAGACCACGGCTGCGATTGAAGAGGTACTGCGCTAGTTTGGCGCTGTGCCTGCTGCAAATTGTTGCCGCCTGCGGGGCTTCCACAAGACGTTTGCAGCAGGTTGAATAAGGTGACGAGCCTTGACCCCGGCACTGGCTCCACAGTTAGGGCTGCTTGGTTCCCCACCTGACCCGGTTGGCCGCTTGAGGCCATGATCAATAAACCCGGTTTTTCCTTGCAAAGTGACACAGCGATGTGACACGGATAAGCCGCAAATTTAACACGGGCTTATTGCCACGGCAAGGCTACTGCTGCAATCGTGATGAGCTGTGTGCATTAACGTCCGCAGAATATTTTGTTCACCCCAGGGCGACATGGTGTTCGTAACCGCATGCGTGTTTTAAAATTCACCCTGAGCTGAGGACATCTGAGCAATCTGTATGTCCGCAGTCTCATCCATTCCCGTTATCGTTTCGACGCAAGTTGCAACGTACCTGGCGAGGGTGAGTAGTCAATATAAAGGAGCCGCAGCTTGGGAATGGGCTGGCTATTGACGAAAGCTTTCGCCGTTAGACCTGCCGTCTCATTTTGAGTTGGCAGATTGGTACGGTGCGACTTTTGTTTTCGGACAGGAGCTGCATCGTTTAACGATGTTGAAAGGCTCCTTATGCCGAATGAACGTAAGTTGGAAAAAGACCCGCTGATTGGGCAAAAGCAGGTGCTCAGACAGCTGGGTATCGGTCGCACCACATTTCACAAACGCAGAGTAGCACGGGAGTTTCCCGCAGCCGAAGTGCGTTCTGATGCTGGCTACGAAAAAAAGTGGCGGCAATCGCAAATCAATGACTACAAGGCCAGTCTTGGCCAGCTGGAGAAGTCCTGCCACAAATAGTCATTTGCTCGATGAGTGCCACACAGCTGAGCACGCATAAATCAAGTTGAATGCCTGTCAAACCTAGACGTGGGCAGGTATGTCACTCCGCCAGCTACAACGTTGCCGAGCCGACGCTTTTCAATCAAATTTTTAAATTAACTTTTTGCAAAAGAGGGGCAAACGGCGGGCCGCACCGTGCCCAAACTTTTTAAATATGACTACATCTACACCAGAGCCAAAAGGGGTGCCATTTCCTGCGATATTGGCTGACGGCCCACCGACCATTACGGTACTGCTCGCCAAAACTTACCCATTGACCAAGCGGTTCTCTATTGGAGATCACGGCCAGGTTTTGTCCCAAGGCTTTGGCAATGCCTTTCTTTACCATGCCAAGCCAATCCCGGTGAGTGGCATACGAGCCTTCGGGTCATTGATTTCCTCGATCTCCCGGAACAGGTTTACGGCGTTGATTCGAGGCATTGGTATTCCAGGTCTATTTCAACCTTGTCAAAGACTGGCAGAAAACTTTCCGGAACACCCCGACGGCACACCATGGGTCATGCTGGACATCGATGGTGTAAATGTTCCAGGAGGCGTGTCGCCCGTTACTTCAGAGGCCATCCAGTGGTTCATCAAAGATAGGCTACCTTTAGAGTTTCAACGTGCCACTTGCTATTTCCAATTCAGTGGCAGTGCTGGCATTCTCAACGCCGATGGGAAACCGCTTAAGCCAGGGTTGCGTGTGCACCTGTTCTATTACCTCGATAGGCGTATCGCTGGCAAGGACTTGGCGGCATATCTACGCATGTTCTGCGTGAGTACAGGCTTTTACTCTGTGGGGTTGGACGGAAAGAATAGCGTTGCAGTGACCTACGGGATCGATCCAGCCCCAATACGGTCATCAGTGCAGCTTCACTACATAGCTAACCCGATTGTCGAGCAGGGCGTCCAATCGCTACTGAGGGCAGAAGACCGCAGCGGCTTTTTGGATGGTGAGGCTGAAGTGGTTTACCTTCCGGAAATCCAGAACAACGTCGTCTTCATGGCCAAGGCACAGGAAAAGCAACTGCGGGATGATTGGCATAAGGCAAACGGATCTGTCGTCGAAAAGCTTCAGATCCGTACCAACACGGGCGTTGCTATGGTCCAACATTACAGGTTGCCTACTTCTGCGGCTCGGCTTGGACGCAAGTTGAAAGACGCTAGCCCTAATGGAAAATTTTGCACTCTGTACTTTGAAGGGGAAGGCTCACCGGGATCCTGGTACGTCAGTAAATACCAGCCCCAGTTTGGGCGTCGTTATGGTGATGGAACCGTAATACCTCTGAAAGAGCTTTCAGAAGACGCGTACGCTTATATCAAAGATGGTCTGAGGTGGTTCGAGGAAATACCGCATGTCTCCCTGCAACTGACTTCAAGCGGTTATGTTCAGCCCTTTGATAAATTCGTCCACTCGAAGTATTCGCTTGTGCTGGCACCTACTGGCTCGGGGAAGACCCAAGCCATGATCGACTGGGTCGCGGTGCGGTCTAAATCCGCACTGGTTATATACGTGGCACAAACCATCCCACTAGTGGGACAGATGTATGAAGATCTACAGGCTCGTGGCATTGATTGCGAGCATTACAAAAGCTACCACTATAGACATTCACTATCCAGCGGTGTATTCGTGACCACCAACGAATCACTGCCCAGGATATTGAAGCTTCTGGAAAACGAGCAGCTGACGGCGTATGACCTGATTGTTGACGAATTTCACGTCGCGCTCGACGACTTTGCTCGAAGTGTCAAGAGGTTTAAGACATTCACTGATGCCATTTCTCGGTCCCGTTCGAGCATATTTATGACAGGAACTTTCACGGACCTCCAGAGCTTGATGCTGACAGGGACTCTTTCTCAGCTGGAAGGTGGGGCATTGAAGGTTGACCGGTATTGCTGCTATGAGTTTGCTCCCGTCAAGAGCAACCCGCTCAAGCTTTGTGAGCTTGAAGACTTCGACTCGGACGTGGTAAATCTTCTTGAGCGTCTGAAAGGTGACCTTGAGGCTAAACGACCCTTGCCCAAAGTGATGCTTTCAGTGAGCAGTTCCAAGCTGCAGTCATACAGGAATCTCTTGGGTGGTTACGGGCTCTTGGACCAAAGCTACGTGGTGTCACGGCAAGAAGTGGACCAAGGGCAGATCGATGAAGCCAGAATTGGCGATAAGCCAATACTTGTGTCCAGCCCACTGTTTTCGATTGGCCTCAACTTCACCAGGCAGCTGGAAATCCTTTACTGCCGCTTCGATAGGATCCCGACGGACACAAGCAGAATCATTCAAACAATTAACCGTGCGAACCGGGGAGACGTAGCGTGTGAGGTTCGTATCTATGCGGGAGCCACAAACTCTAAGCCATTTTATTTTCCGCCGAGAGCAGACATCGAAGAGAAGATCAAAGCTGCCTTGGCAGAGGAGTACAGCGGTGGCTATAGTGGGACCGAGTTGCCGCAGATTATCGATTTGATGACCTATAGACACTATCGGGAGATCGAATCGAACTCTGTTCAGGCCTTAGGCAATTTGATTCAGGATGAAGGTTTTCAGAACTACCAGGTGATCCGCAATGAAGATGACTTGGAAACGATTAGGGTAAGTCCAACCCTAAGTCGAAAGGACTCAAAAGGAAAAGCGAAGGCGGCTAAAAGGTCGGCGTCCAAGTACTACGATGATCGGGTGCTTGCTAGATTGCCGTCGTTTGTTGACGACGTTGTCGATATCCACTTCTGGCGTCTCCAAATGCTTGAAGAAGAAGCACGAACCGCACATCGCCAAGAAATTGAGCGTGTTCCCTTGGATATTGCGGATGACACCTGTGCGGTGCTGATGAACCTGTGCGGCATCGTGGATGTGAAGCAGGGGAGAATGCTGAACAAACGTAAATTGCAGTCCCTGTTTGGAGATCGTGAACCCTGGTTGTCAGATCAATTTTCTGCCAGCCGGTTTGACGGTTGGGCAGAAGTTGCCGCCGAGAAATCAACCCATCTCATCCCGTTGCTTGAGGTCATTAAGCAGCTGCG
The DNA here is from genome assembly GCA_040388905.1 of Pseudomonadota bacterium. GTDB lineage: Bacteria > Pseudomonadota > Gammaproteobacteria > Burkholderiales > Burkholderiaceae_C > Polaromonas. The sequence continues at coordinate 117,961 of JAZKAY010000001.1, forward strand.
GAGCAGAGACCTTGATGGGTTCGGTTTCGCACTGAAGTTGAACAAAGACAAGAGGCTGCAAAGTTCACTCAGGGCTTTGGTTTGCTCGGCTGGGGAGCTGGTTACTTTGAGCGGGCAGTTTGCGACGCTAGCGGAGTTGCGTGAGCTGGCTCGTACCAGCGGCTCGAAAGAGTCAAAAAATGCGGCTCAAAGTTATTCGCTGGAATTGACGAAGGATATTTTGGAAGAGGTCGGCGTATTTTTCCCCGTAAGCGGAAGAGGTGAGGAGCGGGTCATCGAGTTTGACAAACCAATGGTTCCTCAGGATTGGGACCTGGACAAGATGATTGATCATCTGAAGCGTCGGGCGGTTTTGCTCGATTCTTTACCCAAAGGTTTAACCAAATTGGGTCGAACCTTTAATGGACGCGGTTTGCATTGGTCGCCGGTGAGTCAGTGTCGGAAGTGCCGGTACTTTGACGCCCAGTGCTGTGCTTTGGAAAGGCATGTAGATTGGAGCGAAGAGGGCCATCATGGCGTTGCCTTCGAATCGGCTTTTGCATGTGAAGATTTTTGGCCACTGCCAGCTCGTTTGGCTTAGCCGCCAGTCTCGACTCACGAACTGGCGATACTTTGTGAGCGGTGAAGAGCCGGAGGCTTTTGTTTTAAACGGTTTCTCTCCCCTGACAACTTCTTATATATAGTAAGAAGCACCAATTCACGATCAAGCTCAATGTCGGGACACCTCCTCCTAGTCGATCTCGAAAACCGGCCCAAGGTTAACTTCGAGGTCCTCGACAAGACCTTCCGCGTCGTCATATTCGTTGGCTACGAGCAAAACCCGCCAAAGGCCACGATCAAGTCCTGGCAGGCATTCCCGGCCGCTCAGCTTGAGATAGTTCGTATTGAAGGCGACGGTAAGAATGCCTTGGACTTCCACATTGCTTGCCAGCTTGGCCGGACGTTCGAGACTGCCAGGAACACCCGCTGTCACGTTCTCAGTGACGACACTGGGTTCGATCCCCTCATAGCCAGTCTTAACAAGAACGGCCTCTGGTGCCAGCGTATCAGCAGCCTGGACGAACTCTCCGCACCAATCCCGGCAGAGCCGGCAGTAGCCCCGCTGGTAGACCAGATTGATCTAATAGCGTGTCCCCGTTGCCACAAAGCAAAAACAATCGATCTTCATGGCGGCAAGTGGTGCGTGAACTGCGGATCCTTTGCTAGCCCACCAGACCCAGCTCAACTACCTTCAAATCAGCAAGGCTTTATCGAGGTCAAAGGCCGCAGCCTTCAACACGATGTGATCCTGACCCTCTGCAGTAGCTGCAACCAGAGGACTGACATGACTGGCGGAATCTACGACGATGGAGAGTGGATATGTGGGGACTGCATTGCCGGGTATATTGAGTAAAAAAATTTGAGGAGTGGTAGATTGAGAGTGGCATATAGCTGGATAGTAATTTTGTCAGCGTTACTCGTCATCGAGCCGGCAAACGCGGCAGAAGATCAACAGAAAACCTTTTACGTCGGCCCATATTTCTTGGGCATGACTGCTGCATCGGCACGAAAAATTGGGCTAGAGAATTGCAAACCTTTCGGTAAGAAATTAACGCAGTGTGATGCCGCAAACACAGGTTATTCGAACCAAAAATATTTCAACATTTACTTCACCAACAACTCGAATAGGATTGAGCGAATTGAAGCTAGTTCTGTAGGAAGTTTGGAATCCGGCAAGAGCTATTTGGCTGTTCCTGAGTGCACCACAGGATTGAGTGCCAATAACGGGTGCTTTTTAAAACCGGAGCGAGTTCTGTCTTGGACCCTTCACATGAATTTAGGTAAACGCCCCGGCGACGTTTATCAATCTCTGCAAATTACTGCGGAAGTAAATCCAAAAAAAGTAAATGACTTTTTACGCAGCCAGCGTTCAAAAGATGCTGGTCGCAATGAGGCCAGAATCATTCAGTACGGGAAATAATGACACAACGTTCAGGCGATGACCTATGCAGTTGCTATGATTCACTTCGACGGCTGGCCTCCCTGGCCGTCTCGTCAGGTAACTGACTTGATGCCCGGCTCGTCTGGGCATTCTTTTTCTCAGGCCACGATTTCGTGACTACGGGCATCAACTTCAAATGGTGCGTCCCAGTACCCGAACTGAACTATCTGCTCAAGGTAAGCGGGTATGTATGAAGCGATTGATCCTGCAACTTCGTATTGATGAACATGGCGGAACTCGTGTGTCAGCAGGCGAACAGAGTTTTTCGACTCGCGGATGTAAATGCCGTGGCCAAGAGTAACTCCATTCATATCGGGGCCAAGCATCCCAGTCCTTTCCATTGCTTGGATCAGAAGCGGTTCTGTTGGACGGGGAATGTCCGCGACAAGCAATATTCGAATCCTATTCGCGTCTACTACGCCAACTCTGCGAGCAAGATCCAACCCATAGTCGGTAAGCCCTTTGCCTGAGGCCAAGATTAAGGCTTCTTGTTCTTGAACCCAGGCAGCTGCCTTGGGCTTAAGTAACGGCAGTGAGGTTACTAGGTCAAAGTTCATACTGTTTTAGTTTCATTAACTCCAGAAAAGACTGCCATAGACACCCACTATGTGACTGGTTTTTGTTTGCAATAGCATTGTGGATGACTTGTTGTCGCAAATCTACGATGGATGGTCACACAAAGCGAGGGTGTATATGAATGCTGTTTTCTCAAATGTGCCGCCGTCTGAAACGAGCGAAGCTGAATTTTCGAAGGGAAAAGCCGTTGTTGGCTTTGTATTGAATCCTTACGACATTGCATGCGAGTTGCCTTACGAGCTAGCACCTGGTTGTTCCTTTGAACGAGCGTCTCCTCAAATGACTGAGACCATAAAAAGTGCGTTAAAAGATTATGTTCATCCTCAGTCTTGGGTTAAACCAGCACACCTTTATGAGTGTGACATTGTTAGGGAAGTCCATGAGAATGGTCATTCTTGGGGGGCAGTCGCTCGTCCTCAAAAGGATTGGCGATATCACGTGGTGTTTAACTCAGACGACAACGGAGTCAAGAACATCAATATGAATTTGATTGCGAACATCACAGATACGCCTCTACAAACTAGTTCACTCTATTTTCACTATGAGAACGGAAAACCGCATGGGATGGGATGCAATCCGGGCGTAATGCACAACTACTTCAGTCTCCCTACGGAGATGGCAGCCATTTCTATCGGCGAGCCGGAGTTGGCTTTGATCAGAGATACGGCCACAGACTTCCACGCGGTTTTTGGAGACGCCCTCACCCCAAAACGGCATCCAGAGCTTCATCGTGCAATTAACATGTTTGATGCACTCAAGCAGTTGCCCACGAAATCCGAGTATCAGTTGCTAGGTTTGTTCGCCATCATCGAGATGCTGATTACCCACAACCCCAAACTTGAAGACCGTGGGGATAGCATCACACATCAAATGCAGACAAAAATACCGTTGTTGGCCAATAGGTTTAACAGAAAGCTGGACTATGCGAGCTACTTCGATAACGCCTCAGAAAAAAGAATTTGGACTGCCCTATATTCTTTGCGAAGCTCTGTAGCTCACGGCGGTGAAACTAACGTAAATAGACCAGACCTCCGAGTCCTAAAAGATTTCCACCAGGCGGTGTCATTTGTAAGGTCGGTGGTTAAAGGTCTGTTAAGACATAGTTTGAAGGACCCGCAGCTCTACCTTGACATAAAGAACTGCTAACTACTTAGAACATTACTGAATGCATGACGATCGGTAAGAGTTTTGATCGAGCCGGTAAAGTTTTTTCAAAACAAACTACCCGTCTCAGGCGGAGGCGGAGGCGGAGGCGGTGGCTTTGCTACTGGCGGTGCTTTAGGCTTAGCCACCCGAGGCGGCAACGCTGCAGGCCATCCCTCAAGCTCACCTTGCCATTGCTTGAAGAAATTCGGTGCTTCATTCACAGGACACGACAGCCAGGAATCGTATTCGCTGGGATCCAGGATCACTACCATTCGCTTTTCTTCGTTCGGTGCGTGAAAGCGTTTCATGAAGGGGTGATCGTCGGCATTCACGGTCAGCATTGAAAAGGTGAATTTCTTGATCCCTGTGGCTGGATCTTCCCACTCGCTGTATATGCCCGCTATACCCATTGGTATCCCGCCAGCACGTTGAATCCACCACCGAACAGCTTTACCTGACTCGTAGTTGGGCTCATAGATCGACTCAGCCGGGATGATGCATCGAAGTCCCTTACGCCACGAGTCTCGATAGCTGGGAAGCTTGGCTACTGTCTCGGTTCGTGCGTTGTAGGTCTTCCTGCCAGCCGCCATTTCTTTCTGGAAAGACGGGAGGAGCCCAAATAGGCCATCCTCGACAACCAGCTTGTTGCCTGAGCCAGGTTCAGCCAGACGAATGAACGGAGCAAGCCCAGTAGGCCAAACGTCGATAGGGTCTTCGTCCTTGGCACGCTCTATCCCAAAAAAGGTGAGCATGCGGTCTGAGCGGGTTACTGCACGGTAGTTTGAGCACATAGTGATTCAGAATTTTTGTCGTAAACCTTATAGCGGCCGATACAGCCAATCGTCGTGAGTCTCTTGGATGTGCTTATTAACCCAAAGTCCAGCGTGAGGTCACCAGGGAATTTTTAGATGATACTTATTAAACAGGAGGCGACCTCATGGAAGAACCGCTAGATGAAAAACAAGTCAGCTATTTTCGAGCCCGCTATTCAAGACTTGATGCCGACGAGCTTGCGGAGTTAAACGCTCGACGGGACACGTTGGCCGATGAGGCGTTAGCTGCTTTGGATGTCGTGATGTTTGACCAAGGAATTAATTCCGATGTCATCCAAAAATTCCAACCCGTAAAACCCGCGTTAACCGATGATGCAAAACAAGCAGAAGACGCTAGAAAGATTTTTAGGGGCGGGCTTTCAGTAGCGTGTCAGGTAGCTGGCGGCCTGGTCCTTTGGTTACCAGTGCAAACGGCTTTAAGGAATGTTCTTCTTGGGGCAATCATTTCAGGTCTTATCGCCGTCTTTACTCTATGGGTAGGCTCAGTTCTTGGTAAGCAGATCGTACGAACTATCTGCCAAGAAAGCGAAACGACGTTAATTGAAAAGCGTCGATCACTATGGATTCTTTTGACTTGCGAATTCGTACTGATGATATTGGTGCCTGGGGTGATCGCCACATTTATGAGCAAATAAACTCATGAATCAGAGGTGAAATCACCTAAGGTACATATCTGGTCCAGCTTGGTAAGTCATTGAGGCGGCTCTGTCGGCTGTGTACTCACCGGCGTCAACCAAAACGCTGCAGCCTCAGCAGGATCCATAGATCTGAGATAGTCGTTCCTCCAAATCTCAACAGCCACTTCCTCCAATTGAGCAGGCTCAACGGTATGCCAGCGGTCATGCAGTCGATCTGCACACTTGGCTATCCATTCTGTTGGTCGAAGCGTATCCATGCGTTGAATCATAGCAAAAACACTGTATGCTTGTACAGTGCTTTTCGATGTCTACGTTTACCAAGATGATCCGGTGGATTCGCTCTCCTCTGGGCCAAAAACGGGTGAACTCGTCCTAAAGGGCACTGGAAGGGACCAAGGTGTTACCGCCAATCTCTACTCGCCAGGGACAAAAGCAGAAATGCTGAGGACGATGAGGCACGTGCGTCTGGTGGCGATGAACAACAGCAGCTTTGTGATCGAGGGGACGGTCACCGTGGCAGAACGAGCTAGCTATAAAGCCAAGACGCAGAGCTTCAAAGTGCAATGGGTCATTAAGCATGTTGGAGCACCGGCTGTCGTTGATGCCAAGCGACTGCAGAGGAGGAGTGCCGCTAGGCTGAACAGTGGCTTGGCTAGCGGATTTGATCCGAGGGACGACAACAGGGCTGATTGAGACAGTTAAATGATTTGTCATTTGCAAGGTTTTTGCCTAAGCTAGATGAAGTCGGTCTGAGGGGGCCGTAGTGCAGCAAGAAAAAAGACGAGGAGAAACGTATGAGATCCCGAACACGTAGCGAACTGCTGGCCGGCACGTTTGCTATCGCCAGCTTTTGTCTGCCTTTAAATGCCTTAGCTCAAATCTGGCCTGTAAGGGCGATGCTAGACAAAGTCAGCTCACCTTACATCCAATTAAGAGACAAGAACGGCGGTACGGAAAGCGTCAGCCGAGCTTGGGTCCAGCGAGTTGCCGACGTAAGCGAACGCATAGCTCCTATTTATGGCCTACCCGTGCCCGGTCTCTACATAGAAAAACAGGGTGGCCCCAATGCTTACGTGACGCGGGGAAAGAACGGAATTGTGATGGTTATGAGTATTGACATGCTCAAACTAGTGGGCCATGACGACGATCTGATGGCATCCGTAATCGGCCATGAACTGGGCCATGTGAAGGCAGAACATCTAACCAAGGGTCGAGATGCACAAACGGCAATCTCTCTCATTGGCACGTTTGCTGGACTGCTGCTTGACCTAGACCAGGCCAAAAAGGGCGTTAATACCCAAGGGCTAGGTCAGCAACTTGGGGCAGCGGGTTCCGGGTTGGTAAACGCAAAATACAGTCGTGACCAAGAGCGTGAAGCCGACGACCTTGGGATCAAGAACATGGCTGCTGCAGGCTTCAACCCAGAAGCTCCCGCACGGATGTGGCAACTCATGGCCGCTCAGACCGCTGGGGGCTCAGGGGTTTGGATGTCTTCCCATCCAAGCCATGCCGAGAGGTATCAGACCCTTCAGGCGATGGCCAGCTCGTTGGCACCGGTATACGCTGCCGCAAAGCCTTCGCGTTCTCCGGGATCTCCACCCGTTACCGCTGTTGCCTTGGCTCAATACAAGGATCCTTATCCAGCCGCAACCTATAAAAGCTTTGAGCCGACTGATGCCGAGAAGACTCTGGAAACGCCGAATGCCTATCGAAGGGGGATGACTGCCCACCGTGAAAAACGATTTGAGGAAGCCTATGCAGCTTTCCAAGAAGCGGCTGCGTCGGGGGATGGCCGAGCACTTTGTATCTTGGGTGACTATGCTCAACAAGGCCGAGCCCAGCCAATTGACTTGGTTAAAGCCAAAGAGCTGTACGAAGCGTCGGCAAACAAGGGCTTGAGCTATGCCATTTACTCCCTTGGTCAAATGGCTTTGGAAGGTAAAGGCGGACAAAAAGACACTGCAGAAGCTGCCCGATTGTTGACCATTGCTCACAACCGCAATGTTCCACGAGCCAGTGCTTTCCTTGGAGCTATGTACTCCCGAGGAGACTATGTTGAAAAGAACGTAGCAACCGCACGTCAACTCATGGAAACGTCGGCTGAAGCTGGCGACGTAATAGGGAAGGCTTTTTTTGCTGTCGCACTTCGAGACGGCATTGGCGGACCCTCAGACCAGCCCAGAGCCATTTCACTACTCAAGACTGCAGCAGAGACAAACTACCCTTTTGCCGCATATCAGATGGGAGTCTCCTACGAGCGAGGCATCGGTGTCACGGCTGATAAAGACAAAGCCATTGCCTCATATAGACAAGCGACAGCAGGGGGTAATACCGCTGCCGCTCAACGGCTTAAAGCTCTGGGGCAATAGTGCCTTGTGCCATCGAATTACGGGGCTAAATAGGCAGCGTGATTGCGTACCAAATGTGAGGACATAAAAATGAGAATTAACGATTTCTTTAAAGCGTCTCTAAAAATTGCAATTGCAATTTTTCTCGCTGCCGTTGCGTTGTCTCTTGTCTGGCTGATAGGGTGGAAAGTCATTGACTACAGAGATAAAGAAGCGGCAAAGCAATATGAGGTTGTCAAAAGGTGGACCGTCGATCTTCGGGAGAATTTGCAGATGCAAGTCAATGCGAGAACCAAGGTCGTCGACAGCACTCTTCTTGCAACTGTGTCTTTTGATGGCTACCCCGAGTTCCTCACAAATTCTCGGTTAGCTTTTAAAAATAGAGAGGCGAGTTTTACATTGAACTTTGCTGACCAAGACGGCTTCAAGCTGCAAGAAAAAGTTATTCCGCTTAAACAGATGACAACTACCGTTGATGCGTCGGGCAAGAAAATTGGTCTGGAATATCAGTACAGTGAGTTCACGCCGGTAGATACATACAAGAGGTTTGCTGCATTGAGCGTTCAATGGAATCTCGAAACGCAGTCCCCCGTTGTTCCTTCTCTCGACTTTGCTCCTACTGATAGACCGCTCGATCACTGTGGGCCTGGATTGAGCAAGGTGGAACGCCTAAAACGGTTGGCTTTAAGTGGATCTCTAAGGGAGACCGGAATGAACTCCTACTCGGCCGGTAACAAGTCGATTTCATTCGGCTACGACGGTGCAGTGATTTATTGCAACTAAGTCAACGTTATCTATGACGAACTATCTAGTTAGCTTCCATCCGATATGTAGTACTGCAAGTGGTCTTAGAGCCGTGAAGAGGTTTGGTTTACCCCCTTACATAGATGGATCCTGCAGGAGGGAACCCAATCTAGACCACGAGTACCCGTCAATCACCGCCTTATGTCGAGCTGGAAAATTTGCTCCTCGTCTGCGGGAAGGAGATCGAGTGTTCTACATGACAGTGAAATGTAAACACCCTAGTGGTGAAACGGGGTGGGGGATGATTGCCGCATTGAAGGTCGTCAAGGTGCTTAAAACTCATCAGCTTGCAGAGCGTTTTTACAAGACTCATAAGAAAAAACTTAAATTGCCAAGTAACTGTGTTGTGGCAAATAACCCTCCACTTCAAGCCCGGTTTACAACGGGTCTTCCTAAGGGCAACCAACTTTGGAGAGGTCAATGGCAATCAACGGGTGGCAAATTGATGAGGCCAACTATCAAGAGCTGGGACCAACAATATCAGGAGCGGGCTAAACAATATCCCTCTTTTGTGGTCACCACGCCCATAGTTCCGAACCAGCTCAAGCAACCAACTGTATGTAGCCGAGACCAACTCCATTCCATATTTGGCCGATTACCAATTACGCAAGCCGCGAACAAAATCTCGGATCAAGAGTTTTCTGAATTGCTCGCTAGATTGTGAAGACGAAGAAATGCGGTTGTACGCAAATACCCTATGAGGCGAGCTTTTGTTGGCTGTTCAAAATTCTGCTGAGCGGAACTTTAATTGCTATCTCTGTTTCTGATGCAAGTGCCTGGGGCTCCGTTGGCCACCAAGTAATAGCCACCCTCGCCGAAAAGCAGCTCACGCCAAAAGCCCAAGCTCAAGTCCAAGCTCTCCTGGCCCAAGAGCCTGGCTCAACTCTGGCTTCAATCTCGACCTGGGCCGACGAACGAAAGAACCCGACCACAGCCCGTTGGCACTTCCTGAACTTCCCAAGGGATAGCTGCACCTTCGACAAAGCCAGGGATTGTCCAGACGGCAACTGCGTGGTGGGTGCCATTGACCGACAGTTGGAAGTGATGAAGTCCAGTGCTCCTGACGCTCAAAAGCTCGTAGCCATGAAGTACGTTGTCCATTTCATTGGGGATCTACATCAGCCGCTTCACCTAGGCTACCTTGATGACAGAGGTGGGAATCAGTACCAGATCCAGGCTTACAAGCGTGGCTCCAACCTTCACAGCCTTTGGGACTCTGGCCTCATCAAGTTCGTTTCAGATGATCCCGAGGTCTGGGTGTCTAGGCTCTCATCGAAGCCTATGCCAGCACGAGTTAGCGTAGTCGACCCAATCCGTATTGCTGAAGAATCTTGCCGTGTCGTGGCTACTCCAGGCTTCTATCCTGACCGGAAGGTTGAGGCACCCTACGTGGACCGTTGGACGCCGGTTGTGGAGCAACAGCTTCAGCTTGGGGGAGCCAGATTGGCGAGAGTGCTGAATGGAATTTGGTCATACTGACGGCGTTCCAAGCACGGCACTGGCACAAACTTTACTTGACGTTGCATCTGAAGCGGCCTATAAAGTGGTATTGGAGAGAAAAATGACAAAAAGCCATCAATTCCTGATCCCCGTAGGCGTAGCTGTAGCGGCAGTGGCCGGAATGCAACCTGCAGTTGCTTCCGTACCGGCGGTGATGGCGGCAGCGTCGCCGAGTAAAAGTATGTCGGACCCTGTAGTCCAAAAGATCTCATATTCGATTGGCGATAACCTCCATGGCCTCTTGATGAAGCGAACAGAAGCTGGGGATCTGTATGCCTTTCATGGCTCGCATAGCTCTCACAGTTCGCATAGCTCACACAGCTCTCATCGGTCCAGTGCTTACTGATATCCAGTAATCATTGATTAAGAACGCTAGTGCCTTTCAGGCTCGGCGTGTATTCCCCACTGCCAACTAATTGGGCGACCTATGAAGAACTATAAGTTTTTAGTTCCGTTGAGTGTCGCCGTTGCTGCAGTGGCTCCCGTAGCTACGGCGATGGTCAATCCCCTTCCAGCATCTTCTTCAGAGTCCCCTGTTCGAAAAGCTACCGATGCGGTAGTTCGAGAGGTGTCCTATCAAATCGGGACCGATGAACATTTGTTGCTGATGAAAAGAAGTGACGAAGGTGAGATTTATGCGTACCACCGTTCGCATCGTTCGCACCGCTCACACAACTCACACAGTTCTCATCGTTCAAGTTCCCACTAGGGGACACAATAAGATTGGTTGCTAATGATCGAAGTTCGTTTCGACTCTAACCTTTACAGCGGCGATGCTATCAAGCGTGCCCTCTACAGATTGACTGATCGATTCGCTGGAGAAGTGAGGCAGTTGGATCAAGAGTTTGTCTGTACTCTGCATTTCTCTGCAGAGAAGAGCGATGTCGCCAAGGATCTCGATGTCATGAACTTCAAGAAGGAAGTTCTCGACCAGGATCTTCGTGAGCGGATTCGTCGGGAGACGGAGTCCGTAAGAAATCTGATCCTCGCTCACGCGTTCTCCAAAACAGGGCTTATTGCCAATGAGCAAATTCCAGCCCATTGAGTTTTACGGCAAAAAACGCCCATCAAGTTATCAGCTTCTTCCCTTCCGGTTCTCCGAACTGGATGACGACAGGTACGTCCTCTCCAATATGTCGGGGGAATATCTGGTGGTTCCAAAGGCATCCATAAAGCCATTTGTTGAGCATCGCCTGGAAGATACCGATCCACTGTACAAAAATCTAAGGGCCAGGCACTTTCTGGTTGATGACAAGACGAACATAGCCCCTGACTTGTTGGCTATCAAAGTCCGAACTCGCTATGAGCGTCTTTCCGATTTCACTGGCCTTCATATATTTGTCGTTTCACTTCGATGCGAACACAGCTGCCCTTACTGTCAAGTCTCTCGTCAGTCAGAAGATAAGGGGAAGTTCGATATGTCGGAGGCGGACGCTATGGCCGCTATTGACTTGGTATTACGAGCACCAGCGAAGCACTTGAAAGTTGAGTTCCAAGGGGGCGAATCCTTGTTGAACTTCGAGTTAATCAAGTTCATCGTGACTGAATTCGAGAGAAGGCAAAGCGAGAAAAAAATTGCTTATGTCATAGCGACGAACCTGGCTCTCATTAATCGAGAGATCTTGGAGTTCTGCCGCGAACATGAAATCTTGATCTCAACGTCCTTAGATGGGCCGAAGGATTTGCACAATAAGAATCGTCCGAGGCCTGGAAAAGACAGCTATGAAAGAGCCGTTGCTGGCATTGACTTGGTTAGAGCCGAGTTGGGTCGGGACCAAGTGTCAGCGTTGATGACGACTACTGAAGCTAGCCTGCCTTTCGGCAAGGAAATAGTTGACGAATACTTAGCTCAAGGATTTAACGGCATATTCTTGCGGCCGCTTTCGCCTTACGGGTTCGCCATCAAAACCAAAAGCTATCTCGCATACAACACCGACAGGTGGCTTGAGTTCTATCGAAACACCCTTGACTACATCATTGAACTTAATCGCCAAGGCATAGTTTTTCGGGAGCAATACGCAGCAACTATTCTGACCAAGATGTATACCAGTACGGATCCTGGGTATGTCGATTTAACCAGTCCAGCCGGAATTGGGATTGGGGCGGTGGTCTATAACTACGACGGTGCTGTCTATGCATCAGACGAGGCCCGCATGCTCGCTGAAATGGGAAACACGACGTTCAAAATTGGTCAACTGAATCAAAATAGCTATGAGGAGATTTTCTTGTCTCCTAACCTGCTTGATCCCTTGGATGAGTCATTTGCATACAGTGCCCCAATGTGTAATGACTGTGCTTTCGAGCATTATTGCGGAGCGGATCCCGTGTTCCATCACGGCATCTATAAAGACTATGTTGGTAGAAAGCCAGAGTCAGAGTTTTGCAGACGCAATATGGCAACGTTCCAATACCTCATCAAAAGGATGGAGGCAGACACTTTTGTGAAGCGGCTTTTTCTTGGATGGGCAAGGCACGGATGATCAAACTCTACGGCAAACTAGAAAAGTTGGGCGGTGATCTGCGGGAGCCCCAGCTTTATACGCTTTCGTCAAATAGGAACCTACCCGAGAGATTGCGTTCAAACCATGCGTTTCTGGTAAGCGACGGTTCAACTCCAGAGGGCTTCGGTGCCTGTCTTACAAAGGACGCCACGCTTGGTTCAGGTAACTCATCAAGAAATATATACAGGCTTCCCGATGAGCTGAAGTATTTGTCAGACGGTGACGTTGTCCGAATTAATCCTTCTAACAACTCGCTGCATACGCTGTTTCGTGAAAATTCAAGGCACAACACCATACTGCTTACAGAGCAGTGCAATCACTATTGCTTGATGTGCTCGCAGCCCCCGAAGGACATAGATGATTTTTGGTTAATGGACGAGGCGATGGCGTTGCTCGAACGAATCCCGCCTGAGACCGCTAACCTAGGTTTTTCCGGCGGTGAGCCAACCCTGTATGGTGATCGCTTCATTGATCTCATTCGACGTACCAAGAACCTGCTCCCTACGACGCATATAGATGTGCTCACCAACGGTAGGTCGTTCAAGGATCCTGATTTTGCTAAGGCACTTGGATCGGTGAAGCACCCGAGCCTCACACTCGGAATACCCATTTACTCCGATGATCCAGTACGTCATGACTACGTAGTCCAGGCTGAAGGTGCATTCGACGAAACAATCAGAGGCATTCTCAATCTAAAACGTGAGGGGCAGCGTGTCGAAATCCGCGTGGTGATTCACAAGCAGACCGTCGAACGCTTGGTTGAGACGTGTGAGTTTATTGCTCGTAACCTGCTTTTTGTGGATCACGTGGCCTTAATGGGGCTTGAGATTACTGGCTTCACCAGGGCGAACTTGGACAAGCTCTGGATTGATCCGTATGAGTACAGAGAACAATTGGTGGAAGCTACGCACGTGCTGAATAGCTATGGCATCAACACGTCTGTATATAACCATCAGCTTTGCGTAATCGATAAAGCCGTGGAGGCAAATTACACCAAGTCGATCAGTGATTGGAAGAATGAGTATGTTGATGCTTGTAAGGGATGCAGTCGGATGACGGATTGCGGAGGATTCTTTTCCTCTTCAAAAATGTATCGGCATAGTGACCACATTCGGCCGTTTTCATAGAACTAAGGGAAAGTCGGTATGCCTCAACAGAATCTGGAATACGTCGGCTTCTGGCCCCGACTCGGTGCAACTGTCATCGACGTGCTCTTGCAACTACTCATCACACTGCCGTTGACTTACGCCATTTACGGCCGCTTGTCATCCTCGAACGAAAATCTGTTCATGGGTTTCAGTGATGTCGTGGTAAATCTCATCCTCCCGGCGGTGTTAGTCATCTGGCTATGGCTTCGCTTTGGGGCAACTCCAGGGAAGATGGCGATGTCTGCCAAGATCGTGGATGCTGACTCTGGGAAGCCACTATCGCTTATTCAATCGGTCATTCGGTACGTGGGCTATTTCGTGTCCTTGATTCCGTTCGGTGTTGGGTACTTGTGGATTGCTTTTGATCGTAGAAAGCAGGGATGGCACGACAAGATGGCAAATTCGGTGGTGGTGCGTCCGTCAGGAAACGAGCCAGTGAAATTCGCAGAGCAGAGGGATTGGAAAGGCGACAGGATTGAGCCTCGTTGACATCACATGGACTTGTGGTTGGTGCTGATTGAGGATTCGTCGACAAGCCAGCGTTTAGCCTGACCTTAAGGCTCAGGCACCTTATGTTGACAGGTGGTCGCCTGTTATGGAGCAGCAGTTGAGCTTGGCGGGACTAGGCTGGCGAAGATCTTGAACACAGTGCTTCAAATCCAAGAGCGTTAAAAATTTAAAGAAATATAAATAAAAAACTATATCTGTAAATATGAGCAAGAGACAAAAATATGGAACGCGTGGAAGAATTTCTGATTGGGTAAAAAAAGTAAAGCTTAATTTTTTTGAAGTAATCGTGTGGCTCAACTCAACTGCAGGAAACCTATTGCGGGCAACTCGCCGGCGAAAATCCGAATCGGATAATTCTGGCGAATTGGTACTGCACATTCTTGCCTTAAACGATGAATTTACTTTAAAGATAAAAGCAAATAGCGATCTTGATATTTTGGCCTTCCGAGAGCTGGCTTCATTATTCGTTATCGATGAAACGAACCCTCGTGCGGTAAAACGCCACCAAAGATCTAACGATCAATTTAAGGCTAGCGTTGACGCCTTCTGTGTTAAATACGCAAAAAGCAATCCACTTCTGAAGCGATGGAACAAGAGAATCTCGACGATTCCAAATGATGAAATATTTTTTGTTTTAGGCCGGATACCGTCAAATAGTATTGAACGCGTAGCTTTTGAAAAATCTCTCGATGCCGTTAACGGCGTGGAGTTATCTACGGAGATGAATGAAAGTGATGAGGCTGCTCAGGACAGGCTTCTCGCTGTCTACGATGTGCGTCTGTTAAGACCTGACAGGCGTATGAAAATAGGTTCTGAGGAAGTAGTATTGAGATGTCGGTTTTGCGGAAAGGTGAAGTCATCTACAACAAAATTTTCAAACGCAGCTCATGCGATTCCTGAGGCCTTAGGTAACAAGACAATACTGTTGAAGTCGGAATGTGATCGATGCAATAAGTATTTTGGCGATGAAGTTGAACCTTCATTAATAGACTACTTTGGTATTGAGCGTGTCATGCTAAAAATACCAGGCAAAACTGGGATTCCGAAAATAGTCTTCAAAAATGGAATGGTTTTTGACAAAGAGGGAAAATTCAATATCTCGTTGCGTATATCAGATCTGCCTACTTTTGAAGCCAGCGGTGAGATCGTTCTGGAGTCAAACCAACTGTGGATTCCTCGAAGTTTCTATAGAGCTCTTTGTAAAATGAGCATTTCAACGTTGAATCCAAACGAGCTTCTGGGATTGGATAAAACGATTCGATGGGTTCGATTTGGCGGTAGAAGATTCACCTCACTTCCCAAGGTTTCAATTAACACTGGTCCTGGTGGAGAGAGTCCTGCGGGAATAACTAACTATGTAAGGAGATCGAATGACACTAGATATCCGCATGTGGTTTCGGAGTTCAGAATAGGCAGGATAGCTTTTGTATACATCTTGCCGTTTTCTCGAAAAGATAAACTGAAGTTTGTCAAAGATGAGGATCGTGAAAACTATTGGGGACTTTTTGCCCACTACAACGCAGTTCCCGGTTGGCGTGTTACTGATCTAAGCAGTCGTAAGGCTCGGCCGATTGTGAGAATACTTCCTATGAAGAAAGATCCCAATGCTAGACCTACGACGCATATCTCTTAGATGACCAGCGTGATCAAAAGGGATGATTTTTCATCAGTTGCCTGGAACCTAATCTCAAAACGTGCAGGTTTCATATGTGCTTATCCAGGCTGTCAAAGAATGACTGTCGCGACCTCTTCGGATCGGAAAAGTGGCTTAACGTTGGTTGGAGTTGCTGCTCATATTACGGCTGCATCCGTAGAAGGCCCTAGATATGACTCAAGCATGTCTGCGGAAGAGCGTTCGAGTGAAAGCAATGGTATTTGGGCATGCCAAATCCACGGAAAGTTCATCGACGACAACCCGAGCAGTTGTACTGTAGACGAACTAAGGCGATGGAAGTCTCAGCACGAATCGTGGATCTTTAAACGTGTGGAGAGTGGCCGCGAACTTTCGACTACTGGGATCGCGAAGGTAGAGATTCAGAATACTGGTGTTTTTAAGGAAAAGTGCCAGGTGGATCTTGGTCGAAATAACATTATTCTTGGGCTGAATGAAGCGGGCAAAACCACGCTTTGCCAAGTGTTACCGCCGACCGAAAACTGACAGCCCAAAAGCGAGAGTGCCGATTCAAAATTGACAGAGGTGTTCCACTGTCCTGCTGAAAATTTCAGCAGGGATGTAAAAGGTGATCACCATGGACATGATTGGCAAGGTGCGGCGCATGAAGCTGCGCGACCAGCTCTCTGACGGAGAGATATGCAGGCGAACGGGACTGGCCAGAAATACGGTCAAGAAGTGGCTCAAAGCGCCAGGCGACATTAATCCGAAGTACCAGCGCAGGAAGGCTGATGGCAAGCTCACGGCGTTTGTGCCTGTGCTGGAGCAAGCGCTGCGCACGGACGCGCACAGGGCCAAGCAGGCACGGCGCAGTGGCAAGGCTCTGTTCGCACAGATCCAGGCCCAGGGATACCGGGGCGGCTACAGCGCCGTTACCGACTTCATTCGCTCATGGCGAGAGGAAAGCTCCAAAGATCCCACCAAGGCATTTGTTCCGCTGAGCTTCGAGCTTGGCGAGGCATTTCAGTTCGACTGGAGTGAAGAAGGCTTGCTCGTTGGCGGTGTCTTCTACAAACTGCAAGTCGCCCATCTCAAGCTGTGCGCCAGTCGGGCCTTCTGGTTGGTGGCCTATCCGGGCCAAGGCCACGAGATGCTGTTCGATGCACACACCCGGTCTTTCCGTGCGTTGGGCGGTGTTGCCAGGCGCGGCATTTACGACAACATGAAGACGGCGGTGGACAAGGTCAAGAAGGGCAAGGGGCGCATCGTCAACGCGCGCTTCTCGTCCATGTGCAGCCACTACCTGTTTGACCCTGACTTCTGCAACGTGGCATCGGGCTGGGAGAAAGGCGTGGTGGAGAAGAACGTTCAGGACAGCCGCAGGCGCATCTGGATTGAGGCTGGCACCAGACGCTTTGGATCATTCGCCGAACTCAACGCCTGGCTCGGGGAGCGGTGCCACTCCATCTGGGCGGACACGGCACATCCAATCCACAAGCAGTTCACCGTGGCAGAAATGCTTGAGCTGGAGCGCCCCCATCTCATGTCCATGCCCGTGCTCTTTGATGGCTACGTGGAGAAGCCGGCACGGGTGAGCAGTACCTGCTTGGTCGCTGTGGCGCGCAACCGATACTCCGTTCCCTGCGAATGGGCGGGTCATTTGGTCAGCACACGGCTATATCCAAACCGGGTGGACGTCGCTTGTGCGGAAACCATCATTGCCAGTCACGCCCGTACACCGGGAAGTGGTCAAACGACATATGACTGGCAACACTATATTGAGCTGGTGCAACGCAAGCCCGGTGCATTGAGGAACGGGGCACCGTTTCTGGACTTGCCTGCGCCCCTGCAGCAGTTGCGCAAATCCCTTCTGCGACACCCCGGAGGAGATCGCACGATGGCACAAGTGCTGGCGAGCGTTCCACAAGCCGGATTGGAAGCAGTCCTGGTAGCTGTTGATCTGGTCCTCGAAGGGGCGACGCCCAACGGCAGTGTCAGTGCCGAGCATGTACGCAATGTGCTGGCACGATTGAATTCACCACCAAGACCAGAGCAGGCAATGACTGCTTTGCAACTGACCCACCTTCCCATAGCTGATACCGCACGCTACGACCGGCTGCGCCCCACCCATAACGATGATCAAGGAGTCTTTCATGCATGATGCAGAACGCAATGTTCAGAGCGAACTCAAGGCCTTACGCTTAAATGGCATGGCCAGTGCCTGGGCCGACCTCATGGAGCAAGATGGTGGATCAACGATTGAGAGCTCACGCTGGTTGATTGAGCATCTGCTGCAGGCAGAAGATGTGGATCGGCACATGCGTTCAATTGCCCACCAGATGAAGGCTGCACGCTTTCCGATCCATCGAGACCTCGCAGGATTTGACTTTGACGTGTCGCAAGTCGATAAATCGCTGATCAAAAAGCTGGCAGACCTGGCCTTCACGGAGGACGCGCAAAACGTCGTCCTGATTGGTGGGCCGGGCACTGGCAAAACGCACCTGGCTACTGCGCTGGGAATCTCTGGCCTGACCCACCATTCAAAGCGCGTGCGGTTCTACTCGACAGTGGATCTGGTCAATGCGTTGGAGCATGAAAAAGGCAAAGGGATTCCAGGACGTATAGCCATGAGCTTGATGCGCATGGACTTGGTCGTGCTGGATGAACTGGGCTACCTGCCATTTAGCCAAGCCGGGGGTGCCTTGCTGTTCCATCTGCTCTCAAAGCTCTACGAACACACCAGCGTTCTGATCACTACCAATCTGACATTTGCAGAGTGGTCTGCCGTGTTTGGGGACGCCAAGATGACTACGGCATTGCTTGACCGCCTGACCCATCACTGCCACATCGTTGAGACAGGCAATGAGTCGTACCGATTCCGGCACAGTTCCAAAGAAGCCAAGAGCAAGATCAAATCAAGGGAGATGCACCGCAGATCCGCGACCAGCCAGGAGGTGACAAACCTGTAAAAAGCTATAGTTATACACAGCCAGCAGACTAACTGTTGGCTACAAGCCCTCTATCAAAATTGGATTGGCACTCACTGTCAAGATTCAATCGGCGCCAACACCTTGGATATCCGTTTTGCAATATTCAAGAGGATATTGTCCTGTTCTTCTTTCCAATGTGATGCTGACAGAAGTAATCTCGCCATGTCGCTTCCAACCGACTCGGGTTGACGAAGAAGAGCGGCTAGTTCTGCCATCTTTTTGGCTGATTCCAAGATCTCGGCTGCAGGACCCCGAATCACCTGGATAAAAGGATTCATTTGGTCATGAGCTTTGCTGAACCATCTCATCATCCAACTTGGATCACGCAGGCTTTCGATGAATGCCATTGAGGCTTCCTCTCGTGAGACTAGCCCAGCTATGTATCGCGACAAAACTCTCGCATCAGAGGGCCGCATTGGATATTTTTCGAGGATTTGATCTAAGGGCCCTGCAGCTGCATTCGCCTTGGTCGCGTCCAACACAGCTTTTCTTGGTTGACCTTTTTTCAGTAAAAGACGTTTTGCCCTTCGCTTCTCTTGCCGGTTTCCCGTAAGCTCGGCAATAGATTCGTTCAGTGCATCGGTAAGCTGAGTATCGACATCGGGAAGGCAGTCTTCAACGCCATCTGGATACCACTGGCCCTCCGACGAAAAAGGGTTGATTGGCCGATCGTCAATTGCATGTGAGAGTTCTTGAGCAAAGAGCCGGTCGATTGAAATCATTGCATTTCGGCGGCACAATTTCACAACCAAGTCAGCACGCCGCTCAGCGGCGTCATGGTGAACAGAGTCGAGCGGGGCCATTTCGCTCAGGTGGGTACCCGAAAAAAAGCAGTTAATTGTCGAGCTCTCTACCCAGCTCATAAGCTGTTCAAGAGTCTGCTGATTCTCCTCATTTAATTGGCGGCCTGACAGCGTAGAAAAGTCGCTGCTGTCCAGATAGACTTTAAAAGGTAGAGAGTTATTTCGAGATTCCATCATTGCAATGTTCTCTTATTGGTTTGGCAGATTGGCAGCAGCGTGCCTAGATTCTGGGTAACTGTGTACTCATTAGCCACCGCCTATTTTCCATACATTTATGCAGCCCAAGTATCTCCACCTCCTAAGTGACCCAGTCAAGCAATTTGTCCTTGAAGTAGAGCAAGAATGTGGGATGCCGATTGATGTCTTCGAAGAGTCTTGGCTGAACAACACAGGTCCGCTGGGCAAGGGCCGACTTGAGGTATCCATCGAGCCATACCGTTTGCGTATCTTTGCCCCGACCAATGGATACTTTCCGGACGGGGCGGTCCGGCACGAGGTGCTTCATATCCATCGCTTCTATGTTGAAGGTGTTCCAAAGCTCGTATTGAGGAATCAGGCAAGGGGCAATCGGGATCTAGCCGAGAACTTCACCGCAATCGACAACGCCTTGGAGCATCTAGTCATCATTCCCCAGGAACTCCAATTGCATCCTGAGCGGAGGGAGCATTGGGAGGCAATGGCAACGGAGATTTGCCACGACCTGGAGGAAATTCCCGAAAATGCAAGAAAGCTGGCGGTTTGCATGAACTGGACTTTTCTTTCTCATGTGCTGCCGAACTCGCCGCAGACATCCGTCATGAGAGACTTTGCTCTCAGCCAAGGCCTGCTCATTTCGGCTGAAGAATTTGCAGCGAGATTGCTGGCGGCAATGGATCGTAAGGAGGAGATGCTTACTGTCCTATCGCGGGAATTTCCCGAGATTGAGAGGGGTGGCGGGGAGATGGAATATGTACGCCGACCTGGATATCAAGGGCCTAAGCACTAGCAACCCAATGCAGTTGAACTGACGGTTCGTCAGTGGGAAGTCCCGGTGTGTAGCGAGGCTTTCAGTGATGTGTTTCTTTACTTATATAAGAAACTGTCGCCGCAGGCAGTCCCTTGCAGTAAAGAGAACGCCTCCGGTGAACGCTCACAAAGTCGGCGAAGTTTGTGAGTGGAGGCTACTTGTCGCTCGCCTCGGCCCAGATTTCTCGATCCATTGCTAGCTGATTAACTAGGTCACCCACCAAATCGGCTTGGTGTTCAGACAGCAGCCGAACTTTGAGCAGCAAACGGGTTTCTTTATCGCTGAGTGGACCGATTTGTGGGGAGCTAGCCTTTTTCCCGGCCGTGCTTCTGCGAGGCCGCTGTGATGGAGAGCCATAGTTCAACCAGTGCGGATCAGTGTGAAGCCATTGAGCAAGAGTGTCAATCTTGTCTTTCGTGGGCACAGCTGTGCCGTTCAACCATTTCGTTGCCGCCTGCGGAGTCACTGGTTCATTAGGGTGCTTCAGATTGAAGTTGTGAGCCAGTTCTGCGGCCGTTTTTACGGATTTCGGTAGTCGGCTGAGAGCCAGTTTGAGACGCTCCGAAAACGCTTTCTTATCGTCAATTGCCATCGAAGAAGTGTCAAACGCCGGCTCTGATATTTGTAAACCATTTGGTTGTTTGAAAATAGCAATTGGTATATTCTTTTGGGATGAATACCGCGATAAAAATCACTTCGTCTTCCCTTAACCTTGAAACGCTTTCGAAAATCTGGGCCTTCGAACTAGCCGACATTGATGACCGACTCTCAGGCAATGACCCCGACTCGTTCGCCAACTGGCTAGGTGGCCACAGCAAAAAGATCGCAAACAAGACCGGAGTTGACGGAAATGACCAAATAGGCCTGATCGGGATGATTCCAGGAGTTCGCCACGTTGCTATGGCGGGGGCGGCTGTGGGAATGGGGGTCGATCTGTTCAACAGCTTTGACACGATCAAAAAGGCTGACCGCACGCAAAGACTATTGACCTTGTCTGAGAAGCCGGAGATGGTTCCAACCTGGGACACGGTGGAGATGCTGATTGGGCACATTGATACCTGGCTACTGCCAGTGCTCAATCGCAGGAAGGAAGTTCTCCAGCAGGTCAATTCGGCAAGCGGTGGTAATCACACGGTCACTGACCGGATAGAGCTCTATGAAGCCGGGATTGCAGAATTGAACGCTGCACAGATTTGGCTACGTGGGAAGGAAGCCGAGTTCAAAGCGGCTTACAAGGCTCGGGAACTGGTCTACGTTGAGGGTGCCAATAGGGCTCACAGGGTCTATGGCGACGCAAAGAAGGCAGTGAACCTGTCAGTAGACGCTCTCCTGATGGACAGAACAGCAGGCAACCAGAAGCTAGATGAAATTGAACGTGGGTATGCAGCGTTGCGTTGCACTCAGGGCGGCCTCTTATCCCAGTGCGAGAACCTGAGAGTTGAAGGTGGTGATTTCTGCCTCTCACATACCTGCTCAAGCCCCGGCTGCTCCAAGACCGTCGCCAAAAGCAGTCACTATTGCAGCGATCACGGCAAGCAGCTTCAGGAGGTGAATGCCTTTATGCCGAAGGTGTTGGCGAAGAATGGCCTGTTGCCGAAGGAAAAGACCGCTCAAAGTTCTGGCAAGAATGGGACGCTACGAACGGTTGTGTTGTGCGTTGCTGGCTTGGGCCTAGTGGTGATCCTGGGAAATGTCTTCACGGGCTCTCGGAAAGGAGAGGAGGCCCCGGCTCCGGCACCGGTAGTCTCCACTCCGTCTGTCAATTGGTCAGGCGTTCTCTCAGACCGATCGGGGCATGCGGTGGTTTCCGCTGCCCAGCCCACAGCAATTAAATCGAGCCTGGGCATGGACGATCTTGCCAACCTTACCGCTACTGAGCTTGAAAACCGCCGCCTAGAGCTTGAGCATCAAGGCGAGTTGTCTGGGAAGAAGTACCAAGCTTTGGACGAGAAGATCGATATTCTCAAACCACGGCTGAAGGTTGGGGACAGGGATCAGGTAGTTGCCAACGCGAAAGAGATCATGGCAACGATGGAGTCGAGGTTGGCTGAGCTGAAAGCCATCAAGGATTCAGTCGAGAAGCTCCTGCAAATCTATCAGTTCATCGATTCAAACCCTTCAAAACTGGCAGCCGGCACTAGCCTAACGACCAACACAGAGCGTTTGAAAAACATGCAGGACGCCTTTCAAAATATTCGTAAATCCGTGAATGACGCCGAGAGTCAGAATGCTTCGTCTAGATCTGCACTTGCGGAGGTCATTGCAGCTCGGTAGTACTGCTAATAAAGTCGAAATGCCGACAGTGGCGACTAAAATAGGAGACATCAGGTTGTCTTCGAAATGACTCCTGATGAACATGCATAACCATAAGGAAAAAGCACATGTTCTTCATTGAAAACCACGTCAAAAGTGCCGTTGCGAAAGCCGGTGGCCCAACGTTCACATCCAACAAACTTCACGTCTCAAATAGCTGCATTCACAGTTGGGTGAGAAAGGGCCGAGTCTCAAACATCGAGATGGCCAGAAAGCTCTCTCAACTATCCGGGGTTCCGCTGGAGAAGCTGCGGGGTGCGGCATGAACTCACCATTTCCCCTTGAACTCATTCAGGAAAAGATCGGCAAGGAGTACATCGAGCTCAACCCTGTGACGGTTCAGCCACGCATCATCCAAGGCCTAAACAACGTTTGGGCGAAGATTGAGGAGCACGGAGGGGTAGGGCGGGTAGCCGAGGTCTTTAACCTGTCTGAGACCGAGGTATGGGGCTGGGTGGACCGCCATGAGATACCGGAGTTGTACCTACGCTATCTTATGGATCCTGGCGAACTGGTTAGCGACGTTCAACTGAGTTCTATCGGCTATACGGATCCCCTCACTGGGGAATGCTGGCCTGAGAATTGGAAGCTTGAGCCGACTGATTTGTTGGACCCGGTGGTCAACGGATGAAGACCTTTCGTAAATCTAACGATGGATAGTCAAGCTGCTCGATCACCTGACTAAGGTCTTCCAGTGACCTGTGCGTGTAAATACGGGCTCCAACGCTACCGACACTCTTGTGACCTATTACGGCGTCTATGGTGGACTCGGGAGTGTTTTTCTTGGCCAACTGGCTTCTTACCGTGTGCCTAAAGCAATGGAAGTCTGGAATAGTCCCGAGCTCAAGCTTGGTTTTCTGCATACCGAACCATTGGCTGAAATATCCTCCAGGCTTACCGGATCGCTTGGGGAGCATTGGCCAGAGTTGAATATCGCCAGCGTTTTTGCGAGACTTAACGTACTCCAGAAAGCCCAGCCGAACGAGTTCGCTATGCACCGGGACTAGCCGAATCCCTGAAGCCGTCTTCACTTTCTGACCTTCGCCTTCGTCAGTGATGGAAAATACATTGATATTCTCTTGAATCGAAACATCGGCGACCTGGAGCTGAGCGATTTCTCCGACCCTAGCTCCTGTAAAAAGTCCAATTAAGGGAATCCAATAAGCGGCTTCTAGACCGGCTTTTTTGTTAAGTGGAAGCTCGTAGGCTCTATACAGCGGCTGGTGAAACCACTTCACCAACTCCAGCAGGGTCCAAGGACGCCTTTTCTTGGTCGTCCCGAAGGAGATATCGAGCTTTTCCCATGGATTGGCAGGAATTATTCGCAGATCGTTAGCCGCGAACCCGAGTATTGATTTCACCCATACAAACCGATCTCGAGCAGTTTTACTTGTGGTCCCTCGGTCTGAATGCAGCAACCACGCTCGGAAATCGTTGCCTATGCTACGAGTAATGCATGGCACAGATACCACTTCACTAAACAAGCAGTATTTCTCTATTGCACGGCTGCACGCTGCAATCGAGTCTTTTGACCTGGCTTGACTGTTTTCCCAGATTTTGAACACCTCCCGGATTTGGCTTTCCGGTATGAGGCCAAAGGAGAGGCCGGTTAGCAGCGGACGCTCCATGGAAATAACTGGGGATTTCAGCCCAACGGCTTGGCTTGCGTCAGACCGATCTAACGCTATCTGGCGAAATTCCGCAAGAAACATTGCTCTCTGGATAGCTCCAGATGTTCTAGCCTGGTGGTAATCGGCAGTATGGAGACTCTTGACCGCCTTGGTACTATCCCCAATACGCCGCCTGAGGCTCTTGGGAATGACTACACGTATGTAGTAGATGCCATTTCGTTTAAAAAGTCCTGGAAGCTTTGCCATAGTCGTTCGTTCCTGCCAAATCGTTAGAAGTGACACATCAAACTGACACAAAACAAAGAAAATCTAGGCCTTAAACGTCCGGAAGCCGCATAGATATTGGCTTCGGGAAAATAAGGTGACGAGCCTTGACCCCGGCACTGGCTCCACAGTTAGGGCTGCTTGGTTCCCCACCTGACCCGGTTGGCCGCTTTACCATGCGGGAAGGCCCGTCACCCACGATTGTAAGTGACTGCAGATAGCCCTTCCATTGCCAGCGTTTTATCCCGGGGATATACAGCTCGGCCACTTTAGAATGCAGTGATGTCCTATCTCGTTCTTGCACGCAAATACCGGCCAAAAAATTTCTCTGAAATGGTCGGGCAGTCGCATGTCGTGCAGGCGCTGGGCAATGCGCTGACGACACAGCGCCTGCACCATGCCTACCTTTTTACCGGCACGCGGGGCGTCGGCAAGACAACCATCTCGCGCATTCTGGCCAAGTCGCTCAACTGCCTGGGGACGGACGGGCAGGGCGGCATCACCGCCACGCCTTGCGGTGTGTGCCAGGCCTGTACCGACATCGACAGCGGGCGCTTTGTTGATTACACCGAGCTGGACGCCGCATCCAATCGGGGTGTCGATGAAATTGCCCAGTTGCTGGAACAGGCGGTCTACAAACCGGTTGTCGGCCGCTTCAAGGTCTTCATGATTGACGAGGTTCACATGCTCACGAACACGGCGTTCAACGCCATGCTCAAGACGCTGGAAGAACCCCCGGAATACCTCAAGTTCGTTCTGGCCACTACCGATCCTCAGAAGGTACCGGCCACGGTGCTTTCGCGCTGCCTGCAGTTCAATCTCAGGCCCATGGCCCCCGAGACTGTGCTGGAGCACCTGGGCAAGGTGCTGGCCGTTGAAAACGTGGCTTCAGAGCCGCAAGCCCTGCGCCTGCTGGCGCGTGCGGCGCGTGGCTCCATGCGCGATGCGCTTTCCCTGACCGACCAGGCCATTGCTTTTGGTTCTGGCGAACTGCTCGAATCCAGCGTTCGCCTGATGCTGGGCAGCGTTGACCGGTCTTATGTCTTTCGCCTGCTGGATGCATTGGCGCGCGGCGATGGCAAGACGGTGGTTGAAACCTCCGAAGCGCTGCGCCTGCACGGGCTGAGTGCCGCTTCCACCCTTGAAGAAATGACCACCGTGCTTCAGCGCATGGCCGTGTTGCAGGCTGTGCCTGAAATGATGGCGCAGGAGGCTGAAGGTGCGGGCGACGGTGATGCGGACCCTGAAGCCACCGAAACCGCAAGACTGGCGCAAACCATGCCTGCAGATGAAACGCAGTTGCTCTATAGCCTTTGCCTGCATGGACGCGGTGAACTCGGTCTGGCACCCGACGAATACGCCGCACTGACGATGGTGCTGCTGCGCCTGCTGGCGTTCAAGCCGCAGGGTGCGCAAACCGCTTCGATGGGGAGTGCCGCCGAGCCCCTAAAAAAGCCGCAGCCTGAGCCTGCCCGCCAGGCGCCGGTAGTTGCGGGTCCACCGACTGTTGCATCATCCCCTGCAACACCTCCATCGCTGCCCGTACCCTCCGCATCCCCCGCACCTTCTGCTGCCGCTGTTCCGCGGCCCGTTCCTGCGCCGCTATCGCCAGAAGGTGCAAATACGCGGATGGCTGTTGCTGCCCCTCCAATCGCTGTCGACGCTGCCCCTGCGCCTGCCGTCCCGGCTGCAGAACGTTCTCTACACCAGCCCGCTCCA
Source organism: Pseudomonadota bacterium (assembly GCA_040388905.1). Lineage (GTDB taxonomy): Bacteria > Pseudomonadota > Gammaproteobacteria > Burkholderiales > Burkholderiaceae_C > Polaromonas. The sequence goes on from JAZKAY010000001.1 coordinate 144,284, forward strand.
AAAGCCGCAGACAGCACAGCGCCTGTCGTGGTCGTAAGAACCGTACTCGGCGATGAATGGAGCGATATCGTGGGTCAGTTGATCACTGCCGAGGCAGTCAACGCCTTGACGCGTGAACTGGCCCTGCAGTCTGAACTCTGCGCACGCGAAGGCCACACCTGGACCTTGCGCGTCGAACGCCAGTCGCTGAACCAGCCTGCAGCCTGCGAAAAGCTCCAGATGGCCCTGCAGGCCCTGCTCAATGCCGAGCCTGCGATACAGGTGCTGATAGAGGTTGGCCCGGTTGCAGACACGCCCGCCCGCCGTAACCTTGCCGCGCAGCAGGAGCGTCAGCGCCAGGCCGAAGAACTCATACAGAATGACCCGTTTGTGCAGGATATGGTGCGCAACTGGGGCGGCAAGGTGGTGCCTGGCAGCATCAAACCCGTGCCCCGGCCTGCTGCGGCTGCGACAGCCCGGCCGATATGATCAAAAGCAATATCACATACAAAACCCACACCGATTTTTAAAGGAAGCACCATGTTCAACAAAGGACAACTCGCCGGTCTCATGAAGCAGGCCCAGGCCATGCAGGACAACCTCAAAAAGGCCCAGGACGAACTCGCCTTCGTGGAAGTCACAGCCGAGTCCGGCAACGGCCTGGTCAAGGTCACCATGACCTGCAAGCACGACGTCAAGCGCGTCGAAATCGACCCCAGCCTGCTGGCTGACGACAAGGACATGCTGGAAGACCTGGTTGCCGCAGCCTTCAATGCCGCCGTGCGCAAGGCCGAAGAAGTGAGCCAGGAGAAGATGGGCAAGCTGACACAGGGCATGCCAGGCTTGCCGGGCGGGATGAAATTACCCTTCTGAACTTGTGCGCCCCCACGTTCGCTCACTACGTGTAGCTCTCTGCCCCCCGAGGGGGCCGCTGCGCCTGCGGCCCGGCAAAGCCGGTTCCGCGGCCCCTGCTTGCAAGGACAAGGTCGTTTGCATTCTTTTCCCGTCGTGACGTCGCATGGCTAACTCCAACGCACTCGAAGGCCTGACCCAGGCGCTGCGCAAGCTGCCTGGCGTGGGGGCGAAGTCCGCTGCGCGCATGGCGTTTCACCTGCTGCAACATGACAAGGGCGGCGCATTGCAGATTGCGGCTGCGCTTGAGCACGCCGTGAGCAGCATCCGGCATTGTTCGCTGTGCAACACGCTGACCGAGTCCGAGGTCTGCAGCACCTGCGCGAGCCCGCAGCGCGACCGCAGCAAGCTGTGTGTGGTCGAGACGCCGGCCGACCAGGCCGCACTTGAAAGAACGCTTGCCTACAAAGGCCTGTACTTTGTCCTGATGGGCAAACTGAGCCCTCTGGACGGCATTGGCCCCAACGACATCGGCCTGCAAAAGCTGTTTGACCGCGTGGTACCAAAAGATTCGCAGGGCCAGCCGTCGACGCCTGAATCACGCGAGGTGCAGGAAGTCATACTGGCCACCAACTTCACGGCTGAAGGCGAGGCCACGGCACACGTCATCGCCCAGGCGCTCAAGAGCAGGGGTGTGCAGGTCACACGCCTGGCGCGTGGCGTTCCTGTGGGCAGCGAGCTTGAATATGTTGACCTGGGCACCATTGCGCACGCACTGGTAGACAGGCGCTGAATTTGTTACCTGGCCCGGATGGGTACTGCATTCGCGCTGCCCTAAAATTTTGAAAGTTGTTTGTGTACGGTGGGCGCGGCTTGCGCACCCAAAGGATTTATAAAAATGACATTTGCACGCTTCACATTTGCCTACTGGTGTGTCCTTGTGGCAGCCGTACTTCCGATCATTTGCGCCGGCATTGCCAAATACGGCACCTTCGACAAACCCCGGCGCGATGGCGGTTTCGACAACCACAATCCGCGTGCCTGGCTGGCCCGGCAAACTGACTGGCGCGCCCGTGCCAATGCAGCACAGGCCAATACCTTTGAGGCCCTGCCTTTCTTTTTTGCAGCCGTGATCATTGCGCACCAGTTGCAGGCGCGCCAGGCCCTTGTTGACATACTTGCCTTCATGTTTGTGGTGCTGCGTATTGCCTACGTGCTGATGTATGTCGCGGACATGGCCAAAACGCGCAGCAGTGTCTGGGCCGTCGCGCTTGTCGTCAACATCTTCATTCTTTTTTCAGGCTACCGCTGATGGCCGTGCGGTTGTGAGCTGACCGCTGCCTGACCCAAAAATCGAAGATGTGGTGCTTCCCGTAACCATTCGTTAATGGATGGATTTTTTGGGTACAAACCCGCACGGGATGACCCCGATGCGGGTTTTTTTGTGTCTTGATAAGCTTCAATCAACTCAAAAAAACAAAGGGACGCACAAACATGATCACCTCGCACAAGCTTTCGCGACGGGTATTTGCCAGCGGTACCGCGCTGGCGGCCGCAACGCTTGCCTTTCCTTCACTGCGTGCGCAGGGCAAACTTGAAAAAACAAAAATCTCCCTTGCTGTCGGGGGAAAAGCTGCGTTTTATTACCTGCCCTTGACGATTTCCGAGCAGCTGGGTTATTTCAAGGCGGAGGGTCTTGACATTGAGATCAGCGACTTTGCCGGTGGGGCACGTGCACTGCAGGCTGTGGTCGGTGGATCTGCAGATGTGTGTTCGGGTGCTTTTGAGCACACCATCAACCTGCAGTCCAAAAACCAGATGTTTCGCGCTTTCGTATTGCAGGGCAGGGCGCCGCAAATCGCTTTTGGGGTCTCTACCAAGGCCATGCCCAATTACAAGACGATCGCCGACCTCAAGGGAAAAAAAATCGGTGTGTCTGCGCCTGGTTCTTCTACCAACATGATGGCCAACCTGGTCCTGTCACGTGGCGGCCTGCAGGCCAGCGATGTGAGTTTTATCGGTGTTGGTACGGCTGCAGGAGCGCTTACGGCGCTGCGTTCGGGGCAAATAGATGCGATGAGCAACACCGACCCGGTGATGACCATGCTGGAGCAAAAAGGCGAGGTCAAGATCATCAGCGACACACGCACGCTCAAAGGCACCCAGGAGGTGTTTGGCGGCACCATGCCTGCTGCATGCCTCTATGCCCCTGTCGATTTCATCCAGAAAAATCCCAACACCTGTCAGGCCCTGGCGAACGCCATCGTGCATGGCCTCAAATGGCTGCAGACGGCAGGCCCCGGCGACATCATCAAGACCGTGCCCGAGAGTTACCTGCTTGGTGACCGTGCGCTTTACCTGGCGTCCTTCAACAAGGTGCGTGAGTCGATTTCACTGGACGGCATCATCCCCGAAGACGGCGCGCGCACAGCACTCAAGGCGCTGGCCAGCTTTGATACCAGTATCAAACCCGACAAGATAGACATCAGCAAGCTCTATACAAACGAATTTGCGCGACGCGCCAAGGACCGATTCAAGGCGTGAGATGCGTTTGACAGGCCCTGGCGATGTGGCCCTTGAGTTCACGGGCATTAACTGTACCTTCAGGTCCAAAGACAATGCCCCTGGCTACACAGCGGTGGGCGATACCACCCTGCGTGTCAGCGCCGGGGAATTCGTCTCCGTCGTTGGTCCTACTGGCTGTGGCAAGTCCACCTTGCTCAATATTGGCGCGGGCCTTCTGCAACCGACGCAGGGCAGCGTCAAAATTTTTGGTGAAACGCTGCAGGGCATCAACACCCGTGCGGGCTATATGTTCCAGACCGAGGCATTGATGCCCTGGCGCAGCGCCATCGACAACGTGATGGTCGGCTTGCAGTACCGCGGCATTCCCGATGCCGAGGCACTCCTGCAGGCACAGGCCTGGCTTGAACGCGTTGGTCTGGGCGCTTTTGGTGACCGCTACCCGCACGAGCTGTCAGGTGGCATGCGCAAACGTACGGCACTGGCCCAGGTGCTGGCGCTGGACCCCGACATCATCCTCATGGACGAACCTTTCAGCGCGCTGGACGTACAGACGCGCCAGCTGATGGAAAACGAGGTGCTCGAACTCTGGGCTGCAAAAAGGAAAGCGGTGCTGTTCATTACCCATGACCTTGATGAAGCCATTGCCATGAGTGATCGTGTGGTGGTGCTGTCTGCCGGGCCCGCCACGCACCCGATTGGCGAGTTTGTCATTGACCTCCCCCGTCCGCGCGATGTGGCAGAGGTGCGGACTCAGCCGCGCTTTGTTGAATTGCACAAACAGATCTGGAGTGTTTTGCGTGATGAGGTTTTAAAGGGTTACGCGCAACAACTCACGAAAGTTGGCTGACCATGTGGCGCCACATCAAACCTTCGGACAGCAACCTTCGCATCTGGCAACTGGGACTGCTTGTTGTCATGCTGGGCACATGGCACCTGGCCTCACGCGACCAGCAGATCGCGTTTTTCCTTGGTGAGCCCATCCTGGTAGCTGGCCGCGTCTGGAGCTGGTTCATGCCCTTTGGCTTTGAGCCCAGCCTGCTGTTTCCAGAAGGCCTCAAGGGCAACGCCAATATCTACATCCACCTGGGCACAACCCTGCTTGAGACCGTTCTGGCTTTTGGCCTGGGCACAGTGATGGGCCTGGCCTGTGGGTTGTGGCTGGCGCTTGCGCCAACGATGGGTGCCGTTCTTGACCCCTACATCAAGGCGGCCAACTCCATGCCGCGCGTGATACTCGCGCCCATCTTTGCACTGTGGTTTGGCCTCGGCATCTGGAGCAAGGTGGCGCTGGCCATTACGCTGGTGTTTTTTGTCGTTTTCTTTAATGTGTACCAGGGTGTGAAAGAGGTCAGCCCCGTGGTGCTGGCGAATGCGCGCATGCTGGGCGCGAACCAGCGGCAATTGCTGCGAACCGTGTATTTGCCAAGTGCCACCAGCTGGGTCTTCTCCAGCCTGCATACCTCTGTGGGTCTGGCATTCGTAGGTGCGGTGGTTGGCGAATATCTGGGCTCGGCCCGGGGTGTGGGCTATCTCATCCTGCAGGCCGAGGGAACGTTCGACGTCAACACTGTTTTCGCAGGCATCGTCGTTCTGACGGGGTTTGCCTTGTTGCTGGACGGTGTTGTCGGAAAGATTGAAAGACGGCTGATGAAGTGGCAACCGCGGACCGGAGAGACCGAAAAACTCTAGTCGCTGAAGGCGCTCCGATTTGCCGAAGGGGCCCATTAGCATCTTTTCCTGCCGTCCTACAGCCTGGGTGTCCTCATACACCGTACAGTGCATTCACCGTACAACTACAGGACAAGGACGCGTCATGAACCTCTCACTCAGCATAGGCCCGCTGGTCGCCCTCATTGCAGGCATTCTCATTTTGCTGGTGCCTCGCCTGCTCAACTATATCGTCGCGATCTACCTGATCGTGATTGGTGTGATTGGCCTGGTGGGCATGAAATAGGGCGTTCCCACACAAGCCCCGTTGCGCCGCTTTTTAGCGGCGTTTTGATTTGACGATAGCCTTGGACGGGCTGCGCTTGACGGCACTGACCGAATTACGCGGGCCGCTTGCGCGAACTGCAGCGCGGGCCTTGACTGGCAGGTATACCACCACCTGGTGGCCCATCTTGAAAGCCGATGACGCGCTGACGCCATTCCATTCCGCCACACTTGCTGCGCTCAAGCCATAGCGTTTGGCGATGCTTGCAACGGTTTCGTTCTTGCGCGCCTTGACATTGGTTTTGCGTGTCACGATTTCCGGCGCCAGCGACACCTGCGCGTTGTCCGCCACCTGCAATTTGACATCTTCATCCATCTTCGCGGAGCGGGGTACCAGCAGCGTTGAACCGGCCTTGATCAGCATGCGTGGCGGAATGTTGTTGACCGCGCGCAGGTCGGCCTCGCTCATGCCCGTGCGCCTTGCTGCTTCGGACGTGCTGAGCGTTGACGGCGCAGTCCAGGCGGTCCAGCTTGCATACTGCCCCTGGGTGTGTGCATCAAAATTGCGCTGAAAGACAGTGGCGTTGTTCCAGGGCAGCAGGATCTGGGGTGTCCCTGCAGCAAGGATAACGGGCCTGTGTGCCGACGGGTTCAGCGCCTTGAAGTCTTCAATCTTTACGTCAGCCAGTTTCGCTGCCAGCGCCACGTCGATGTCACGCGTGATTTGCACCTGCTGAAAGTAGGGATGGTTTTCGATCAGCGGCAGTTCTGTACGAAAGCCAATCGGGTTGGCCACAATATTTTTGACGGCTTGCAGCTTGGGTACGTAGAGGCGGGTTTCTGCAGGCATGTTGAGATCCAGATAACCGGTTCCCAGCCCTGCCTTCTGGTTGCGCGCAATGGCGCGTCCTACGCTGCCCTCACCCCAGTTGTAGGCCGCCAGCGCCAGGTGCCAGTCGCCAAACATGCCGTACAGCTTCTGCAGGTAGTCCAGTGCGGCCCGGGTAGACGCAAGCACGTCGCGTCTGTCGTCGCGGAAAGCGTTCTGCTTGAGATCAAAGTATTTGCCGGTGGCGGGCATGAATTGCCACATGCCTGCTGCTTTGGCGCTGGATACCGCCTGGGGGTTGAACGCGCTTTCAATAAAGGGCAGCAATGCCAGCTCGGTCGGCATCTGGCGGCGTTCGAGTTCTTCAACGATGTGGAAGAGGTATTTGCTGGAGCGCTCGGTCATGCGCTGGATGTAGTCGGGCCGGCTTGAATACCATTGCTCGCGGTCAGTGACCAGTTCGCTCTGCAGGTCCGGCATGGCAAAGCCCCGGCGTATGCGGTCCCACAATTCCTTGGGGGGTTCGGTCTGGGCAATCCGGAAACCGCCCACCTGACCCGGGGTGATGCCCTGCAGGGGGCCGGAAGGAATAAGCGATGGAACGGTTTTACCGGCGGCGGAGCCGGTCGTCAGCACGGGATCTCCAGGCATGCCCGGCTGGCTGGCGCAGCCTGCAAGCAGGGCTGCGCAAAAGAGAAATGTTGATAAAAGGAAGCGCGATGTGTCCGGGCGGTTTTGAAACGTCATTTGAATTGGTTTTTCCACTGCCTGATGGCGGCAAATACTGAAATGTCATCATTTGCCGAAGCATCGAAATGCTGGGCAGCGGTTTTGACCGGCGCTTGCCGGGTACGCAGGAACGGGTTGATCTTCAACTCCTGTTCAATCGAGGTGGGCAGCGTGGGCTGGCCAGCATCGCGCAATTTTACGCACTTGGCGTTGTAGGCCACAAGTTCTGAATTGCCTGGTTCAACGGCCAGCGCAAAACGCAGATTGCTCAGCGTGTATTCATGGGTGCAGCAGACCCGGGTATTTGAGGGGAGCGCAACGAGCTTGTCGAGCGAGGCCAGCATCTGCGCCGGGGTGCCTTCAAACAGCCGCCCGCAGCCGCCCGAGAAAAGCGTGTCGCCACAAAAGAGCAGGGGACGGCCTTCCATATCGGGCGTGTAAAAAGCAATGTGGCCTGCCGTATGGCCCGGCACATCAATCACCTTGAACTCAAACCCCATGGCCACGACTTTGTCGCCTTCGTTGAGGTGCTCATAAGGCGCCGGTATTTTTTCGGTGGCGGGGCCATAAACCCGGGCGCCCGTAGCCTCGCGCAGCTCGTCGACGCCGCCCGTATGGTCGGCATGGTGGTGCGTGACTAGAATCGACTCCAGTTTCAGCGCGTTTGCGTTCAGAAAACCCAACACAGGGGCGGCGTCCCCGGGGTCTACCACCAGCGCGCGTTTGCCGTCATGCAACACCCACAGGTAGTTGTCTGCGAAGGCGGGGACGGGAATCAATTTCAACATTCAGTGGTCCTGATGAACTCGCAAATTATAGGTTTGGCTGACTGGCTCAATACCCCCCCAGGCGAGTATCTGCTGGCCTGGGAGAGGTCGCAATTTGACGAAGCGGTGAGTGACATCTTTGGCTATCACGCGCTGCAACTGGGCTTTCCGGAACTCGATGCGCTGGGTACAAACCGCATGCCCCATCGATGGCTTGCACTGAATACTCCGCCACCGACTCTGGCGTCTACCGTACCACCTTTGGCCGGTGCGGACTTTCCTGGCTCCCATACGACTGCAGCCGTCCCGGCAAGTTCCCGGCCGCGCGCTGCGCTGGTGACCGATTCGGGCGCACTGCCGTTTCCTGCGGCCAGCCTTGATCTTGTCGTGCTCCCGCATACGCTGGAACTCAGCATGGATCCGCACGCCACACTGCGCGAAGTCGAGCGCGTGCTGGTGCCGGAGGGTCGCGTGGTCATCAGTGGCCTGAACCCGACCAGCCTCTGGAGTATGCGGCAGACGCGCGGGCACTTTTACCGCCGGCTTGGCCACGGCGACCTGTTTTTGCCTGAAGCAGGTGAATTCATTGGCTACTGGCGCCTGCGTGACTGGTTGCGCCTTTTGAGTTTTGAGGTAGAGTCCGGTCGCTTCGGTTGTTACCGGCCCGCCCTGACAAGCCAGAAGTGGCTGTCGCGCTTTGAATGGATGGACAAGGCCGGCGCACGTTGGTGGCCCATTTTTGGCGCGGTGTACCTGGTGGTCGCTGTCAAGCGTGTTCAGGGTGTGAGGCTTCTTGAGCCTGCCTGGAAGACGCGCAAGGCAGTAGCCGCCGCCCCAGCCGTGGTTGCCAACAGGGGGCCAACCACCAGACGTGAAGCAAGCCGTGAAGCCCGGCGCGAAGCCGATTCAATTCTTTCCGAGTAATCAATTTAAACAAATGCATCAGATGGCAGATTCACAGGACAACGCGGCACCCCAGCAGGTCATCATCTATACCGACGGTGCCTGCAAGGGCAACCCCGGCCCGGGCGGATGGGGTGTGCTGCTCAGTATGGGCGGCACAGAAAAGGAACTCTTTGGCGGGGAACTGGGCACAACCAACAACCGCATGGAAATGACGGCTGTCATCGAAGCACTTGCGGCGCTCAGGCGGCCCTGCGCGGTCACGCTGTATCTCGACAGCGAATATGTTCGCAAGGGCATCACCGAATGGATACACGGCTGGAAGGCGCGCGGCTGGCGTACCGCCGCCAAGGCGCCGGTGAAGAATGTAGACCTTTGGCAAAAGCTTGACGCGCTGGTGGGCTCAAGCGGGCACCGCATCGACTGGCGTTGGGTCAAGGGGCATGCAGGTGACCCGGGCAACGAGCGCGCTGATGCGCTGGCCAACAAGGGTGTTGAGCGGGCTCTGGGCCGTCTGTGACCTGGGCGGGTGCAACAAGTTCCCTACGGACAAACCCTGCACCATAAGCGTACATATCATCGGCTTGCGTGCCGCATCCCTGCAGTCTGTAAAGTCGTTGTAAAGCCGCCGCGTATCACCCTGTATGCCGGGTGAAAAAAGGCGGGTTCAGGACTGTCTGCTGATACATTGGAAGTTTGTATCTTTTTATAACAACTCTCCTTCCAGATGGCATCAAAAGCAATTTACACGGTGGTCGCGGTGGCGGGCATTGCAGTGGCCTCAGGCGCTGCATGGTGGTACCAGAAACCAAAAGCCAATGATGGATCTGGCGCATCGACTTCGGTGGCAGGGGCCCCACAAGGGGCAGCGAGTGGACCTTCTGATGGCAGACCGCTGTCGGTAGAGTTTGCAAGGGTTGAAGTCGCGAGAATCACCGACGACACCCAGGCCGTTGGCAGCTTGCGGTCAAGGCGGGGCGTTGTGCTGCGCCCCGAGGTCAGTGGCCGCATCACCCAGCTTAATTTCACCGATGGCCAGCGTGTGCGCAAGGGCCAGGTGCTGGTTCAGTTCGACGACCAGTTGCCGCTGGCGCAGGTTCAGCAGAGCCAGGCCGAACTCTCGATTGCCCAGGCAAACCAGAAGCGCAACCAGGAACTGGTCGCTCAAAATTTCATCAGCCAGCGTTCGCTCGATGAAAGCGCCGCCAATCTGCAGGTGGCGCAGGCCAAGCTGTCGCTGGCGCAGGCGACTGCAGCGCGACTAAAGATTGTTGCGCCCTTTGACGGCATTGCCGGCATAAGGCTGGTCAACGTGGGTGACTACCTCAAGGATGGCGCCGATATCGTCAACATTGAGGATATCGATGCGCTGTTTGTTGATTTCCGCCTGCCCGAGCGCTTTCAGAGCAAGCTCCGGCGTGGACAGACCGCCATGCTCGACATCGACGCCTTGCCCGGGCGCAAGTTCACCGCACAGGTGCAGGCCATCGATCCCCTGATTGACGCCAACGGCCGTTCGGTGGGCGTGCGCGGCTGCATAGACAACCGCCAGCTCCAGATGCGACCCGGCATGTTTGCGAGGGTCAACGTCGTGTTTGGCGAGCGTGACAATGCCAGGCTGATTCCCGAGGAAGCGATTGTTCCCCAGGGCGGGCGCCAGTTTGTCATCAAACTGCTGCCGGGCTCTTCCGCACAGACACGTGCAACGAAGAGGGTGGAGGTCAAGGTGGGCCTGCGCCGTCCCGGCAAGGTGGAAATACTTGAGGGTCTGGAGTCCGGCGACATGATCGTCACCACAGGCCAGCAGCGCATACAGCGTGACGGCACGATGGTGACACTCGCAGATCTTTCCGCCAGTGCCCGTCCGGTGGGTGGCGGCGTTCCGGCCGCCAGGGCTTCGGCACCTGGTGCTGCTACGCAGGGTGCTTCTGCTGCTGCGGCGCCGCCAGCTGCAGCGTCTGCGCCGGCTGCGGCCGCTTCTGCACCGCGCCTGCCTGCAGTCGTAGCCTCAGGCGCGGCGCGCACATCCGGCCCCAACCCTTGCGCTGAAGCGGCATCCCCCGCACGTCCGGTCGCCAGAGCCGGCCGCGCCTAGATCCCTGCGTCAACACGTGTCAAACAAGTACTGGGTCAACCATGCAACTCGCTGAAACATCCATACGCCGGCCAGTGTTTGCGACCGTGCTGTCGCTGCTGATATTGCTGGTGGGTGCCGTCAGCTTCAACCGGCTCAATGTGCGTGAGTATCCCAAGATCGACGAACCTGTCGTTACCGTCAGCGTGCGTTACGCTGGCGCCTCGGCCGAAGTGATCGAGTCTCAGGTGACGAAGCCGCTTGAAGACTCCATCGCCGGCATTGATGCGGTAGACGTTATTACGTCCATCAGCCGCGCCGACCAGGCGCAGATCAGCGTGCGCTTCCGGCTTGAGAAAGATGCCGACTCTGCCGCTGCCGAGGTGCGTGACCGCACCTCGCGCGTGCGCAACCGCCTGCCCCAGGCGATTGAAGAGCCCGTCATCGCCAAAGTTGAGGCCGATGCATTCCCGGTCATCCAGATTGCGTTCTCCAGCGAGTCCATGACGCCGCTGCAGATCACCGACATCATCAACCGCATTGTCAAACCGCGCCTGCAGACCGTCAGCGGTGTGGCCGACGTGCGTATCTTCGGTGAGCGCAAATATGCCATGCGCGTCTGGCTGGACACCGACAAGCTCGCCGCGTACAAGCTCACCACGCAGGATGTCGAAGACGCCATTCGGCGCAGCAATCTTGAGCTGCCTGCCGGCCGTATCGAATCGCAACAGCGCGAGTTCAGCGTCACATCGCAGACAGACCTTGTCAGGCCCGCGCAGTTTGGTGAGATCGTGATCAAGAACGTCAACGGCTTCTCGGTCAAGGTGCGCGATGTCGCGCGAGTGCAAGAGGGCGCTGCCGATGAACGCACTGCCGTGCGCCTGAACGGCAGGCCTGCCGTGGCCATCGGCGTCATCCGTCAGGCCACCGCCAATCCGCTGGACCTGTCCAAAGGTGTGCGTGAGGCCCTGCCCAAACTCAGGACCGATTTGCCGGCAGACATGCTCATTGACGTGGCCAACGACAACTCCGTTTTCATCGACCGCTCCGTCAAGAACGTTTACCGCACCATCGCCGAAGCCATTGGCCTGGTGGCACTGGTGATCTTTGTGTTTTTGCGTACCCTGCGTGCGTCCATCATCCCCATCGTCACAATTCCTGTCAGCCTGGTCGGCACCTTTGCGCTGATGGCCCTCGCCGGTTTCACCATCAACACGCTGACCCTGCTGGCGCTGGTGCTGGCCATTGGCCTGGTGGTGGATGACGCCATCGTGATGCTGGAGAACATTTTCCGGCACATTGAAGAAGGTATGGACCCGTTTTCAGCCGGCATCAAGGGCGCGCGTGAAATAGGCTTTGCGGTGATCACCATGACGGCGACGCTGGTGGCGGTGTATGCGCCGCTGGCCTTTACGCCGGGCCGCACTGGCCGGTTGTTTGTCGAGTTTGCGCTGGCGCTTGCCGGTGCCGTGGTGGTGTCGGGTTTTGTAGCGTTGACGCTCACGCCCATGATGTGCACGCAGCTGCTCAAGCACAACCCCAACCCGAACCGCTTCGACCGCTTCATGGAAAGGGTGCTGACGTCCATGTCAGACCGCTACGGCGCCTTGCTGCGGTGGATAGTCACCACCAGGTACCAGTCGCCATCGTCTTCGACTGGCGGCATCGGCGAGCGGGTCAAGGGCTTTGTGCTGCAGGCGCGCTGGATTGTGGTCGGCGTCATGCTGCTCAGCGCGCTGGCCATTGCGCTGGTCTTTCCGACCATGAAGCAGGAGCTTTCGCCGATTGAAGACCGCGGGGTGATTCTGGCCAACGTGAATGCGCCCGACGGCGCCACGCTGGACTACACCAACCGCTATGCGCGGGCGCTCGAAAAAATGGGCGAGTCCTTTCCCGAGTTCGACCGTATCTTCGCCAGCGTCGGCAACCCCACGGTGGCGCAGGCGAGCGTCGTTTACCGTACGGTTGACTGGGACAACCGCAACCGCTCCACCATCGATCTGGCCAGGCAGTTGCAGCCCAGATTCAATGCCTTGCCCGGCGTGACGGCGTTTCCCATCACCCCGCCTTCGCTCGGCCAGGGTTTCCGCGAGCGGCCGCTCAACTTTGTCATCCAGACCTCTGACAGCTACCAGAACCTCAACGCTGTGGTGCGCCAGATGCTTGAAGAGATTGCCAAAAACCCCGGCATTGTTTCGCCAGACATCGATTTGCGGCTGAACAAGCCCGAGCTGCGCATTGAGGTCGAACGCGACAAGGCGGCCGATCTGGGCGTCAGCGTGGAGGTGGTCGCCAAGGCCATTGAAACCCTGCTGGGTGGCCGCAATGTGACGCGCTACAAACGCGATGCCGAGCAGTATGACGTGATCGTGCAAACCGATGCCAGCGGCCGTACCACGCCGGAAGACATCGACCGTATTTATGTGCGTGGCCGCAATGACGCCATCATCCCGCTGTCGGCCCTCGTCAAGGTGCGTGAAAGCGTGTCGCCGCGCGAGCTCAATCACTTTGGCCAGCGCCGCTCTGCCACCATCACCGCCAATCTGGCGCCCGACTACTCGCTGGGAGAGGCCTTGCGGTTCATGGACCAGACCTCCGCAAAGATATTGAAGACCGGCTACAGCACCGACTTGAACGGAACGTCGCGCGAATTCAGGAACTCCCAGGGCGCGCTGGCCATTGTTTTTGTCCTGGCGCTGGTGTTTATTTTCCTGGTGCTTGCTGCGCAGTTTGAAAGTTTTGTCGATCCGCTGGTCATCATGCTGTCGGTGCCGCTGTCCATGATTGGCGCGCTGCTGGCGCTTAAATGGTCAGGAGGCTCGCTCAACGTCTATTCACAGATTGGCCTCATCACACTGGTGGGCCTGATCACCAAGCATGGCATTCTGATTGTCGAGTTCACCAACCAGCTGCGAGAGCAGGGCATGGAAATGATTGATGCACTGGTCAAGGCCTCGGCCCAGCGCCTGCGTCCCATCATGATGACGACCGGTGCCATGGTTCTGGGCGCGGTGCCACTGGCCTTCGCCCACGGCGCCGGTGCAGAAAGCCGCACCCAGATTGGCTGGGTCATCGTAGGCGGCATGTCGCTGGGTACCTTGCTGACGGTGTTTGTGGTGCCGACCATGTACACGCTGTTTGCGCGTGCGGCAGTGCCGGGTGCCAACACGGCCGAGGTGAAGGAAGCAGCCGGCCATCACGGCGAGCCGGAATATATCGCCAAATAAAACCTGCCGGGCCTCATGGCCTGGCCTGTTGCCCAGGCGCCAGCCTAGCCGCCTATGTAGCTCATCTCCACGCGCTTGCCGTTGATGCCGGGCTGACTGGTATCTGCAGGAAGCGCAGCACGCTGCTCTGAATAACGGTCGCTGCGCGCCTGCCAGATATCGCCCACCGCCGCTGACAACTGGTCGTCGCCGTAGTTGCCGCGCAGCAGGGCGCGCAAGTCGTGGCCCTGGCTGGCGAACAGGCATAAAAACAGCTTGCCCTCTGTCGACAGCCTGGCGCGGTTGCAGTCGCCGCAAAACGCCTTGGTGACGCTGCTGATCACGCCGACCTCGCCGCCGCCGTCTGCATAAGACCAGCGCTCCGCCGTCTCGCCGGCATAGTTGGCCGTGATGGGCAACAGGGGGAATTCGGCGTTGATGCGCTCAATGACCTGCGAAGAAGGCAGCACCTCGTCCATGCGCCAGCCGTTGGTGGCGCCCACGTCCATATATTCGATAAAACGCAGGACCGTGCCGGTATTGCGGAAATGGCGCGCCATGGGCAGGATTTCCGAATCATTGGTACCGTGCTTGACGACCATGTTGATCTTGACAGGCGCCAGGCCGACCTTCTGTGCGGCCTCTATGCCCCCAAGCACGTCGGCGACCGGGAAGTCCACATCGTTCATGCGGCGGAAAACGGCATCGTCCAGCCCATCGAGGCTGACGGTCACGCGCTGCAGGCCGGCGTCTTTCAGCGACTGGGCCTTTCTGGCCAGCAGCGATGCGTTTGTGGTCAGCGTGATGTCCAGCGGCTTGCCCTCGGTCGTTTGCAGCTTCGCCAGCATTTCAATCAGCACTTCAAGGTTTTTGCGCAGGAGCGGCTCACCGCCGGTCAGCCTGATTTTCTCGACGCCGTGGGCTACAAAAATCTTTGACAGACGCGTGATTTCTTCAAAGCTGAGCAATGAGGTTTGCGGCAAAAAGGCGTAGTCCTTGTTGAACACTTCGCTGGGCATGCAATAGCTGCAGCGGAAGTTGCAGCGGTCGGTGACGCTGATGCGCAAATCGCGCAGCGGCCGGCCTAGCGTGTCTGCCAGCAAACCGGTGGGCGCATCCAGCCGGGCAGGGATGTGCGGTAAGCGGCTTGCATAGCGCAGGTCTGCCAGGGGAATGGTCTTGGTGGTCATGGTGGGCTGAAGCTGGAATTTACCGCATTGGCGCTGCCCTGCAGTGCCGGTGGCTATTTACGGTCTAAACGCATCGGGCTCCGTCCACTTCGATGCAGACCCCGCTGATGAAGTCCGCCTCGTCGCTGGCCAGGTAAAGCGCGGCGTTGGCCACGTCCAGTGCGGTTGAAAAGCGCCCCAGCGGAATGCTGGCCCTGAATCTGGCCTTGCGGTCTTCATCAACCGGGCCGCCGGCAAATTCGGCCGACAGGCCGGTGTCTGGGTTGAAGACCGGGTTGATGCAGTTCACGCGGATGTTGTCGGGCCCCAGTTCGGCAGCAAGCGACTTCGACGTGGTGATGACGGCGCCCTTGGAGCCGTTGTACCAGGTCAGCCCAGGGCGGGGCCGCACGCCGGCCGTTGATGCGATGTTGATGAAGCTGCCGCCTCCATTGGCGCGAAACACCGGCACCGCGTGGATGGTTGAGAGGTAGATGCTTTTGACGTTGATGGCGTAGCACTTGTCGAACTCGTCTTCGCTCACGTCCAGGGCCGGCTGGTTACGGTGCGTCCAGCCGGCGTTGTTGACCATGACATCAAGCTTGCCGTAGCGCTGGACGGCTGCATCCACCAGCGCTTTCACCTCGGCAGATTTCGTGACGTCGGCGGCGAAGAAGGAGGCCGTGCCGCCTGCCTTCAGGATGGCGGCAACCACTTTCTCACCCAGCGCCACATTGATGTCGTTGACGATGACCTGCGCGCCCTCGGCCGCCAGCCGGCGGGCAATGCCTTCGCCTATGCCGCCGCCCGAGCCCGTGACGATGATGGATTTGTTTTTGACGCGCATGGTGGTCTCTTGTCTCGGTTCGTGATTCTGAAAAGTGGGGTGAATTGCTATAAATTCAGTAGCTTCTCACGTACGTATCTATGGGCGTGCAGCCTGATTTGGCAGCTAAAAATGACATTTTTTGGCTTTTTTTGCCTTTTTGAGATCCGCGACGCTGCTGAAAAAGTCAAAAAGTTAATATGGAAGTTAACTTTTGGCATATTTTTAACGTATACGGCAAAATTTTTCGGTTCTGAGCGGCTGTCGGCCTTACCCATGCCGAATCGCCACCGTCTTGAGGGTGGTGAAGCCATACAGCGCCTCGAATCCTTTCTCGCGTCCGTAGCCCGACGACTTCACGCCGCCAAATGGCAGCTCGACACCGCCGCCTGCGCCGTAGTTGTTGATGAAAACCTGGCCGCTTTTGACCTGTTTGGCCATGCGGAACTGGCGCGCGCCGTCACGGGTCCAGATGCCGGCGACCAGGCCGAATTGCGTGGCGTTCGCCAGTTCGATGGCGTGCTGTTCGTTTTTGAAGCTCATGGCGCACAGCACCGGGCCAAAGACTTCTTCCTGCGCCAGCCTGTGCATCACCGGCACATCGCGCAGCAGGGTAGGGGCCTGGTAAAAGCCGGTGTCGGGTGCTTCGTCAACGATCTGGCCCTGCGCCACCATGGGGATGTTGGCGACCTGTGCGTCGCTCAGAAAATCCCACACGCGCTGCTGCTGGCTCTGGCGAATCAGCGGGCCGACATCGAGGTCCATCGCTGCCGGGCCGACGCGCAGGTTCTCGAAGGCATGGCCCAGGCGCTCCAGAAGCGGCTCGTAAATCGATTGCTCGACCAGCAGGCGCGAACCGGCCGAGCAGGTCTGGCCGGCGTTCTGCACGATGGCGTTGATGATGGTCGGGATGGCGGCGTCCAGGTCGGCATCGGCAAAGACGATTTGCGGGCTCTTGCCGCCCAGCTCCAGCGTGACGGGGCAGTGCCGCTCGGCAGCCACCTGCTGGATCAGCGTACCGACCGAAGGGCTGCCGGTAAAACTGATGTGGTCAATGCCCTTGTGACGCGCCAGCGCATCGCCTACCTCATGGCCGTAGCCGGTGACGATGTTGATGGCGCCAGCCGGAAAGCCGACTTCGGCTGCCAGCTCGGCCACGCGAATCAGCGACAGGCAGGCGTCTTCAGCAGGCTTGACCACACAGACATTGCCGGCGGCCAGCGCACCGCCCACGCTGCGGCCGAAGATCTGCATGGGGTAGTTCCAGGGAATGATGTGACCCGTCACGCCATGCGGCTCGCGCCAGGTCATGACGCTGTAGCCGTCCTGGTAGGGAATGGTCTCGCCGTGCAGCTTGTCGCAGGCACCGGCATAAAACTCGAAGTAGCGCACCAGCGCTGCTGCATCTGCCTTCGCCTGCTTGACGGGCTTGCCGCAGTCGCGCTGCTCTATCAGCGCCAGTTCATCGGCATGCGCTGCAATCTTTGCCGAGAGGCGCATGAGCAGCCGGCCACGTTCTGCGGCGCTGACCTTGTGCCAGACGAGGTCCAGGCAATCGCGGGCGGCGCGCACGGCGGTGTTGATGTCGGCGGCGTTGCTGCGCTGGATCTCGTCAAAGACCTGGCCGTCGGACGGGTCGAGTACGGGAATAGTCCGGCCCGAAGATGAAGCAACAGAGGTGTTGGCGATGTAATTGAGTTGCATGGCTTTGAAAGACGGTTTTTGCAACCAAAAAAGCCCGCGTGCAGGGTGCAGGCGGGCTTTTGGGAGAGTGCCGTTGCCTATTTGGAGGCAGCAGGCGTAGGCATCACAGTCGGCGTGGTGTTACCTAATGGCGGCATGGATGAGGAGGGCGCCATGGCCGGTGCGCTGATGGGGGCGGGTGCCGCCATCGGTGCAGCCGGTGCGGCGTCTGCCGTGTGGAACTTCATCATCAGCGGCACGATGAGCAGTGCCACGATGTTGATGATCTTGATCAGCGGGTTGACGGCCGGGCCGGCCGTGTCCTTGTACGGGTCGCCAACGGTGTCGCCTGTCACGGCTGCCTTGTGGGCTTCAGAGCCCTTGCCGCCGTGGTGGCCGTCTTCAATGTACTTCTTGGCGTTGTCCCATGCGCCGCCGCCGGTACACATCGAGATCGCCACAAACAGGCCGGTCACGATGGTGCCCATCAGCAAACCGCCGAGTGCCTGCGGGCCAAGGAAGAGGCCGACCAGAATCGGCACCACCACAGGCAGCAGGGAAGGGATCATCATTTCCTTGATGGCCGCAGTCGTGAGCATGTCAACGGCGGTGTCGTACTCGGGCTTGCCCGTGCCGTCCATGATGCCCTTGATGTCGCGGAACTGGCGGCGCACTTCAACCACCACGGCACCGGCTGCCCGGCCCACGGCTTCCATCGCCATGGCGCCGAAGAGGTAGGGGATCAGGCCACCGATGAAGAGGCCGATGATGACCATGGGGTTGCTCAGATCGAAGCTGATGGCGCGGCCATAGCTCTCTAACTTGTGCGTGTAGTCGGCAAACAGCACCAGCGCTGCAAGTCCGGCCGAGCCGATGGCATAACCCTTGGTCACGGCCTTGGTGGTGTTGCCGACTGCGTCCAGCGGGTCGGTGATGTCGCGCACGCTGCTGGGCAGCTCGGCCATCTCGGCAATGCCGCCTGCGTTGTCGGTGATGGGGCCGTATGCGTCAAGCGCCACCACGATACCGGCCATGCTGAGCATGGAGGTCGCCGCAATGGCGATGCCGTAAAGGCCTGCCAGCTTGAACGACACCATGATGGCGATACAGACAAAAATCACGGGCCAGGCGGTGGAACGCATGGACACGCCCAGGCCGGCAATGATGTTGGTGCCGTGGCCGGTGGTCGATGCCTGTGCAATATGCTGCACGGGCTTGTACTGCGTGCCGGTGTAGTACTCGGTCACCCAGCAGAGTGCGCCGGTCAGGATCAGGCCGACAGCGCAGGCGCCGAACAGGCGCATCTGCGTGCCGGTTTCCATGATGGCGTTATCGGGCATCAGCCATTTCGTCACAAAGAAGAAGGCGATCAGCGAGAGCACGCCGGCAATCGCCAGGCCCTTGTAGAGCGCAGGCATCACGTTCTTCATGCCGGGCGAGGCCTTGACGAAGAAGCAGCCGATGATGGACGCGATGATGGAGACACCACCCAGCGCCAGCGGGTACGCCACGGCGGTTGTGCCCGAGCTGGCCAGCAGAAGGGCGCCCAGCACCATGGTGGCGATCAGCGTGACGGCGTAGGTTTCAAACAGGTCGGCCGCCATGCCGGCGCAGTCACCGACGTTGTCGCCCACGTTATCGGCAATCACGGCCGGGTTACGCGGGTCATCTTCGGGGATGCCGGCTTCCACCTTGCCCACCAGGTCGGCGCCGACGTCTGCGCCCTTGGTGAAGATGCCGCCGCCGAGGCGCGCGAAGATCGAGATCAGGGACGAGCCGAAGGCAAAGCCGATTAGCGGGTTCAGGATGGCTGGCAGTTTTGCGTCGGCTGCTGCGCCACCGGCCAGGAACCAGTAGAAGCCGGTCACGCCGAGCAGGCCCAAACCGACCACCAGCATGCCGGTGATGGCGCCGCCGCGGAAGGCAACGTCAAGTGCGGGGCCAATGCCTTTGGTGGCGGCCTGTGCGGTACGCACATTGGCGCGCACCGAGACGTTCATGCCGATAAACCCGCAGGCGCCGGATAAAACCGCGCCGACGATAAAGCCGAGCGAGGTCTTGATGTCCAGGAAGAGGCCAATCAATACGGCGAGGATTACGCCGACGATGGCAATGGTTTTGTACTGCCGTGCAAGATACGCGGCTGCGCCGGTCTGGATGGCGGCTGCGATTTCCTGCATGCGGGCGTTGCCTGCGTCCTGGGAAAGAATCCAGCTGCGCGCCCAGATGCCGTAAGCCACGGCTACCAGCCCGCAGACGAGCGCAAGAATAAGCGCTGAGTTGCCTGTCATAAGAATCTCCTGTGTCGTTTTTCGCTTGGAGGGGGCGCCACGCTAGCGGTGCCCCCGCTGCGTTGCTTCCTCGTTGCTCACGACTTCTGCGTTCGGAGACGATTGGCCAACCTTTGAAATTTAACGCCAAATCGTGACATCTTGACGAAGTGTCAGGCCTGAATCAGTAAAATGAGGGTAAATACCGACTGCCCCTTCCAGCATGTGCCAGCGCCAGCCGCTGCGGCCAGGCTCACCAGGCGGGCACCAGTTCCCTTTTCTTCAACTTAAAAGTAAACATGTCCCTCGATAAAGTTACTCCCGGCAAAAACGCCCCCCAAGCCTTCAACGTCATCATTGAAATCCCGATGAACGCCGATCCGGTGAAATATGAAGTGGACAAGGAGTCCGGCGCGATTTTTGTGGACCGCTTCATGAGCACCTCCATGCACTACCCGACCAATTACGGTTATGTACCCAAGACGCTCAGCGGCGACGGTGACCCGGTCGATGTGCTGGTGATCACGCCCGTGCCGCTGATCCCGGGCGTGGTGGTGACCTGCCGCGCCATCGGCATCCTGAAGATGACCGACGAAGCCGGTGAAGACGGCAAGGTGCTGGCGGTGCCCATCGACAAGAAATGCTCGCTGTACACGCAGTGGCAGAAACCTGAAGACATGAACCCCCTGCGCCTGAAGACCATTGCCCATTTCTTTGAGCACTACAAGGATCTGGAAGAAGGCAAGTGGGTCAAGATCAACGGCTGGGAAGGCACCGACGCGGCCCACAAGGAGATCGCAGACGGCATTGCCAATTACGCCAAGGCGAACGCCTGAGGTTTGCCTGATACTGTGTACATGCACCGGGCCAATGATGGCCCCGCCATTTCAGGAGCCAGGCAATGAATTTTGATGAATCGGCAGGCAGGTTTGAGAAGGCGGAATCGGGTACCGATTCCTTCAAGCTTCTTTACAAGGATGCCTTCCGCCTGATGAAGGAAGACGCATCCAATGCGGCCTTCTATTTTGTAATCGGCGTTGCCGCACACGGTTATGTCGTTCAGTACGAAGACCAGGGCGTGACGCCGGAGTCGGCAGACAAGGCCAAGGATATCCTTGTCGGCTTCAACAGGAAGATTTCAGAAGCGTTGAGGTCAGCGCCTGATGTTGGCTTGAGCCTGCTTGGCGAAGTCACGGCGGATTACCAGTTCAATGTGCATGATTTCTAGTCGAACGCATACCCTGTAAAAAAGGCCTTAACAGGCCTTTTTTTACGTGAGCGGTTTCATCAGCGACTGCGAACAGGGTCTGGATAGATCAAGCCGTGAAGCCGGCCTTTCGCCTCGCGTGAAAATGGCTTCCACTGCCCCTCAGGCTGCGCCAGCCGGTCAGCCACGGCCCACCAGGCGCTGGGGTTGACGCCCAGCCCGATATGGCTGGCCAGCACTTCTATGTTTTCGGTCTGCGGCCTTGTTTTGCCGGGTGCCTGGATGCTGGCCTGCCAGGCCACAACCCCATCGGTGCGTGAATAGATGCTGGTGGTGGGCACGGGCGGTGCCCCCGGCAGGTCATAGCTTTCTGCTTCACGCTCTATCTTGCGTCCGCTGGCCAGCTCATAAATGCGCCAGGCGTTGGTGGCCTTGTGCGAGCCTGCAAAGGGTGTACCGAGGGTGATGACGCAACGCACCATCTCCGGCAGCTCTTTGGCCAGTTCGCGGGCATACACGCCGCCCAGGCTCCAGCCGATCAGGCTGACTTTTTGGCCTGTGCTTTCAAAGGTGCGGATGAGGTTGTTTTTGGCTTCGTCGAGCACACCTGCGCGGGGGCCGAAGTTGAAACCTTGTTCCCAGCCCCAGGGCTTGTAGTTGAGCGACTGCAGGTAATGCCTGAGCGGCACGGTGGACGCATCATTGGCCGAGAGGCCCGGGAACACCATCACGGCGTGGCCATCTCCCCTGGGTGCTCGTGCCAGCAAGGGCCATGACGGCAGCAGCGCACCGAACTCCCAGAATGCGCGCAACTCCAGTGCCAGCAGCCATGCGCTGGGAGGCTGGTCATGCGGCATCGCGAAACTATCTTGAGACTGGCTTGCGGCCTGGTTTTTTGAGGGCGGTTTTTTTGACTGCGGGCTTGCCATGGCTTGGGGCATTGGAGGTGTTTGCTTTTGTGGACCTGGTGGCAGTATCGGCGCGCTTTGTGCCTGTTGCCGTAGGAAGTTTCTCTGACTTTGCTGTGTTTGCCGAGGTTTTCGTCACCTTGGCGACTGTGGCCGTACTGGCGGGGGCAAGCAGGCTTTGCGCTTCCCTGAAGGCGGCCTCAATCGCTTTGGCCAGGTCATTGGCGTAAGGCAGGGCTTTTTTGTCTGCAACGATGCCGAAATCAACATGGCCGGCATAGGTTTGTATGGTGATGTTCAGCGCCAGGCCATGCAGGATGATGGACAGCGGGTGAAAGGTCAGGAACTGCGCCCCCGCGAGATACAGGGGCACAGGTGCGCCGGGCACATTGGAAATCGCCAGATTGGCCACCATGGGCAGGCGGCTGGCCATGCCGCTCTTGCCATAGGCATTCAAGGCCATTTTTGCGGCACCGCCGATCAGCCACGGTGCCAGCAGGGAAGGGTAGTCCGTCGGCAACAGTCCTTTGAGGCTTTGCATCGACGTTTTGACCTTCGCAGTCGAGACCATGATGGCATTCATGCGCTTGAGCGGGTGTGCCAGGTGCGTGCCCAGCTCAACCAGAGTCATGCTCACCTGGTTGCCCAGATTGGTGGCATCCGTCGCACCGGCCTCGCGCAACGATACCGGCATGGCGGCCACCAGCGATTTTTTCGGCAGGCTGTGGTGCTGTGTCAGGTAGCTGCGAAGGGCAGTCGAGCACAGCCACAGCACGATGTCGTTGAATGATCCGCCCACTGCCTTGCCCATGGCCTTGCATTCCGCCAGCGGCACGGTGGCGGTGACAAAGACCCGGCCGGTGGTGATGCCTGCATTGAAGGGCGTGGCGGGCGCGAGTTTCATGGGCATTTTGGCTTTGACCCCTGTAGCCGAAGTGCCCACCGATTGTCTTGCGAGGGTGCTGCCGAATGTGCTGGCAGCAGACGGCAGTGATCTGGCCGCCTTGACCAGCTGGCCCAGCGAGCTCGAAAAGACCGAGCCGATCATCTTGCCGAGCTTGAGGTCGGACTCCAGCTTGCGGCGGCGGTTGGGATCAGGCGGCGGCACTTCGCGCGGGACCGGGCCCATGTCCATCAGGGCGTTGGCGAGCATGACACCGCCCTTGCCATCAAGCGCTGCATGGTGAATCTTTGAAAAGAAGCCGGCCACCACCTTGCCGCCTTGCGACTCGGGCAGCTTGATGCGGTCAAAAACGTAGAACTCCCAGAGCGGGTAGTTGCGGTCTATCAATTCCCCATGCAGCTGCGCGCAGAGCTTGTGGGCCTCTGCCAACGTCATGGGGGCTGCACTCTTCTTTGCCGAATCCGCACGACGTACACTTTTTGCCCCCACGCTTGCCACTTCGTGTGCTGCGCTGCCCCCTCGGGGGGCTGTGCTTGCTTGGGGCGGCCCGGCGCGGCGCACGTGAAAGCTGATGTCCACCGAATCTGCCTCGACCCAGATCGGGTGGCCCAGATCCAGCGGCATGAACACCAGTTTGCGGCTGAAGACAGGCGCGAGATGCATGCGACTGGCAATGTGTTTGGTGACCTCCTTGTGGAAGCTTCCCTTGAAACCGGCTGGCAGTTCGCACAGGTTGAAGGACCCCACATGCATGGGCATCTCGGGGGTTTCAAGGTAAAGGAACGTCGCGTCCAGGCCGGTCAGTGATTTCATTGTTGTTGTCTCCGTAGAAGTCACGTTAACCGAGCAGCGTTGCACGCGGCACTAGGGTTAGCCGCGATTGCTCCAGCGGCCCCGGCGCATGGTGGTCAACGGGCGGGAGTGGCGAAATAACTATGAATTTAGTAGCGGATCACGCACGTATTTAAAGGGCTGCAGCCGATTTGATACCAAAAAACTGGTCATTTTTGCCTGTTTTTTAAGCACCTGGTCGGTGTTGGCATTACCAAAAATGGAAATGTTAACTTCTATATTAACAATTAAAGAAATTTTAATGTTTACGTTAATATTTTGCCGTAAACATTAAATTTTTACAGATTCGGCCAGGCACAGTCAGCCGGACCGGTCAGTCGCAAGCCAGCAGCCCCTGGTCATCATCGGTCAGCCCTGAGACCGGCGTGGCCTTGGCCAGTGCCAGCCAGACGCCGAAGGGCAGGGCCTGTCGCTGACGCCGCGGCGCGGCACGCAGGACAGTCAGGTTGCCGTTTTGCGCCAGCATCACGCCGCATTCCACGGGTATTTCTTCTGCTGTGGCAATTGGATGGCCTTTGGCGTCGCAACCCAGCACATACCAGCACTCGCCACCCAGATCGAGGTAGGCGGCACGTTTCTCGGGCTTGCGCAGGTCGCCCAGCAGGTCAGAGCGGTGTACCTTGATCTCATGCACGATCGGGTCTACGTACTCGGCGACGGACGTGTTGCGGATGGAGAAGACATCAGGCTTTGCCATGCACCAGCGCAACTTGCCACCTTCGGCTTCCGCAGGCAACTGGGCGCGCAGGCCCAGACCGCGCCAGGCGATGCGCCCGGCGCGCACCATGTCGCGGGCGACCTGTTCTACAAGGGTTTCGTGTTTTGAGAGGGCCGAGCGGTTCTTGACCAGTGCGCTGGCCAGGTGGGCCATTCCTGTGTCGGTCACGCGCAGTGTTTCATGGCCACTGTTACTGCCGACCCTTTCAAGCAGGCCTGCGGCCAGCAGCTCTATTTCCAGCAGGTCCTGGCACGGCCAGCCGGCGGAGCGGTATATCTCGCGCAGGCGCCGGGCGTGGGCGCGACCCAGAGGGTTTATGGCTATTGATGGCTCAAACTGTTGCATGGCTTGTGTATGGGCATTTTGCCCCGCGAGCCCCGTGCGCAGACGTAAAAAAGCCGGGTCAAACCCGGCTTTTTTTCTTACGCTGGCTGAAAATCAGAATGCGTATTTCAGGTTCAGGGAGTAGGCATTGGCGCGAACGGTGCTGCCGTTTGCTGCGACGGTGCCGACCTTGCCGAAATCTTCATATTCCAGACGTGCGGACAACGCTGGCGTGAAGTTGTAGGCAACGCCTACGCCAATCAGCAGGCCGGTATTGTTCGCGCTTGCGGCGCCGGTCGTGCGGTTTGCGGACACGCCCAGCTTGCCCAGCAGCGAGAAGCCGGAGCTCATCGGCAGGGTACCCGTGCCGGAGAGGCCGAACTGCGAGGTGCTCATCGACCCAGCTGCAACGCCGGCATTGGTGAGGTTACGGCGGCCAAGGTCAGAGTACTGAACTTCCATGCCCCAATTTGGGGTGAACTGGAAACCACCAAAAATTTTGGCAGTGCCCTTGCTGGTGTTGCCACCAGCGATGGTGCCATTGTCAAAGCCGCTGATTTTGGAAGAACCCAGGCCAGCACCGATGTAACCTTGTGCGAAAGCGGGAGCTGCTACGAGGGTTGCTGCTGCGATGGCGCAGGCAGTCAGGATTTTTTTCACTTTGGAGTTCCTGTTTGGATGGATCTGGCGAAATGCCCAATCTTGTATTTATCTTAACTTTTGCACCAAATTTGTGTATTTATTTGGTGCAAAAAATTTGGTAAAGGTCACTTTTATGCAACATCTTGGGGCGCCGGTACAAATCATGTTGCTCAGGCTTTCAACGGACTTCTGCTTTTGAGCTCGTTCATATAGCCGGCGATACCCGCAACTTCCTTCTCCAGAAAACGCTCCACCGCGTCAGCGAATGCAGGATGCGCCAACCAGTGGGCACTGGTGGTTTTTACCGGCAAGAGGGCTCGCGCCATCTTGTGCTCTCCCTGGGCGCCTCCTTCAAAACGCTGGTAGCCATTTGCAATGCACCATTCCAGGGGCTGGTAATAGCAGGCTTCGAAGTGCAGGCAGTCCACGCGGGCAAGCGCTCCCCAATACCGGCCGTAGGCAATGGCTGGTTTTTGTACGCCGCCTTCAGCTGCGGGGGAAGCACTGATCGCGATCAGGCTTGCGGCGATCGGCTGCACCTCACCGCCTGCACCTGTATGTTCTGCAATAAACAGCAGCCAGTTCTCCGGCATGGTGTCCTGCATTCGCTGGAAGAAATTGCGGCTCAGGTAGGGGGCGTTGCCATGCTCGTAGTAAGTGCGTTCGTAGCACTCATAAAAGAAGTCCCAGTCGCTGCTTGCTATGTCCTTGCCCAAGGCCTTGCGAAAGGTGATGCCCGCATCAAGCACCTTGCGCCGCTCCTGGCGGATCTTTTTGCGCTTTTCCTGGTTGAGGGACATCAGGAAATCATCAAAATCCCTGAACTTTTCGCCCGATGCCGGATTGATGTTCTGCCAGTGAAACTGCACCGTATGCCGCAGCATCAGGCCAGCCGCTTCGCAGGCCTGAACATCTTCATCGTCGACAAACAGCAGGTGCAGCGATGACAGCTTCTCTTCCCCGCACCACGCCGTGATGGCCTTGACCAGCAGCGTGCGATCTTCCGGGGTACGGGCAAGCAGGCGTGCGCCGGGTACAGGCGTGAACGGGGCAGCGACCAGCGCCTTGGGGTAGTACTTCAACCCATGCTGCTGGTAGGCATTGGCCCAGGCCCAGTCGAATACATACTCACCATAAGAATGCGACTTCAAATACAGGGCGCATGCACCTGCCAACGTTTCGCTGTTCCACAAGGTGATGAAGCGGGGCGTCCAGCCCGTCTCTGGAACAGCGCTGCCGCTCTCGTGCATGGCGGCCAGGTATTCGTGGCGCATGAAGGGGTTGATCACGCCGTCCTTCTCCTGTTCCGACAGCAATGCATTCCACGCGCGGGCATCGATGTCCAGCGGCGAATCCAGCACACGAATGACATAATCGTTTGAGTCGTTTTTCACGTGTTTGCGGGTTCCATCTCTTTTATGTCACTCAAAATTTGCGTCGCCCAATTGAACTACTGCGTGGGCGACATGCCGGGCAACGCCCAAAAAATCATCGAAGCTGCCCGGACTGCTTACGCTGAAGGTGCGCGACTGGTGGTTACGCCCGAGCTGGCCATCTGCGGCTATGCGGCCGAAGATCTTTTTCTGCGCCCGTCCTTCATCCGCGCCTGTGATGATGCCGTGAATCTGGTGGCCCATGCGCTTGCCGGGTTAAAAGGCCTGACGGTGGTGGTGGGGACACCGACACACGGTGACAGCGGCCTGGGCGTGCGCACCAGAAGTGTTGAGGTCCAGCAACGCCACAATGCCGCCATGGTGCTGCGTGAGGGGCGCATCATTGAAACCTACGCCAAGCGAGAGTTGCCGAACTACCAGGTGTTTGACGAGCGGCGTTATTTCACACCCGGCAAGGGGACATGCGTATTTCAGGCTGGTGAAGGCGAAGATGCCATCAGCGTCGGGCTTTTGATCTGTGAGGATGCCTGGTTTGAAGAACCGGCCAGGCTTGCCGCCGAGTCGGGTGCCGAGATGATTGTGGTCATCAATGCCTCCCCTTTTCATGTGGGCAAAGGGGGCGAGCGGGAAATGATGATGACTGCACGTGCGCAAACCACCGGACTGCCGCTGGTCTATGCGCATCTCGTGGGCGGCCAGGATGAAATTGTGTTCGAAGGTGCTTCGTTCGCCCTGCAGGCCGATGGCTCTCTCGCCGGCCGGGCTGAAAGTTTCCGTGAGAGTCTGTTCCATATCGACGTGCGCCGTACCCAGTCAGGAATTGAACTGGCGGCCAGTGTGGCGCCAGTTCGCAGCCACGAGGCAGATCTTTGGGACGCGCTGGTGCTTGGCGTGCGTGACTATCTCGGCAAGAACGGCTTTCCTGGCGCGATTCTTGGTCTGTCGGGCGGCATTGATTCCGCGCTGGTACTGGCCATAGCCGTGGATGCGCTGGGTGCGGACAAGGTCCGCACGGTCATGATGCCGTCGCCCTACACGGCGGATATCTCCTGGATTGATGCCCGTGAAATGGCTGCACGCGTGAAGGTGCGTTACGACGAGATATCCATCGTTCCCCAGTTTGAGGCGTTCAAGGCATCACTGGCGGGGGAGTTCAGGGGGCTGGCGGAGGACACCACCGAGGAAAACATCCAGGCGCGTATCCGGGGTGTTTTTCTGATGGCGCTGTCGAACAAGTTTGGCTCGATTGTGTTGACGACCGGCAACAAGAGCGAAATGGCAACAGGTTATTGCACCCTGTATGGCGATATGGCGGGCGGTTTTGCCGTGATCAAGGACCTGTTGAAAACGACGGTGTTCAGGCTGGCGCGCTGGCGCAATGAGAACGATCCTTACGGTACAGGTAGCCAACCCATCCCGGAGCGCATCATCACCAGGCCGCCGAGTGCCGAACTCAGGCCCGACCAGACCGACCAGGACAGCTTGCCGGCTTATGAGGTGCTGGATGCGATCCTGGAGCGCTACATGGAAAACGACCAGAGCATTGACAGCATCATTGCTGCCGGTTTCGAGCCTGCAGTGGTCGAGCGCGTCACCCGGCTTATCAAGATCAATGAGTACAAGCGGCGGCAGGCCCCGGTTGGAATCCGGGTAACTCACAGGAGTTTCGGCAAGGATTGGCGCTACCCTATCACCAGCAAATTCAGGGCTTGAAGCGGCTGTCCCAGACGACTGGCCGAATAGGCGCTACATTCATGCCAACAACATGGCTGACCAGCTTTATTTAACGGAGACTTTCAGTGAAACAAATTACCGCAATCCTAAAACCCTTCAAGCTGGAAGAGGTCCGTGAAGCACTTGCTGAATGCGGCGTCACCGGGCTGACCGTGACGGAGGTCAAGGGTTTTGGCCGCCAGAAAGGCCATACAGAGTTGTACCGGGGTGCGGAGTATGTGGTCGACTTCCTTCCGAAGGTGAAGGTTGAAGTCGTGGTTAAAAGCACTGAGGTTGATCGCTGCGTCGAGGCCATCGTGCGCGCTGCACGGACCGGGAAAATCGGTGACGGGAAGATTTTCATCACCAGTGTTGAGCGCGTTTTGCGCATACGCACAGGCGAGGAAGACGACGCAGCCGTCTGATTGACTTCAGTATCCGGCAGCGGACCAGTTCATATCTGATCCAGCCGGGTCGCGGCGGACGAAATTCCTGCTGCATTGACCAGCGCCGTCAAAAGTGGTTCAGCCTGCCCGTTCACGTGGATAAGGTTCATCAGGGCGTCGTTCATGAAGCCGGCGGTGACTGATGAGCCGAGGAAAGCCAGCAGGCTGTCGTAGTAACCGCCCATGTTGAGCAGACCCACCGGTTTGTCGTGATAGCCCAACTGGCGCCACGTCCAGACTTCAAAAAACTCTTCAAGAGTGCCAATTCCCCCCGGCAGGGCCAGAAAAGCGCCGGCATTCTCGGCCATGATGCGCTTGCGCTCATGCATGTTCTCAACAATGTGGAGTTCCGTGCAGCCGCTGTGCGCCCATTCCTTTTCAACCAGTGCTTGGGGAATCACGCCAATCACCCGCCCACCGGCGGCCAGCGTTGCATCGGCAACGATACCCATCAGGCCATTGCGGCCGCCACCATAAACGAGTTGGCCGCCATGCTGACCTATCCAGGTCCCCACGAATTCGGCAGTTGCTGAAAATTCCGGATCGTTTCCGGCGCGCGAGCCGCAGTAAACACAGAGTGAAAAGGCGGGTGTTGGGGGTACTGGCAAGGTTTGTTTATCCCGGGAGTTTGTGAAGCAGGGCCATCAGCCACGTGCCTGCGCAGAGTATCAGGCTGAGCAGCACGGCGGCACTTCCCATGTCTTTGGCCCGTTTGGAGAGGTCGTGCCATTCCGGGCCTATGCGGTCAATGGCGGTCTCTATGCCCGTGTTCAGCAATTCGACAATCATGATGAGAATGACGGTACCTGCAAGCATGGCTGTTTCCAGCCAGGTACTTCCCAGCCAGAAGGCGGCGGGGAGCAGTACGGCAGAGGCCAGCAGTTCCTGTCTGAAAGCCGTTTCATGCCAGCCTGCACGCAGTCCGGCCAATGAGTAGCCGAATGCATGCCATAGACGACTCATGCCTTTGCGGTGTTTCTGGGGATTGGCTTCGGATGCCGGCAGTGGCGATGCTGCGTGAGGGGGGTGTTCAAACATGCCGATATTCTGCGGGCGGATTGTTGCAGCTTGATGTTTTGTCCGTGTGGCGTATCAAGCGGCTTTTTCTGCTTGTTGTGCCTTGCGCCTGTTTTTCCGGGACCGCTCCGGGGCAGTCCAGGTGACCAGCTGCGTACCCGCCCAGGCGTCATGCCAGAACTGCTTTTGAGGTTGAAGCCTAGCCAACACGGCCCAGACGCCCACCCAGCCCAGTGCAAGCACGGCACCCTCAATGCCTGGAAGCCCCAAAAACCAGCTGATGCCAAGGGGGGGTAAAAACCAGATCCAGCTGAGTATGTAGCGAAGTAGCGCACGTTGTTGCGTGATCTGCGCGCCGTTCCTGTCGACCACCCGGATATCCCAGGTCTTCATGGCCAGGGTCTGGCCCTTTGCCCAAAACCATACGAAATAGATCCCAAACACCACGAACAGGAAAGCCTGCAGGGCGTGGCGGTTGTCGAGAGCATTACGGGTTTGGCTCAGGGTACTGAAAAGATAGCCGGCTATGAAGACAACGCCGAACATCAGCAAGCCCTCATAAACCCAGCACGCCATGCGTCTTGGTAAGGATGGTACGGATAAAGTATTCAATTTCGGTGTAATGGCGGGTTCGGCAATACGGTAGTTTGCGCTTTGGCCGTGCAAGGAACACGTTTCGGCCGGTTTTGGGCCGCGTCGGGACAGGGTCAGCGCTGTACTGCAGTCGCCGGAACTGCTGTAGCGGGGACATTGCCTGTAGCTGGGGCTGGCACCATTTTAGGGGCAGTTTTTGCGCCACCTGGTGGCACTGCCGCCAGTTTTTGGGGTGCGACGGGTTTGACTGCCGTAGCTGCACCCGTTGGACGGGCACTAGCCTTGGCTGCAAGTTTCTGTTTTTCTTCAGGGCTGAGTGCCTGGTATGTCTGCCACTTTGCTTTTTTCTCTTCAGGGGTCAGCTGTTTCGACAACTCTTTTGTCTTGGCGAAATTCAGGCGTGCTTCAGCGCGCTGCTGCGGGCTCAGTGCCACCCACTCGTTCATGCGGCTGTGCATCGTGGCCTGCCCATCGGGGGCGAGCGAGTGGTAGTTCTTTGAAATTTCCAGCCATTTGCGCTTTTGAGGCTCGCTGATGCTGTTCCAGCTTGCAGCCAGGGGTTTGAGGGTCTGCTGCTGCATCGCCGTGAGTTCAGCCCATGAAGGCCGCGACACAACGGGTGCGGTTTTGACTGATGGGGCGGTCGACTTGCTGCCCGCAGCCGTGCTGGACGCCGGCAGCGGCTTTGCTGCCGGCTGCTGGGCTAAAGCCGGGAAGCATAAACCTGCCAAAAGAAACAAAGCCAATGACAACAAGGTTGCCTTTGCCAGGTTTTCAACCGGGGAGGAACGAACAGCAGTGAGTTCAGTTGTCGTTGAAGTGTGAGCGGGTGCAGCCAGCGCGATCATTTGGTCAATCGGGATGGCAAGGCCTAACGGGTGGCTTTCAGGAACTGGACAAAACCGGGGTCTGCAAAAGCGGCAGGCGGCAGCTCGTCTGTCAATAAAGCTGCATCTACTTCGGCAACTTCCTGGGCGCGATTGTCATTCTGGATTGAATTGATGGTCAAAAGACCTACCACAAGTGCCAGCAAGGGCACTACGGAACCAATGCGTGACCACCAGTTGAGTCCATCGTCTGATCCCCAGCCCACAACTGCGCTACCACCGGATACGGCCAAAACCCCGGCTGTCTGGGTGCGTGCGACCTTGCGTTTTGCAACAGCCTGCACGCGGGCAGCACGGAGTCGCTCGGAAATATCGTAGGGCAGGTCAGCAGTACCTGCAGACAGGTATGAGGTGGCTTTGAGTGCAAAGCGGTCCTGGAGGATGTCGGCGCGATTTTGTAGTGAATTCGTCATAGTTTTATCCCTTTGGCACCCAGCGCCTTACTGAGAGCCAGGACAGCGCGTGAACAGTGTGTTTTGACGCTGCCCTCGGAGCAGCCCATGGCAGCAGCAGTTTCAGCGACATCCATCTCCTCCCAGTAACGCATCAGAAACGCTTCCCGTTGACGGCCCGGCAGCTGTTTTACTTCCTCTTCGATTTCCCGCAGGATTTGCGCCCGTTCAGTCGCATCCTGGGCGCTTTCTGTTCCCTCTGATCCGGTTTGGGCCTCTAAAGTTTCCAGAATATCGAAATCTCCGTCATCCCCGGCAGATTCGAAGTCGCTCATATTGGAGAAAATCGCGTTTCTGGTCTTGCGGCGGCGAAACCAGTCCAGGGTGGTGTTTGACAGAATCCGCTGGAAAAGCATGGGCAGTTCCGCCGCAGGCTTGTCGCCATAGCTGTGCGCCAGCTTCATCATGCTGTCCTGGACTATGTCAAGAGCAGCTTCTTCATCCCGAACATGGTAGATGCTTCGCTTGAAAGCCCGTTTTTCAACGCTTTTCAGGAAGTCAGAAAGTTCTTGTTCGGTTGCCAACGGTAAGGGGGTCCGGTTTTGTCCAGGTCTGCGGCTATTGTGGTGCTTTAGCCAAAATTATCGCATCGCGGTGCGCGTCGAGGGCCGGATTCTGCGCTGTTGCGGTGATTGAACAACATGAAATGTCATAATACGACCTGCAATTCAAACGGCAAACGGGTCATGGCTCGGCGGTTTATGTTTCCGCTCATGGTTTTGGCCTCAAGTCTTGACGCAGCCCCACAAGGGCAGGCGAAGAGGCACCCAAGGTATTTCGTTAGAGAAATTCACAAAGGTTCATCATCATGGAAATCTCCAAAGCGGAAATTACTTCCGCTGCAGCAGCGTCTGCAAATTCAACTTCATCGACCGGATCGCAGGAACTGCGCGGTGCCGAAATCCTTGTCAAATCCCTGCAGGCTGAGGGCGTCAAGTACATATGGGGTTACCCAGGCGGTGCGGTACTTCATATTTACGACGCCTTTTACAAGCAGGATTCAATCCAGCACGTTCTGGTACGTCACGAGCAGGCTGCAGTGCATGCGGCTGATGGCTATGCGCGCGCGACCGGCGACGTCGGCGTAGCGCTGGTGACCTCGGGTCCCGGCGTAACCAATGCGATTACCGGTATCGCAACGGCCTACATGGACAGCATTCCTATGGTCATCATCACCGGCCAAGTGCCGGTGGCCGCCATAGGCCTGGACGCATTTCAGGAATGCGACACAGTCGGCATCACCAGACCTATCGTCAAGCATAACTTTCTGGTTAAAGACGTGCGACACATGGCCGAGGTCATGAAGAAGGCTTTCCACATTGCCAGAAGCGGCCGGCCAGGTCCCGTGGTTGTGGACATCCCGAAAGATGTGTCGTTCAACAAGACGGCCTACACGGGTTACCCGCAGACGGTGGAAATGCGTTCGTACAACCCTGTGCGCAAGGGCCACGGTGGGCAAATTCGAAAGGCCTTGCAGCTGCTGATGACGGCCAAACGGCCTTATATCTATACCGGTGGCGGGGTTTTGCTGAGCAATGCGTCTCAGGAATTGCGCACGCTGGTGGACATGCTTGGCTACCCGTGCACGAACACCCTGATGGGCCTTGGCGCCTATCCGGCGAGCGACAGGAAATTTCTTGGCATGCTGGGCATGCACGGAACAGTGGAAGCCAACAACGCCATGCAAAACTGCGATGTTTTGCTGGCTGTTGGCGCACGTTTTGATGATCGTGTTATCGGTAATCCGAAACACTTTGCGCAGAACGAGAGAAAAATCATCCACATCGACATTGATCCTTCGAGCATTTCAAAGCGCGTGAAGGTCGATATCCCCATCGTTGGCGACGTCAAGGATGTGCTGAACGAGCTGATCTCCATGATCAAGGAGTCCGGGCTGAAACCTGATTCAAATTCACTTGGTGCCTGGTGGGACACGATTGAAGGCTGGCGCAAGCGCGATTGCATGAAGTACAGCATGGGCAAGGGTGATGTCATCAAGCCGCAGTACGTTGTGGAAACGCTATGCAAGATGACAAAGGACACCGATACCTACATTACCTCCGACGTCGGTCAGCACCAGATGTGGGCGGCCCAGTATTACAAATTCGAAGAGCCGCGTCGCTGGATCAACTCTGGTGGCCTGGGCACCATGGGCGTTGGCCTGCCTTATGCCATGGGAATCAAGCTGGCCAAGCCTGATTCGGAGGTCTTCTGCATCACGGGTGAAGGCTCGATTCAGATGTGCATCCAGGAGCTCTCTACCTGCCTGCAATACAACACGCCGGTCAAAATCGTTTCGCTGAACAACCGTTATCTTGGCATGGTGCGCCAGTGGCAAGAGCTGGATTACGAAGGCCGCTACAGCCACAGCTACATGGATGCACTGCCAAACTTCGTGAAGCTCGCCGAAGCTTATGGTCACGTTGGCATGCTGATCGAAAAGCCGCAGGATGTTGAGCCGGCGTTGCGTGAGGCTCGCAAGCTCAAGGACCGGACTGTCTTTATGGACTTCCGCACCGACCCTACCGAAAATGTCTTCCCAATGGTGCAAGCCGGTAAGGGCATCAACGAGATGCTGTTGGGGTCTGAGGACCTCTGAGTTTTCGAGTTACATCCGTTTAATCCCCGTCTTCTGACGAATCTATTGCTTGCCAAGCCTGCGCATTACCGTGCGCAGGGGAGGGCGGCGAAAAGAGGAATCTTTTATGAAACACATCATTGCAGTTTTACTTGAAAACGAGCCTGGCGCCCTTTCCCGGGTCGTGGGCCTGTTTTCTGCCCGCGGCTACAACATTGAAAGCCTGACGGTCGCGCCTACCGAAGACCCAACGCTGTCGCGAATGACGATACAGACGAGTGGATCGGACGACGTGATAGAGCAAATCACCAAGCACCTGAACCGCCTGATTGAAGTCGTCAAGGTTGTTGACCTGACAGAAGGCTCATACACCGAGCGCGAGCTCATGATGGTCAAGGTCCGCGCGGTTGGCAAGGAGCGTGAGGAGATGAAGCGCATGGCTGATATATTCCGCGGGCGGATCATTGATGTGACTGAGAAAAGTTACACCATTGAACTGACCGGTGACCAGTCCAAAAACGATGCTTTCCTTGAAGCAATTGACCGTAGCGCCATTCTGGAAACTGTCAGGACAGGCTCCAGCGGTATTGGTCGCGGAGAGCGAATCCTCAGAGTCTGATTTTGAGTTGTCCGTGCGCGCGTTTCGACAGGCTCAACGCGAACGGATTGGAAGAGTGGCGATAAGTGTTTGCCGTTCGCCCTGAGCCTGTCATTGGGCATTTCGCCAGAACCTTTTTTGAATTATCCGGAGAAAAAAATGAAAGTTTATTACGACAAAGATTGCGACCTGAGCCTGATCAAGGGCAAGACAGTGGCGATCATCGGTTATGGCAGCCAGGGCCATGCACACGCACAGAACCTGAACGACAGCGGCGTCAAGGTTCTGGTCGGCCTGCGCAAGGGTGGCGCGTCGTGGGACAAGGTTGGCAAAGCTGGCCTGACCGTGATGGAAGTCAATGATGCCGTGAAAGCTGCTGATGTCGTGATGATTTTGTTGCCTGACGAGCAGATCGGCGAGGTCTACACCAACAACGTCGCTCCGAATATCAAGCAGGGCGCTTCTCTTGCGTTTGCCCATGGCTTTAACGTTCATTACAACCAGGTCACGCCGCGTGCAGACCTCGATGTGTGGATGGTTGCGCCCAAAGCACC
The DNA here is from genome assembly GCA_040388905.1 of Pseudomonadota bacterium. Lineage (GTDB taxonomy): Bacteria > Pseudomonadota > Gammaproteobacteria > Burkholderiales > Burkholderiaceae_C > Polaromonas. The sequence goes on from JAZKAY010000001.1 coordinate 179,817, forward strand.
TGGCCATACCGTGCGCAACACCTACACGCAGGGTGGTGGTGTGCCTCATCTGGTGGCGGTGCATCAGGACAAGACCGGCAAGGCCCGTGATCTCGCCCTGAGCTACGCGATGGCCAATGGTGGCGGCAAGGCCGGCATCATTGAAACGAATTTCAAGGAAGAAACTGAAACGGATCTGTTTGGCGAGCAAGCTGTTCTTTGCGGCGGTGCCGTTGAACTTATCAAGATGGGTTATGAGACCCTGGTGGAAGCTGGCTACGCACCTGAAATGGCCTACTTCGAGTGTCTGCATGAGCTCAAGCTCATCGTGGACCTTATCTACGAAGGTGGCATTGCCAATATGAACTACTCCATCTCCAACAATGCGGAGTATGGTGAGTATGTCACCGGACCAGAAGTCATCAACGACCAGTCGCGTGCCGCCATGCGTGCCGCATTGAAGCGTGTTCAAAGTGGTGAATACGCCAAGATGTTCATCCTCGAAGGCCGCACCGGATACCCGAGCATGACGGCCCGTCGTCGCCTCACCGCGGAACATTCCATTGAAAAAGTTGGAAGCCAGCTGCGAGCCATGATGCCCTGGATTGCGAAAAACAAGCTGGTTGACCAGACTCGCAACTAACCGAACCGCAGGCTTTGTCCTGCAAAAAGCCGCGCAGGCTTCCTGCGCGGCTTTTTTAATGTCACAGTCAGAATCCAGAATGCGGGTTTGTTATCCTCAGCTGGCGTCGGCTTTGTCTGGCTATCGGTTTGACGGCCTGTTACGCGCACAGTGTGAATTGGAGTACTTTTATGCATGATGGTCAGGAAGCAAGTTCAACGTCTGAAGAGGTCGTTGTACGAAAGCGCCGGAAGGGTATATACATACTGCCTAACCTTTTCACTCTTGCCGCTCTTTTTGGCGGTTTTTACGCCATCGTGATGGCCATGAATGGCCGATTCGACCAGGCAGCCATCGGCGTCTTCTGCGCCATGGTGCTCGACAGTCTTGATGGCCGCATTGCGCGCATGACCAACACGCAGAGTGCGTTTGGTGAGCAAATGGACTCTCTCTCGGACATGGTGTCGTTTGGTGCTGCGCCGGCGCTCATAGCATACGTCTGGGCATTGACCAGTCTGGGCCGCTGGGGCTGGATTGGCGCCTTTGTTTATTGCGCGTGCGCGGCCTTGCGGCTTGCACGCTTTAACGTCAACACGGGCGTGGTGGATAAAAGGTTCTTCCAGGGCCTGCCTTCCCCGGCCGCTGCTGCACTTGTCGCCGGGTTCATCTGGCTCATGACGGACGCAGGGATTGCCGGCTCAGAGGTGCGATGGGTCACCTTCGCCCTGACGCTGTATGCCGGTCTCACCATGGTCACCAATGTGCCGTTCTACAGTTTCAAGGACATCAGCATGAAGCGCAGCGTTCCTTTTGCCGTGATCGTTTTGATCGCGCTTGGAATTGCCGTGATTAATATTCATCCGCCGACAGTGATGTTCGGGTTGTTCATTCTGTACGGCCTGTCGGGTTATGTTGTGTATGGTTATAGAAAAGCCAAAGGTTTGCAAACCAGTGTGATCTCTACATCCACAGATGAACCGGACGAACGTGGACTCCACAAATAATTGTGATAGTATTTACGCCATGAACAAGATTTCGCTAGCACTACTGCTATCTGCCAACGGGCGGAGACGGTAGCGCACGCGTTCACCAGATTCGACGGCCCGTATGCACCAGCAGCGGGCCGTTTTTCTTTGGGCTGCTGGTTTTATCCACCCCCCAGCCACTGAGAGACCTGAACATGTTGAAAAATCCATCCAGTAAATATCGCTCATTTGAGCCCGTGCACCTTGCAGACCGTACATGGCCTGATGCGGTGCTGACACAGGCTCCCGTGTGGTGTAGCGTGGATCTGCGCGATGGCAATCAGGCCCTGATAGAGCCTATGGATATCCCGCGCAAGTTGAAGATGTTCAAAGCCCTTGTAGATATTGGCTTCAAGGAAGTCGAAGTTGGTTTCCCATCTGCCTCACAGGTCGAGTTTGATTTCCTCCGCAAACTGATTGATGACGGACTGGTGCCAGATGACGTCACCATACAGGTGCTGACACAGGCCCGCGAACCGCTTATCCGTCGCACATTTGAATCTTTGCGCGGCGCACGGCGCGTGATTGTGCATCTCTACAATGCCACCGCGCCGGTCATGCGCAAGGTGGTGCTTGGCCTCGACGAGGATGGCATTGTTGACCTTGCTACCAGCCAGGCACGGCTGTTTAACGAACTGGCTGCAGAGCAGCCTGAAACACAATGGACCTTCCAGTATTCACCAGAGATGTTCTCGGGGACTGAACTGGCTTTTTCCAAGCGTGTGGTTGATGCGGTTACGGAGGTGTGGCAGGCGACACCACGGAAAAAATGTATCGTGAACCTGCCATCGACGGTGGAGCACTCGACGCCCAATATTTTTGCCGACATGATCGAGTGGATGCATCGCAACCTTGCACGCCGTGACTCCATCGTGTTGTCTGTTCATCCCCACAATGACCGCGGTACCGGTACGGCTGCGGGCGAGTTTGCAGTCATGGCCGGCGCTGACCGCCTTGAAGGCTGTCTCTTTGGCAACGGCGAACGCACTGGCAACCTTGACCTGGTCAATGTTGCGCTCAATCTTTACACCCAGGGTGTCGACCCACAACTGGACTTCTCCGACATTGATGAAATCCGGCGCACGGTGGAGCATTGCAATCAGTTGCCCGTACATCCGCGCCATCCCTATGCAGGTGATCTTGTGTACACCTCGTTTTCCGGCTCTCATCAGGATGCCATCAAGAAAGCCCTTGCAGCCCGTAAGGAGGGCGACATATGGGATATGCCCTATCTGCCGGTTGATCCTAAAGATCTCGGGCGCAGTTATGAAGCCGTCATCCGCGTCAATAGCCAGTCGGGCAAAGGGGGAATCTCTTACCTCCTCGAAAGCGAATATGGCCTTGAGCTCCCCCGTCGCCTGCAGATTGAGTTCAGCCAGGTCGTTCAGGCGGTTATGGACACCACGGGCAAGGAACTGACCGCGCAGGATCTGCATGACCTCTTCGAGCGCGAATATGGCTTGAGCACAACGCAAACACCGAGTCACCAGATTGAGTCCTCCACCGCATCGCCAGACAAACCGGTGACGCTGACGGCCGCCGTAAGTCTGGCTGGTCGCGCCGTCCGGATTCATGGTTCCGGTACCGGCCCGATTGATGCATTTGTGGACGGCCTGAGCAAGGCCACTGGAGAGACGGTCCGCGTCCTCGACTACCATGAACACGCGATTGGCTCCGGCGCCCATGTGCAGGCTGTAGCGTATCTCGAACTGCGGGTCGGTCAGCATACGGTATTTGGCGTCGGGCGCGATGCAAATATCGTGTCTGCCTCATTGAAAGCTATTATTTCGGGCCTGCAGCGTGCCCAGCTCGCTGACACAACTACACGCACCCCACAAATACAGGAGTCACCATGTCCGACAAATTAATCATTTTTGACACGACCTTGCGTGACGGTGAGCAGTCTCCCGGCGCGTCGATGACGCGTGATGAAAAACTCCGCATTGCCCGCCAGCTTGAGCGCCTCAAGGTCGATGTGATTGAGGCCGGATTTGCTGCAAGTTCCAACGGCGATTTCGAATGTGTCAAGGCGATCGCCGAAGTCATCAAGGACTCGACAATCTGCTCGCTGGCCCGCGCCAATGACCGTGATATCTCTCGTGCCACTGATGCCCTGAAGCCGGCAAAATCTGCCCGGCTTCATATCTTTCTTGCCACCAGTGCGCTGCACATGGAAAAGAAACTGCGGATGAGTCCTGATCAGGTTTTTGAACAGGCCAAACAGTCTGTGCGCTTTGCGCGCAACCTGATAGACGATATCGAATTCAGTCCCGAAGATGGCTATCGCTCAGACCCGGACTTCCTGTGCCGGGTGCTTGAGTCTGTGATCGCAGAAGGTGCCACGACGATCAACGTACCCGATACGGTTGGTTATGCCATTCCTGAGCTTTACGGCAACTTCATCAAGAATCTGCGAGAGCGCATTCCCAACAGCGACAAGGCCGTATGGTCTGTGCATTGCCATAACGACCTCGGCATGGCCGTGGCCAATTCACTTGCCGGTGTCATGATCGGTGGTGCACGCCAGGTGGAGTGCACGATCAATGGCCTGGGCGAGCGTGCCGGCAACTGCTCACTTGAAGAAATAGTGATGGCAGTCAAGACCCGCAAGGACTACTTCCGGCTCTCCCTTGGCATCGACACCAAACACATTCTGGCTACGAGCCGCATGGTCAGCCAGACCACGGGCTTCGTTGTGCAGCCGAACAAGGCGGTGGTGGGTGCGAATGCTTTTGCACATGCATCCGGCATTCACCAGGACGGCGTGCTCAAGGCTCGTGACACCTATGAAATCATGCGTGCCGAAGATGTGGGCTGGAGCGCCAACAAGATCGTGCTGGGCAAACTGAGCGGCCGGAATGCTTTCAAACAGCGGCTGCAGGAACTGGGCGTGGCCATGGAAAGCGAAGCCGACATCAACAGTACCTTCATCAAGTTCAAGGATCTTGCCGATCGCAAGAGCGAGATATTTGACGAGGACATATTGGCGCTCGTCAGCGATGAAAGTATCAGCCACGACAACGAGCAATACAGTTTTGTTTCGCTGTCCCAGCACAGCGAAACCGGAGAGCGCCCCCAGGCCAGCGTCGTGTTTACGGTGCTGGGCAAGGAGGTCAAAGGACAGTCTGACGGTAACGGACCAGTGGATGCGTCTCTCAAGGCGATCGAGTCACACGTGAAAAGTGGTGCCGAAATGGTGCTTTATTCCGTAAATGCCATCAGCGGCTCGACGGAAAGCCAGGGCGAGGTAACAGTCCGGTTGCAAAATAGCGGACGAGTTGTGAATGGTGTCGGCTCGGATCCCGACATTGTTGTGGCTTCTGCGAAAGCTTATCTCAACGCATTGAACAAGCTGCAAAGTAAAGCCGACCGGGTCGCCGCCCAGGGTTAAGTTACAAATTCAAGAATTAAATCTTTTAAATTCAAGTACTTACTGATATCTCATGAGAAGATTCGTGCACAGGTAGGTTAAATCTCACGCATTTGACCTGGTTTGTAGGAAAGTCACGCAAGTTTTTGATATTGCGTGACTTTTTCTATTTGTATACACTCCAGCCCATGCGTTTAATTGCAATCACAAACAGGGCTGCCACCATGTCTAAACCCGTTTTTAGCCGCACATTTCAAATTTTTGGCCTGGTTGCCCTGTTCGCCGCGCTCACATTGCCTTCGGTAGGACACACCGCAACAAAACGCGGAGCCAAGAAGGTGCAAATTACAAAAGTTGCAACTTCAAAGAAAGTTGTGACATCGCGTAAGAGTGCCCGATTTGTCGTGGGAGCGAAACGCAAGTCTGTTATCCGTGTTTCCGCGCCGCCTGTGCCGTCCTATGGGCAGATTGCCGGCCTTCATTCCTCCCAAGATCCGCTGGACCTGAAGTCAAGCGTTGCTTTGGTCATTGACCAGGACACGCGCGAAGTGCTTTTCAGCAAGAACGACCGCGCAGTGTTGCCGATTGCATCGCTTACAAAGCTGATGACCGGCGTGATCGTCAGCGGTGCTAAGTTGCCTATGGATGAAGTCATCACAGTCACTCAGGATGATGTGGATACCGAAAAGCACAGCAGCTCACGTTTGAAGGTCGGGACCTCGCTGACCCGTGGAGAACTGTTGCATCTCGCTTTGATGTCCAGCGAAAACCGCGCAGCACACGCTCTGGGTCGCACCTATCCTGGCGGCATGTCGGTGTTTGTGAATCTCATGAATGCCAAGGCCAAGTTGCTTGGTATGAATGACACAAGTTATGCAGAGCCTACGGGGCTGTCCAGCCGCAACCAGTCCAGTGCCCAGGATCTGGCTACGCTTGTCGGCGCTGCCCACGGCGATGCCATGCTCCGCGAACTTACGACATCTCCGGGCTACCAGGTGGCGGTCGGAAGCCGTACCTTGCAGTACAACAATACCAACCGGCTGGTCAAAAATCCTGACTGGGATATCGGCCTCCAGAAAACAGGCTACATCTCAGAAGCTGGTCAGTGCCTTGTGATGCAGACCAAAATTGCTGGTCGCAAACTGATCATGGTGTTCCTGGATTCGGCCGGCAAATTGAGCCGCCTTGGTGATGCCGAGCGGGTGCGTCGCTGGGTCGAAGCCAATCCAGTCGCAGGCAAGCTGAACCTCAGTGCGTCGGTCAAGCAGGTGAATGGTTGAGAAGCGATGAGCCCAATAAAAAAACCGGCCGAGGCCGGTTTTTTTGCGTCCTGATCGCACTATCGCGGTTTGTACCCCAGGGCGGTGGATATCTCGGCCGCAGTTGCCTGCAATTTCGGTAACCAGTGTTCGTCAAGCCGGTCTGCAGGCGCGGAAATTGACAGGCCCGCCACCAGATTGTTCTGGTCGTCATAGATGCCTGCAGCCATGCAGCGAACACCCAGCTCAAGCTCTTCATTGTCCCTGGCAATACCGTATTGCCGTGCCCTGGAGAGTTCGCGTTCAAGCACTGGCAACTGCGTGATGCTGTTTTTTGTTTGCCCTGACAGGCCTGTACGCGTTGCATAAGTCCTCAGGCGCTGGGGGTCATCAAATGCGAGAAACAGCTTGCCGACTGAGGTGAGGTGTAGCGGTGCCCGGCCACCAATTGCGCGCACGACCTGCATGCCCGAGCGTTCACTGAAGGCGCGCTCCACATAGATGATTTCATCGCCCTGGCGCATACTCAGGTTCACCGGCTGTTGTGTCAGCTTGTGCAGTTCTCGCATGGGCGCCAAAGCGGCGTCGCGAACATTAAGCCTTGCCTTCACCAGATTACCGAGCTCCAGAAGGCGCATACCCAGACGGTAATTTCCTGCAACCGGGCGATCAACAAACCGGCCTGTTGCGAGGTCGTTAAGTATTCGATGGGCGGTTGAAGGGTGAAGGCCGGATTTCTCGCTGATTTCCTTGAGCGACATCGCCTCTTCGCGATGGGCCAGGATTTCCAGCAAGGTAAACATCCGCTCGATAACCTGGACCGTTGGGGTCGCAGGAAGTGCGCTATCAGACTTTTTCATATGCAGGCTTTCTGCAGATGATTTTACCCTGTGAAATTACGCTGCATCTGCTGGTTTGCGTCAGTCGTGCCGCGCGCCCTTGTCAAACCGTGCCAGCCGCTATCCATTCGTCATTCACACGTATCTGATGCGGCCTGAATCCTGCCTTGTAATTCATTTTCTGGCTTTCAGCGATCCAGTAACCGAGGTAGACATGGGGCAGTTCCAGCCGTTTGGCCTGCTCTATCTGCCACAAGACGCCGTAGTTGCCATAGCTCGCCCTGGCATCCGGCTCGTAGAAGGTGTAAACGGCGGAAATTCCGTCTTCAAGTACATCCAGGATGGACACCATTTTCAGGGCCCCGGGTTCGCCGTTGGGCAGCGTCTCGCGAAACTCTACAAGCCGTGAGTTCACCCGGCTTTGCAGCAGGAACTGCGTGTACTGGTCAATACTGTCGTGGTCCATGCCTCCACCTGCGTGCCGGCCGTTCTGGTAGCGCAGGTAAAGCTCATAGTGTTCAGGCATGAAGCAAAGCTTGAGTACCCTTGCCGTTAGCGTCTTGTGGCGACTCCAGGCGCGGCGCTGACTTCGGTCTGGCTGGAAGTCATTCACTGGAACCCTCAGTGGCACGCAGGCCTGGCAGCCATCGCAATATGGACGGTAAGTGAACATTCCGCTACGCCGGAAACCGTTGGCAACCAGTTCAGAGTAGGCGTCGTTGTGAATCAGGTGGCTGGGGGTGGCGACCTGTGACCGGGCCTGCTTGCCCGGCAGATAACTGCAGGGGTAGGGGGCTGTAGCGTAGAACTGCAGGGTTTGCAGCGGCAGGTCTTTGAGATGCGTCACGGTAGCTTTGGAGTCCGTATTGGCAGTAACTCGTTCCAGTATACGGGGTCAAATCGCCAGACGGGGGCGGCTTTACCGAGCACATTGCCAATGTGCGTGAGGAAATTCCCGCGATCCATTTCTGCAGCGCCCAGCGACGCGAGGTGCCTTGTATTTTGCTGGCAATCAATCAGGGAAATCTCGTTGACCCTGCAAAATGCGACCAGCGCAGCCAGCGCGATTTTTGATGCATCGCTGCGGTGCGCGAACATGGATTCGCCGAACACCATTCCGCCGAGGTTCACGCAATACAGTCCACCCGCCAGTTCGCCATTGATCCATGTTTCCACGCTGTGTGCATGGCCAGTCTCGTGCAGGGCGATGTAGGCGTCCACCATGGAGGGCAATATCCATGTGCCGGGTTGCCCCTCGCGCGGCTTGCTCGCGCAGGTACGAATGACCTCGCCAAAGCAGCTGTCAAACCTCACCTCGCAAGCTGTATCGCTGCAGAAGCTGTTCAATGTCTTGCGTAGTGAGCGGTGCATCCTGAAATGCCGGGTTTCCAGCACCATGCGCGGGTCGGGGCACCACCAGAGCACCGGCTGCCCTTCACTGAACCACGGGAAGATCCCGCGGGCGTACGCTTCTACAAGCGTAGGCACATCAAGTGTTGCACCCGCAGCAAGCAGGCCGGGCGCAGGGGATGCGTGGCCCCATGCCTGGTTTGTGGGAGGGAACTCTTGCCCGGCGTCAAGCCAGGGTAGGGGAGGAGTGGGCTTTGCCATTGTGGTTGCTGCGAGGTGTCATCACGCCAGCAAATGCGAATGGTAGTCGAGCCACCGCGCCCTGGCCTTGATCCAATGCCGTTCCCAAGTAAAAAGGCCCGTGCAGTAAAGCACGGGCCTTTTTGGTCTTGTTTGTGGCTCCTCAACCTGGGCTCGAACCAGGGACCTACGGATTAACAGGACCAACTTCATGAGCTTTGCCTAGTTCTATCGAGTTCTATGTAAGTCTATTTGTGTTGTAAATCAAAGACTTACAGCTTTATATCCTACTGTGGTTCCTTGCCTACTTCTGTCTAAATTGCTTACATTGTGCGTACACACAGGATCTAAGCATGACAAAGATTACTAAGAAGCTAGTGGATTCCTTCGAATGCCCTTTGGACAAAGCGCAAGCTTTTCTATGGTGCAGTGAGAGGCGCGGGTTTGGACTTCGCGTGACCAAATCGGGCGTGAAGAGCTTTATTGTTCAAAGCAGGATAGGAACAAAAGAGCGACGCGAAACCATTGGCCGCTATGGCGTGTTTACTGTTGATCAAGCGCGGGAGAAGGCAGAGGATCTGCTGCGTGACATGCGCAACGGAGTTGACCCTCAAGCTGAAAAAAAGCGCCAGGCAGCCTTAGGCATTTCGCTGCAAGCAGTCGCGGAGGACTATGTACTAAACAAGCGCACAAAAAATGGCGCATTGCGAGCCAGTACAAAAGCAGACATCAAACGTCATGTCGAGCAGAACTTCGGAGACTGGGCAGGGCATCCTATTGCCAGCCTCACGAGAGATAAATGCCTCAAACGTTTCAACGAAATCACGAAAAGGTCACCGTCGCAGGCAAACCAAGCCTTTGTCATCCTCAGGGCACTGGTTAATCATGCCCGCGAAATGCATGCCACTGAGGAAGGCGAATACCCGTTACTGGCAGTCAATCCGGTGCAGCGCATGCTCAAGCTCAGAAAGCTAAATCCTGAAGAGGTGCGTGACCGCCGCATTCCGCTAGAGAAGGTCGGTGCTGTGTGGTCTATGCTGGAAGATCGTATGGCTAACGCTCGGACTGTGAACGATCAGAATGCCGCTGCATATGTCGCGTTCCTGCTGCTTACGGGAACAAGAAAAACAGAGGCCGCTACATTGACTTGGGATCGCGTCAATTTTGTTGATGGCTGGTTTCTCATACCCAAAGACATTGCCAAGAATCACAATGCATTGACTTTCCCCCTAAGCGACACACTGCGGGTGCTCCTTGAGGCGCGGACTCGCATTGAGGGCAATGCGTTCGTATTTGCCTCATGGGGAAAGAAGAGCGGCCATATCGGCGACCCGCGAGGAGTGATGGATCGTGTTTCCGAAATTGCCGGTTTGCACCTTTCGCTTCACGACCTGCGCCGTACGGCGGATGACATAGCGAAAGTCTGCAAAGTTGATGCTGACGAGCGTCGGCAACTTCTAAATCACTTGAGTGTTGATGTGCACGGCAGGCACTATGCAAATAACCCGGACCCATCAGCACTAGCTCCCGCAGTGAACGCCATGCACGCTTGGATAGCCGCACAGGGAAGGATCGCGGAGGCAATGGCACCCTTTACAGCGTCGAGTTTGTCGAACGGCTTTGCATACGACTGAACGGAAGCGAAGAAGGATTGTTGTGTAGCCATGATGTGAATTCCTTGAAAACACTGCAACATCGCAGTTCCACAACCTTGCTTTCAACGAAACGTTTGGACGACCTCTGTTTGAAGTCCGTCCATCTTGGCGGGTTTCCATGCCTATTGCGAGTCGGCTACCGGTTCGAGCTAGAAAGTCGAGTCAGAAGCTGCCTGCAGCTGATTTCGCGCCGTGTTAAGGATGATTTCTGTCACTTGAATTGTCTGATTGACCTCCTCCACGGCTTGCGACAGCGAGGTCTGCTCAAGTGTGAAGTCGTTTCTCGCCATATCACCAGCTCTGTAAGAGCGTGCATTGGAGTTGAATCGCTCAACCAGTAAGTCTCTAACACTTTCCGCCTTCCTCAGGTCTGCTTTGTATTTGGAGACCTGCTCCGTCCAATAGGAGCGTGGCCGGAATTGTCTTTGACCTTCATCAGTGAACATCGTGTACCAGATGAAGGAATGTATGAGAAGTCCGACGAGGGTAAGAAAAGCTATGAGCCGCTTACCTTGCTTAAGTTTTTCGTAGCTTTGATAGGCCCATACCAAAGGGCCAAAAAAGATAAAGAAAAAACACAAGAAGACTGCATAAAACACCACTATTGCGACGTAGGGAATCAGCTTATGGAGCGGAGTGTCTGCCCGGTTCTTCCATATAGTCTTGAAGAAATCCCCGACTGCAGCAATCTTGCCAGCTACCGCGAACATGTTTGTTCAGCCTTACTTAACCGTGCCGCAGACGATCTCGTATTTCTTGCCTATGGACTGGCAAATGAAGGCTGCGTCAAAAACCATTGCGTCCGTGGCAGGCTTTTCCTTGAACATTACGACAGTGTTCATAGCTGTAGGCCGAGAGATGAACGTTGTCTGCCCCCCAGTGAAGTTGGTCGTGGCCGACCCATAAACCTGATTACCAACTCGGTACGCGTTACTTGTTGTTCGAGCCACTAAGGGGGTCGTGTACGACCCAACGTCGGTTCTTGATCTGGCGTCAGCAAGCACGAAAAAGCTGTATCCGTTCATCAGCGTGAGGTCAGCGCTTCGCAAAAGAGCTAAATCTTCCGTGCGTTCGCCCTTCGTGTAGCCGTTTCCTTTAAATGAAACGCGCCAAACATTGGCGTCCAATTGTGTCTCGTCAAAGCCTCCGCCCATGCCATTTTTTTGATATGGCGACGCGCAGCCAGCTAGCAGTACAACACCAAGCAGCGGTAAGAATTTCCTCATTTCGTCTCTTCCTCAGCCTCGATCATCTGCAACATGCGCGTCGAGTGCTTCCAAATGTAGCGAAAAACTGGCTTTCTGTTAAGCCATTAAATAGCAGGTTGATTCGCTGCCTTCTTCAACTTCCGGCAAGCCCGAAGATCAGTAAACGTCTTGAAGCGGTGACCTTCAACGGACAAGCGAACAAAATATTGTGGCATTGAGGGCCGCATAGGCAGATTTGTATGCAACCTTTGTCGAGCATTTCGGTGTAAAGTTTTGCTGTGCTGCGCAATACAAAACGCAGCATAAATAGTTCGAGCTAGGTCTCTGCAAAGCCTAGCGTCGTCTGCGGTAGCTAAGCCCGCCGTAGAAGACCCGCCCCGGTGTCAAAGTGGGGCGTTGAAGACTCCCGACACTATTGAGGCCGGTACTTGTACTGACCTCTCTCGAGATTTGGGGTCAACATGAAACTGTTAACAAACAATGAAACGGCCAACTTGATTGGCTTGAAAAGCAGCACGTTGGAGGTCTGGCGCTGGCAGGGGAAAGGCCCTGCATATCGCAAAGTTGGCCGCCTTGTGCGCTATGTTGAAGCTGACGTGATTGCGTGGCTGGACGGACAAACCCGCACCAGCACTAGCCAACTCCCTGCAACAGCTTTCGCGCGCTCTCCTTCGATCTGAGGGCCGACCTACAAGCTTGATCTCGAGTTTTCGCCTGACGGCGAATACCTCCCCAAGAGATTTTCAAAAATGGACCCAGTTGGAGGTCCGCAAAAGGTATTTGTAAATGAGCACTTTAGAGTTGAATCATAAAAATGGCCGCGAAGTAAATAGTCCGGGGGCATCCCCCCCTTCTTTGAACAATCATGGTCTGGGGTCAGAGGCCCCCCAGAGCGTACAGGCCCCGATCAGTGCCCCAAGCACCACACCCCTTGACCCTGTTGCAATAACGCCCCTAGCCGCCCGCACGCATGCACAAGGGTTAGCCCTGCCGGTAGTGCGGTTCGGTGGGGCACTTGCAACCTATATCTATCCGTTGGGCTCGGAACGCTTGCCACCCAAACTGGTCCATTCAAAGATATGGCTTGTCTGGAAGTCAGTTCCAAAGTCCGACCCATCGAAGAAGCCCGACAAGGTACCGTACTACGTCACGGGAGTTCGCAGAAGCGGCAGTCTAGACAGCGCGGAGGATCGTGCCCAATTAGCGTCGTTTGATGAAGCCATTGATGCTTACTGGCAAGGCGGCTATGACGGCCTTGCCATTGCGCTTGGTCCGGACGGCAGCGGAAACTGCTGGCAGGGGATTGACTTTGATGATGTAGAGCAGCGTCAACTATCCGACCTCGCCAACGACCTGCCTGGCTACGTCGACTTCAGCCCTAGCGGCAAAGGCTGCCACGCCATCGGATATGGCAGACCTTTTCGTACCTTGGGAAGCAACGCCAGCGGAGTCGAGGCATACGCTGAGAAGCGTTTCTTCACCTTCACAGGCTGCATCATCCGGAATGCAGGCATCGGCTGCATTGCCGATTTCGTCGAACAGCAGGTAGCGCCCGTTCATGGCGCCGCAAGGCACCGGGACGCTTCGCAGTCGGAAAGTGTCTTTGTCGATCCGAAGACTGTCACAGAACTCCGGTCCGCGCTCCATCACATGCGCTCCGATGGCCGGGAACTATGGATAAACATGGGCCATGCCCTGCACGGACTTGGCAATGTGGGTCGTGGGCTCTGGCTGGACTGGTCAAAGATTTCCGAAAAGTTCTTGCCCGAGGATGCCAAAAAGTGGGACAGCTTCAAGCCAGATAGAACCGACTATCGCGCCGTGTTCGCCGAGGCCCAGCGGCAAGGCTGGGTCAACCCAAACAGTAATGCTGCGAATCGCATTACTGGCCTTGCTTTTGCGCATGTCGCAGAAGGCAAAGAGTTGATCGAGAGGCTTCGTATCCACCCAGAAGCGGATGAACCATCAGACGTGCCAGATCTGGTTCCAGACCTTGTCGCGGACGAGGAAGTGACGCTGCTTGGTGGACACGGGGGAATCGGAAAGTCATTTCTTGCATTGCAAATTGCTTGTAGTCTCGCTGCAGGACTCGGAATTTTTGGCAAAAATATTCCCACTGCTAAACGTGTTCTTTATTACAGCGCTGAGGATGGAGCCAAGCGTATCAACCGGCGCCTCAAGCTCATATGCGATGACTGCGGCATCGATGCAAGCGTGCTCGCAGATAACCTTCTTGTGATTAACGGAACGGAACAGGAGCCGCTATTTGGCGAACCAGCACGAGAAAAGCAGCATTACGGAAAGCCCCAGCAAAAATCTTTGGGGACGACCACTGATTATGAGAATTTGCAGGGCATGGTAATCGCGTTCGAACCCGACCTCCTGATAGTCGATGGCGCGTCGGACACTTTTGATGGTAACGAGATTGCCAGACGCGATGTACGAGCCTTTATGCGGGCATTGCAACGCCTTCACCCTAACCGCCGCATAGGTGTACTCCTGCTAGTTCATATCGACCGCTCCAGCGCTCGCGGGAATGTGACGTCGGACGACGGCTACTCCGGCTCAAGCCAATGGCATAACGCTGCACGCAGGAGGCTGTATCTGCAGCTTGACAACAAAACGCAGCGGCTATACCTCAGGGTAATGAAAAATCAAGATGGCCCGCCAGCACCCGACTTAGAACTTATGAGAGCAAACGGGTTGCTAAGGCTGGCAGTGCAATTCGGTCCGCAGTTTCAAGAGCAAGAAGGAGCTCAACGGGACGCCTTGCTGGCGCTGATTGACGAGTACTCGAAACGTGGCCACAGCATAGGGACATCTTTAGCCCTGCAAGCGACAACTGGCATTTACAAGACGTTGAAGGATGACCCAAAATTTCCTGTGGGACTGGATTTCAAGCGTACTTGTCAGTTGGCTCGCGCAGCTCAGCAGGCAGGCATGCTAGTTGAGGAGGAATACGTGTATTCCCGTGGAAAGCGTCATACCCGCTGGAAGGTAAATATTGCGCAGGGTGCGCAATGACACTCTTGGCGCACACATTGCGCAACTTGGCGCACCAGCCCCACTCGGGGCGCAAAGTGCGCTGGGGGTTATAGGGGGGACACACAGTGTGCGCAACCGGTGTTTCTGCTTTAAACATGTCCACGCCGAGGGGATTGCCGACAATGGCACCTTTTTCCAATCCAACCGGGAAGCAGCCCTGATCCTCGGGTTAAGCAGAGACCTGAGTATTAGTTAAACGGTGGTCAGGGAATGGAAGCCACTGCTAAATCAATCACTTACGGGGCCGTAGATAGTTTTCAGGTTCGCAGCGTGAGCTCTATGTAAGCCAGCGCGCAGATTTGCTAGCAAGATTTACAGCAAAACGAGGCCGTCCACCCATAACGCATAACGCCACCCATAACGCAAGTTTGTGGACCCGCTTCCGTTTGCACCGAAGTGTTATGCGTTATGGGGTTATGCAGCGTGGGTCGCCGATCAAGCTATAAATCGCCTTTTTTGCGCGGTCGTGCAATTTGCTGGCGGTCTTGGGGAATACCAAAATACAACGACGAATTGTCAATTGACCCGTCGTATTCGATAAATTCAACACGATGGCGTTTCGCATTGCTCCAGACCAGTTCAGTTTGCTCGAATACAGCGCCGAAGCCATTTTGTACCGCGGATTGCTTTTGGGTCCTGGGCTTTCCGAATTTAGTTTTTAGTTGCTCACTTATATCGCCAAAAGCGCGGGACGAAATGTCCGAGAGAGCGATTCGTTGAATAACACCTTCGCCGTTGATGACTAGATTTACCCGGGCTGCGTTACCGGCAACAGTTGTAATGCCGTTGCAGATTTGCCAGTTGTTTTCGCCCGCACCACATTTAACGTTCATCCTTAGTTGATACGGTTCGCACTTACGATCACTTGTAGGCCCGCAATACGCCAGCGCGGACTCGACGGCATCGGTAGTAGCCAAGTCACCCAGCACAAGACCTTTAAAGTCGAATGAATGAGCCGCGCCGCACAGTAGTAGCGCACCCGACATTAGATAAGTTTTCGCTCTCATTTTTCATACTCCAAAGCAAAATTATACGAATTAGTGTTTATGTGAATTAGAGTATAAAGAAGATATTTCGGGGGTGAAAAAAAGATCACTGTCCCAGCGCTTCGGAGCTTGCGTTCGCGCCTTACGTACCGAGCAAGGACTAAGTCAAGTGGAGTTTGGCGAGAGGTGCGGCTTCTATCAGACTTATCTGAGTAGGGTTGAACGAGGGCTTGCAAATCCTACGTTGAATGCGATGGAGGTCATTGCAAACGCGCTGGGAATGTCAGTGTTTGACCTTTGGACTCAAGTGCAGCAGACCTAGCAACGGTCTGGATCAACCCGCATTGGTGCTGGATGTATGCTACGAAGTTCGCAATTCCGGTTAGAAAAGTGGAGACACCATGGCAACACGTCCTGACGAAACACCTATAAGCGAAGTAATCGATGTTTCCAAGCTCGAGTTTGACAAAGAGAATCCCAGATTCCCCGTAGACATTAACGCTCTAGATGAGGATGCATTAATCGAGCGCTTCGTGCGTGATGAGCGGCTGCAAGAGATCGTTGAGAGTATTGGCGACCACGGATATTTTCCTGGTGAGCCATTACTTGTAGTCCCGAAGCGCGGGAAATATATAGTTGTTGAGGGTAATAGACGACTCGCTGCCCTGAAGTTATTAAATGGGCTCGCGAACCCGCCGGAGGGCCGTATTGCAATTGAGCGGGCGATTGAACGCGCCAAACATCGGCCCAAAAAAGTTCAGTGTCTAGTTTTCACCTCCCAGAAATATACGCTGCGATATCTCGGCTTCAGGCACATAACAGGCATCAAGCCTTGGAATGCGTTGCAAAAAGCACGCTACATGCAAAAGCTCCTAGATGACGTACCAAACAATCTACGGCCTGACGCTGGATTGAAATTGCTTGCGCGAGAGACGGGAAGTTCTTCTACTTACCTAGGACAGTCCCTAGCGGCTTTGCGAATTTATGAGGCTGCAGAATCGGAGAACTTTTTCAAACTGAAGTTGTCGCCAAACGATATTGAGTTTTCGCTGCTCACAACCGCATTGAGCTACGCAAATATCACAGAGTATGTTGGGCTTGAAAGCAATGTTGATATTGAGCCCGAGTCGCTAAATTTGGAGCACGTGAAGAACTTGTTTCTTTGGATGTTTGTTGCTCAACCAAATCAAAAGTCCATACTTCGTGAGTCAAGAAATTTAAAGAAACTTGCAGCTATCGTTGCAGAGCCAGAAGCTGTTGAGGAACTGTTAGCAAAAGGTAATCTTGATGAGGCATTCGAGTTAAGTAAGGGAACCGCAATGGCCCTTACACAATCGCTTTTGTATATAAGCCGAAAGCTTCAAAAGGCGTGGACTTGGCTTCCAAAGGTGCGGGTCTTGGAGGAAGAACACGAGATTCAGTCTAGGGAAATTAATGAAACTGCAGAGGAGCTTTATCAAGCCATCGCAAGGAAGCTTTCGAACAAGTCCGTTAAGCAGTCGCCGGCCATCAAGAGGAAGCGCTAAATGGCGGCGCTCAAATCTTCGCGTGCACGCGCAGCCGTAGATCAGTTACCAGCGATTCTTCAAAACTTAGCCGAAAAACCAAAAGCAAGTGACGCATATTTGTGGTGCGACTACATTGAACTTCGGTGTCTAACTTCCATAGACCATCGATTTTCCCGTGGGAATCTGTCCGAAATGTTTGCCGAGATTGGCGCCGTCATGGATGCTCACATCGACAACGAGGACGATGAAGATGAAGACGAAGAAATCATCGAAGGTTTGAAGATTGAAGCGAATGCTGGCAATGCAGTAGCTCAAGCCGTTGTGGCATTTGATACACCTGACGGTAGTCCTACGGGGGTAATCCCGCCTGCAGACATCCGTGAAGGTAGAGCGGGTTCAATTTTTGCCAGCTTGGCTCATCGTGCCTCAGTGTTCGGAGAGTATTACCCTTTTGAGCTTAACGTTGCAACTCAAGAGCTATCGATGCGTGACGCAAATACAGCAACACGCGCACTTTATCTGCAGCTTCTTCTTTCTTCTTCCTTGCGGCTTGTTCCGAAAAAACGCAGGCATGAGCTGACCGAACCTTTTGAACTTGTGGCGGAGGCAATTTTTAAGTGCTTAATGCCAGGAGGCTGGCAGGTCCATCGTTTTGGCGCGAAGGGTGCTGCTTCGCAATTTAAAGGAAAGTTGTTCAATCGCCTAACGACGTTAGCTAGCGATATTCGAGCAACTCTTGCTGTTAAGGCCCGCCATTTCAATGACCACAACGTAGGAGATGGCGGTCTTGATTTGGTGGCTTGGCATCCTCTCGGCAACGACTCTAGAAGCGGAATCCCTATTGCGTTCGCTCAATGTGGTTGCGCAGCCGAGGAGTGGTCACTGAAAACCCTAGACTGCTCCCCATCCAAAATCGGGCCATATTTCCACGGTGTAACTCATCCTTGGGCAACATACTATTTCATGCCGCAGGACTTATACGAAGAATCTCCGGATGGTCCGGACTGGCAACAGCGACTCAAACTAACTTCTTCAATCGTGTTGGACAGATTGCGGCTAATTAGGCTCGCCGATGAGTATTGCGTAGCAGACACGTGCTTCGGGACAGAGTCACAAGTTTATGAAGCATTTTCGTCAGGAGCGATGGTGTCTTTAGAAGCTGCGTAGAGGAAGCGCTTTTGCTACGGCCTCAAACAGAGGCGGCGGGACCGCATTGCCGGCGACTTTGTATCGCATATCCAAACTTCCTCTCTCAGAGTCGGGAAATTTAAAGTCTTTGCCAAACCCTTGGAGACGGGCCGCCTCTTTATAGCTGAACCGTCTTGCCCTACCTTCAGTTGTGAATTTCCAGACATTGTGTTCGACTTTCACAAGCTGTGGACTTACAGGGTGAAGAGGCATATGACGGGGATTGGCCACAATTGTTTTTGAGGTTTGATCCCATCCCCGACGTCTGTCACGTGACAAGTAGTACCAGTGAAACTCACGCTCATAAAATTCACCCTCTGGCCAATGCCGCATGTGTTTCAGGGCTTCTCTGATGGTGACACGTGGCTTGAGAGTTTCATCTTCACCGTGTGTTGGAGTTGGAAATTTGTAGTTCCAACCCAGATCATTTCTGGTGCCTACGATGAATATTCGCTTTCGCTCCTGAGCAACTCCAAAATCAGCCGCGTTTAGAACTTCGGCCTGTACCGTATAGCCAGCCTGCCTAAATATTTTGAGCTGACTGCTTAGCAAATGCCTGAAATTTTCCCTCACCATTCCGGAAACGTTTTCGACCACGAAGGCCTTTGGCTTGACTTGCCGTAGCGCCCGAGCAAACTCTAAATAAAGCTCATTTATTTTCCGAGACGGGTCTCGGACCCCACCTTGGCTAAAACCTTGACACGGATAGCACCCTACAAGAAGGTCGGCCGTAGGAAAGGTCTTGATGTTGGCTACGTTACCGAGTACGTAGTCAGTTGCGGGATGGTTTGCTTGGTAAACATCCTTGGCATACGGCAGTATGTCGTTAGCCATAACCACGTCGAATCCAGCGGAGAGGATCCCAGCGTCAGAGCCTCCGCAACCTGAAAAGAGAGAAATTGCCTTCAAAGCGTACCCCCATCGGTATTAGTCTAGCCATATTCACACATTGTTGAAATAGCCTAGAGCAAATGCAATCCAAGAACTTACATAGTGGTTACATGAAAGCTATAAAAAAAGCCCGCTACAGTTTTAATAGCGGGCTTTTTAGTGCCTGTGTGGCTTGTTTGGCTCCTCAACCTGGGCTCGAACCAGGGACCTACGGATTAACAGTCCGGCGCTCTACCAACTGAGCTATTGAGGAATACAGCCTAAGATTATAGCGTTTATTTTTTCACTTTCCTGCTCGCGTGGGTTGTGCAGTTGATCCGCGCAGGATGATCCCGGGTTGAAGCACTACTGATTCGGGTGCGAGAGCCGGTGACGCGATATGCTCAAGCAGAACGCGGGCCGCCTGCGCGCCCATCTCGCGATGTTGTATGCGCACTGTTGTCATGGGCGGGGACACCATGTCCATGAGGGGCATGTCGTTGTGGCCTATGACCGATACATCCTGCGGACATGAAAGGTTCATGCCTTGCAGTGCGTCGTAACAGCCAAGGGCCAGCAAATCGTTGGATGCCACGATGGCGGTGATGCCCGGCGCTTTTGCGAAGAGCTTTTCACACCCCAACTTGCCTGCTTCGCGCGAATAGCCCGTGCAATTGACGATGCTGCCTGCGGGCAGCCCGGCCTCACGCATGGCCGCCACAAAACCGGCGCGCCGCACAAAACCGGTTGACAGGTTTTGGGGGCCTGCAAGGTGCGCAATATGCCGGTGGCCCAGTGAGACCAGGTGCTGTACTGCGAGTTGCGTGCCCAGCCGGTCGTCATTGACTACCATTGACATATTGCCCTGATCCGCCCCGCGGTTGACGAGTACAAAAGGCACATGCTGGGTTATGCAGCGCGCCACCAGAAGATCGTCCCGTGCGGCTGTTGCAATGATGAGTCCATCAACCCGCCGGGCCAGCATCTGCTCGAATACTTCGGCCTGTGAGGCCGCATCGCCGTCTGCATTGGCCACCAGGGCCACACACCCGGCCGCACGCAGTGTTTCCTCTATGCCCTTGACGATGGGGGGGAAGACCGGATTGGTGATGTCGGGCAAAAGAACGCCTACCGCACCTGATCGCCGAGTGCGTAATGCGGCGGCCAGCTGGTTGGGCCTGTAGCCCAGCGCCTGAGCCGTGGCCTCGACACGCTTGACCACGGCATCGCTGATGAGGGCGCGCTTTTTGGGGTCGAGTGCCCGTGAAACGGTCGAGCGGTCTACGCCTGCCTTTAGTGCGACTTCGGTGATGGTGACGTTTTTGCTGGAGATGTCGCGCATGAGCCTATTGTTACAAGAATCAGATGCTGCCCTCTGGATGCTGTGATGCAACTTTTACATGGCCCGAAATGCATGCGGGAAAGCACCAATCCCATCAATTAAAGAAATCTTTGCAATCGGTTGCATAAACGGATATATTCCCCCCCATGGACAGACCTGCGGTGGGTCGTTCGCCTAAAAGAAATCATTGGAGTGATATGAAACAACGTATTGGATGGATAGGCCTCGGACGTATGGGTGAGGCCATGGCGAAGAAGCTGGTGAAGGCCGGGTATGACGTGAACGTATGGAACCGGACGGCATCGAAAGCAGAGCCGCTCGCGGAATACGGTGCAAAGATTGTGGGCAGCAAGCAGGACCTCGCTTCCTGCGACATGGTGTTCACCATGGTCTCCACGACAGATGACCTGAAGCAGGTGCTGTTTGGCGAGGGTGGGCTGGTGACCGGCAAGGTCAAACCGAAGGTGGTCGTCGACAGCTCCTCCATTTCCGAGGAAGGCTCTGCTGAAATTCGTGCCCTGCTTGAAGCGGCAGGTGTTGGTTACCTCTGCACGCCGGTGTCGGGCAACGCCAAAGTCGCCAAAGCAGGCAAGCTGCTGCAGGTGGCCTCAGGCCCCAAGGCGCTGTACGCGCAGGTCGAACCCCTGCTGCAGGCGATGGCTGCCAAGGTCATGTGGGTGGGCGAGGGTGAACTGGCCCGTGTCTGGAAGATTGCCCACAACACCATGTTCGGTGTGATCATCCAGAACCTCTGCGAGATCACCGTCATGGCCGAGAAGGCCGGCATTCCGCGCCATGTGTTTTTGCAAAGCATCAACGATTCGGTGCTGGGTTCCATGTACACGCGCTACAAGACGCCGATGCTGACCAACCTCACATTCGACCAGGTCACGTTCACGCCCAAGCTGCTGCTCAAGGACATGGACCTGGGTCTCGGAGCCGCCAAGGCCTATGGCGTGCCCATGCCCTCTGCTGCCGCAACGCGTGAGTCGGTTGCCCGCATGGTCGGCCGTGGTCATGGCGAGATCGACTTTGCCGTGCTGCTGCAGGAGACGGCCAGTGATGCGGGCCTTGTGCTCAAGTCCGAAAACGTCAAGGTCAGTGACGGCCTGGAGGCCTGAGGGATGAGCGTTGCGCCTGCAAGAACCTTACTGCGCGGCGCGTCCATCATCACGATGGATGCGCAGGGCGACCTGCCTGTGGGGGACATACTGGTCACGGGCGATACGCTGACCGCCATTGCGCCGGCCATCGAGGTTGAGGACGCGCAGGTCGTTGATGCCACCGGCTTCATCATCATTCCCGGCCTCGTTAACGCGCACATGCACACCTGGCAAACGGCCCTGCGCGGGCTGTCTGCCAACTGGACGCTGCTGGAGTATTTCCAGAAGATGCATGCCGGGCTGGCGACCGTCTTCCAGCCACAAGACCTGCACATCGCAACCCTTGTGGGCGCGCTCAACCAGATCAACTGCGGCACCACTACGCTGGCTGACTGGTGTCATAACAACCCCACACCCCAGCACAACGATGCGGCCATTGATGCCCTGCTGGCCTCGGGGATTCGCGCTGCTTTCTTTCACGGCACGCCCAAGCCCGACCCCAAACCGGGGCAAACGCCGTTCTGGGAAGTGCCACATCCACGCGCCGAAATCGAGCGCCTGTTGAAGGCGCACCAGGGCCAGCCGCTGCTCACCATTCAGGCGGCAGTGCTAGGCCCGCATTACTCAACACTGGATGTGGCGATGCACGATTTCGCCATGGCCAAAGACCTTGGGCTCATTGCATCGCTGCACCAGGGCGGTGGCCCTGCACGTACCCCGGATGGATGGGAAAAACTTGAAGCCGCGGGCCTGCTGGGTGACAACATCAACATCGTGCACGGCCATGCGCTCAACGACGCACAGCTCAAACATTTCTGCGAACTGGGCATGAGCTTTTCGGCCACCGCCGAAAACGAAATGACCCAGGGCCATGGTTACCCCATCACCGGCAGGCTGCGTGCTTTCGGCCGTGCGCCTTCGCTGGGCG
The DNA here is from genome assembly GCA_040388905.1 of Pseudomonadota bacterium. Lineage (GTDB taxonomy): Bacteria > Pseudomonadota > Gammaproteobacteria > Burkholderiales > Burkholderiaceae_C > Polaromonas. The sequence continues at coordinate 202,334 of JAZKAY010000001.1, forward strand.
CTGATCTTGAAAGCGTGGTCAGCGGCGACATGCTGACCCAGGCGCGCGTGGCGCTGGCCATGCAGCGCAGCCTGGACAACTTTGCTTTCCGTGAAGCGCACGGCAGCATTCCGCCGACATCCACTGTCACCACGCGTGAGGCCCTGTCGTGGGTGACGATTGAAGGCGCACGCATGCTCAAGCAGTCACATCGCATTGGCTCGCTTGCGGCCGGCAAGCAGGCCGACCTGGTGATGATCCGTGCCACAGACCTCAACATGCAGCCGGTACACGACGTCGTGAACACCGTGGTCATGCAGACTTCACTTGCCAACATCGACAGCGTGATGATTGCCGGCCGCTGGAAAAAGCGCCATGGGCAGTTGCAGGGTGTTGACCTGAAACCAAAGCTCGAAGCCTTGCGGGCTTCCGGGGAAAAAATTACAAGAGCGATGGCTCTGTGACTGAGAGACGCAGGATGTCAATCGACTCGGGTATCCAGTTGGCTGGAGCCGGGTCTCATATTAATTACAGGAGACAAGACATGAAAAAACGCATCTTTATCGCAACGGCCGCCGCGCTGCTGGTCAGCAATGTATGGGCCCAGGCTCCTGCAGGGCAGGACTACCCCAGCAAGATCATCAAGATCGTCGTGCCCTTCACGGCAGGCAGTGCCACTGACATCATGGCCCGCATCGTTGGTGAAAAGCTCAGCACAAGTATGGGGCAGGCGGTAGTGGTTGAAAACCGCCCCGGCGCCGGTGGAACGCTGGGCGCGGCGCAGGTGGCCAAGTCTGACCCTGACGGCTACACCCTGCTGGTGGTATCAACCGGCCATGTGGTGAACCCTGCGCTGTACGGCAGCCTGCCTTACGACACCGTGGCTGATTTTGCCGGTGTCACACCACTGGCCGCGCTGCCCAGCGTGCTGGTGGTGGGCGCAGGCAGCCCGATCAAGTCGGTCAGTGAGCTGATTGCCTCGGCCAAAGCCAATCCTGGCAAGCTCAACTACGCATCTGCGGGTGTGGGCAGCGCTACCCACGTGAACGCAGAGAAGTTTCGTGCTGTGTCGGGCATACAGCTGACGCACATCCCTTTCAAGGGCACGCCTGAAACGATTGTGGAGGTCAGCTCAGGCAGGGTTGATTTCATGTTCACGCCAGTGTTGGCGTCCATTCCGTCGATTCGTGACAACCGCATGCGCGCACTCGCAGTCAGCACTGCGAAACGCTCTACGGCCTTGCCGGATGTACCTACGGTGGCAGAAGCCGGCGTGCCGGGTTTTGTGTTTGATTTCTGGATAGGCCTGCTGGCACCTGCCAAAACGCCGCGCCCCATCGTCAACAAACTCAACGCCGAAGTGCGCAAGGTCATGGCCCAGCCAGACGTGATTGAACGCATGGCCAAGCTGGGTGCAGAGCCCATGCCCATGGCGCCGGAGCGTTTTGACGCCTACATCAAGGAAGAGTTCACGACCCTCGGTGCGATCATGAAGGCTGCACCCAAATAAGCAGGATTCCATGGCATCACGGAAATTCGACCTCGAAGTCGACGGCAGTACCCGCACTGTCGAGGCAGAAGAAAACACGCCGCTCATCTACATCCTGCGCAACGACTGTGGCCTCAAGGGCACAAGGTTTGGCTGCGGTGCGGGGCAGTGTGGCTCATGCCACGTGCTTCTCGATGGGGTCTCGGTCCCGTCTTGCGACACGCCATTGTGGGCTGCAGAGGGCAAACCCGTCACCACGGTGGAGGGGCTTGCTGCTGGCGATGCACTGCATCCTCTGCAGCAGGCCTTTATCGATGAGCAGGCCGCCCAGTGCGGTTACTGCCTCTCTGGCATTCTGGTCCGGGCGGCGGCACTGCTCAGGGACAACCCAGATCCATCCGAGGGAGATGTACGGCAGGCGCTTGACCAGCACCTTTGTCGCTGCGGCACGCACAACCGCATTGTTCGTGCCGTGTTGCGCGCTGCCCATACCATGCGGGTCGCAGCATGAGCAACGCACCTGTCACCCTGCCGGGCAGCCTGAACCTGAACCGCAGGCTGTCGCAATGGCTGGCGATTCATGCTGACGGCACGGTGTCGGTCTACACCGGCAAGGTCGAACTGGGGCAGGGCATCATCACAGCGCTCGCGCAAATCGTGGCCGGTGAACTGGATATTGCCTTGTCGCGTGTGCGCCTGGTTGCAGCCAGCACAGGCGGCAGTCCGAATGAAGGCGTCACTGCGGGCAGCATGTCGGTGCACGACTCCGGCGGCGCCTTGCGCCAGGTGTGTGCCGAGGTGCGGGCCATTTACCTGCTGGCGGCAGCAGCGCGCCTGAACCTGGCGCCGGACGCCGTTGCAAAGCTTGAGGTAAACGACGGGCAGATAGGCACAGACGACGGCAAAGTCACCAGTTACTGGGATCTCGCTGATGAGACCTTGCTGGACCGCGAGGCTTGCGGCGTTGCATTGCCCAAACCTGCCGGCCGTTCGCAGCTTGCGGCGCAGCGGGTGGATATTCCCGACAAGGTAATGGGCCACGCGCGTTTTATCCAGGACATGAGCCTGCCCGGCATGCTGTACGGGCGTGTCCTGCATCCACCGTCGCCGGGCGCAGTATTGCAGCCCATTGAGCTTGAAACCGTCAATGAGTTGCCAGGCGTCGTGACCACAGTGCGCGACGGCAGCTTTGTTGGCGTGGTTGCCGACAACGAATACGGCGCGGTAAAGGCGCTGGCGAAGTTGACGCGGCTGGCGACCTGGTCTGAAACGCCGGCCCTGCCAGACATGAACGCCATGCAGGATTTTTTGCGTTCGCAGCCGGCGGAGACGACTGTGTTTGCCGAGAAGACGGGTGCAGATGTAGCGGCCGGTGCGCGTGAGTTTGCTGCTGCCTATTCGCGCCCCTTCCTGGCACATGCATCCATAGGCCCTTCCTGTGCCGTGGCGCTTTACCAGCCATCAGCGCTGAAGGTCTGGACGCACAGCCAGGGCATGCATAACCTGCGTGCTGACCTTGCCGTGATGTTTGACATGCCTGCAGACAACATCGCGTTGCAGCATGTGGAAGGTGCCGGCTGTTACGGGCACAACGGTGCTGATGATGCGGCAGCAGACGCTGCGCTGCTGGCGCGTGCGGTGCCGGGCAGGCCTGTACAGCTGCAATGGACACGTGAAGATGAACTGGGCTGCGCGCCTTTTGGCGCAGCCATGGCTGTTGACCTCAAGGCAACAGTCGATGCCAGCGGCCGTATTGCCACCTGGCAGCATGACGTGTGGTCTACCGGGCACAGCATGCGGCCCGGGCGCAGCAAGATACCCGTGCTCATGGCCGCCAGCCTGCTTGAGAAGGGCTATGAAAAGCAGGTCGCCATCAACATGCCGACTGCTTCGGGTGGTGGTGCGGAGCGCAATTCGGCGCCGCTTTACGACTTTGAGCAGTGGCGTGCAACCAGCCACCGCAGTCTGGTGATGCCGCTGCGGACTTCGTCCCTGCGTTCGCTGGGTGCGCATTGCAATGTGTTTGCCGTCGAATCGTTCATGGATGAGATAGCTGCTTCGCTGCAGCTTGACCCGCTGGACTTTCGTTTGCGCCACCTCTCCGATCCCAGGGCACTTGAGGTGCTCAAGGCCGTGGCCGACATGTCGGGCTGGCGCCATCGTGCTGAAAAGAAGGCCGGGGGCGAGGGCCGCGGCATGGGCCTGGCCTTTGCCCGGTATAAAAGCACCGGTGCGTGGTGTGCAGCGGTAGCCCTGATCGATGCAGGCCAGGAGCTCAGGGTTGAAAAGCTCTGGCTTGCGGTTGATGTGGGCCGGGTCGTCAACCTTGACGGCGTTGTCAACCAGATTGAAGGCGGCGCCATCCAGACGGTGAGCTGGGTGCTCAAGGAGCAGGTGCAGTTCGACCGCACACGTGTGCTCAGCAACACCTGGGAAAGCTATCCCATACTGCGTTTCTCCGAAGTGCCTGCCGTCGAGGTCAAGGTGCTCGACAGGCCAGACCAGAAATCCATAGGCGCAGGCGAACCCACGCACGGCCCGGTTGCCGCTGCTATAGCCAATGCACTGGCCGACGCACTGGGTGTGCGGGTGCGCAATATGCCGCTCAGTACCGACAACATCACGCAGGCCGCGCTGGCCGAAGAAACCGTACAGAACTGAATCAGGAAAACAAATGAAGCTTCGCGTCAATATCTTCAACACGTCCAGCAACCTGCCCTTGTTTGCAGCAGTGGCCAACGGTTTTTTTGCCCGGCGAGGGCTGGAGATAGAGATACAGAACACACCCAATTCGGATGAGCAGCGCGCAGGCCTGGCCGAGGGCAAGTTCGAGATCGCGCATGCTGCTGTCGATAACGCGGTAGCCATGATTGAGTCCGGCAAAGATGCCGTCATCGTCTGCGGTGGTGATGCGGGCATGAACGATTTCATGGTGCGCAGCGAGATCAATGCGATCAGCGAACTTAAAGGCAAGCTGCTGGCTGTAGATGCGCCCAATACAGCGTACGCACTGGCCGCTAAAAAAATCCTCAAGCTCAATGGCCTGCTTGAAAACCGGGACTATGGTGTCAAGCTGGCGGGCGGTACAGGGCCGCGCTCGGCTGCCATGGTGGCCGACCCCTTGCTGGCAGCCGGCATGATCAACCCGCCGTTTTCATTCACGGTGCGCGAGAAAGGCCTGAAAAGCCTGGGCACGCAATTTGACCTGCTCGGGGCCTACCAGGCCACAGGCGCTTTTGTGATGCGCGAGTGGGCAGTGGCCAACGCCCGGACGCTGACCGACTACCTCGCCGCCTATATCGAAGGCCAGCGCCATGTGCTTGACCCGGCGCATCGCGCAGGGATGATTGCCTTGCTGGAAGAGCGCTTCAAGCTGTCACCCGCAGTGGCAGAAGGCACTTATGAAGCGGTGGTTGCGCCCGGCTCCGGACTGGCCACTGACGCGGGTTTCAACCACGAAGGTTTTGTGACGGTGCTGGCCATACGCGCCGAGATGGAGGGCATGTGGGGCGGAAAGCCGCCATCGCCCGACCGTTACCTTGACCTGTCGCATTACAGCAAGGCGCTTGCCCAGACGCAAGCAAGCTGATTCACGAGTCAACCCAAGGAGCAAGCTATGGAGCAGCCACAACGCCTTCCCTATATCGACCCGGCCCTGATCACCGACCCGCGCATGATGGCCGAGTTCGAGCGCGCCGCACGTGAAGGTGCGCCCAGGCCTGAAAGCCATGCCATGCGCGCCAATGTGCCGGCGGTTTTCTGGGCTTTCACCAACGCCTGGAACGACACCTTTGTCAATGGCGTCTGTGACCATGCGATCAAGGAGTTGTGCCGGCTTTACGTATCGCAGGCCGTCAACTGCAACTACTGCGGCAACCAGCGTTCGGTCAAGGCGCAGGAGCAGGGACTGCTGGAAGCGGACGTCAAGGACCTGCTGGACTTCGACAAGTCGACGCGCTTTACCGCACGCCAGAAGGCCGCCCTCCGTCTTGCAGAAGCGATTACCTGGGGGCTGGAGTCGACCGACGAGCTCTGGCAGGGCCTGTATGACAACTTTGATACTGGCGCCATCGTCGAGCTTGGGTTCTTCATAGGCCTGACCATGGGCCAGCAGCGCTGGAACCGCCTGATCAACATGCAGCACAACCAGTTCATGCCGGGCACGATGGGCGGGTTGGCGCCTGCTGCGGGGTTGAAGGCCGCATGAAGATCCATTTCATGGGCGTCGGCAAGATGGGCCTGCCCATGGCCACACATTTCCTGGCGGCTGGCCATGCGGTCAGTGTGTATGACACCAGCGATGAGCGGCTCGGCATGGCCCGTGTGCATGGGCTTGAAATTTCATCGAACACGGCGGATTCGATAGCGTCCTCAGACGCGATTTTTTCGTCATTGCCCAACGACAAGGCCCTGCTTGAGGTGGCCAGCGAGGTCACGGCACTGGCCACGCGCGGGGCTGTGTTTGTGGATACCAGCACGGTGTCACAACAGGCATCAAAGCATGTGGCGGAGCTGTGCCGCACCTCAGGCGTGCATTACCTGCGTACAACCGTCTCAGGCAACAACAAGATGGCCGAGGCCGCGCAGCTGACGGTGATGGCGTCCGGCCCGCGCGCAGCCTATGATGATCTGCTTCCGGTATTGGAGCTACTGGGTCCCCACCAGTTTTACCTGGGTGATGGCGAGCAGGCGCGGCTGAAGAAGCTGGTGGTGAACCTCATGATTGCGCAGACCAGCGCCATGCTGGCTGAAGGCCTCGCGCTGGGCCGCAAGGGCGGGCTGGACTGGCGCGATATGTGGAAGGTGCTGGGCGCCAGCGCCGTGGGCTCGCCCATTCTCAAGGCCAAATCAGTGCAGCTCAGCGAGCGCGACTTCACGCCCACCTTCACGGTGCACCAGATGATCAAGGACCTGGACCTGATTCTTGGCGAGGGCGAAGCCCTTCATTCGCCGCTGCCGCACACCGCACTGGTCCATCAGCAAATGCATGCCGCCGTGGCGCAGGGCGACGGTGAAGACGACTACGCGGCCATCATCAAGGCGGTTGAGCGCAGCGCCGGGCTGGACAGGCCCTAGTGTTGCCCGGTGTGGTCCGCGAGGCGCACTATCATCTGGGCACATGACAAACCAGGTTTTTGAATTCGAATACCCGCGTGTGCTCAGCATTGCGGGCTCAGACAGTGGCGGCGGCGCTGGCATACAGGCTGACCTCAAGACAATTGCGGCGCTGGGCTGCTACGGCATGACGGCCATCACCGCGCTCACTGCACAGAACACGCTCGGTGTGCGCGCCATACACGGCGTGCCGCCGCAGATGCTGCGAGACCAGATTGATGCGGTTGTTGACGACATTGGCGTTCATGCCGTCAAGATCGGCATGCTGCATGCCCCCGAAATTGTTCAAACCGTGGCTGAGGCGATAGACCGGCATTCGCTGCAGCACGTGGTGCTGGACCCGGTGATGGTGGCGACCAGCGGTGCTGTGCTGATCGACAACCCGGCGATTGCCGCGCTCGTAAAAGAACTCTTTGGCCGCGCCGTGCTCGTCACGCCGAACCTTGACGAGGCGTCATTGCTGGTGGGCCGCAAGCTGAACAGCGAGCAGGACATGGAAGGCGCTGCACACGAGTTGCTGGGCAAGGGCGCGAATGCCGTGCTGCTCAAGGGCGGCCATCTGGCAGGCGAGGTCGTCAGCGACCTGCTGATTGGCAAGGACGGCGTGCCGCACTGGATGCGGGCGGCGCGCATTCACAGCGCCAATACGCATGGCACTGGCTGCACGCTCTCATCGGCCATCGCGGCGCATCTCGCGCTGGGCCATACGCTGGTCAATTCAGTGGAAGCTGCACGCAGCTACATACGGCTGGCGCTGGAGGCTGGGGCAAAAGTCAGGACAGGGGCAGGCAGCGGCCCGCTGAACCACAGCCACTCGCCACATGCGATGCTGCTGAACCCCCTGACGCCCTGAAAAGATCAGGCCGCTGCAGCAAGCCTGACCGGCGTGTCGCTGGTAAAGCGTGCCAGCAAAAAGGTCAGCACCAGCGTCGGCAGCGCGGCGCCCAGGCTGGGCAGCAGCTGTGCGCAGAGGTGGTAGCAGAGCACACCGGTAAACCAGATCGCCACAGCGCTGTAGTTCACTTTTCTCTCGCCCACCAGCTGGGTGATGTTGCCCCGGCCTGTCAATCGAGCCAGGATCACGCCGTACAGCGGCACAAAGACAGAGCTGAGCATCAGCAAAAACGGCTCCAGGCTGTGCATGGGCAGCACCATGGCCAGGGCGGTGCAGACCACGGCCATCAGCACGCCCCAGCGGCGTATCGTCCAGCCTGGTTTCAGGCTGTGGCCGGCGACCGAGCCCGAGTACAGATCGCCATAGGCGTTGTCGACCTCGTCGATCAGGATCAGGCCCAGCGCAATCAGCCCACCTTGCGCCAGCAGCAGTGCGGTGACCAGATCGGTGCTGGGCGTGGTGATGGCGACCAGCACGCCGAGGCCATAACACCAGATATTCGCGATGGCATAACCCAGCCAGGTGCCGCGCAAGGTGCTTTTGCCATCGCGCCCATGGCGGGCAAAGTCGGCCACCAGCGGCAGCCATGACACCGGCATGGCGATCACCAGGTCGAGGGCCGACAGGGTGCTCATTCCACCGGTGCCGGGCTTGTTCCACAAGGCTGCCAGGCCCTGTGCATTGGCCTTGGCCAGAAACTGCCAGGTCAACCAGAGCAGGGAAAGGATGACCAGCGGCAAGCCGAAGCGGCCAATAAATTTGCGCACCAGGCTGACCATGGAGCCCGACAGCAACGCGATCAGCACGCCACCCCACAGCAAGGTTGCCAGGAAGGGCCAGAGCGATGACGCAAACCCGCCGGACTGGCGCGCAATGGCCACCGTGCCGTCGCGCATCACGACCAGTTCAAAGGTTGTCCAGCCCACCAGTTGCACCATGTTGAGCAGCACCGGCAGCTTGGCAAAACTGCTGCCATAGGTGGCATGCATGAGGCCGGAGCTTGAAAGCCCGCTGTCGCAGCCGAGTTTGGCCGTCCAGGCCAGCAGGCCCGCACCGAGGATGGAGCCCAGAACAATCACCATGGCCGCCTGCTTCGCGCCCAGCGCAGGTACCAGGTACGCGCCTATCTGCATGACCAGCAGACCGACACCCAGGCTTAGCCATAGCGAGGCGTGGTCGCGAAAGCCGAAGGAGCGTTCGCCGGCTGGCAGCGGGGTGAGGGCGGTGTTGGCGCCGGCGGCATGTGAAGGGTTGTGGGTTGTCGCCATGTGTCTGATAGTTGATGTTGTGTTTTACGCGATGCTATTAATTCAGTAGCTGCTCACGCACGTATCTATTGGTCTGGAGGCCGATTTGATGCCTGAAACAGGCCTTTTTGGAGCTCTTTTTGAGCATTTTGACACCGTGTAAAACTCACCGGGCTCGTGAAAATAGCTGTAATAGCTAATATAGCTGTTTTGATGGGCTTGCGATGTAACTGTCAGGTGGGCGGGCTGTCGGGCGCAACGCCCAGCAACTTGTGCAGGCGCGGGCTGGTGGTGGTGTATTGCAGCATGGTTTCCTTGCCGGGGAACACCATCCCTGCTGCGCCGAAAGCAGCCAGCGCGCTTTCATGAAAGCCGCTCAGAATCAGTTTCTTCTTGCCGGGGTAGGTGTTGATGTCACCGACTGCAAAGATGCCCGGAATGCTGGTGGCAAACGTGGCGGTGTCGACCTTGACCTGCTTGCGCTCCATGTCCAGGCCCCAGTCAGCCACCGGTCCGAGCTTGGGCGACAGGCCCAGCATCACAAGAAGCGTATCTGTCGGCAGCGGGGCGATGTTGCCGTCGACATCGGTGACCTGCGCGGCCGTCAGTTTGCCGCCTGCCTCTTCATGCCCCGTGACCTGGCCGACCCTGAACGTCAGGGCGCCGCTTTCGCACAGGGCATTGATCATCAGCACCATGTCGGTGTCGGCCTGGAACACATCGCGCCTGTGCAGCAGGGTCACGCTTTTCGGCTGGTCGGCATCGAGTGTGGCCAGCCGCATCGCCCAGCCGAGGGCGGTGTCGTCGCCGCCGACCACCAGCACGTCCTGGCCTGCAAAGGCGCTGGTGTTGCCGACGCGGTAGAGCACCTGGCTGCCTTCGAATTTGTCGAGCCCATCCACGCGCAGCTTTTTAGGCTGGAACGCGCCGACGCCTGAGGCCAGGAAAATGGTTTTGGTCAGAAAGCGCTTGCCCCGGCTGGTTTCAACATGAAAGCGGCCGTCGGCCTGCTTGTCTACGACGCTGACTTCCTGCTCAAGGTGAAAAGGCGGGGTAAAGGGCGTCAGCTGTTTGAGCAGGCTGGCGATGAGTTCGCGCCCGGTGCAGTGCGGCGTGCCGGGGATGTCGTAAATCGGTTTGTCGGGGTAGAGCTCCATGCACTGACCACCCACGTAAGGCAGCGAATCAACGACATGGGCCTTGATGTCCAGCAGGCCGAGCTGGAAGACCTGGAACAGGCCGACCGGGCCGGCACCAATGACGAGGGCATCAGTCTGAATCATGGATACGGTGATTGCGCCGGATTCCAGCCAGCAGGCGCCGCAGGACTGGCTTTGCCAGACTGCAGGCGCCGTCCCCTGCAAGGGGAGGTGGCGCTACACGAAGTGAGCGCCGGCAGGGGTGTGCCATATTTTTGAAGTGAGCATCCGGCGGGGGGTTACCTGATTAATTCGGAGAGCTTGTCCGTTTTATCTTTCCAGTCATCCGCATCAGGCAAGGGCTCCTTGCGCTTGGTGATGCTTTTCCAGCCGTCTGCGCGCGCCAGGTCGGCATTGAGCTTGATGTACTGAAGCTGGTCCGCCGGCACATCTTCTTCGGCATAGATGGCGTTGACCGGGCACTCGGGGATGCAGACCGCGCAGTCGATGCACTCGTCCGGATCGATCACCAGCATGTTGGGGCCTTCGCGGAAGCAATCCACGGGGCAAACGTCCACGCAATCGGTGTATTTGCAGCGGATGCAGGCGTCGGAAACGATGTGAGTCATGGTGTGTCTATCGGGGCGGGTCGGTGGAAACCCTTGATTTTAAGGGCTTTCCGGGGTAATTCTTAAAAGCCTAGAGAACGAGCAGGGCGCCTGAGGTTTTGTGTGAAGCAGTATCGACCAGCACCAGCGAACCCAGCACACGGGATTGCTTGTAGGGCAGGGCGGCAATCGGCTCCAGCAAGGCAAGCTCAATCACACCGATGGCATTGGCTTCCAGCTGGGCAGCGTCATGGCTTTCCAGCGTGTTGATGTTGATGTGGCTCACGATGCGCTTGACCTTGGCCTTCACCCAGCGGTGGCCGTGCAGCGCAAGATACATGCGGCCCGGCACCAGCGGCTCTTCGTCCATCCAGGCGACGGTGGCGGTGATCTGGTTTGAGCCTAGTGCGGGCTCGAAACCGTCAGCGAGCGACGACGGGCCGCCCCTAGGCGCGAGGGCCCCCTCGGGGGGCAGCGCAGCACGCGAAGCGGCAAGCGTGGGGGCCTGCAATATCCAGTCACCGCGCGATACGTCGAGTTCCCTGTCCAGGATGATGCCCGCGCTGTGGCCGGCTTTCACATCTTTGGGCTGTCGTGCATGGTCCAGCACCTGCGCCACTTTGGCGGTCTTGCCACCCGGCAGCACGGTGATCTCCTGGCCGGGCTTGACATCACCACTGGCGATGCGCCCCCAGAAAACACGGCGGCCCTGTGAGGTGTCCGAGCTTGACGAGAACTTCTCGACCCACTGCACCGGGAAGGCAAACGGCGCGGTGTCCGCCGGCGTCGCAGGCAGTTGCTCCAGCAGCTGCAGCAGGCCGGGGCCGTTATAGCCGCACCAGCCGGGGTTGGCATCGACCACGTTGTAACCGATCAGTGCCGACACCGGGATGATGGCCTTCACGGGGATTTGCGCTTCTTCCGCAAATTTGTTGAGTGCCGCACTGATGTTGGCGAAAGCCACTTCAGGCTTTTCAACCGCATCAAGCTTGTTGACGGCAAACACGATGGAGGTGACGCGCAGGAGGTTGACCAGCAGGGAGTGGCGGCGGGTTTGCGGCAGCAGCTCGGGCAAGGCAGATTGCCAGTCGAGCTTGGTCGCATCGACCAGCACCACGGCAGCGTCGGCGCTGGAGGCGGCCGTCACCATATTGCGGGTGTACTGCTCATGGCCGGGCGCGTCGGCAATGATGAACTTGCGTGCGGCGGTGTTGAAGTAGCGGTAGGCCACGTCAATCGTGATGCCCTGTTCACGCTCGGCCTGCAGGCCGTCGGTCAGCAGTGCCAGGTCGGTCTGGCCGCCGCGCTGCACACCGGCGAGCTGGTCCTGCAGCACGGCCCGGCTGTCGACCAGCAGGCGGCCTATCAATGTGCTCTTCCCGTCATCAACGCTGCCGCATGTCACAAAACGCAGTGCTGCGCGGGTGTCCTGTTCGGTGGCCAGCACGGGGGCTTCCCTGGAAATGGTTGCGGTGCTCATTAAAAGTAGCCTTCCTTCTTGCGTTTTTCCATGGACGCGTCGGACGTCTTGTCGTCCATGCGTGTTGCGCCGCGTTCGCTCACGTCGGCGGCCAGGGTTTCCAGCACCACGTCGGATGCATTGGCGGCCGGGCTGTCGACAGGGCAGGTGCAGGTGATGTCGCCGACAGTGCGAAAGCGCACGGTTTTCTCAACGGCCACTTCACCATCTTTCAACGGTGTGAGTTCGGTGACCGGCACCAGGAGACCCTTGCGCTCGACGACCTGGCGCTGGTGCGCGTAGTACAGCGAGGGCAGTTCGATGTTTTCGCGTTCTATGTACTGCCAGACATCAAGCTCAGTCCAGTTCGAGATCGGGAACACGCGGAAGTGTTCGCCGGGCTGCAGCCGGGTGTTGAACAGCGTCCACAACTCGGGGCGCTGCGCCTTGGGTTGCCACTGGCCGAAAGCGTCGCGGTGCGAGAAGATGCGTTCCTTGGCGCGTGCCTTTTCTTCATCACGGCGTGCGCCGCCAATCAGCGCGTCGAAGCGGAACTCGTCGATGGCTTCCAGCAGCGTGACCGACTGGTGCACATTGCGCGACTCGCCGGGGTGGGCCAGGCGCACGGTGCCGCGCTTCATGGAATCTTCAACACTGCGAACAATCAGGTTCGCACCCAGCTGTTTGGCGCGATAGTCGCGGAAATCGGTCACTTCATGGAAGTTGTGGCCGGTGTCAATCATCAGTAGCGGATAGGGAATGCGACCTGCGCCAAAAGCTTTTTCTGCGCATTTGAGCAGCACCAGCGAATCCTTGCCGCCCGAAAACAGCAGGGTGGGGCGCTCAAAGGCGGCGGCGACCTCGCGCAGGATGAAGATGGCCTCTTCTTCCAGCGCGTCGAGGTGTGCATTGCTGAGGTGATTGAGCTGGCCCAGCAATTGGGGTTCTGTTCTGGCGTTCATAGGGGGCTTTTGTGTAGGAGCAGAAAGTCAGTGCTGGACGTGCAGGCCGCATTCGCGGTTGTCTTCACCCTTGGTGGGGTCCACGTAGTCAAAGTTGTTGGGCAGGCCGTGCGCCGTGCAATAGTCGTAGAGGTCTTTTGACGACCAGTGCAGCAGCGGCGCCACCTTGATGAGGCCGTCGGGGTTGACGCTGACAGGGGCCATCTGGGCGCGCACCGCAGTGTCGGTAGCGCGCAGCGCGGTGAACCAGACTTTGGGCGCGGTCTCGCGCAGGGCGCGGGTGAAGGGTTCGAGCTTGACCTCTTCGGTAAACGCCGCGTGGCGCGGGTCATCCAGTGCCGGTGTCGCGCCTTCAACCGCCTCACGATGTGCACGCGAACGGCGCGGCAGGTAGATGTGCAGGTCCAGCTTGAGCAGCCTCGTCACCTCATCGGCGAAGCGGTAGGTGGCTTCGGTGTTGTAGCCGTTGTCCATCCACACGACCGGAACCTTGGGATTGGCGCGCGTCACCATGTGCAGGATGACGGCCTCGAAAGGGCGAAAGTTGGTGGTGACGATGGCCGTCTTGTTCAATCCGACAGCCCAGTCCACCAGGCCCTGGGCATTGCGGCCCAGCTCTGCGTTGATGTGTGCGAGGTCCATACCCGCTTCAATGACTTCGCTCATCTCAAGCCTCCACAGGTTGTGCAAAGTGGGGTTCAGCCTGAACCGCATCACCCTGGTATTTGCCGACTTCATAGCCGGGGTAGCTGTGCAGTACGCGCTCTGCCACCGCCAGGTCCTGGTCGGCGCGCAGCACGGCGGTGGTGAAACCGCTGCGTTCCATCTGCGCGAGCTGGTCCACCAGCACATCGCCGGTGGCGCGAATCTCGCCTTTGAAGCCCAGGCGGCGGCTCAGCAAAAAAGCCTGGCTGAAGGCGCGGCCGTCGGTGAATTTGGGGAAGTGCAGGTCAATGCGTGTCACGCCGTCGAGCGCGACCTCTCTCGGGTCTGCGTCATTGGCGATCTGCAGGCTGTTGGGGCCTGCGGGCTCGTGGGCTGAAGAGGCAATCAGTTTCATGTTCATGTCCTTTCAGGCAGACTGCTCGGCAAGTTCCTGGCCTTTTCCACTCACGGAAAAACGCGCACCATTGGCCGCAGCCTTGAAGGGCTCGGCTCCTACGCGGCGCAGGGTGTCGATAAAGGTTTCCTGCCTGTCGCCGGTGGCAATGCGGTATTCGCGGTAGGTGTCCAGCACGGCCTCGATCACTTCAGGCACTTCAGCAGCAGAGAAAGATGGGCCGACAACCTTGCCGGTGGCAGGCGCGCCTGAGAGCGTTGAGCCATCAGAGCCGCCCAGCGTGATCTGGTACCACTCCTTGCCATCCTTGTCGACGCCGAGGATGCCGATGTGGCCGCTGTGGTGGTGGCCGCAGGAGTTGATGCAGCCGCTGATGTGCAGGTCTATCTCGCCCAGGTCATGCAGTTCATCCAGGTCCTGGTAACGCAGCGTGATGGCTTCGGCCAGCGGTAACGAGCGTGCGTTGGCCAGCGAGCAGAAGTCGCCGCCGGGGCAGGCGATCATGTCGGTGAGCAGGCGGATGTTGGGGCGCGCAAAACCGGCCTTGCGGGCGGCTTTCCACAATTCAGGCAACTGGTCGCAGCGCACCCATGGCAGCACCAGGTTCTGGTCGTGCGTCACCCGCACTTCGCCGGCGCTGTACTGGTCAGCCAGCTGCGCAGCCTGGTCAAGCTGGTCAGCCGTGGCATCGCCGGGCGCCTGGCCCAGGCGCTTGAACGACAGCGTGACGATGCGCAGGTCAGGGTTTTTGTGCGGCGCCACGTTCTGTTGCAGCCAGCGGCCAAACTCCACGTCGTCTTCAGCAGCGGCGCGCAGGATGTTTGCGATTTTGGTTGCGGCATCGCTGCGGTTGCAGGTGAGGTCAGGTGCCTCAAACGATGCGGAGACACGGTCCAGCTCGGCCTGCGTGATGGTGTGTGGGGCGCCGTCGAGCTCGACGATGTCCTTGTATTCGGCTTCTACCTGGTCGATGAACTGCTGGCCTTCGGCCTTCACCAGAATCTTGATGCGCGCCTTGTACATGTTGTCGCGCCGGCCAAAGCGGTTGTAGGCACGCACCACGGCTTCAAGGTAATTGAGGATCTGGTCCCACGGCAAAAATTCGCGGATCACGGTGCCCAGAATGGGCGTGCGGCCCATGCCACCGCCGACCATCACACGAAAGCCCAGTTCGCCGGCATCGTTCTTCACCATATGCAGGCCCACGTCATGCCAGGCCGTGGCGGCGCGGTCTTCCAGTGCGCCCGTGATGGCGACCTTGAACTTGCGCGGCAGGAAGGCGAACTCGGGGTGCAGCGTGCTCCATTGACGCATGATTTCGGCGTAGGGGCGCGGGTCGGCAATCTCGTCGGCAGCGATGCCTGCACGCTCGTCACTGGTGATGTTGCGAATGCAGTTGCCGCTGGTCTGTATACCGTGCATGTTGACGCTGGCCAGCAGGTCCATCACGTCGGCGGATTTGTCGAGCGGGATCCAGTTGTACTGAACGTTCTGGCGCGTCGTGAAGTGGGCGTAGCCCTTGCTCAGGTGGGTGTGAACCGATTTGCCGCCGGGAAGCGGTATGGCGCCGAGTTTGTCCTGGGCGGCCTGGGCTTCTTCAAACAGCGCGTTGTTGGGCTGGTCGTAGTCACGGGCGATTTTGGCCAGCACGCGCAGTTGCGCGGTCGAGAGCTCGCCGTAAGGCACGGCCACGCGCAGCATGGGCGCGTAGCGCTGCACATACCAGCCGTTTTGCAGGCGCAGCGGGCGGAACTCGTCTTCGGGCAGGGTGCCGGCTTTCCAGCGCGTCAGCTGGTCGCGGTACTGGTGGGCACGCGCTTGCACAAACTGGCGGTCAAATTCTGTGTATTGGTACATGGCTATCGATATTTCAACGAAGGGCTACGGTCAAAAGTGGGTCTATGTATTAGATGGAAATCAGCTTCACGCCGGCGTAAGCCAGCAGCACGGACAGCAGTGAGCGGATCACCCTGTCAGGCGTCTTGTGCATCAGGAATGTGCCCAGCCAGATTCCCGGCAGCGAGCCGGCCAATAGCTTGAGCAGCAGCGGCCAGTCCACCGAGCCGATGGACGCATGGCCCAGGCCCGCCACCAAAGTCAGCGGCACGGCGTGGGCGATGTCGGCGGCCACAATGCGCGGCAGCGGCAGGGCGGGGTAAAGCAGCATCAGCACAATCACGCCGATGGCGCCAGCGCCTACCGATGTCAGCGTGACGAGCGTGCCGATGACGGCGCCAAAAACAATGGGCAGCGCCCAGTGGCGGGGGCGGGTGGCCTGCTCAAGCAGTTCGGGCGCGATGCTGGTCGGGGCGGCCTTGCCGCGCAGCGCCTTGTAGAACGTGGCGCCGGCCGTCAGGATGAGCGCGATGCCCAGCGTCGTCGTCATGACGGCCTGCGTCGCCGGGTTGGCGGGGCCGAGGCGGTTGAGGATGTAAAGCGTGACCAGCGTGGCTGGAATGCTGCCCGCCGCGACCTGGCCGACGATGCGCCAGTCGATCACTTTTGACCGGGCCAGGCTGACGGTGCCGCCCAGCTTGGTAAACGCCGCAAAAAGCAGGTCGGTGCCGATGGCCAGATGTGGCTTGACGCCGAAAAAGAAGATCAGCAAGGGCGTCATGAGCGAGCCGCCGCCCACCCCCGTCAGGCCGACGACCAAGCCAACGGCAAAGCCGGCAAATACAAAGGCAAACTCATGCATAGGCAGTGAATGTAGGGGTATACCTTATGGGAACAAACTACAAATTTGTTCTGCCTTTATGCGGATAAGCTTATTCACCAGCATCCATGCGGGTTTGCAGCTGTTTGCAGGCCTTTCCGGGCCAGCGTGCATTCCGGGTGGGTAGCAAGCCGTTGCGCAGTTTCGCCGGCATATATCTCCCGCATAATCCAGACCAAATGCAAAACACGGGCGGCGGGGAAGTCAGGCGGATTTTTGTCAAGGTGTTCGGGTTCAGTGATGTCGAGCGTCACGCCCTGAACACGGTTTTTCGCCTTTCCGAATCGCGGTCTGTGGGTTATGCCCTCTGGAACGAAGACGCCCCTGAAAAAGCCCGGATCGCCCTGATTGATGGTGACAGCTGGGAAGCCAGCGTCGAGCTGACCAACCCGGACAATGACAAGCTCAAGCGGGTTTGGGTGGGTGAACGCCCGGCGGCCAGGTCTGCACTTGTTTTTTCACGACCGCTGCAATGGGTTTCCGTGCTCGAGGGGCTTGATGGCCTTTTTGCTCCGGCGTCCGCCGCACAGGATGCAGTGCCCGCTGCGGCCCTTGACTTCGATGTGTCCGCGCCCGTGCCGCTGGATCTGGACTTTGACCTCGGCCTGGACGACTTTCCCGACGACCACGCCAGTGATGCCGACACCACGACAGAGCCGGCCCCGCTGGAGGCTGCGGAAGCAGACCAGCAGGGCGAGCGTGTGCTGGTCGTCGAGGCAAACCTCGATGCCCGCCTGTACCTGCGCGCCAAGCTGGCCAACGCCGGCCTGCTGCTCGTCGACGAAGCTGCGACCGGTGCCGAGGCCATGGCCCTCATGGCCAGTCATGCCCATGTGCTGGTGCTGGTCGATGTCGGCGTGGCGGACATAAATGGCTGGGCGCTTGCCCGAGAGGCCGCGCGTCATGTGGCTGGCTCCGGGCACATGGTCATCATGCGCGACGGGCTCTGGCTTCTTGATAAATGGCGTGCCCATTTCGCCGGGGCCAAAACCGCGCTCGCCAAGCCCTTGCACCCGCGTGACCTCAAGCACCTGCTGGCAGACATCGGGCGCCCGCTTCGGCATCTATGAGGCAGACCGATCGCGCTTTTCAGGCGCTACTGAATCGATAGCTGCTCACGCACGTATTTATTGGCCTGGAGGCACTTTTTGCCCCTGAAAACGGCCTTTTTTCAGCATTCTGGCGATGGTCCGCACTGGTTTTGGTGCGAATAAGCCAGCTTTTCAGAATAATGCATCATGAATAACCCCTTATCGACTTAATGATTTATATATGACGCATTAAGTATGTGTGGCGCGCTCAGGCCATGACGACGGCAAAAAAGCAGCAAAAATCTGCCTGAAAAGGCCACTTTTGACGGTCGTTTTGGCCTTCAGCCCTTTAAATACGTGCGTGAGCAGCTATCTATTTTGTAGCAATTTTGGCCAAGCCCACCCTACTGCATCGCCCTGGCGAGACGCAGTTCCAGCGGCAGCGGCTCGCCATGCAACTGGGCGGCCATGAGCTCCGCACAGAGATGCGCAAAGCTCAGGCCGCGCGAGCCCATACCCGTGCAGAGCCAGACCTGCGCGCCCTTGTCTGACGCGACAGGTGCGAGCAAGGGCAGCCGTCCCGGCGTTGTGCAGCGTATGCCTGCCCAGCCTTCAAAATCAGCCGACTGGAGGATATCCACGCCCGGCAGCAGCTCTTCGAGGCGCTGCAGGTTGTCCTTGTGGTCCTGCGGTTTGATCTCCGCAAGCTCTTGGTCCCGCTCAAACGTCGCGCCAAAGATGGCCGCCGTACCCTGCGCAAGTGGCACAGCCGGGATAAAACTGCCGTGGCCATTGACCGGCATTTGCCCTGAGCCAGCCATCGCGTCGATTAACGATACCTGCCCGCGAATGGCCTGCAGGGCGGGGGGCTTGTGCATGACACCCGCCGCAAGCGCCAGCGACCCGAAGCCCGCAGCAACCACCACCAGATCTGCCTCTGCCAAAGTTTGCCCGGCTTCATCCCTGAGGTGCCAGCTTCCCTTGCCTGAAACAAGGCTGGCCACTTTGGCCTTGCCGCGCCAGCTTACGCCCGGCGTTGCCAGCCAGGCCTTCACCAGGCTGGCAGGTTTGACCCAGGCTGCTGCCGAATGCAGGAAGGCCTTGTCGCCGTCGGCCAGACCGTTGGCAACCAGCTCTGCAGCATCCGCCATGCGGCTCCAGTCGGCTGCGGCTTCAGGCCAGGACTGCGTGAGGTCCATGGGCAGGCTTTTATCGGCCTCCGGCATCACACGCTGCAACACGCCGGTCTGCAGCCAGTCTTCTTTCGCAGTGAGCAGAGCCTTGGCCTGCTGCAGCGTCATACGCACACCGCTGCGCGACAGCCGTGACAGCAGGCTGTCGTCTGGCGACACATGCGGCGCCAGCAGCCCGGCGGGCAGTCCCGATGCGCCGGCGGCCGGGACATCAGCTTCATCAAGCACCAATACCTGCCAGCCGCGCCTGGCCAGGCTGGCCGCGACGGCTGCGCCGGCCAGGCCGCTGCCCACCACCACGCAGCGGCCTGGCTGCAACAGCTCAGGCGGACTTGTACCCGCTGGCAGTTTTGGCTGCCACGCCGGGTTGTACTCACCTTGCAGGTTGTCGCGTTTGGGCGGAATGCCCGGTGTCTTGTGCACCACAAAACCGGCTTGTGCGAGGGCATCGCGCACGGCGCGCGCAATCGTCCAGGTGGCAATGCGTGTGCCGCGCCGGCAGCAGCGCGCCACCGCCTTGAAGGTGTGGATGTCCCAGATGTCGGGGTTCTTCTGGGGGCTGAAGCCGTCGAGGTAGACCGAATCCGCCTCGAACTGCTGCTGCTTCAACATTGCCTTGGCGTCGCCTATGCAGAGCGTCAGCAGCACCCGGCCTTCTTCAAAACTCAGGCGGTGGAAGCCCGGCAGCAGGCCCCAAAGCTGCGCGTGCAGCTCGGCGGCGAAGGGGACAAGGTCAGGGTGGGCCTGTGCGCTGCGAAGCACGTCGTCAGCGCTGGCCGGGAAGGCTTCTGTCGAGACAAAGTGCAGCATGCGCGGCCGGTCGGGGTCTGCTTTCCAGGCCTGCCAGGTGACGAGGAAGTTCAAGCCCAGGCCAAAGCCGGTTTCCAGAACAGTCCACTGGGTTTTGTTTTGCCATGCTGTCGGCAGGCCGCAGCCGGCCAGAAACACGTCGCGTGCCTGCTCCAGGCCGCCGAGTTCACTGCGGTAGCGGTCGCCAAAACGGGGGCTGTAGGGTGCGCCGCTGGCCGTGCCGTCTTCCAGCCAGTCGATCACTTCAGCCATGGCTGATCAGCGTGAGATTCACCTGTTGGCGATGAGCTTATGGTTCTCGGTCCCAGGCAAGCAGGGGCCGCGGAACCGGCTTTGCCGGGCCGCAGGCGCAGCGGCCCCCTCGGGGGGCAGCGCAGTACGCGAAGCGACAAGCGTGGGGGCCTTATTGTGGTGGGGGCACGTAACCCTGAACGGCGTCTGCACCGTCGCCAAAGAAATGCTTTTCCATCTGGCGGGCCAGGTACTGGCGGGCGCGCAGGTCGGCCAGGTTCAGGCGGTTTTCATTGACCAGCATGGTTTGCTGTTTCATCCATTCGGCCCAGGCCTGCTTGCTGACCTCTTCCCAGAGGCGTTTGCCCAGTGGGCCGGGGTAGGGCGGAAAGTCCAGTCCTTCGGCTTCTGTACCGAGCTTGATGCATTTGACCATTCGTGCCATGTGGGGTGTTCTTTCTGGGTATTAACTTGAGTATTGCCGCTGTAGGCAAGGGTCTTAGGATGATTTGGGTATAAAGAACTGAATTTTTATTCGTTCCAGTTTTCAAGTCCTGCTTTCAGAATCCAGCTTGTTCGCTATTAAACGTACCACTCTGGAAGAAAGAACAAGCCATGACTTCACGCCGCCACTTTATCAATGTTTCAGCCCAGACGGCCCTGGCCGCCGCTTTGGGCGCATCGCTGGCAGGGTCAGCCCTGCCGGTTTTCGCGCAGGCCAAGCCGCCTGTCACGTTGCTCAACGTGTCGTATGACCCGACCCGCGAGCTGTATGTCGAGTACAACGCCGCCTTTATCAAATACTGGAAAGCAAAATCCGGCCAGGACGTGACCATCAAGCAGTCGCACGGCGGCTCGGGCAAGCAGGCGCGCTCCATCATCGATGGCCTGGATGCAGACGTTGCCACCCTGGCCCTGGCCGGTGACACCGACGCACTGGTCAAAAACGGCGGCTGGCTGGCCCCCGACTGGCAAAAGAAGCTGCCGCACAACGCTTCGCCCTACACCTCGACCATTGTGTTGGCCGTGCGCCAGGGCAATCCGAAGGGCATCAAGGACTGGGATGACCTGATCAAGCCCGGCATCACCGTGATCACCCCCAACCCGAAAACCTCCGGCGGCGCCCGCTGGAACTACCTCGCCGCCTGGGAGTTCGCCAAACGCAAGTACGGCAGTGACGCTAAGGCCAAAGAGTTTGTCGCCAAGCTGTACGGCAACGTCTCGGTGCTGGACACCGGCGCCCGCGGCTCCACCATCACCTTTGCCCAACGTGCGCAGGGCGATGTGCTGATCGCCTGGGAGAACGAGGCCTATTTGCTTGAAAAGGAATTCGGCGCGAAGTTCGACGTGATCGCACCTTCGCTGAGCATTCTGGCCGAACCGGCAGTCGCCGTCGTCGACAAGAACGTCGACAAGAAGGGCACCCGCGCCGTGGCAGAGGAATACCTCAAGTACCTGTACTCCGAAGAAGGCCAGGATATCGCCGGCAAGAATTTCTACCGCCCTGCGGTGTCGCAGAAAGCCATCGCCAAGTACGCCAAACAGTTCCCCAAACTGAACCTGTTCACCATCGACCAGGCCTTCGGCGGCTGGACCAAGGCTGACAAGGAGCACTTTGCAGACGGGGGCTCGTTCGATCAGATCTACACGAAAAAGTAAGCACACCCCGTAGCGGCCTCTGGCCGCTTCCCCCTTGCAGGGGCGCCAGCTGTGGCCCGGCGAAGCCGGTTCCACGCTGGCACTTGCGAAGCCGGGGAATCGGGAATGTTGATTGACGACAAAGCCAGGCGAATCAGGGAGAACAATTCAAATGAGTACGCAGCCCACGGTCCTGCTGATTGCCGGCAGCCCATCCGAACCTTCGCGCTCGGAGGCCTTGCTGGATTCAGTCAGGCAACGCCTGGGTCATGTGCCCGGGCTGGCGCTTGACCGTCTGAACATACGCACGCTGCCTGCCTCGGCCCTGTTGCTGGCCGACTGGAAACACCCGGCCATCATTTCGGCGATTGAACAGGTGGCGAGGGCCCAGGTGCTGGTCATTGCCACGCCGGTTTACAAGGCTGCCTATAGCGGCTTGCTCAAGGTGTTTCTTGATCTGTTGCCGCAAACCGCGCTGGCGGGCAAGACGGTGTTGCCATTGGCCACCGGCGGCAGCCCCAACCACATGCTGGCGCTCGACTACGCCTTGCGGCCGGTGCTGCAGGCCCTGTCGGCCCGGCATATATTGCCCGGCGTGTACGCCACCGATACGCAGGTGCCGCAAGCGGCAGACAAGACTTACGCCATAGGCGCAGATATTTCCGCCCGGCTTGACGATGCGGTCGTCAACCTGATTACAGAAGGCCTGCGTTTGCCGGCGACCACAGGCTTTGAGCCGGTGCCGTTTTCAAGGGTGCGATGTAGCGTGTAACGCTCTCTGCAGGCCACCACGGGTGCCTGCGCCACTCCCCATTCACTGAATATTTGGAAAGCGCAAAAAAGCGCAGCAGGGCAGAGCCTTGCCCGCGCCGATTGAAAACACACAGAGGAACCGAAAAAAATGACACATCCATCCACCCCTTACAGCGAAGTGCCGGCCAGGCGCACCGGCCTGCAGGCTCTCAAGGACAGCGCGCTGGCCGTGCTGCTTGTGGGCGCTGCGGCGCTGACCGTCAGCCTGCTGTCCATGCCCGTCGCCCGTGCGCAGGACAAAGTCGAGCTGCGCATCGGCTACCAGAAGGCTGCCAGCCTGTTTGTGCTGCAAAAGGCGCAGGGCACGCTTGAAAAGCGCCTGCAGCCACTCAATGCCACCGTGAAGTGGGTCGAATTTCCCGCCGGCCCGCAGCTGCTCGAAGGCCTGAACCTCGGCTCGGTGGATGTTGGTTATGTCGGCGAAGCGCCGCCCATCTTTGCCCAGGCCGCTGGCGCCAAATTTGCCTATATCGGCTACGACCCGGCCGCACCTGAGGCCGAGGCCATCCTGGTGCCGAAGGACTCCACCATCAAATCCGTCGCCGAGCTCAAAGGCAAAAAAGTGGTGCTCAACAAGGGCAGCAATGTGCATTACCTGCTGGTCAGGCTGCTCGAGAAAAACAAACTCAAGCTCAGTGACATCAACGTGGTGTACCTGGCACCAGCCGATGCCCGCGCTGCGTTTGAGAGCAAAAACGTCGATGCATGGGTGATCTGGGACCCGTTCTCTGCAGCAGCTGAAAAAGCCATTGGTGCACGTGTGCTCGCTGACGGAACCGGTGTGGTCAACAACTACCAGTACTACCTCGGTGAGCGCAATTTTGTGGCGAAGAACCCCAAAGTCATCCAGGCCTGGTTTGAAGATTCAGTTGAGCGCGGCAAGTGGCTCAAGGCCAACCTCAAGCAGGCGGCCGCCCAGATTGCGCCGCTGCAGAGCCTGCCGGTTGATGTGGTGGAACTCAGCCTCAAGCGTTACGAGTTCAATGTCAAACCCGTGCCTGACAGCGTGATCGCCGACCAGCAGAAACTGGCCGACACCTTCTTCGACCTCAAGCTGATTCCCAAGGCTATTGCCGTCAAGGATGCCGCGTACAAACCGGCTCCCTGAGCACCGGACAAAGGACGCAACACCATGAGCAACATCACACCTCCTCAACTACGCCGCCGCTTTTTAAAGATCGCTGCGACCACCGCTGGTCTCTGGGGTCTGGGCCTCAGAGAAGCCAGTGCACAAACTGGCAAAGCGCCTGATCAGCTACGCATTGGTTATCAGAAATCGGCCGTCAATCTGGTCATCCTCAAGCAGCAGGGCGCGCTTGAAAAGCGCTTTCCCAACACCAAAATCACCTGGGCAGAATTTCCCGCCGGCCCGCAGTTGCTTGAAGCGCTGGCTGTGGGCAGCCTTGAGTTCGGGCTGACTGGCGATTCACCGCCCGTGTTTGCGCAGGCCGCCGGCAAGGAATTGCTCTACGTCGGTGCAGAGCCGCCCAAGCCCGACAGTTCGGCAGTCCTTGTGCTGAATGATTCACCCATAAAAAACCTGGCCGGGCTCAAGGGCAAAAAGATTGCCCTGCAAAAAGGTTCAAGCGCGCACTACCTGCTGGTGCGTGCGGTTGAAAAAGCCGGCCTGAGCTGGAACGACATCCAGCCTATTTACCTCGCGCCAGCCGATGCGCGTGCGGCATTCGAGCGCAAGAGCGTTGACGCCTGGGCCATCTGGGACCCGTTCTACGCTGCGACAGAGCTGGCCATCAAGCCGCGCGTTCTGGCAACCGGACGCGATCTGTCGAGCAACAACTCGTTTTATCTCGCGTCGAAACCGTTTGTGACGCAGCACGAGTCCACCTTGCTGGTGTTGCTGCAGGAGCTGACACGTGCCGATGGCCTTGCACAGAACAACCGCAAGGAGGCCATCAAACTGGTCTCTGATTTCAGTGGTCTGGATGCCGGCGTCGTCAGCCTGTTTCTGCAGCGCAGGCCTGCTTCACCTGTGGGGCCGCTCAGCGCAGCCACGGTGGCAGACCAGCAACGTGTAGCTGATGCGTTTTTCAAACTCGGGTTGATTCCAAAGCCCGTAAAGGTCGCCGACATCGTGTGGCGTGTCGATCCCGCGCGCCTGGCGCTGGCAGGCAAATAAGCCTTTTCCATTTTCGAAGGAGCATTCATGCAGGTTTTCTGGTTCATTCCTACCCACGGCGACAGCCGCTACCTGGGCACGGGCGAGGGCGCGCGTCAGGTCAGTTTTGACTATCTGAAGCAGGTGGCGGTCGCGGCAGACACGCTGGGCTATGAAGGTGTGCTAATACCTACAGGACGCTCTTGCGAAGACCCGTGGGTGGTGGCCTCCAGCCTGCAGGCTGTGACCAAAAACCTGAAGTTCCTGGTGGCCGTGCGGCCAGGCCTGCACCAGCCTGCGCTGGCCGCGCGCATGGCCGCAACCTTTGACCGGCTCTCGGGTGGCCGTCTGCTCATCAATCTTGTCACGGGCGGTGACAAGGCCGAACTCGAAGGCGACGGGGTTTTTCTCGACCATGCCGAGCGCTATGAGCAGTCGGCCGAGTTCATCCGCATCTGGCGCGAAATCATTGCACGCAGCCATGCGGGCGAGGGCTATGACTTTGACGGCAAACACCTCAGCGTCAAGGGCGCGAAGCTGCTGTACCCCCCCTTGCAGCAGCCCTATCCGCCCGTGTATTTCGGCGGTTCGTCCGAAGCCGCGCACGACCTGGCGGCCGAGCAGGTCGATACCTATCTGACCTGGGGTGAACCTCCTGCAGAAGTTGCCAAAAAGGTGGCTGATGTGCGGGCGAGGGCGGCAAAGCTGGGCCGTACCGTGAAGTTTGGCATCCGCCTGCATGTGATCGTGCGCGAAACCGATGACGAGGCATGGAAGGCCGCTGAAAGCCTGATCAGCAAACTTGATGATGAGACGGTCAGCCGTGCACAGAGCGCATTTGCAAAGATGGACTCTGAAGGCCAGCGGCGCATGGCAGCTCTTCATGCTGGCGGCAGCAAACGGACGCGTGCCGACCTTGAGATCAGCCCCAACCTCTGGGCGGGCGTTGGCCTGGTACGCGGTGGCGCGGGCACCGCGCTGGTGGGTGACCCTAAAACCGTTGCAGCGCGCATCGAGGAGTACGCGGCAATCGGCCTGGACACCTTTGTGCTGTCGGGCTACCCGCACCTTGAAGAGGCTTACCGCTTTGCCGAGCTGGTGTTCCCGCTGCTTCCGCGCAAGCTGCAGGAGAAGTTGCCGGGCACGGCGCTCAACGGCCCGTTTGGTGAAGTCGTCGCCAACAACTACCTGCCGCGCAACATCGCTACCGCGCCTTCGCTGCGTGTGTCGCAAAGCTGAACTGAAAGATCACCATGACAGAACACGTAAGAGAGCTTCAGGTCACGCCACTGCCCGACGCAGTTGATGCACCCGGTTTCGGTTTCTTGACTGCGGGCACCGTGGCGCCCGGCTATACGGTGTCGGCCTTCCTGCGCGACTTCTTCCAGCGCGCCTTGCCATGGGTGGTACCGGTGGGCCTTATAGCCCTCTGGCAAATCGCTTCATCGCTGGGCTGGCTTTCAACCCGCGTGCTGCCTGCACCGCTGGAGGTCATCAAGGCCGCATGGACGCTGGCCGAATCGGGCGAACTCTGGACACACGTGAAAGTCAGCGCAGGCCGTGCGCTCGGCGGCCTGGCGATTGGCGGCGGCCTGGGCCTGGTCTTTGGCCTGCTCACGGGCTCGGTCAGGTTTTTTGAAACCCTGCTCGACTCCACTATCCAGATGGTGCGCAACATACCCGCGCTGGCGCTCATTCCGCTGGTGATCCTGTGGTTTGGCATTGACGAAACCGCCAAGCTGTTTTTGATTTCGGTATCGGTCTTCTTCCCGATCTACATCAACACCTTTCACGGCATACGTAATGTGGACCCCGGCCTGATCGAGATGGGCCGCACCTACGGGCTTTCGCGCTGGCAGCTGTACCGCGAGGTCATCCTGCCGGGCGCGATGTCGTCCATCCTTGTCGGGCTGCGCTTTTCACTGGGCCTGATGTGGGTGATCCTTATCGTGGCTGAAACCATTTCGGCGCAGGCCGGCATCGGTTACCTGACCATGAATGCGCGCGAGTTTTTGCAGACCGATGTGGTGCTGGTCGGCATCCTGCTGTATGCGCTGCTCGGCAAGTTTGCCGATGTGTTTGCACGCGGGCTGGAGCGCTACTGGCTGCGCTGGCACCCCGGCTACCAGAACCCCGGCGTTTAAACGTTCAAGGAGCCATCATGAGCATTGCTGAACTTAAAACCCCTCACCGACAGTTTTCCCCCTTCGAGGCAGAAGTTGCAGAGGGCCTTGACGACACGCCCGGTCCGGTTTCTGCGTACAAGGGGCAGGGCGTTCGCCTGGAGATTCGCGGCCTGTCCAAAAAATACGGTGCGCGGCAGGTCCTGCAGCACACCGAACTGGTGATTGAACCTGGCGAATTTGTTGCCATCGTGGGGCGAAGCGGTTGCGGCAAATCGACCTTGCTGCGGCTTGTGGCGGGCCTTGAAGAGGCCACCGCAGGCACGATTCGCCTCGACGGCAAGGATGTCAAAGGCCTGAGCGATGACACCCGCATCATGTTCCAGGACTCACGTCTGCTGCCGTGGCGGCGCGTGATCGACAACGTCACGCTGGGCCTCGCCAAAGGCAGCCACGCCGCGGCGGCCGATGTGCTGGCTCAGGTGGGTCTCGCGGAACGCCAGCCCGACTGGCCGGCCAAGCTTTCGGGTGGCCAGCGCCAGCGGGTGTCACTGGCGCGTGCGCTGGTGCACAACCCGAAATTGCTGCTGCTCGACGAACCGCTGGGCGCGCTTGATGCGCTGACCCGCATAGAGATGCACCAGCTCATTGAGGGCCTGTGGCAGCGCAGCGGTTTTACCGCCTTGCTCGTCACGCACGATGTCCAGGAGGCCGTCGCGCTGGCCGACCGCGTGATATTGATTGAAGACGGCCGCATTGCGCTCGACGAACGCATCAACATTGCCCGCCCGCGCCGTCACGATGACCCGCGTTTCGGCGAGCTTGAAAACCGCATCCTCAACCGCGTGCTGCAGCGCGCTGGCGAAGACAAACCCGAGCCTGATCTCTCATGGCCCGGTGCATCCGTCAGCGGTTTGCGCTGGGCTGTCTGAAACCGGCATCCATTTTTTAAACCAGAGTTCAAGGAGAACCCACCATGTCCATTCAAGCCATCAACGTCCGCAACCAGTTCCGCGGCAAGGTCAAGGAAATCATCCGCGGCGACGTTGTTTCCGAGATTGATGTCGAAACGCCGTGGGGCATCGTCACTTCGGTGATCACCACCCGTTCTGTGGACCAGCTTGAGCTGGTAGTGGGCAGCGATGTCGTGGCACTGGTGAAATCCACCGAGGTGTCCATCGCCAAGCTGTAAGCGCCTGACAGGGCGCAAATGCCCGGCAGGCCGGATGTGTTTTTGCGTCCGCGAGACACAAAAAGGCCTGCGATTTTCTTGTTTCATGAGTGAAACTTTCGCTGGTGCATGCCTGACAAGCGTCCCCAGCTATAAATTGGATAGCGATTACCCCCACGCGGTGACTTGCGGGAGCGGGTAAAATGGAGCCTGAAGCGCTTGAATTCGGGGCTAAAACCCCCAGTTGCTCTCCATGACCGCTACCCACACACCCACCTCCACTCCAGGCCACAAAGCCGATCTCACCAACACGTTTGTGCTGGCGGAACTGCTTGAGCGCCTGGACCACAGTGCAATCCCGGTGGATGCTGCGCAGTACCGTATCGTGGCAGAACACCTGGCGAGCGAATTCAGCGAAGTCGTGCAGGGTGTCGAGCTGCGTGCGCTGCTCGATACGCATCCCGCAGCCGCCGAGCTGTATGAAAACCTCAACTACCAGTACGCCGGGCTTTGCCGCTCTGCACTGGACGCCTCGCTGGCTTCAGAAGAGCTGGCGAAACAGGCCATTGCCAACGCGATGCGCCAGAACCACCGTTCAACCACCCAACCCAAGGAAGATCCACAACATGGCAAGAGCTGACGCAAAAACCGCTGTACTCGCTGACGGCCTGCGCTACAAGTCCAAGGTGTCGGGCTCACCCTTTGCGGCTACCACGTCTTTTGGCGCTGCCACCATGTCCTGCTTCATGTGCGGCAAACACCGCGCACGTTCGCTGATGGGCACACGCAAGGTGCTGGGCAAGTCCCAGGCCGTCTGCTCCCCCTCGTGCAAGGAGCTTGACGCCCAACTTGAGGCCGCAGCCAAAGGCGGCTGAGCCGATTCACCATGGCAAACCGCTTCACGCCGGACCCCACCGACCATGTCGATGGCCCGGCGTCTGCGCGGGTCACGGTGCTTGAATACGGCGATTACGAATGCCCCTCGTGCCTGCAGGCACAGGGCGCACTCAAGGTGTTGATGCCACACTTCGCCGGCCGTATCCGTTTTGCGTTCAGGCATTACCCGCTGCGCGACGTGCACCCCCATGCTGAACTGGCTGCCGAGGCGGCTGAAGCTGCTGCCGCGCAGGGCAAGTTCTGGCCCATGCACGAGCTGCTGTTCGCCAACCAGCACCAGCTGAAAGAAAAACACCTGCTCGCCCATGCTGAGCAAATCGGTATGGACATTCCGCGTTACCAGAACGAGATGAAAGACCACGTCTACCTGCAGCGCGTGCAGGAGCACCTGCAAAGCGGCACGGCTGCAGGCGTTCGCGCCACGCCGGCTTTCTACGTTAATGGCACGTTTGTAGACGTGTCATTCGGCCTGCAGCACCTGCACGAAGCCATAGACAGGGCGCTGGCAGCAGCCTGACCGCCCGCCGCTTTCCCGTCCTTTCAGGCCACTGCGCCGCTTGCCCGCATAGCGGCAATCCGTTCGTCGCTGAAACCCGCTTCCCTCAACACCTCATCGCTGTGCTGGCCCACCGTGGGCGCATGTCGCCTGATGCTTTGGGGCGTCTCGCTGAAGATCGCCGTGGGCCGCATGGTGGTGATTTCGCCCTCCGTCGGGTGCTGAGCGCGACCGAACAGGCCAACCTGGGTGAGATGGGGGTCGGTGAGCAAGCCCTCGACCGATTGCACCGGAACGTGGGGGATATCCAGTTCTTCGAGTATCACCAGCCACTCGGCATTGGTGAACATGCGGGCGACCTCATCGACAAAACCGTAGACCACCGTGATGTTGTCCGATCGGCTGCTCTGCGAGCTGAAGCGCGGGTCGGCCAGCAGGTCGGTGCGGTCTAGGCGGGTCAGCAGCTTGTGCCAGTGCTGGTCGACATAGGGAATGATGCACATGTAGCCGTCTTTGGTGGCAAAGGGCCTGCGGAACTGCGTCATGATGCGCGCGTAACACATGTCTCCCTCGTCGAAGTCGTAGGTGCGCCAGCCAAGGTGGTCGCCAAGCACAAAGGTGGCCATGGTTTCAAACATCGGCACTTCAACCGACTGGCCCTTGCCGGTGCGCACTTTTGCCACGACGGCGGCCAGGATTGAACTCAGCAGGTGCAGGCCCACCACGCGGTCGCACAGGTTGATGGGGGCATAAGTCGGCTTGCCGTTGCCGTAGGCGCGTGATGCAAGGTCGGCAAGGCCGCTGGCCGCCTGGATCACGTCGTCAAATGCAGGCCGGGCGGCATACGGGCCGCCCTGTCCAAAGCCGAACGCACCCACGTAAATGATGGATGGGTTGACCGCCCTGAAATCCTCGTAGGTCAGATTGAGCCGCGCCATGGCTGCCGGGCGCACGTTGTAGACCACGATATCGGCGGACCTGGCCAGGTCGAGCAGCGCTTCACGTCCGTCCGGCTTTTTCAGGTCCAGCACCAGGCTGCGCTTGTTGCGGTTGGTGTTCATGAACATCGGGCCCATGCCGTGATGGCGTGCCGGGCCCGGAAAGCGGAAGGTGTCGCCGCCCGGCGCTTCAATCTTGATGATGTCGGCGCCGTGGTCGCCAAGTATCTGTGTGGCGTAGGGCCCCATCAGGACGGTGGTGAGATCCAGTACGCGCAGGCCGGCGAGGGCGCCTTCGGGCTGTTGCGTCGTGTCTTGCGGCGTTGTGGAATGGTGATGTTCAGGCATGAAAAATTGAGGGTTTACGTTGAGTCACTATGAGTTGATTGAAGATAACATACCGCACGGTATGGTGCAAACCAACTGCAGTTTTATCAGTTTGCCGGCGTGTTTTGAAAGCATCTGGTTTTGCATTTCCTTGATGACTACATGACCCAGGAGACCCCATGAACTTTCGCAGATCATTTCTTTCCGTGCTGGCGCTGAATGTGCTTGCGGCTGTGCCGGCGCTTGCGCAGGTCGAGGCGGGCTATCCGTCACGCCCGATCAAAATCATCGTGCCCTATGCGCCCGGTGCCACCAACGACATTCTGCCGCGCATCATTGCGCCGCACATGTCCGAAATCCTCAAGCAGCCGGTGATCGTCGAGAACAAGCCGGGTGCCGGCGGCGATATCGGCGTGGCGTTTGTTGCCAAGGGCAAGCCCGACGGCTACACGCTCCTGATGACTTCCAATGTGGCTGGCGTCAGCGCTGCCACCAAACGTGCACCGCCCTATGACATCCCCACCGAGCTCATGCCTGTCGGGCTGATCGGCAACCAGCCCATGTTGCTGGTGAGTGCCAACCCTGCGCCATTCACATCGCTGCAGGATTTTGTGCGCCAGGCCAAACCGTCACCCGAGAAATTCAGCTATGGCACGCCCGGTGTGGGTACGCTGCACCAGGTCGCATTCGAGCAGATGGGTGCGGCTTACGGCATCAAGATGATTCATGTGCCTTTCACCGGCATCACGCAGGCGCTGACCGAAACCTCCACAGGCCGCGTCACGCTCACTTTCGGTACTCCGGCATCGGCAGGTGCGCTGCTGCAAAAAAGCAGCATCAAGGTGCTCGCCGTGACGACGAAGAACCGCTTGCCGGCCTATCCTGATGCACCCACCTTCACCGAATCGGGTGTGCCAGGCATGGAGGCTGGCTTCTGGTACGGCTTCACCATGGCGGCAGGAACGCCGGCACCCATCGCGGCCAAACTGCAGGACGCCTTTGCAAAAGCCCTGGCCAACCCCGAAGTGGCTGCCGCCGTTCGCAAACTGGATGTCGATGTCATGCACATGACGCCCGCCCAGTTCGGCGACATGATGGTGACCGATTACCGCAAGTGGAAAAAGATCGCGACCGACGCCAATCTGGTGAACTGACGCCTGCGGCGGGGCGTGGGAGG
This sequence comes from Pseudomonadota bacterium, assembly GCA_040388905.1. GTDB lineage: Bacteria > Pseudomonadota > Gammaproteobacteria > Burkholderiales > Burkholderiaceae_C > Polaromonas. Next base: position 233,964 of record JAZKAY010000001.1, read on the forward strand.
CCCGTACGCCGATAATGGGGGCATCACGCGGCGCCACGTCCGGCTTTCGACCGCATTTGTACTCTCCCAGACTTCCATGAAAAAAACCTACCAGCTCAACATCGAAGGCAAAAACCGCGACCGCCTTCTTGATGCCGCCAAACACGACATCCGCAAATACGCCAAGCGTGAACGTGCCAAGGCACTGCCCAAGGGCGTTGACTTCTGGGATTTCGACTGCAAGGCTGGCGCCAGTGATGCGACGGCTGCGCCCGTGCACTTTGCCGAAATCATGGGCGCGGTCGATGCGCTGGTCAAAGACGGCGCAAACCAGTTCTACGTCGAGATCACCAGCAAGCCCGGTCATCGTGCGCCCCGGCCAGACAATGCTGCAGATGCGCAGGCCCCGCATGAGGATGGTTTTGCGGATGACGGCGAATAGCCTGAACGGACACACTTGACCAACAACTCCTACAGCGCACTCGAAGACGTCCTTGAAAGCGAAGGACTGAAGGCCGGTCTTGCGTGGCTGAACAAGCGTGTTCCGCACCGCTTCACGGCCGTCTACCTGCTCGACAGACTGGTGCTCAAGAGCAGGGCAGTGGTTGACAAGGATGGCGAAGCCGCCACGCCGCCTGTGCTGGCGGAAGTGCCCCTGGAGACCAGCTTCTGCCAGTATGTGCTGCGGGACGGCCAGTTCATCACAGGCGAATCAGGCCTGGACAAGCGCCTTGATGGCCACCCCTATCAGGGCGTGATGGGCAGTTATGTCGGCCTGCCGCTGCAGGGCAGTGGCGACAGCCTCATGGGCACCTTTTGCCATTTCGATTTTGAAAACCGCCAACTCCCCGACGAAGAGTTTGCGTTCCTGCAGCGCGTGGCGCGTTTGCTGCCGCGCTACGTGTGAGGCTGTAACTTCTATCGGCGCTGTACTGGCGCCGTACTGGTGCTACAGGCGCGCTGCCAGCGACTCCATCGCCGCCTTGCTGAGCACTTCAAGCTGCGCAATCTGCTCTTTTGAGACTGCCTTGGGGAAGACGTCATACACACACAGCGTGCCCACGGTATCCCCGTTGACCACCAGTCGCGCAGCCGCGTAAAACCTCACTTCTGGTGGACCGACCACCAGCGGATGGCTGGCAAACCGTTCGTCTTTGGTCGTGTCTTCAACAACGATGATGTCCAGCGGCGAAGTTAAAAACACTTCGCAAAACGATGTCTCGGCAGGTGATTCACCTACAGGCAAGCCGAGGCATGACTTGAACCAGTCGCGGTGTGCATCAAGCATGTTGACCATCGCAATCGGTACACCAAAGGTATCGGCGACGGTTCTTGTCAGGTCATCAAAGACAACTTCCGGCGCTGTGTCGAGTATGGCCAGATGCTTGAGCGTGGCGAGGCGGTCGGGGTTGTGGCGCATGCGTGGAAGTTTAAGCTCCCCTTCCTGCGTCACCAGAAACCTTCCCTGACCTGCAGCTTTGCGTGTTCGTAGGCGTGGTCACGGGCCTGCTCCATCGTGCCGTGTATGCGGTCGTCAATCGTGTGGCTCAACGACATCTGCTGGCCGTTTTCAATCCACTTGCGGGTCACGCCCGCCTTGAAGCCGCCGCCTTCATGACTGCCCGTGACGTCTGCCACAACGTCGTATTTTCCGATTTGCATGGCTTGTTCCTCTGCTGTTTGCCTTGATAAACCACGTTGTACTTCGCGCCCCAGGCCGTGAAAACGGGCGGGCGGGCAGCATTCCTGTCAGTATTTGACGCCATCAGGCAATTAATTTCAGCATTTGGGCCATCAATTGCAGAGATACCCGTGTTTTTTGGCCCCCGGTACACATTTCAGGGCGCATAATCCGGAGGTGCGGTAATTTACCTGCACATGTTGGTGATCGGTCAGTTTCGCGCGCTACGGCGGTACTTTTGAGTTTGTTGTGCTTTCGGGACCCCATCGCTTTGTGTTTTATGTGTTTTTGAGGAGTCCTTAATGGGCAACAAACTTTACGTCGGCAATCTGCCATACACGGTCCGTGACGAAGACCTGCAACAGTCCTTCGGCGAATACGGCTCTATCACCAGCGCCAAAGTCATGATGGAACGTGACACCGGCCGCTCCAAAGGCTTCGGCTTTGTGGAAATGGGCAGCGATGCTGAAGCGCAAGCTGCTATCGCTGGCATGAACGGCCAGTCCCTCGGCGGCCGCAGCATCACTGTGAACGAAGCCCGTCCGATGGAAGCTCGTCCTCCACGTACCGGCGGCTTCGGCGGCGGTGGTGGCGGTTACGGCGGTGGTGGCGGCGGCGGTGACCGCTCCGGTGGCGGCGGCTACGGCGGCGGTGGCGGTGGCCGTTCCGGCGGTGGCGGCGGCTACGGTGGCGGCGGCGGCGGACGCGGCGGCTACTAAGCCCTCGTAACTCCAATCTTCAGCTTCGCGCTGAAGACGCTTTAAAAGGCTTCAGGACTTCGGTTTTGAGGCCTTTTTGCATTGGGCTATCAATTCCTTTAGTCATGCTGGAGATGGCTCAATACCGATTTTTTGTCATCTCAGTGAGTTCTTCGGAATAAAACGAATCAGATGGCACGAAAAAGTCAAAATGTTCGTACAACGGCTTAGTCAGAGTTTTGACGACGTCAGGTAGTAATTCCCGTACTGTCTGTTGGGCAAACTGACCGCTCGTTTTGACGGTGTCTTCTGCAGACTGATAACTCCCCGGCAGAAATCGTCTCATGTTATGAACGAACAGTTTGCGGTTTCTCAACCCGGTCCATTCGCATGCCACAACGATTTCAAATCCGTCCTCAAACATTACTGAGCCTAAATCACCAACTCTCAGCAAAAATTCTCCTAGACGCCACGCCGGCAATGTGGCCTCAAAGAGCGTGCCCACTGCTCCAAAGCCTTTTTGGGGATCTAATGAATCTTCTTGATAGCCCCTAAGAAGGAAAAAGTTTCCAGCAGGGTCGATCCTCCAGAAGTCGGCATGTCCAACATCTGGATAACTTGCATTTGCTAGCCAAGCCTCAATACAGCCTTCTACCAGCTTCGGACGGGTCGCCTCTTGATGCAGGGATACAAAAGCGGACCATCCGGTATAGCGCCTGGCAATTTGATTTGCTTCAATAATTTTTTGTGAGTCGATATTCTTGGAGGTGCCCAAAATACGTGCAGAAAATGCGAAGTATCCAAGCTTGATTCGACCTGGATGTGAATCGTTTAGAGATTGATTGAGTGCTGTCCAGCGGGCAATCGCTTTACCGTGAAACTGCGTCAAAAGGTCTCGCTCGGTTGGGGGTGGAGTACCCCCAAGCAGAGCATTCGACGGAAACATTGTGCGGATTAGCCCAACGATCTCCTCTCTCTGGTTCAGCAGTACACGTCGTAAGAGAGCGTCCCATTCAGCTGCATTTAGTGGGCCTCGACTTTCTGGGCCAGGTGCGCGTATGTAATACACATGTTGCTTGAGACTCCCTGCCGGAGTCGCGCTATCGGAGCGTATTGGCACTTTAGATTGGCCGGTGACTCTAACCAAGGGGTGCTCATTTCCTGTCTGCGGGTGCCGCTGCATAGTCACTTCCACATGAAATGCCGGTTCGGCACGCCTTTTTAATATTGCGTTTATGGCATCGGTTCTATACGACTCCAAGTTGGATGGCCGGTTTTCATCTGGAACCAGTTTTTTGTGTTGATCTTCTAAATATCCAAAAAGCAAAAATCCCCCTCCGTGGTTCTCTAAGGCGATCAGTGCTTTCGCTACCAAGCCTTGTGATTCGGGATCACTGAGATCTAGCCACTGCTTAACCTCAAAGTCCAGCGTCTCATTGGGACTAAGCAGCCAATCCTCGAAGCGGGAATTGATGTCTTTGTTTAGCATTTGGTTTTCAGGGGTTCTAATTTGGACTGGCAGAGACTATCGGCGAAATCTATATTGCAAGACGCAAGGTCACACCTGACTTTTTACTTCAGCAGCCCGCAACTTATCCTTCTTGCTAGGCCGCTTCCCCTTCACGCCCCCAGTCCCCTGCGGATCAGCCGCATTCACAGGCGCGACTTCTACCGGCTCAAACCCGGCCACTTGCTCCAGCACCATCTTGATGGCATGCCGCTTTTCAATCAGCTTGAAATGCGCCTCTGTCCCCGCACTCACAAAACTGATAGCGATGCCGCTTTCGCCTGCGCGGCCGGTTCTGCCTATGCGGTGGGTGTAGTCGGTGGCTGAGCGGGGGAGGTCGTAGTTGACGACGACTGGCAGGTGTTTGATGTCTATGCCGCGTGCGGCTACGTCTGTGGCGACCACCACCTGAACGGCCTTGGCCTTGAAGTCCATCAGCACCTGGGTGCGTTTGCCCTGGCTGAGTTCGCCGTGAAAGGGCTCGGCGTCTATGTGGACCTTGCGCAGTTTGTCGGCGACGATTTCTGCCGCGTGTTTGGTGGCGACGAAGACGAGCACGCGGCTCCACTTTTCAGTTTGAATCAAATGGCGCAGCAGCTGGGTACGGCGTGGTGCATCGACGGCGATGGCGCGTTGGGTGATGTCGGGTTCGCCTTCGGGTTCTGAATTGATTTCTACCCGCAGCGGGTCACGCAGCATGCTGCTGGCCAGCGCTTCAATCGCCGGCGGAAAGGTGGCTGAGAAGAACAGTGTCTGGCGTCTGGCGGGCAGCAGGGCGAGAATGCGCGCGAGTTCTTCGCCAAAGCCGAGGTCCAGCAGCCGGTCGGCTTCATCCAGCACCAGCATCTCGACCTCGCCGAGCTTCACGGCCTTGTGTTCAATGAGGTCGATGAGGCGGCCGGGTGTGGCGACCACGATGTCTGCGCCGCTGCGCAGGCCCATCATCTGCGGGTTGATGGAGACGCCACCAAACACGACAGTCACTTTGGGCAACTGCGGCATGTATTTGCCCAGCGCCAGCAGTGATGCGCCGACCTGCGCGGCCAGCTCGCGCGTGGGCACCAGCACCAGGCCGCGCACGGTGCGGGTTTTGGTGAGTGGGGCATCGGCCAGCGACTGAAGCATGGGCAGCGCGAAGGCGGCTGTCTTGCCCGAGCCGGTTTGTGCCGAACCGAGCACGTCACGGCCCTGCAAGATGGCCGGAATGGCGGCCAGCTGTATGGGTGTGGGCGCGGTGTAGCCCTTTTCTTCAAGCGCGCGCAGCAGGCCGGGCAACAGGGGTGGCGTGAGCGGGGGCGAAAAAGCGGAGGCAAAACCCGGTGAGGTAGATGTCATGGCGTTGGGTTTTGTGAAGGGCGGTTGCCGGGAGTGGCGTCGCGGGCTGGTACTGCAACCTGGAAGTAGCGAAACAAAATGAAAGTGATGGATTCGCGTTCAGGGCAAGGCGCAAGCCGCAGTGAAGGCTGTACGCCTTCACAAGGGTTGCAACGCCGCCATGGACGCGAAGACGCGCTTTCATGTTTCGATATTTTCGGGTTGCGGTACTAGGGGCACCCAAGTTTAAGCCCATGCCCCTTCGCAGCCGCCAATAAAAAAGGCCTGCAAAAGCAGGCCTTCGGTTCAAGTCACGGGCAGGGCAGGCCTGCACGATGTCTTGCCGTATCAGATGGAGCTGTTGCCACCCAGGTTGGCATGGGCAGCCATCACGGCTTCATTGCGCACTTGAGCGCGGCTGACGACGCTGGCCGCTGGCTGGCTGCGGGTGAAAGCGTGGGCAACGAATTCGCCGTTCTGGCCGCGGTTGGTGTTCACGCTCTGCACTTCGGCGCGGGTCAGGCTGCTGACGGAGACGTCTGGGCGAATGGCCAGTGCAGCTTCAGGGCTGAGGTTGGACTGGGCAAAAGCGCTGGCGCCGGTCAGGGCGGAGAGGGCGATGACGGCAGAGGCGATGAGTTTCGAGTTCATGATGATTTCCTTTGAATGAGTTTGTGTTTTGGTTGATGGGGAGCTGTCAGCGGATCAGATCGTGCTGTTGCCGGCTTGAACCATGCGGGCCGACATGACGGCGTCGTTGCGCACTTCTGCGCGGCTGACGTTGCTGGTCGCTGGCTGGTTGCGGGTGAAAGCGTTTGCAGCGAATTCGCCGTTCTGGCCACGGTTGGTGTTCACGCTTTGCACTTCGGCGCGGCTCAGGGTGCTGGTGGATGCGACTGGCTTGATGGCCAAAGCAGCTTCAGGGCTGAGGTTGGACTGGGCAAAAGCGCTGGCGCCGGTGAGGGCAGAGAGAGCGATAACGGCAGAAGCGATAAATTTCGAGTTCATGATGAATTTCCTTATTTCAGTTAAACAAACGGTCCCAAAACATTCAGGGCCGGTACCTATCCAGTCATCGTCGCTTTTGGGTTTGAACCCTGGGCTGTCCAACTGGCCTCGGTGAGTCGCTTGTTTGGTTTCGGCTCATCGATGCCTGTACTTTAGGGTTTACCCGCAAGAAGAAAAACCCCAAAACCGACAATGCATAGTTACTGTTTACGCAACAATCAATTCGCTGGATGTTGGGAGTTGTGGAAACTGGAAACATTCCGACTGCGTGGCGGCGTGATGTCCTACAAATTCGGGCTTGATGGAGGTTGTTGGGGGAGATTTGTGAGTTCTAATTGCTATTGAATTAATAGCTGCTCACGCCCATTTTTATTGGCCTACAGGCCTTTTGATGCCTTTTTGATGCCTTTTTGATGCCTTTTTTAGGGCATTTGGGGCTTATTCTTCTCTGCCAGCCGTCGGAAAAAGGCAAATTCATACGTATTTCGTATGAATAATCTAAAAATCGATAATTTTTTATCACATTGTTACGAATAACAATGAAATGAATGTGCGGCTGTGATGGCCCTGCGTCAGGGCAAACAAGCTGAAACAGCCAAAACGGATTTACTGCGAGGTAAACCCGCCATCCACCAGCTGGTAGCTGCCGGTGACAAACGATGCGCGATCAGACAGGAGAAAACAGACCATCTCTGCCACCTCTTCTGGTTTGCCGAGGCGGCCTATCGGGTGGCTGGCGATGAGTGCCGGCAGCGCTGCCTTGTCTACCACCTGCAGCAGCGGTGTGTCGATATAGCCCGGGCCGACGGAGTTGACGCGTATGCCTTTGGCTGAATAGGCAATCGCCGCGCTTTTGGTCAGGCCCACCACGCCGTGTTTGGCGGCCACGTAGGCGGGTGACATGCCCGAGCCCACGCTGCCAAGCACCGAGGCGATGTTCACGATTGCGCCGCCGCCAGCGTTCAGAAGGGCGGGTATCTCGTGTTTCATGGCGTAGAAGACCGCATTGAGGTTGACGTCGATCACGCGATGCCAGCTTTCAAAGGTCTGCTCGGCCAGAGGAACCCGTTTGCCGCTGATGCCGGCGTTGTTGACAGCCATGTGCAGCGCGCCGAATTGCTTGACGGTAAAGGCGACCATGGCCTCTACGGCAGCGAAGTCTGCCAGGTCAACCGTGTGGGCCACGGCCTGCGCGCCCGAGGCCTTGAGTTCATCGGCCATGCGGGCTGCGCCAGGGCCGTCGATATCGGCCACCACCAGCCGCGCGCCGCCGGCGGCCAGCAGGCGCGCCACGCACGCACCTATGCCAGAGGCGCCGCCCGTGACCAGCGCCACCTTGCCGGAAAATTCGGTGTTGCGTGGGCTGGTCATGCCTGGCGCGCTGCCTGTGCCTTGGCGGCCTGCCGGCGTTTCATGCGCCGCAGCGCTTCGCCGATTTCGCCGGCAATCCCGCGCTGAAAGAGCACGACCACGACGATGAAGATGGTGCCTTGCACAACAGGTACCCACTGCGCCAGGCCGGTGAGGTAGTTCTGCATGGTGATGATGAAGGCCGCGCCAATCACGGGGCCGAACACCGTGCCTATGCCGCCGACCAGCGTCATCAGGATCACTTCGCCCGACAGGCCCCAGCTGACGTCGACCAGGGATGCCAGCTGGAAGACCAGCACCTTCAGCGCGCCCGCCAGTCCGGCAAGCGTGGCCGACAGCACAAAGGCCAGCAGCTTGTACTGGTGCACACGGTAGCCCAGTGACACCGCGCGGGGCTCGTTCTCGCGTATGGCCTGCAGCACCTGTCCGAAAGGCGAGTGGATGGTGCGGTAGATGACCAGGAAGCAGATCGCAAACACGGCCAGCACGACGTAGTAGAGTGCCTTGTCATCTGCGATGTTGATCAGGCCAAATACCGGCCTGCGCGGGATGGCCGATATGCCGTCTTCACCGCCTGTGAATTGCGCGCCTACACAGAAGAAGAAAAACATCTGAGCCAGCGCCAGCGTGATCATGGCGAAATAAATGCCCTGCCGTTTGATGACGATCAGGCCGACCAGCAGGCCCATGACAGCCGCACTGGCCATTCCGCTCAGGATGGCCAGCTCGGGTGGCCAGCCCCAGACCTTCATGGCGTGCCCGCTCACATAGGCCGCACCGCCGAAGAACATGGCGTGGCCGAACGAAAGCAGGCCGGTGTAGCCCACCAGCAGGTTGAAGGCCATGGCAAAGATGGCAAAACACAGCAACTTGGTGAGGAATGCGGGGTACACCAGCAGCGGTGCAAAGGCGCCCACCAGCAGCAGCAGGGCAAAGGCAATCAGGTCAGCACGGCGCATGGGTTTCCCTGGGTGTCGTAAGGGTCAAGATGGGGCGAGTCAATGGCTTTTGCCGAAAAGGCCCGAAGGCTTGAGCAGAAGCACAAAGGTCATGATGAGAAAGATTGCCACGCTGGAGCCCTGCGGGTAATACACCTTGGTCAGCGCCTCAATGATGCCCAGTCCAAAGCCGGTGAGGATGGCGCCAAACAGCGAGCCCATGCCGCCAATCACGACCACGGCGAACACGGTGATGATGAGTCCCGTGCCCATGGAGGGCTTGACCTGGTCCATGGGTGCGGCCAGCACGCCGGCCAGCGCGGCCAGTGCCACACCCATGCCGTAGGTGATGGTGATCATGCGCGGCACGTTGACACCAAAGGCGCGTACCAGCTCGGGCTTTTCGGTTGCCGCGCGCAGGTAGGCGCCCAGGCGGGTGCGTTCGATGGCGAACCAGGTCACGGCGCACATGACGATGGAGAAAGTCACGACCCATGCGCGGTAGTAGGGCAGGAACATGAAGCCCAGGTTGAAACCGCCAGGCATGGGGTTGTCGTAGGGCAGGCCGGACGAGCCGAACAGGATCGCCAGCAGGCCCTCAAACACCAGCGCCATGCCGAAGGTCAGTAGCAACTGGTAGAGGTCGCTCATGCCGTACAGCCGGCGCAGCAGTGTTTTTTCAAGCGCTACCCCGATCAGGCCGACCAGCAGCGGTGCCAGCACCAGCGACCCCCAGTACGGGATGCCGAAGTAACGCAGCAGTGCCCATGCACCGAAGGCACCGAGCGTGAACTGCGCGCCGTGCGTGAAGTTCACCACGTTGAGCAGGCCGAAGATCACGGCCAGGCCCAGGCTGAGCATGGCGTAGAACGAGCCGCTGATCAGCCCCAGGGTCAACTGTCCCATCAGGGCGGGCAGTGGCACACCGAAAACATCCGTCATGGCTGGGCTCCGTCCTTGTTTTTGTCGTTGTCTTTCATACGCTCAGGTATTTGTCGAGACGCTCGGGCGTGGACCTGAGCTGGTCGTTGGACACTTCATCGACCACATGGCCGTGCTCGACCACATAGTGGCGGTCAGCAACCGACATGGCAAAGCGCAGGTTCTGCTCGACCAGCACGATGGTGTAGCCGCGCTGCTTGAGCGTGCGGATGATCTCGCCTATGTGCTGCACGATGATGGGCGCCAGGCCCTCGGTCGGCTCATCAAGCAGCAGCGTCTTGGCGCCGGTGCGCAGGATGCGCGCGATGGCCAGCATCTGCTGCTCGCCGCCCGACAGCTTGGTGCCCTGGCTTTTCGCGCGTTCCTTGAGGCGCGGGAACAGTTCATGGATTTCGTCCACCGTCATGCCGCCGGGCTTGAGTACGGGCGGCAGCAGCAGGTTCTCATGCACCGTCAGGGCAGAGAAGATGCCCCGTTCTTCAGGGCAATAACCCAGGCCTATGCTGGCAATGCGGTCGGAGGTCAGGTTGATGGTTTCAACGCCTTCAAAAATCACCGAGCCGCTGCGTTTGCCAAGAATGCCGATGATGGCGCGCAGGGTGCTGGTCTTGCCTGCACCGTTACGGCCGAGCAGGGTGACGACCTCGCTGCGGCGCACTTCAAAGTTCATGCCGTGCAGCACATGCGACTGGCCGTAGTGGCCGTGCAGGTCGCGCACGACGATTGGTGGCGTGATGACTTCGGTCATTCGGGTGTCCCGATGTAGGCGGCCATGACTTCCCTGTTGTTCGACACCTGCTGGTAGGTGCCCTCAGCCAGCACCTCGCCGCGCGCCAGCACCGTGATGGTGTCGGCCAGGTCGGATACAAAACCCAGGTTGTGTTCGACCATCAATATGGTGCGGGAGGCAGCCACGCGCTTGATGAGCGCAGCGACAACACCAATGTCTTCGCGGCCCATGCCGGAAGTGGGCTCGTCAAGCAGCAGCATGGTGGGGTCCAGGGCCAGGGTGGTGGCAATTTCAAGGGCGCGCTTGCGGCCGTAAGACAGGTCGCCGGCGTTCTCCTGGGCGTAGTCGGACAGGCCGACATCGGCCAAGAGTGCCATGGCCTTGTCGGTGTACTGGTCCAGCACGGTTTCATAGCGCCAGAAGTGAAACGACTGGCCCATGGGCCTTTGCAGGGCCACGCGCACGTTGTCCAGCACTGTCATCAGCGGGAACACCGCCGAGATCTGGAAGCTGCGCACCATGCCCAGGCGTGCCACGTCGGCGGGTGCCATGCGCGTGATGTCGCGGCCATTAAAAACAATGGTGCCCGTCGTGGGCTCCAGAAACTTCGTCAGCAGGTTGAAGCAGGTCGTCTTGCCGGCGCCGTTGGGCCCAATCAGCGCATGCACGGTGCCGCGCCTGACCTTCAGGTTCACGCTGTTCACAGCCGTGAAACCCTTGAACTCCTTCGACAGCGCCGTGGTTTCAATGATGTAGTCGCCGCTCATTCATGGCCCTCTCGTCCCTGTTTATTCTTGTAAGGGCATGGGCCGGTGCGCCTTGACGCGGTCACCGGCCCAAGCTTGTGACACAGTTTTTTGCCTACTTGACCAGCGGGCAGGCCTTGCTGGCGGGCAGGAATGCTTCGTTCGCAGGAATGGTGGCCACTACCTTTGACAGATCCCACTCACCCTTGGACTCGGAGGGCTTTTTGGTCTGGAGCACATAGACTTCGCGCATGACCTGGCCGTCTTCACGAATTTTGGCGTTCTTGGTCATGAAGTCGTTGACGGGGATTTCTTTCATCTTTGCCATCACCTTGGCAGAGTCGTCGGTACCGGCGGCAGCCACTGCCTTGAGGTAGTGGGTGACTGCACCGTAGACGCTGGCCTGCATCATGTTGGGCATCTTGCCCTGACGGTCCTTGTAGCGTGCCGCAAACTTGCGCGTGCCATCGTTCTGGTCCCAGTAGAAGGCCGAGGTTTCGAGCAGGCCCTGTCCAACCTTCAGTCCAATGGCCTTGGTGTCGTGCAGGGTCAGGCTGAGGGGCGCAACGATCTGCTTGCCGGTAATGCCGAACTCTTCAGCCTGTTTGATGGCCGCAGCAGCATGCGCGGTGGTGGTGGCCAGTGCGATCACATCGGCCTTGGAGGCCTGCGCCTGCAGCAGCTGTGATGAAAAGTCCGTCGAACTGATGGCGTGGAGTGTGGAGCCGATCACCTTGCCGCCGCCGGCCTCGATGAGCTGCGTGGTGTCGCGCTGCACGTTTTTGCCGTAGGTGTAGTCGATGGTGATGAAGTACCAGCTCTTGCCGCCCTTGGCCTGTATGGCCTTGACGGGGCCGACCGACTGCATGTAGCTGTTGTAGACCCAGTGCACGCCGTTGGGCGAGCATTTCACGCCGGTCAGGTCGCTGCTGGCAGAACTGGTGAAGATGGCGAGGCGGTCTTTCTCTTTGGCCAGGTCCTGCACGCCCAGGGCCACCGTGGTGACGCCGATGTCGAAGATGGCGCGCACGCCGCCGTCATACCATTTGCGGGCGATGTTCAGGCCGACGTCGGGTTTGTTAAGGTGGTCGCCTTCGAGCAACTGGATGGGGCGGTTCAGCACCTTGCCGCCGAAATCTTCAATCGCCATCTTGGCCGACACGACAGAGCCGGGACCTGACAGGTCAATATAGGGGCCGGACATGTCACTGAGAATGCCGATCTGCAGTGGTACAGGCGCCTGCGCCTGCAGCAGGCCGGTGAAACCGAAGGTGCCCGCGCACAGCACGGCAACCATGGTCATGCGGCGGAAGGTGGCGGGCTGGCCGTTGGCCTTTTTGAACTTCAACATGTTGTCTCCTGATACGGACTTGCGTCCTGGTTTATTGATGGATTACGCTGATAACTGACTGAAACTGAAACCGGGTGTTGATGCCCTCGCATCACGCGTGATGCACATACTTCTGGTGCATGAAGGCCGCCAGGCCTTCGCTGCCTCCTTCGTAGCCGATGCCGCTTTCCTTGATGCCGCCGAAAGGTGCCTCAACATGCGAGACCGCGAAAGAATTGATGCCAATGCCGCCGGCGTCTAGTTCTTCACTGACAGTGACGGCAGTGGCTGCAGATTGCGTGAAGGCATAGGCGGCCAGGCCGTAGGGCAGGCGGTTGGCCTCGGCAATCGCGTCTTCGGTGCGCGAAAAGCGGCTGACCAGTGCAACAGGGCCGAAGGGCTCGACGCACATCGGGCTGGCGGTGATGGGGGTGTCCACCAGGATGGTCGGGCGAAAGAAGTTGCCTGTCTTGCCAAGGCGTTCGCCACCCGCATGCACTTTGCCGCCCGCAGAAGTGGCGTCGCTCACGAGTTGCTCCATCGCCTCAACACGACGGCCGTTGGCGAGAGGGCCCATCTGGCTTTCGGGTGCGTTACCTGCACCGATGACCACATCGCCAAGCGCTTTCGCAAAGCGTTTGACGAACTCGTCATGGATAGACTCGTGCACCAGGAAACGGGTGGGCGAGGTGCAGACCTGGCCCGCGTTACGGGTCTTGCCCTGCACGCAGGTGGCCACGGCGCGGTCCATGTCGGCATCTGCAAAAATCAGCGCGGCCGAGTGGCCGCCGAGTTCAAGTGTGCAGGGCTTGACACCTTCAGCTGCCAGACGCGCAAGCTGCTTGCCGACGGGCACAGAGCCAGTGAAGGTGATCTTGCGGATGATGGGCGAGGCAATCAGGTGCTCTGAAATGTCAGAAGGCACGCCCATCACCATGTTGAGTACGCCGGCGGGCAGGCCGGCTTCTGCCAGCACGGCGGCCAGCGCCAGTGCCGAGGCGGGGGTCTCTTCAGAGGGCTTCATGACCATGGTGCAACCGGCAGCAAGCGCGGGTGCAATCTTGCGGGCAGGCAACAGGCCGGGGAAGTTCCAGGGAGTGAAGGCTGCTACCGGGCCCAGCGGCTGGGGCAGCACCATCTGGCGCGCGCCGGGGAGGCGGGCGGGCATGACGCGTCCGTTGGCACGCCGGCCTTCTGCCGCATACCAGTCGAAGGTTTCTGCAGACAGGATAAATTCAAGTCTGGCCTCGGCCAGCGTCTTGCCTTGCTCCAGGCTCATGATGCGGGCCAGTTCGTCGGCGCGCTGGCGGAGCAGGGTGGCGGCTGCGGTGAGGATGTTGCCGCGATCTACCGCGGGCATGCGGCGCCATGGTGCGAAAGCCTGGTCGGCTGCGGTCAGTGCATCGTCGAGGTCCTGCCTGCTGGCGCGGGGAACTTCGGCCAGCACTTCATGTGTGGCGGGATTGGTCACCTTGCCCGCCACGCCATCGCCACCCACACGCCATTGGCCGGCTATGAACTGCAGTGGCGATGGGTAGGCGTCCTGACCTGAACCCGTTTTCGAAAATGGCGAAGAGCTGCCAGCCTGCATTTATATGTCTCCTGTCGATTCAGGTCGTCATGGCATTCGTATGCCATTGATACCATTTGTTGGCAGATCGTAATTTAGCATAAGTTATGCATTGCAAATCAATAACCATGCCGAAAAGTGCTGCCAGATTCACCCGTCAATCCATCCATACCGGTGAGTTCGCTGCGGGGTACGGGGAAACCCTTGGGCGTATTCATGAGGAGGAGATGACGTGTGAACTAATCCTGCGTGGAACGGGAAGTTACGCGCCCTGACACGCAAACACAAATCAAATGATCTGAATGATTGTTCAATTTCCGGCATCAATTCGCCGTACCCCCGGGAGCCATGTAATGCCGGCTACAAAAGCGGGATGGCGGCGCGGGTCTGATGACGTGTTTCCTGAACAATCATTCCGTTTATTTGACTTGTTGCACAGCGCCCCAGCCCATAGGATTTGCCTTTTGACTGAGCCTCCAAAGCCACGAAACATCCCATGATCAGATACACATCGCAGGACGGAATTGCCGAGCTCCTGATTGACTCCCCCCCGGTCAACGGCATCACCCAGGAACTGCTGGACGACCTGATGGGCAAACTTGCCCGGGCAGGCGCGGACCCTGAAGTGCGCGCCATCATCATCGGCAGCGCAGTGCCTGGACGTTTTTGCGGCGGGCTCGACCTGCGCAAATTCAGCACAAGTACGCCCGCGGAAGTGCACGCCATCGTTAACAAGCTGTACTTCCAGCTTTTTGAACTGCAATCCAGTCTGCCAAAGCCGGTGATCGCAGCGGTCGCCGGTGCCGTGCGGGGCGGCGGGATGTCCATCGCCATCACCTGCGACATGATTGTTGCCGCAGACGACGCGACCTTTGGTTACCCGGAGATGGAAATCGGCTTGCTCCCATCGATTCACTACAACCATCTTCCCCGCATCATCGGCCGCCACCGCGCCTTTGACCTGCTGTTCACAGGGCGCGTTTTTGGCGCGCCTGAAGCGGTGTCGCTAGGCCTGGTGAGCCGTACTTCGCCCGAGAAGCAGCCTCTGGAGACCGCCAGGGAACTGGCCCGTACTTTTGCGGTGAAGTCACCTGAACTGATGCGTCTGGGCAAGGCCGCCTTCGGCCGTGTCACAGACAACGGTTACCGGCAGGGCGCGGCAAGCGCGGTTGACCTTGTCTCCACTGTGTTTGGTACTGCAGATTGCCAGGAGGGACTGCAGGCTTTTGTGGAGAAACGCAAGCCGGTCTGGGGTCAGCCATGAGCCGGAAGTCTGCACTGGAGGGCCTCCGGGTCATCGACCTGTCGCGGGTACTGGCGGGCCCACTGTCGGCGCAGATCCTTGCGGACCTTGGCGCTGACGTGATCAAGGTGGAAAGGCCCGTTCGTGGTGACGATACCCGCGAATGGGCTCCCCCCACGATGGTGAAGTCGCCGGAGTCAGCGACGAACGAATCGGTGTACTTCTGGTCCTGCAACCGCGGCAAGCGCTCCATCACCGCTGACCTCGCGGACAAGGCGGGCCGCGACATGATCTTGCGTCTGGTGAGGGACGCAGACGTGATCATCGAGAACTACAAGGTCGGAACACTGGCGCGTTATGGACTTGATTTCGAAGCCCTGCATGTGCTTAACCCGAGGTTGATCTATTGCTCAATTACCGGTTTCGGCCAGACCGGTCCCTATGCTGAACGGCCTGGCTACGACACCATCGTCCAGGCTCTGGGCGGCCTGATGAGCATTACCGGCAATGCCGATGGGACGCCGGGCGGCGGCCCCCGAAAGGCGGGGGTGGCAGTTTCTGACCAGCTGACTGCGCTGTATTCGGTTGTTGCCATTCTGGCGGCCGTCAACGAAAGGCACCTTTCAGGACTTGGGCAGCATATTGACATGTCACTCCTGGATGTCCAGGTGGCTGCGCTTGCCAACCTGGGCATGGGTTACCTCAACACGGGGGTCGTGCCGCAGCGTTTGGGCAATCGCCTGTCCACTGCATTTCCCAGTGACAGCTACAGGTGCACCAATGGCGAGATCATGTTGATCGTGGGTAACGACGAGCAGTTCAGACGGTTTTGCGAGGCTATGGGCGTGCCCGAAATGGCAGGTGACCCGCGATTCGCCAGGAATGGTTCCCGGCTTCAACATGCAGACATCCTCAACCCGCTGGTGGCACAGACCTTCGCCCAGAGGACCGTAGAGGAATGCCAGCGGCTGTTGAACGAAGCGGGTGTGCCTGCGGCACCCATCAACAACATGGCCCAGGTTTTTATGGATCCCCAGGTCGTTGCACGCGAGATGGTTCAGGAAATTCAGCGCCCGGACGGAAACACTGCACGATTTCTGGCCAGCCCGATCCGCATGTCGCGATCACCACTGCGAAAGCCGGAATTGCCGCCCCAACTGGGTGAGCATACGGGGCAGGTGACTGACGGCTGGCCGGGCTAGTCTGACATACAGCCCGGTGCCGCGGGTTGCCGTTACTGCTAGAAAGAACAATAATCCCGATTGTTCAATCCCGCGGTACTTCTTTCGTGAAAATCAATTTCAAGCTCTTCACCACATTCCTTGCTGTGGCAGAGAACGCCAGCTTCCGGAAAGCGGCAGAGCAAACCCACCTTTCGCTGCCGGCCGTCAGCATGCAGATCAAGCAGCTGGAAGAGAGGCTGGGGGTCGCCGTGTTTCAGCGCACAACCCGCAAGGTGGAGCTCACGCGGGAAGGCGAGGACCTGATGATCAGCACCCGCAAGGCTCTGGCTGAGCTGGAGGGTGCGCTGGCCCGTATCCAGCAGGCGGCGGAAATTCAGCAAGGCCAGCTGTCGCTTGGCTGCGTGCCCACGGTGGCTGGCACGCGGCTGCCGGCCTTGCTGGTGGCATTTGCAAAAACTTACCCAGCGATTTCCGTGAGCGTGCGGGAACTCTCACAACCGGAGCTGCTGGAAGCCGTACGCCGGCATGAGGTTGACTTCGGCATAGGCCCCATGCCCGAGAAGCACGGTGATCTTGAATTCGACCCGTTATTCGTTGACGAGAGCGTGGCACTGATGCCCGCGACGCTGGTATCTGCAGACAAGACCAGCATATCCGTGCGCGAACTTTCACGGTTACCCCTGCCGTTGCTGTCTTTGGGCGCCTCCCAGTTTCAGCGGCAGTTGAACGACGCACTGAAGGACGACGACATCGCCCCCGGTCTCAACTATGTGGTCACCCATGTCAACACCCTGGTGGCGATGGCAGAGGCGGGACTGGGTATCTGCATACTTCCGGCGATGGCTGCACCGCTTAAAACGAAGCTGAAAACACTTCGCATTGTTCGGCCGTCACTGCCCCGCACAATTGCCATCATGAAGATACGGGGCCACACCCTGTCACCTTCGGCCGCCCGCTTTGTGCAGCTGTGCGGCATGCTGGAACCCTTGCCAGTCAAAAAAGCGGGCTAGCCAGACATTGCCCGGCCAGCCCGCTTGCGTTTGATGACGGGTTTATTGCTTGAGGCCGAGGTCTTTCACCAACGTAGCCGTCACGGCGCTTTCGGTCTGGAATGATTTGGCAAGCGAGTCTCCATCCACCCATGCCGCCTGTATGCCGACACTTGTGAGCTTGTCGGTCAGGTCAGGCGTGGAAAGGATGGCTTCCAGATCACCCTTGATCTTGTCCACGATGGGCTTTGGAAGTCCACGTGGCCCCATCATGACGTGCGACAGCGTGACACGCTGATCGCGAATGCCCTGTTCAAGAAGCGTGGGTACCTGTGGCAGGCTTTTCAGGCGCGTGGAGGTGCTGACGCCCAGTGCCTTCAGCTTGCCTGACTGGATGAATGCCAGGTTGTTGGTCACGCCGTCGACGCTGACCTGGATTTCATTCCCGAGAAGGCCTTTGGTGGTGTCAGGACCGCTCTTGTAGGGCACCCAGGTGAACTTGATCTTGGCCTCACGGGCAAACTGCTCCTGGAGGATGTGGGTGACAGTGGCAGGCCCGCCCGCATTGAGTACACCCGGCTTGCTGCGCGCCAGGGCGATCAGCTCCGCAAGCGTCTTGACCGGCAAAGTTTCGTTGACGAGCACCAGCATCGGGACTGCGGTTGTCTGGCCAATGATGGTGAAGTCATTCGCCGGGTCATATGGCACCTTCATGGTGTGCGGTGTGAGCGTCAGGGTCGAGTTGATGGCAAGCAGCAGGGTGTAGCCGTCCGGCGCGGCACGCTGCACCTCCGACGCTGCGATGACCGTATCGCCGCCCGGTTTGTTGTCGACCAGGACCTGTTGACCCCATTTGTCAGAAAGTTTCTGTGCAATGGTCCGTGCCACCACGTCGGCGGAACCACCGGCACCGAACGGAATGACAAGTCGTACCGGACGCGTCGGAAATGTTTGTGCATGGGCAGGCAAAGCTGATGCCAGCAACAAAACGGGTGCCAGCATGGCCACGGAACGGCGGGTGAAAAACATGTGATGTCTCCTGAACGGTTTTAGTAATCTGGAAGGTTTATCTTCCGCATGGCAAGTCTACGGAAGCCTTCCGTTACACACAATTCACAAGATTTGAATCATTGTTATCAAATAGGCAATCATTGGTTTCGCTGTACCGCTCATGCGCTCATTGCTGCACAATATTTGCGCGAGAGCATGCAAAAGATTCGAACCGAACAGCAACGAAACGGGCCACCGCATCATGACTTTGAACATCGACGTCGTCAGGAACTGGGACTTCCCGGTCTTGCGCCAGACCTACACAGAAAAAGACGCCATTCTTTATGCGCTTTCCCTGAGCTGTGGCATGGAGACCCGTCATCCTGGTGATCTCTCATTCGTGTATGAAAAAGGCCTTCAGGCCATTCCCACTCTGGTGAATAACCTGTGCCATCCCGGGTTTTGGATAGCCGATGCCCGTACAGGAATTGATTCCAGCCGCGCCGTGCATGCCCATCATCAGGTTGACTTTCATAGCGCGGTGCCTGCATCAGGTACGGTACGTGCACAGACCAAAATACTCGACGTGATTGACCGGGGTGAAGGCAAGGGCGCCATGCTGGTTTTCGGGCGAGAGATCTACGATGACAGCACTGATGCGCTGATCGCCACGATCAGGCACAGCACCTTGTGCCGTGCCGATGGCGGATTCAGCAACAACCCTGCGCCTGGAGCAACTGCAAGGTCCGGTTCGGTTCGTGAACCAGACCGCGCACCAGATCATGTCATCGAATACCTTGCCACACCGCAGGCAGCGCTGATTTACAGGCTGGGCGCAGATCTGAACCCGCTTCACGTTGACCCGGCCGTGGCCAGGGCTGCCGGCTTTGACCGGCCCATCATGCACGGGCTTTGCACGTTTGGCATGGTGGCACGCGGCGCCATCGAGTCATTGTGCGGCGGGGTTGCGTCGAAGCTTGCAGGAATCGAGCTTCGTTTCCTTGCACCGATGTTTCCGGGCGAGCGCTTGAGGATCGCGTGGACTGTCTCCGGCGGCAGTGCGACCTATCAGGTTCGAATTCCGGATCGGGACTCGGTGTTGATCGCCAGCGGCTCCGTCACAGGTTCGTGGTGATCGTGAGCCCGGAGCAGGTCCAGGGCATGACTGGGCGCTAAACCGGATCCCAGTCAAACACGTCCTGCGACCGGTCAAGCTTGTAGAAGCTCGGGCGCATGGCGGGCATGGCACGTTCCGCCACAGACTGCGGCGTCCAGCCTTCAGCCGTGTGCATGGAGCGCAAGGGACGCATCTGGCTCATCAGGAAAATCTCGTTGGCCCTGACCGCAAAGATCTGGCCTGACACGTCCTTGGCCGCATCGCTGGCGAGGTATACCGCCAGGGGCGCGATTTTGGAGGATTCCATTTTCTGCAGTCTGGCTACCCGTGCCTTTTGTTCGTCGGTTTCGGTGGCGATGCCGCCTATCATCCGGCTCCATGCAAATGGCGCGATGCAGTTGGAGCGGACGTTGAATTTCGCCATGTCCATGGCAATGGATTTTGAAAGCGCAGCGAGCCCGAGCTTGGCCGCTGAATAGTTGGCCTGCCCGAGGTTGCCAATGAGACCGGACGTCGAGACCATATGCACGTATGAGCCGGACTCCTGGGCCTTGAAATGTGGAGCGGCCGCGCGGGAAATATAAAAAGGTCCATTCAGGTGAACGTCAATGACGGCCCGCCATTCATCGACGCTCATGTTGAAGAAAAACCGGTCCCTGAGAATGCCGGCATTGTTGATCACGCAGTCGATCCGTCCGTAGGTATCGACCGCCTGGCGAACCATGTTGTTTGCGCCGTCCCAGTCGGCCACGCTGTCACCGTTGGCAACAGCTTGTCCGCCGGCGGCCACGATTTCATCAACAACCGCCTGGGCGCGGGCGACATCGCGTCCTTCGCCATTCATGGATGTGCCCAGGTCATTGACGATGACTTTTGCACCTTCCGCGCCAAGTGCCAGCGCGAAATCGCGACCGATCCCGCCACCGGCACCCGTCACCAGTACGACTTTGTCTTTTACAAAAATGCCCTTGTTCATCTCGGTCTCCAGTTGAATTATTCGCCGGCCAGGTCGGGGTTCATGTGCGCGGTGGCGCGTGCTTCCACGCTCCGCCATACTTCTTCGGACATGGGATTGCGGGACTCTTCAAGGATGTGCCCCACCAGTCCGACGGCACGCCCCATCACGCCGAGACCCCGGCAGATCTTCCAGTCAAACTTCATTTCGCAGCAGAGGGCACCGATAGCGCCTGTTGCATTGACCGGCAGCACCTTGCCGCTTTTCGCGGCTGCATCCTCGGCGATGGCGAGCATGAGTTTGACGTAGGGACCATCGAACCCGGTTTCCCGGGCGATCTGCATCAGACGTGGCGTACGGGGATCAATCGGTTTGTGGAAGGGGTGCCCGATACCCGGAACAATTTTCTTTTGCGACCTGAACGCATCGACCGCACCTGAGGCCAGCGATGCAAAGTCGGCCTGCATGTCAGGCTCGGGCATGGCTTCTGACAGCATCTTCGCGGCACCTTCAATACTGCCGACGAAAACCGTGCCCAGTCCGTTAAGCCCTGCGGCCACCGCGCCCTGAAGGGACTCTGGTGCGCCAAGATAGGTCATGCGTGCAACGATGGAACTGGGGGTCAACCCATGCTCCACGAGCGTGACAACCATGGCGTTGAACATTCTTGATTCCTGGGGGTTAGGGAGCCGCCCGGTGAGTTCAAGAAACCCCATATCCCCGAGATTCAGATTTCCCAGGATGTCATTGACAAAATCCTTCCCGAACACTGTGATGCTGGAGGCGTTGCTCCAGCCTATGTTGGTGGTGATTTCTTTTTTCTTTCTGCTCATCGGATGGTCCTCATGTTTGCTTCATCTGCTATGGTAAATGCGGCAGCAAGTGCAATAAGTCAAATAATCTGATTGACTATTCAATTTACGCGAATAAATATTGGCAACAATCAGGGCAATATGAATCGGGTACCTACGTGAAAATCAACTTCAAGCTTTTACTGACATTTCTGGCCGTCGCAGAACACTCCAGTTTCAAGAAAGCAGCTGATACGCTGTTTATTTCAATGCCTGCAGTCAGCATGCAGATCAAGCAGCTTGAAGAACAGCTGGGCGTGGCGCTCTTTCAGCGAACCACGAGAAAGGTAGATCTGACGGCAGAGGGCGAGCAGCTCATGATCACTGCCCGACGGGCGATGGCAGAACTTGAGTCTGGTCTCGCGCGTCTTCAGCAAACCGTGGATGTTCAGCAGGGACATCTGTCGTTTGGATGCGTGCCGACCATCGCAAGTACCCGTCTGCCGGCCATCCTCACGGAGTTCGCGAAGAAATATCCGGGCGTGTCGGTTCATGTGCGGGAGCTGGCGCAGCGCGAGCTTCTGGAGGCGGTGCGACGGAGCGAGGTTGACTTCGGCATTGGTCCCGTGGAGGACAAGAGTGACCTCGACTTTTCGTCGATCTTTGTCGATGAATACGTGGCATTGCTGCCGAAGAGTTATGCGGACAAGGGCAGGGCAGGCATCTCCCTGCGCGAGCTCTCCAGGCTGCCCCTGCTGACGCTCGGAACTTCTACCCTTTTCAGGGAACACTTGAATGACGCGCTGGCCACCAATGGTCTTGTGTCGGAGCGCAACTATGAATTTACCCATGTCACAACGCTGGTGGCCATGGCCGAAGCGGGTCTCGGTATTGCAATCCTTCCCAGGGTGGCGATACCGGGAAAAACGAAATTAAAAACCGTCCGGATTATGAATCCCGCCTTGACCCGGACGATCGGCATCGTGAAGATCAAGGGGCACACGCTGTCGCCGGCGGCAACACGGCTTGTTGAGCTTTGCAATCAGCAACTCGCTTCAAAACAGGTTTGACCACTGCAGGATCAGGCAAATAAATCAGGCATATTGAAGAATGACTAAGATTATTTGACTTGTGATTCGGGCCTCTGCTTCTTACATTCTGGGCTGACGGATATCCATTTCCGGATATTGCTGCTTCGAATGCAGAAACTGTGAGGAACAATATGCAGGTAAAAAAGATTGCGGGTGCCTTGGGCGCAGAAATTCTCGACGTTGATCTTTCAAAGGGCTTGTCCGATGACCTGGCACGCGAAGTCAGGCAGGTCTTGCTGGACCATCAGGTGATCTTCCTGAAAAAGCAGAACCTGAGCCCGCAACAGTTTCTCGGTTTTGCTCGGGCGATGGGAGAGCCCATCGAATACCCTTTTGTCAAAGGCCTTGAGGGCTTCCCGCACATCATCGAGGTCAAGAAACTCGAACATGAAAAAGTGAACTTCGGCGGCATCTGGCATTCCGATACGACCTATCTGGAGGAACCCCCCATGGGCTCCATGCTGCTGTCACGCGAAGTCCCTCCTTTTGGGGGGGACACCATGTTCGCCAACCAGTGTCTCGCCTACGACTCGTTGTCCAGCGTGATGAAAGACCTTCTTGATGGCCTGGTCGGCATCAGCAGCTCTGCACGAGCAGACATTTCAAAAACCCGGGAAGACCGCATCAAGTCCGACGGAAAGGAATCTGCGCCACAGGAGTTCAGGGCAGAGCATCCCATCGTGCGCACCCATCCGGAAACCGGCCGCAAGGCGCTTTTCGTGAACACTGCGCACACGGCCGGCATCAAGGGCATGCTTGACGAGGAAAGCGCCCCGATTCTTGAGTACCTGTTTCAGCATCAGGTCAAGCCGGAGTTCACCTGCCGTTTCCAATGGGAGCCCAACGCCATCGCTTTCTGGGACAACCGCTGTGCCCAGCACAACCCGGTCAACGACTATCACGGTTATCGCAGGGTCATGAACCGGATCACCCTCAAGGGCGACAAACCCTTTTGACGCGAAGAACGCAGGACGTCCCCCCGGGACTGACCCTGCCAGCTGCTACACCCCCGGCCGCGGTTATTGATCTGCAGGCCGACGAACTTCAGAGAGAGTGTTTATGAGTCAATACAGGATTGCCGTGCTTGCGGGAGATGGCATAGGCAAGGAAGTCATGCCGGAAGGCATTCGTGTGCTCGACGCCGTGGCCCGAAAGTACGGTATTTCCTTTCACTTCGACCACTTCGATTTTGCGTCGTGCGACTACCGCGCCAGACATGGAAACATGATGCCCGCGAACTGGAAAGACCAGATCGGCGGACACGACGCGATTTTTTTCGGCGCAGTGGGTGCACCTGCGCAGGTTCCGGATCACATTTCCGTGTGGGAGTCCCTTCTCACCATTCGCCGGGAGTTTGACCAGTACGTGAATCTCAGGCCTGCAAGGCTCATGCCGGGGGTGCCATCACCACTGGCCGGCCGCAAGGAGGGTGACATCGACTTCTATGTGGTTCGCGAAAACACGGAAGGCGAATACAGCAATGCGGGAGGCCGGATGTTTGCCGGTACCGAACGGGAAATGGCGATCCAGGAGTCGATTTTTACCCGCACGGGAACGGACCGTGTGCTGAAGTATGCCTACGAGCTTGCCGCAAAGCGCCCCAAAAAACACCTCACATCTGCGACCAAGTCCAACGGGATTTCCATCACCATGCCGTTCTGGGACGAGCGGGTTGAGGCGATGGCAAAAAACTATCCCGACGTGCGCACAGACAAATACCACATCGACATCCTGACCGCGAACTTCGTTCTGCACCCTGACTGGTTTGATGTGGTTGTTGCCAGCAACCTGTTCGGCGACATTCTGTCGGATCTGGGCCCTGCGTGCACAGGAACCATCGGTATCGCGCCCTCCGGCAATATCAATCCAGCCCGAACCCACCCGAGCCTGTTTGAACCCGTGCACGGATCTGCGCCCGATATTGCCGGCAAGGGAATTGCCAATCCCATCGGACAGATATGGTCTGGTGCCTTGATGCTTGAGTTCCTGGGTCACCAGGATGCACACGATGCCGTGCTCACGGCGATTCGCGAAGTTCTGTCTTCAGGTCCGGCGCATGCACCCTTGACGCGCGACATGGGTGGAAGCGGCGGCACGCAGGATCTGGGCAAGGCGATCGCTGCAGCTGTCCGGTAGTCCGATGTCATGAAAACACTTTTAACAGACGAACCCGAAACCCGATCATTGCAGCGTGCAGCCGAGGGCGGCACAGCGCAGGCGCTGAAGACCGGCGCCAAAATCCTCATCGACACGCTTGTTGAAGCTGGCGTTGATACCCTGTTCGGCTACCCCGGCGGGGCAGTTCTGCCTGTGTACGACGCGCTGTTTGAAGACGCGCGCCTGCGCCACGTGCTGGTGCGCCATGAGCAGGCCGCTGTCCACGCCGCCGAAGGTTACGCACGCAGCACCGGCAGGGTGGGTGTGGTGCTTGTGACCTCCGGCCCCGGCGTGTGCAACACCATCTCGGGCCTGGTCGATGCCCTGTGTGACTCCATCCCCATCGTCTGCATCAGCGGCCAGGTCTCGTCAAAACTCATAGGTACCGATGCCTTCCAGGAATGCGACGCAGTGGGCCTGACCAAGGCCGCCACCCGCTGGAACCACCAGATCAGCCATGTGGGCGAAGTCGCAGAAGTTGTGCGCAAGGCCTTTGTGATCGCCGCCGGGGGCAGGCCCGGCCCCGTGGTGATTGACTTCCCCAAGGACATCCAGCAGGAACTCTCGTTGCCGCAACCCGCGCGCGCTGAGCTGCATGCTGACACAGCGCCGCCGCTGCGGCCATCAATTGAACACATTCACGCCGCCGCGCAATTGATACGCCATGCGCGCAGACCCATCTTTTATGGTGGTGGCGGCCTGGTCAACTCAGGCGACGCCGCCTGCGCCGCTTTTACGCGGCTGGTTAAAGCCACGGGAGCGCCATGTACCCTCACTTTGATGGGTTTGGGTGCTTTTCCGGCCAGCCACGCCAGCTTTGTGGGGATGCTCGGCATGCACGGCACGGTTGAAGCCAACCTGGCCATGCATGAGGCCGACCTCATCATCTGCGTGGGTGCCCGCTTTGACGACCGCATCACCGGCAAGCTGGAGCATTTCGCGCCCCACGCCAGAAAAATCCACATCGACATAGACTCCTCGTCCATCAACAAGATTATCCAAGTGGACGTGCCGCTGGTGGGCGACTGTGGCGAAATCCTTGGGTTACTGGAAGCCGAACTTGCCAGCGCACCTTTGCAGGCCGACCTCACTGCCTGGTGGAAACGCATCGGTACATGGCGCGAAGCGGACTGTTTTGCGTTTGCAGACCACGACACTGCCATCCGCCCGCAAAACCTTTTGAGCACACTCGACAAACTGCTGCACCAGCGTGGTGACGACTACATCGTCTCCACCGACGTGGGCCAGCACCAGATGTGGGCTGCACAGTATTTGCGTTTCGACAAGCCGGGCCGCTGGCTGACCTCTGGCGGGGCCGGCACCATGGGTTATGGGCTGCCTGCCGCACTCGGCGCGCAGATTGCGCATCCCGACAGGACGGTGGTCTGCGTCAGTGGCGATGCGTCGGTCCTGATGAACATCCAGGAGCTGGCCACTGGCAAGCAGCACGGGCTGCCGGTCAAGCTGATCATTTCAAACAACGGCTACATGGGCATGGTGCGGCAGTGGCAGCAACTTAACCACGGCAGCCGCTACAGCCACAGCTACACCGACTCGCTGCCCGACTTTGTGGCGCTGGCTGCAGCGTTTGGCTGGCGCGGCGCAAAGGTCAGTGACCCGGCTGAACTGGAGCAGGCCTTGAGAACCTGCCTGGCGCATGATGGGCCTTACCTGCTTGATGTAGCCGTTGCCGCGCAGGAGAACTGCTTTCCCATGATGGCCAGCGGTGCCGGCCATCATGAAATCATGCTGGATGAAGACCGGCTGTACGTAAACCAGCCCGGATAGGGCGGGGCGGGTACGCGCTCAGGCCGCAAGGCCTTCTGTTGGTGACACGATTTGCACACGGCCTGTTTGCTGGAGCTTTGCCAGCAGCGCGGCCCTTTCCTCATTCGCCTTCACCAAGTTCGCAGCTTTCACATGGCCGTAACCGCGAATCTTTTCGGGAAGGTTCGCCAGCGCCAACAGCAGGCTTGCTGCTTCATCGCCCCGATTCAATGCGGGCAGCGCCTTTGAAATCGTCTCGCGATAGCTGGTGATCAGTTCCCGCTCCGTGCGCCGCTCTTCGCTGTAGCCGAACACATCGAAAGCAGTTCCGCGCAACGATTTGAACTTTGCCAGCACCTTGAATACCGGCATCATCCAGCCGCCATAAGTGCGTTTGATCAAGTGCCCCTGCAGGTCCCTTTTGCTCAGCAGCGGAGGGGCCAGGTTGAAAGAAACGCTGTAGCGACCTTCAAATGTTTCTTCAAGCTGCTGCCTGAAAGCTGCGCCTGTGTAGAGCCGCGCCACCTCGTATTCATCCTTGTATGCCATCAGTTTGAACAGATTGCGTGCCACCGACTTGCTGAGGGCATCGCCGCGGCCTGCCGCTTTTTCCGCATCACGGACGCTGTCCACAAAATGCCTGAACTCGTCTGCATAGCGCTGGTCCTGGTAGTCCTTGAGAAACTCCGTGCGCTTGTTGATGCTGGTAGCCAGTGACTCGGGCATTTGCACCACCACGCGTTGCGCGGGAGAGACCATCTTCTGTACGGCGGCCATGTCCTGCACAGCCATGCGCCCCCACTGGAAAGCCTGCTGATTTGACGCGACGGCGACGCCATTGAGTTCAATTGCATTGAGCAGGCTGCCCAGGGCAACAGGCACGGCACCGCGCTGGAAGGCGTACCCGAGCATGAAGAGGTTGGCAGCAATGGAGTCTCCCATCAATGCGGTGGCAATGCGTGTGGCGTCGATAAACTCTGCGCCTGCACCTGCCGCCTCGCTGATGAGTGCGCGTATCTGCTCGGCAGGAAATTCCCAGTCCGGGTTTCTTGCGAACTGGCCGGGGGGCTGCTCGTGCAGGTTGACGATGGCCAGCGTGCGACCCGGGCTGGTTTTGGCAATCACGTCTGCCGAGCCTGCCGTTAGCTGGTCGCAGCCGAGGATCAGGTCGGCCTCGCCGGTCGCG
Source organism: Pseudomonadota bacterium (assembly GCA_040388905.1). GTDB lineage: Bacteria > Pseudomonadota > Gammaproteobacteria > Burkholderiales > Burkholderiaceae_C > Polaromonas. Next base: position 261,248 of record JAZKAY010000001.1, read on the forward strand.
ATGCGCTGCGCCTTCAGTTCATCGGGCGTTTTCGCAAAACGCACATGCGAAGTCACCGCGCCGTTTTTCTGGCTCATGCCCGTCATGTCGAGCACGCTGACCCCTTTGCCCTCAAGATGGCCAGCCATGCCCAGCAGTGCGCCAATGGTGATAACACCTGTGCCGCCTATGCCCGTCACGAGGATGTTGAATGGTGTGGTCAGCTCGCGGGCAGCTGGCATGGGCAGCTTGTCAAAGTCGATGTTCGGTGCATTGCCAGAAGCGGTCTTGCGCTTTTTCAGGCTGCCGCCCTTGACGGTGACAAAGCTGGGGCAAAAGCCTTTTACGCACGAATAGTCCTTGTTGCAGGACGACTGGTCGATCACGCGTTTGCGGCCGAAATCTGTCTCCTTGGGCAGGATGGAGGTGCAGTTGGACTGCACACCGCAGTCCCCGCAACCTTCGCACACCAGCTCATTGATGAACAGCCTTTCGGGCGGGTCTGTCATTTCCTTTTTCTTGCGGCGACGGCGCTTTTCAGCGGCGCAGGTCTGGTCGTAGATCAGCACGCTGACGCCGCTGACTTCGCGCAGTTCGCGCTGCACGGCGTCCATATCGTCACGCGCGTGCAGGGTGACCGCTTCAGGCAATCCGCTGCGGTCGGCATAGCGGCCCAGGTCTTCTGTCACCAGGGCAATACGGGTGACGCCCTCGGCTGCCATCTGTTGGGCTATCGAGAAAACGCTGATGGGGCCATCCACCGGCTGGCCACCCGTCATGGCCACTGCATCGTTGTAGAGGATCTTGTAGGTCATGTTGACGGGGAAGGTGCGGTTTGCCGCCACCGCCGCGCGTATGGTCATGACACCCGAGTGAAAGTAGGTGCCGTCGCCCAGGTTGGCAAACACATGCGGCAGCTTGCTGAAGGTGGCAGCGCCCAGCCAGGGCGCACCTTCACCACCCATCTGTGTCGTCAGCTTGTTGAACTCCGGGTAAATGGACGTGGCCATCACATGGCAGCCAATACCCGCCAGCGCGAGGCTGCCTTCGGGTACCTTTGTGCTGGTGTTATGCGGGCAGCCCGAGCAGTAGTAGGCAGGGCGGGGTGGGGTGTTGACGGCGCGCAGCAGCACCGCGTCTTTCGCCTCGAGAAACGCCAGCCGTGCCTTGATCAGGTCACCGGTGCTGGTCTCAATGTTCAGGCGCTTGATGCGCGCGGCGATCACCCGGGCAATTTGCGCGACTGAAAAATCAGCGGTTGATTTCAGCAACCAGTGGCCGCGGCCCTCGGCGTTATGGACATCCCATTCACCGCGCTCGTCGAACTTGCCGATGACACGCGGCCGCACGTCTTCGCGCCAGTTGTAGAGCTGTTCCTTGAGCTGGTATTCAACAACCTGGCGCTTTTCCTCCACCACCAGGATTTCGTCAAGCCCGCGTGCGAATTCACGGATGCCTTCCGGCTCCAGCGGCCAAGGCATGCTGACCTTGAAAAGCCGGATGCCGATGTTGGCTGCGACCTGCTCGGTGATGCCGAGTTCGGCCAGGGCGTCCAGCACGTCCATGTAACTCTTGCCGGAGGCCACAATGCCGAGCCGCGCTTTATCTGAATCAATGGTGACGCGGTTCAGGTGGTTGGCCCGCGCATAGGCCATTGCTGCATAAATCTTGTAGTCCTGCATCAGCGCTTCCTGCTTGCGCGCCTGAACACCCAGGGTGTCGGTCGACAGCCGGCAGTTCAAACCGCCCTCGGGCAAGACGAACTCATCGGGAAGCACCGTCTGCACCGCGAAGGGATCAGCGTCGATGGAGGCGCTGGACTCCACCGTGTCGGCAAGCGCCTTGAAACCCACCGCGCAGCCCGAAAACCGCGACATCGCCCATCCATGCAGGCCCAGTTCTATGTATTCCTGCACATTGCAGGGGTAGAGCACCGGGATCATCGCGGCACTGAAGACGTGGTCACTCTGGTGGGGCAGGGTGGATGAATACGCACCGTGATCGTCGCCCGCCACCAGCAATATGCCGCCGTGTCTGGCGGTGCCTGCATGGTTCATGTGTTTCAGGACATCAATGCTGCGGTCAACGCCAGGCCCCTTGGCATACCAGAGTGCAAAGACGCCGTCGAATTCAGATTCACCCATCAGGTGCAACTGCTGTGTTCCCCAGACCGAGGTCGCTGCAATGTCTTCATTGACGCCGGGAAGAAAGCGCACCTGGTATTTGTCGAGGTGTTTTTTGGCAGCCCACAGGGCTTCGTCGAGGCCGCCCAGCGGCGAGCCGCGATAGCCAGAGACAAACCCACCGGTGTTGAGGCCGGCGGCTTTGTCCCGCAGAGCCTGCACGATGGGCAGGCGAACCAGGGCCTGTATGCCGCTGAGGTAAATGCGTCCGCCAAAGGCCGCATATTTGTCATCCAGCGAAACTTCGGCAGGGGCGCTGGAAATGGCAATGGCTGCCGTGGAGTCGTTTTCTTTGAAGGACATGGTCTTTCTTCTTCCCGGTAAGGTAGATACGGCAGGGCATTCGCTGGTTGCGGTTGCCCCTTGTTGTCCCGGTTCACGGATAGTTCGCCGGGCCTGGAAAGTATGCGTGTTATGACGCGTAAAAGTTTTTTGAATTTACTGCCGCATATGAATTTTCATAAAAATAAAGCTCAACTTTTGGAGGATTTGAAGATAATATTTCCGCATGGACAAAATAGACCGGAAAATCCTTTCTGAACTGCAGCGCAATGGCCGCGCCAGCTTGCAAGAGATCAGCAATGCGGTGGGTCTGAGCAGCACCCCCTGCTGGACGCGCATGAAGCGCATGGAAGACACCGGCGTCATAGAGCGTTACACCGTCAACCTCAATGCCGAGGCGCTGGGCCTTGGCGAGACGGTCATGGTGCAGGTCACGCTGGACAGCCACTCCGACAACACGCTTGAAAAATTTGGCGAAATACTGGCCTCGATTCCCGAGGTGGTGGAGGCCTATCTCGTGTCAGGCGAGTACGACTACCTCTTGCGTATCGCCGTCAGGGACACCAAGGACTATGAGCGGCTGCTGCGCGAAAAGCTCTACAGAATCAAAGGCATACGGCACAGCAAATCGAACTTCGTTTTGCGCACACTTAAGAAAGCCGATCTGCCAATTTGACGCTTCACCCGATGAGTGAATTCAATCACTCCGGCGTCACGACCACACGCCCGACAAACCGCCGAAGTTCGAGATCGTCAATGATCTGGTTGATTTCGTGCATCGGTTTGGTCGATACAGGTATCGGCTGAAGGCGACCCTCCGAGGCGAAACGGATGAGCTCCTTGAGTTCGTCAAGCGTGCCCACATGAGAGCCGCGGATGGTGAGGTTCCTGGGTGACAACATGGCCAGAGGCACTTCCAGGCTGCCGCCCATCATGCCGACGATCACGATGACAGAGCCCTTGACCGCCACGGCCATTGCGAGCTCTGCGGTTTCACGCGTGCCGACAAAATCAATGATCCCTCTGATCGGCCCGCCGGCCGCAAGTTTGAGGGCCGCCGCGACATCGCTGCCACTGCTGTTGAATACCTGGTGCGCACCAAGAGCCTTCGCTGCCTGAAGTTTGTCGTCGTCAAGATCGGCGACGATCATCTCCGCCTTCGTCACAAGGGGCGCGATGGATACCGCCGCCAGCCCCAGACCGCCAGCGCCGATGATGAGTACCCGGTCGGTCGACGCCATGGGTGGCATTTTTTTCAGTGCACCGTAGGAGGTCAGGCCTGAGCAGGCAAATGTCGCAGCGAGATTCAGGTCCACCTCGTTGGCCGGGACGATGTACCGGCTTTTGGGTACCAGCACATACTGGCTGAAACCGCCGTCAGTCCTCGAACCCAGGCTGCGCTGTGCTTCGCAGTCGGTGTCCCGTTCGTCCAGGCAGTGCGAGCAGACGCCGCAGCCTATCCATGGGTACACCACCACCGGCGTGCCCACTTCAAGGCCTTTGACATCGCCGCCCATTGCGGCGACGGTGCCTGCCATCTCGTGGCCCAGTGTCATGGGCAGTTTGGAGCCGAACTGTGCGGCGGTCAGCTTTTTACCGCCGCCCAGATCGAAGTATCCGGCACGAATATGTACATCGCTGTGACACACACCTGCTGCGGTGATTTTGACAAGCACTTCGTCGCCTTGAGGCACGGGCTTTTCGAGCAGGCGCAACTGCAGGGGTTTGCCCCACTCGATGATCTGGTAACTGTTCAAGTCATCCCCTTGTGAACTTAAATATTGACGGCGCTATATCTGCGGAAAGTGCAGCTGCGCCAGTTGCCTGGCCAGCCGCTACAGGAGATCAGCTGAGCCTGACGACCACCGACTTTGTATTGAGATAGTGGTCCATGTGCTCTGTGCCAGACTCCCGGCCATAGCCGCTCATTTTGTAGCCGCCAAAAGGAATGGCCGGGTCGAGCTGCAGGTAGCAGTTGACCCATACCGTACCGGCCTTGAGGGCACCGGCCACCTGGTGGGCCTTGCTGACGTCGCGTGTCCAGACCCCGGACCCGAGTCCATAGCTGGTGTTATTGGCGCGCTGGACAACTTCTTCCACGCTGTCGAAGGGCATGGCGCTGATGACGGGACCGAATATTTCCTCCCGCACGATTTTCATGTCATCGCGTGCGTCCGCAAACACGGTGGGCTGCACATAACATCCATTCGCGAGGGCACCCGTGTTCGCGCTTGCGCCGCCAGAAAGGGCTTTGGCGCCTTCTTCGTGACCGCTTTTGATATATCCCATGACCTTGTCGAACTGCAGGCGTGATGCAAGTGGCCCCAGTTCGGTAGCGGGGTCCAGTGGCGAGCCGACGCGCATCTTGCGGGCCAGTTCCGCCACACGGTGAACGAACTCGTCATGGATGCTGCGCTCGACAAAGAGACGGCTGCCCGCGATACATATCTGTCCGCAATTGGTGAAGACGGCCATGGCCGCGCCGGCAACGGCAGCATCAAGGTCGGCATCCGCGAAGATGATGTCGGGCGACTTTCCGCCCAGCTCCAGTGAGAGCCGCTTCAGGTTACCGGCTGATGCACGAACGATGGCCTGGCCTGTCGCTGTCGATCCGGTAAAGCCCACCTTGTCGATGTCGGGGTGCGCTGCGACGGCCGCACCTACCGCGCCCGCGCCGGTCACCACGTTCATCACGCCGGGTGGAAAGCCGGCTTCTTCTATGAGTTCTGCCAGCTTCAAAGGTGAAAGGCTGGCCTGCTCCGAGGGCTTCAGCACCACGGTGCAACCTGTGGCCAGGGCTGGTGCCACCTTCCAGACTGCCTGGCTGAGCGGACCATTCCAGGGGACGATGGCGCCTACCACTCCTACAGGCTCTTTCACCGTATACGAGAGTACGGAGCCGGGCAGGGAGTTGGAAATGTTCTGCCCGTGAATGGCGGTGGCCAATCCGGCATAAAAGCGGATCATGCCGACGATTCTTTGGCGGCCGGCAGAGCTGCGTGAAATGGGCATGCCCATTTCCAGCGTGTCCAGCATGGCGAACTCATCGTAGTCCCGCTCAATGAGGTCGGCCAGTTTGAGCAGCAGCCGCTGGCGTTCGGCAGGTTTTGTAGCTCCCCAGGTGGTGTCAAAGGCCTTGCGTGCTGCCGCAACAGCAGCATTGACATCACTCTCACCGGCTTCAGCGATGTGCGCCAGGACTTCCCCCGTGGCCGGATTGATGCTTTCAAAGGTTTTACCGGATGCGGCGTCAACCCATTTGCCATTGATCAGCAGTTTTTTGGCTGCCATGGATGCCAGGGCCTTGGGCATTTTGGGGGGGGCCACTTTGGTCAGGGTTTCGTTCACGTCATCTCCATCCAGGTCGATTGTTCAAATTCAATATGCGCTGCCATGGCTGGTCAGTGCCTTGCGCATCACTGGCGCTCAATACCCGCCTTTTTGATCAGCTCAACCCATCGCGGATTGTCTGCGCGTAGGCGGTTTTCGAGCTGCTTGCTGTCCATGGGCATGACCTTGGTATTGAGGACCTGAAAGCGGGCCTTGACCTCGGTGGTTGCCATGGCCGAACGTATGGCCGTGTTCAGGGCATCGACAACTGGCGCTGGTGTACCTGCGGGGGCCATGACGGAGATCAGTGTCTCAAGCGTGCCGCTGGCCCGTGGAAAAGCCTCCTGCAAGGTCGGCACATCGGGTGCACCTTCGTAGCGCCTTGCAGACGATATGGCAAGTGCCCGGGCCTTTTGGCCATTGATTTGCGCCATGGCGCTTCCAATGTCCACAACGGCGACCTGCACCTGTCCACCGATCATGTCCGTCATGGCCTGGGGAATTCCACGGTAAGCGACGCCCAGGGGTTCTGACTTCGTCACGGTAGAAAACAGTGCGACGGCAACCTGGCCGCTTGGCGAGCCATAACCCATGCTCACAGATTGTTTACCTGTTCTCTGGGCCGCTGCGAGATCGGCGACCGTCCGGTAGGGGGAAGACTGCGACACCATGAACATCATGGCTGTGGAGCCTACGTTTGCCACCGGCGTGAAGCTGGCGACGGGGTCGTAAGACAACTCCTTGAAGAGGCTGTTTGCCACAAACATGACGGAAGAGCCGACCAGCAGCGTGTAGCCGTCAGGTTTGGCTTTGGCCACATAGGCTGCACCAATCGTGCCCTGCGCCCCGGCCCTGTTCTCGACAATCACCGGCTTGCCAAGGGATTGCGTCAGGGCATTGGCAAGCACACGGGTCACGGCGTCTGTCACTGACCCTGCGGGGAACGGTGCCACCAGTGTGATGGGGCGCGACGGAAAGTCGCCGGTCTGCGCAAAAGATGCAGACATGGCACCGGAAAGGAGCAGTGCCGTTGCTGCGCTGATGGCGGATCTGCGATTGAGCATTTTTTTGTCTCCAGCGAATTTTGATGTTGTCTGGACAGCGAAGGTACGCTTCCCCGGCCTTAATTACAAATCAAATGAATTGAAGGATTATTCAGAAAATCAACAGTCAGTTGCCTTGCCAGGGCCTGATGCACATTCCCGGTCAGCACCAAGGTACAGGCAGCAGCGATCCCCCCATTGGATTTTTTGAACAATCATTCCGTTTATTTGACTTGTTACACAGGGACTGAGCCCATAGGATTTCACCCGTGATTCAGTTCGCAGGCTACCGATGCCAAAGTGCGGCTGGCATCAGCATAATCACTCTTGACTACTAGTATGCATAAATATAGTATGCAAGAGATAAAAGGAGACATGATGCAGAAGATGAGATGCTTTCACCTGACGGGCTTCCGCGCGCAACTCGTGCCGTCGGACAAGCCCGTGCCGCAACCCACCGGTTCCGAGGTGGTCCTGAGGGTGCTGGCCGCCGGGGTATGTCACAGCGACGTGCATATCTGGGAGGGCGGTTATGACCTGGGCAATGACCAGACCATGTCGTTCGAGGGGCGGGTGAAGTTCCCGCTCACCATGGGCCACGAATCGGCGGGTGAGGTTGTTGCAGTGGGACCCGAGTCAAAAGACGTGAAGGTCGGCGACAAATGCCTGATCTGCAGCTGGATAGGTTGCCGCGAATGCGCGTTCTGCAAGCAGGGCGACGAGCACCTGTGCCTGGCACCGCGCTTTCTGGGCGTTAACCGTGATGGGGGGTACGCAGACCATATCGTCGTGCCGCATGACCGTTACCTGATAGACCTCAAGGGTGTCGACCCTGTTGCCGCGGCTCCGCTGGCCTGCTCTGGCCTCACGACTTACAGCGCATTGAAAAAAGCCGGCCCGCGCCTGGCCGATGACCCGGTTGTGATTGTTGGCGCCGGCGGCCTTGGCATGATGGCCATCAACCTCCTCAAGACAATGGGCGGCAAGGGTGCCGTGGTGGTCGAGCTGGACCCGCTCAAACGCAAGGCAGCGCTGGATGCTGGGGCGATTGCAGCCATTGACCCGAAAGCGCCTGACGTCGACAAACAGATCCGTGACGCGCTGGGTGCACCGGTTTATTTTGTACTTGACCTGGTGGGCAGTGGCGAAACGGCTGCGCTCGGCTTCAGGCTGCTGGACAAGGGCGGCAAGCTGGTGGTGGTGGGCCTGTTCGGCGGCGCGATGTCGCTGTCTGTGCCCATGGTCACCATGCGCGCGGCCAGCATTGTCGGCAGCTACATCGGCAGCCCGGGCGAGTTGCGTGAACTGGTCAAGCTGGTGCAGGACAAGGGCATGCCCGTCGTTCCGCTAGACAGGCGCCGCCTCGAAGATGCCAACGAGGCGCTGGCCGACCTGCGTGCCGGCAAGGTCATGGGCCGTGTGGTTCTGGTTCCCTGAAGAAGCTTGCAAAATGCCTTTACATCCCTTTGTTGGAAAGATGATGGACGCAGCCCGGGCTGCGAATCGCCCGGCACTGTCGGGCGGCTCGCCGCAGCAGGCGCGTGACCTGGTGGCCAGTGGCCGCAGCGTTTTGGGCTCGGGACCTGAGGTGGGCAAGGTGTCAGACCTCACGATACCGACGCGCTCGGGTTCCGTTCCGGCGCGCCTGTTCCGCTCAAAAAATGCAGAACACGGTCTTGCCGTTTACCTTCATGGCGGCGGCTGGGTGTGCGGCACGCTGGACGACTACGACATCCTGGCGCGCAACCTCGTGCACTACAGCGACTGCGCTGTGTTGATGGTGGATTACCGGCTGGCGCCCGAGTTTGTGTTTCCGGCAGGACTTGAAGATGCCGAAGACGCGATCATCTGGGCCGCGAATGAAATTGAAAACCTTGTGGGCAAACGCGTACCGTTGGCAGTCGGCGGAGACAGTGCGGGCGGCAACCTGGCCACAGTGGCGCTCAACAGCCTGCGCGGCAAGGTCGATTGCGCGCTGCAGTTGTTGCTGTATCCGGTAACGGATGCCAACACCGAACGGCCAAGTTACATCGAGCACGGCGAAGGCCTGCCGCTGACGCGCTCTGACATGCAGTGGTTCTTCGGCCATTACGCACCGCAAGGGCTGTGGGCAGACCCGCGCATTTCGCCGCTGCAGCACCCTTCACTGGCAGGCAGTCCGCCGGCCTGGATTGCAACCGCCGAATATGACGTGCTGCGCGATGAGGGTGAAGATTACGCCCGCCGCTTGAAAGAGGCGGGTGTTCAGGTCGAACTGCGCCGGGTCGAGGGCCTGGCACACGGCTTCGCCCGCCTGTCCAACCATGTCGGGGAGGTTGAAGACCTGCTCAAGGATGCAGGCGCAGCGCTCAAACGGCACTGCAACGCGCAAGCCAAACAATAGACCATCGCAGTTGCCATGCACTGCTTCATCAAACCAGAAAATCAAGAGAGATGACCATGTCCCAGGACAAACAAGCTGGCAGGATTGCCGATACCGGCCGCTATGACGCGGTGATTGTGGGGGCGGGTTTTGCCGGCCTCTACATGCTTTACCGCCTCCAGAAGCTGGGCATGAAGGTCAAGGTTTTTGAGGCTGGCGACAACGTCGGCGGCACCTGGTACTGGAACCGTTACCCCGGCGCGCGCTGCGATGTCGAGAGCATGGAGTATTCGTACTCCTTTTCAGAAGAGCTGCAGCAGGAGTGGAACTGGAGCGAGCGTTACGCGACCCAGCCCGAAATCCTCAAATACATCCACCATGTAGCCGACCGCTTTGACCTGCGCCGCCATATCCAGCTCGATACCCGCGTTGATGGCGCCGAATTTGACCCCGCCGCCAACCTCTGGACGGTGACGACAAACCAGGGGGATGTCGTGAACGCGCCGTTCTGCATCATGGCCACGGGCTGCCTCTCGACCGCCAAGCTGCCGGAGGTCGCCGGTCTCGACAGCTTCAAGGGCAAGTGGTACCACACCGGCTTCTGGCCGCAAGAGGCCGTAGACCTCACCGGCAAGCGTGTGGGCGTGATCGGCACAGGCTCATCGGGCATACAGCTGATTCCGCAGGTGGCGAAGCAGGCCCAAGAGCTTTACGTCTTTCAGCGTACGGCCAACTACAGCCTGCCTGCACGCAACAAGGCGATCACGCCGGAAGTGGAAACGTCCATCAAGCAGCGCTACCCGCAGGTGCGTAAAAAGGCCCGTGAATCGCCGTCCGGCGTGTCCTATTTCAATGTGCCGACGAAGTCTGCGCTGGCTGTGTCTGCCGAAGAGCGACAGGGTGCTTACGAAGCCCTCTGGAACGATGGCGGCATAGGCCTGACGCGCGCCTTTAACGATTTGCTGGTGAGCGAAGAGGCCAACCAGACGGCAGCGGACTTTGTACGCGGCAAGATACGCAGCCTCGTCAAGGACCCGAAGGTCGCCGAGTTGCTGACGCCCACCTACCGCATTGGCACCAAACGCCTTTGCGCCGATTCAGACTACTTCCAGACCTTCAACCAGCCGCATGTGCATCTGGTCGACATCAAGAAATCACCCATCACCCACATCACGCCCGACGGCGTGAGCACACCGGACGGTGACTACGCACTCGACGCCATCATTTTTGCCACCGGCTTTGACGCCATGACCGGCACGCTGCTGGCCATGGACATTCACGTCAAGGGCGGTTCGAAGCTGCGTGACCAGTGGGAGCACGGCCCGCGCACCTACTTGGGCATCATGACGGCGGGCCTGCCCAACCTGTTCATGATTACCGCACCCGGCAGCCCCTCGGTGCTGAGCAACGTGGTGGTGTCCATCGAGCAGCACGTCGAGTGGGTCACCGACTGCCTGGCTTATCTGCGCAAGAACAATCTCCAGCGCATAGACCCCGAAGCAGGGGCGCAGGAGGCATGGGTGTCGCACGTCAATGAGCTCGCCGACCGCACGCTGCTTCCCAAGGGTGCCTCCTGGTACGTGGGTGCGAATGTCCCCGGCAAACCGCGCGTCTTCATGCCTTATCTGGGCGGCGTCGGGGCGTACCGGCAGAAGTGTGCCGAGGTTGCTGAAAAAGGCTATGAGGGGTTCAAGCTGTCGGCTTGAACGGGGTGCGCCCTGTCGAGGGCGCGGCGGCCGTCGTGTTCACTCCAATGCCAGCGCGGGATAGTGGGCGTTGATGTGACGATCCGGCTGGAGCTTCAATTGCTATCTTATTCGTAGCTGCTCACGCACGTATTTATTGGCCTGCAGCCGTTTTCAGGCATGAAAATGGCCTTTTTTGAGCCCTGAAACCATCTCAAACCGGTTTTGAAAGCGCACAAAAGGGCGATTGATACAACCTTGGTTGGAATAGGGTTGATTTTGTGAATTTTCGAGGCTAATGTTACGTCGTCCGTAATAATTGCCTCATGGATCTCGTCAAATCAATGCAGGTATATGTGGCGGTTGTCGATGGCGGCAGCTTTGTTCATGCGGCGGAGCGCTTCGACACCTCGACCGCCTCCATCTCGCGCCAGATCGCGGCGCTTGAGGAGCACCTCGGGGCGCGGCTGCTTCAGCGTACGACGCGGCGGCTGTCGATGTCTGAACCAGGCCGGGCGTTTTACGAACGTGCCCAGCAGATATTGACGGACATTGCAGAAACCGAAGCCGTCATTGGCCGCGAAGCGACCCAGCCCAGCGGCCTGCTGCGCATCAGTGTGCCGCTGTCTTATGGCGTGCGCGAGTTCGCACGCATCCTGCCGGCCTTCAGGGAGCGCTTTCCCGGCCTGCGGCTGGACATTGACCTGAGCGACCGCACGGTAGACCTGGTCAATGAAGGCATAGACGTGGCCGTGCGCATAGGCGCCTCGCCCAGCCAGAACCTGATCGCCCGCAAGATTGCGCCTGTGCGTATCGTGGTCTGCGCTGCGCCTTCATACATCTCGCGCCGCGGCGCACCGCAAACGCCCGAAGACCTGGCCGGTCACGACACGCTGGCCTACTCGCTGCTGGCCACAGGCGACAGCTGGACATTTCGAAACGCTGATGGCGGCGAACAGACTGTGCGCATCGAACCCAAGGTGCATGCCAACAACGGCGACCTGTTGCGTGAGTTGGCGGTTGCGGGCGGCGGCATCATCTCGCAGCCGGGCTTCATCATTGCCGATGACCTCGCCAGTGGTGCGCTGGTGCCGCTGCTGACCGACTGGCAGCGTGACGAGTCGCATGTCTACGCTGTCTATGTGAGCCGCAAATTCCTCTCGCCCAAGGTGCGGGTGTTTATCGATTATCTGGTTGAGGCGCTGGGCGACGCACCGCTGGTGGAGCTTTAGGTGCCAGGAAGATAGCCGCACAGGCTGAAGCGCCCAGCGCGCACAAGGTACAGCCCAGCACCACCCAGCGGAAGGCGCTCACCAGCGCTTGGGGTGACGCCCCTTGAACCGGCCCGCCCAGGCTGCCGGCAAACACCACACCCAGCACTGCAATCGCCAGCAGGCCCGCAATGCGCGCCACGGCGTTGTTGATGCCAGAGGCGATGCCCGCATGGCTGGCGGGAACGGCGTTCATCACGGTGGTCGTCAGCGGCGCGACGGCAATCGTCATGCCCAGGCCCAGCACCACCATGGCTGGGAAGAACCCCGCCCAGTAAGACCAGCCCGCAGACGGCAGACCCAGCAGCGCAAAACCTGCGGCGGCGACGGCCGGGCCGGTCATCAGCATGCGGCGTGCGCCGAAACGGTTCATCAGTTTGCCGGCGGTAGATGACAGGGTGCCCAGCAGGATGGACAGCGGCAGCAGCGCGGCACCCGCTGCAGTGGCGGTAAATTTGAAAGCGCCAATCAGCACAAAGGGCAAAAAGAACAGCGCACCGCTGAGTGCAAAGTAGAGCAGCAGGGTCAACAGGTTGGTGCCCGTGAAGTCGCGTGAGCTGAAGAGCTGCAGCGGCATCATGGGCGCGCGCACTTTTGCCTGTGCATACACAAACGCGGCCAGCAGCAACACGCCGAGTGCGCAGGGCAGCAGCACACTGGAGCTGCGCCAGCCGTGCTCCGGCGCCAGGGTCAGCCCCCAGGTGAGAAAGCCCAGCCCGCCCGCCACCAGCAAAACGCCGAGCCAGTCGAAGTGGTGAGAGGCTTCAGGGTCATGGCTGTCGGGCACGGCGTAGAGTGCCAGTGCGATGGTCGCCATGGCCATGGGCAGGTTGAGAAAAAAGATGGCCCGCCAGGACACGGCATCGACCAGCCAGCCGCCCAGCACAGGGCCTGCAGCGCCGGTGATCGCAGCCCAGGCGGCCCAGGTGCCTATCGCCTTGCCGCGCGCCTCACCCTCAAACACATTGCCGATGATGGCAAGACTAGCCGGAACCAGGAGCGCAGCGCCTATGCCCTGCAGCGCGCGCGACGCAATCAGCGCCAGTGGGTTGGGGGCCAGCCCGCAAAGCACGGAGGCCGTGGTGAACAGCGCGATGCCCAGGATGAAGATGCGGCGCCGGCCAAAGCGGTCGCCGAGCGATCCGCCCACCAGCACCAGCGAGCCCAATGCCAGCAGGTAGGCGTTGATGACCCACTGCATCGCGGCGAAGGCTGCCTGCGTGTTGCCCGCTAGGTCGCGCTGAATCGCGGGCAGGGCGATGTTAACGACCGAGCCATCAATGAAGGCCATCGACGAGCCGAGCACGGTGGCCGCGAGCGCGAAGCCTGTCCGCGGTCTACCGGCCACAGCGTCGCTCCCGCTTCAATAGCACGGCGTTCAGTACCTTCAGGCCTTGCAAAGGGGTCATGTTGTTCATCATGCGTTTGATTTTCGGGGAAGTTCTGTGCGGGATAACACCTGTTGTTTTTAAGCGCAAAGTTGTCCGCAGTCGAAGTTGTCTGACACACCGGGGTCACCGTCTCGCGGCAATATTGCATTCATGATCCGCACACGCACCATCGTCCCGCAAGAAGCCGCGCTCGTCGCGGTTTCTGCGCTGGACGAGCTGGTGATGCATCTGGCCAAAGCCAGCCCGCTCAGGCTGTCGTCGCAGTTTCTCGACTGGGTGGCTGACCACGCTACCCCCCTGGTTGAAGAGCGCGTCGAATCGGCTTTTACCAACCCCGCATTTGCAGCCACCCTGCACCAGGGTGATCACCGCATTGCGCTGTCGCGATGGGTGCGCCACTGGGTATGTCCGCGCATCGCCGCGACGTTTGCACCATTGGCCGAATATTTGCCCAAAGATGTTTCAGCGCCTGCCGACCTGACGCCCGTGCACATCATTGCCGTGCCTGCCCGGGTGGCCCAGCCGCAGCGCCCCGTGCGTATTGCGCCGCACCCGGTGGCTGCTGCGGTGCAGGCAGCTTTCTAAACCGCCTTCCTTCGCCCCTGCTGGTGTCCGCACGTCCGATTGCGGCCAGCAACTTTGCCTGCTGGCGCGTAATCTCCAGCAATGCAAGCATCTACCCTTGATCAACTGCAGGCCCTTGGCAGTGCGGTCATCACGCAATTGCTGAGCCCGGCACAATGCCTCGCGCTGAGCAGTCTTTATCCGCAGTCCCAAAACTTCCGCAGCCGCGTGGTGATGGAACGCCACGGCTTCGGCAAGGGGGAGTACCAGTATTTCAGCTACCCGCTGCCGCCCCTGGTGCAGCAGCTGCGCAGTACGCTGTACCCGCAACTGGTAGAGACCGCCAACCGCTGGAATGAGGCCATGGGCATAAACACGCGTTACCCGCCTTCGCATGAAGAATTTATCGCGCGTTGCCATGCCGCAGGCCAGGTCAGGCCGACGCCACTGCTGCTGCAATATGGCCAAGGGGACTACAACTGCCTGCATCAGGATCTGTATGGCGAGCATGTGTTTCCCATACAGGTGGCGGTACTGCTGTCGCGGCCTGGTGAGGAGTTCACCGGCGGCGAGTTTGTGCTGACCGAGCAGCGGCCACGCATGCAGTCCCGGCCGGAGGTCGTACCGCTGCAGCAGGGTGATGCGGCGGTGTTTGCGGTACACCACAGGCCTGTACAGGGCAGCAGGGGTTTTTACCGCGTCAACATGCGGCACGGCGTGAGTACGCTGCGCACAGGCCGCAGGCACACGCTGGGCGTCATCTTTCATGATGCGCAGTGAGGCAGCGCAGAGTCAGAGTTGCGAATGCAATACGGCAGTGAGCTTTTCGTGCAGCTTTTCTTTCAGTGGCCTGGCTTGCCATTGCTCAAGCGTGATGCGCTTTGCCCGTGTCAGGTCCTGCTCGAACACTGCAGTTTGCCGCGCCGCGAATGCGGCGTCATAGATGTTGAGGTTGGCTTCATCGTTAAGCCGGAACGAGCGGCTGTCGAAGTTGGTGGAACCGACGGACACCACCAGATTGTCAACAATCAGCACCTTGCAGTGGTACATGGTCGGCTGGTATTCATGAATCTCTGCGCCCGCCTGCAGCAATTCGCCCCAGGTGCCGCGGCCTGCGGCCCTGACGGTTTCGGTGTCGGTGATGGGGCCAGCGGTGATGATCCTGATGCGCACGCCGCGTTTGAGGGCATCGCGCATGATGCGCAGGCTGAGTTCATCGGGCACAAAGTAGGCCATGGACAAATCAATGCTGCCTTGCGCCGCCGTCAGGGCCATGTGGTACATCAGCTCCATGCTTTCGGCGCCGCCCGAAGGCGAGCTCGAAAATATCTGCGCGGCACTGTTGCCGGCAGGCGTGATGGCCGGGAAGTAAGGCTCGCCATGCAGTACTTCGCCGGTGACCTTGACCCAGTTGTCCATGAAGGTCGCCTGCATCTGCGCGACCACCGGGCCTTCGGCGCGAAAGTGCGAGTCGCGCCAGTGCTCTGCATCCTGCCCGGCACCCGTCCATTTGGGCGCAATGCCGACGCCGCCCGTGAAGCCGGTGCGGCCGTCCACGATCAGAAGCTTGCGGTGGGTGCGGTTGTTCAGGCGCGCCAGGTTGTACCACTCGGGCTTGTGAAACTTCTTCACCTGCACGCCTGCCGATGTCATCTGCTCAAGCAGGCCATCGTCTATCTTGCCGCTGCCTACCCAGTCCAGCAGCACATGCACTTTCACGCCGGCGCGTGCCCGGCTGGAGAGCGCATCGGCAAACTGCTTGCCGATGTCGCCAGCCCAGTAGATGTAGGTCTCGAAGGTGATGGTCTGCTTCGCGCTGTTGATGGCCTCCAGCATGGCCGGGAAGATCTGCTCGCCGTTGAGCAGTTCGGTGACCTTGTTGCCGCCCACAATGCCCGGCCCCAGCAGGCCGCCCATGGCCCGCATGAATTGCGGGTCGGCCGTGTTGTAGTGCTTTGTCAATTGCTGTGAGACATGTTTCTCGCCCGCCGTGAAGTTCAGGATCAGCAGGACTGCTGCACATGCGGTGATGAAGGAGGCGAGGGCGACAAGAAGGGTGCGGCTGCGTTTTTGCATGAGGCATTGTGGTTTGAGCGCGCTGGCATGTGAGTAGGCGGGGGCCGCTTTTTGCGCGGGGGTTATGCAATTGGAGGAACTTGAGCGCAGCGTGCGGATCGAGTCCGGGATGACAATCGATTTGAATACATGACTGCCGACCTTTTTGAAGATCACCCGCCCGAACGTTTGGACCAGGCCATCGCGCCGGGCGCGGTATTGCTGCATGGCTTTGCACGCGACATGCAGGCCGCGTTGCTCGCATCTTTTGAAGAAGTGATCGCACAGGCGCCGCTGCGGCATCTCGTCACGCCGGGCGGCTACACCATGTCGGTCGCCATGACGAATTGCGGACCGCTGGGCTGGGTGTCTGACAGGCGTGGCTACCGTTATCAGTCTACTGACCCCTTGTCAGGGCAGCCATGGCCGCAGATGCCAGGCTTATGGCACGAGCTGGCGGTTGGTGCGGCCGCATACGCCGGGTATGCAGGTTTCAAGCCGGATGCCTGTCTCGTCAACAGCTACCAGCCGGGTTCAAAACTCTCACTGCACCAGGATAGGGACGAAGCCGATACGGCCGCACCCATCGTGTCGGTATCGCTGGGTTTGCCTGCCACTTTTCTTTTTGGCACAGAGCGCCGCGCAGACAAGCCGCAGCGTTTTCGTTTGCTCAGCGGTGATGTCGTGGTGTGGGGCGGTGCATCGCGGCTGGCTTATCACGGCATTGCACAGCTGCCTGATGGCGACCATGCGCTCACCGGCAGGCGGCGCATCAACCTGACCTTTCGCAAGGCGGCCTGAACGCCCGGCCCCGGCCGCGTGCCGTTCAGCTTGAATGCAGGGCCAGCTGGGGCGACTCCAGCAACAGCTGCATGGTCGCATTGACGTGCGCAGCCATCAGTTCCTGCGCCCTGCAGACGTCGTGGTTCAGGGCGGCGTCCATCATGTCCTTGTGTTCGCCGTTGACATCGCGGGTGTGCAGGGCAGTGAAGGGCACCGACAGCTGGCGGTAACGCTCACTCTGCTGGTAGAGCGTTTCCTGCATGCGGCGCAGCCAGCGGTTGGGGCAACCCGAGATCAGTGCACGGTGAAATTCGGCGTGGCTGTCGGCCCATTCCTGGTTCACATAGGCGGGTTGTTCGGCGTCGCGCTGGCTCAGGCGCGAGAGGCGGTGAAAGGCGGCAACGATGCGGCCTTCCCATTCAAGCCCGCCGTGACGCACCGCCTCGGCGATGCAGAGCTTTTCAATCTCTATGCGCGCCCGCACCAGCTCGCCAAGTTCAAGTGCAGAGACCGGGCTCACACGGTAGCCGCGGGCCGGTTCTGACACCACCAGCGATTCGGATTCCAGCATGGCCAGGCCTTCGCGAACCGCGCCGGCGCTGACATCAAGCTCTTCAGCCAGGGCGGCGATGTTGAGCTTGGCATCGGGCAGCAGCTTGCCGGCAATGATGTCCTGACGCAGCCGCTCAAAGACCTGCCGCGTCTGGCTCTTGTTTTTTGGCGGCTTCTTGCTCGCGGTCATCTGGGGCATGGCCGAAGATTATCGGGCGGGTTCGAAGCGCTTAGGTAATCGCACATACATGGAAACCCTTATAAGCTTTGAAAACTCAGTCTGTATAGTATTAATCAAATAATATATTATTTCAATCGCTGCTGTACAACATGCTGGAGACGACGATGACCACACAGTTAAGGACTGAAAAAAGCAAAGGCCGCGCAGGCTTGCACGGCGTGCATTCGCTGGACAGGTTTGTCTTTACCGTCCCCGACCTGGACGAGGCGAAACGCTTTTATGACGCCTTTGGCCTTGACATGCGGACGGAAGGCAAGCAACTGGACATGTACACCTTCGATCACCCGCACCGCTGGGGTTCCATCTTCCAGGCGCCCGGCCCCAAGAAACTGCAGTACCTGCGCTTTGCCTGTTTTGCAGAAGACCTTGACCCGATTCGCGCACGCATCAAGTCTTTGGGAATCGCCGAGCGCGCACCCCATCCGCTGGGCAATGACGAGGGTTTCTGGATCACGCATCCGGATGGTTATGCCATCCAGGTCGCCGTCAATTACAAAAGCTCGCCAGACACCGAATCGGTGCCTCTGCCAAAACGGCAGGTAGAGAAGGGCGCAGGCAAGGCCTGGAACCGCAAGATCGCACCTAAAGTGCGCCCCCGCCGACTGTCGCATGCCCTGATGTTTTCACCCGATGTGCTGGGCGCCATCAAGTTCTTTGAAGAGGCGCTGGGGCTGCGCCTGAGCGACCGCTCGGAAGATGTTGTGGCCTTCATGCATGGCATCCATGGCAGCGACCACCACCTGATCGCGCTGGCCAAGTCCAGTGCCGGCGGCATGCACCACGCCAGCTGGGATGTCGGCAGCATTGATGAAGTCGGCCTGGGCATGGAGCAGATGCTCTCTGCCGGTTACACAAAGGGCTGGGGTGTCGGCAGGCACGTTCTGGGCTCCAACTATTTCTACTATGCGCGCGACCCCTGGGGCAGCTATTTCGAGTATTCCTATGACATCGACTTTGTGCCCGGTGATTTCGAGTGGAAATCATCCAACAGCTCGCCGGAAGACTCTTTTTACATCTGGGGCCCTGCAGTGCCCGAGGATTTTGTGACCAACTTTGAAGTTCCGGCTGCAGCCCAGTTGCCGCCTGAAGAGGCGAAGAAGGTTGCGCAGGCCGTCGCCTCCGCCTGATTCATTCCTCCGTTTTTCTGACTCTGTTTTTTTCTTTTCCAACTCTAGCGACATCACCACATGCGACTTATTGCTTTCAGCCACAACGGCAAACCCGCCCTCGGCATGCGTATCGGCCAGGAAATTGTCAACCTCACCGCAGAGGGCCAACCTGCCACGCTCGACGAACTGCTGCGCGGCGGTGAGCAAGCCATGGCCGCTGCAAAGCGCGTCGGTGAAGCATCAAAAAACCGCATGCCACTGGCTGGCATCAAATACCTGCCGCCTGTACAGGCACCTTCAAAAGCAATTGCCGTGGGCCTGAACTTCACCGACCACGCGGCTGAAAGCAAGTTTGCAGCACCGACTTACCCCGTGCTGTTCCACCGTTTCCCAAGTTCATGGGTAGGCCACAACGTGGCGCTTGAGCGCCCGCATGTGTCGACCCAGTTCGACTATGAAGGCGAGTTGCTCGTCGTCATCGGCAAGGGCGGCCGCTACATCGACAAGGCGAATGCACTTGACCATGTCGCCGGATATTCGGTGTTCAACGATGGTTCGATTCGTGACTACCAGATGAAGTCTGCGCAGTGGATGATGGGCAAGAACTTTGACCGCTCTGGCTCCTTCGGCCCCGAGTTTGTCACTGCTGACGAGCTGCCACCGGGCGCCAAGGGCCTGAAGCTGCAGACGCGCCTCAACGGCCAGGTGATGCAGGACGCCAACACCAACGACATGATTTTTGACGTGGCCACGCTGGTGTCGGTCTGCTCCGAACCGTTCGAGCTGCAGCCGGGCGACATCATCATTGCCGGCACGCCAGCGGGTGTGGGCATGGCGCGCAAGCCGCAGGTCTGGATGAAGGCCGGTGATGTCTGCGAGGTCGAGATCGAGAAGATAGGCGTGCTGTCGAACACCATCGTCGACGGCGCCTGACCCTTGCGCTCGCCGCAAGCTGCTGCAAACAGTGAAGCTGGAGATGTTGAGGCATCTCCTTGCGCACGCTGACATCAGCCTAGTGACAAACCCTTGCGTAGTTTCAACGCTGGTGTTTTCACCGTTGTTCGAAAGCGCCTGCGGCCATTACAGTCGCACCACAGGAATTCGAGTTTTATTTCAGTCCGGTTTTCGTTCGCACCATAAACAATTTGGCAACAAGCCAAAACACAGGAGACAAGCATGACCATTGATCGCCGTTCATTCGTTACCGCCGCAGGTGCCATTGCCAGCGGGGCCTTGTGGTCTTCAGAGGCAAGCGCCCAGACCCCGTCCGGCGCGCCCATCCGCATCGGTGGCACGCTGGCGCTGACCGGCCCGCTGTCTTCCACCGGACTGGTACACAAGTTCACCGGCGAGATTTTTGTCGACCTGATCAACAAGCGCGGCGGCCTGCTGGGCCGGCCGGTTGAGTGGGTCCTGAAAGACGACCAGTCCAAACCCGACCTGGCCCGTACGCTGTACGAACAGCTCATCACCTCCGACAAGGTGGATCTGCTCATCGGCCCCTATGCGACGGGTAATATCCTGTCGGCCATGGGTGTGGCGCAACGCTACAACAAGACCCTGGTGCACCACACCTTCGGCATTCCGAGCCAGGCCAAATACGACATGCAATTCCCCGCATGGACGCTTGGCCCCAACCCCGAAACCAGCAACCCCAACCTGGTGATGGACCTGGCCGCAACTTCGCCCAAGCCACCCAAAACCATCGCCATCGTCACCAGCAAGTTCCCGTCGGTTCACTTTGTGTCCCTGGGCGCCCGTGAAGTTGCCAAGAAGCGCAACCTGAAGGAAGTGCTGTTCCTGGAATGGGATTTCGGCAACCGCGATTTCGGGCCGATTGCCGGCCGCATCAAGGAAGCCAATCCTGACCTGCTGTGGGTCGGCTCGCTCGGTCTCGAGAGCAACCAGCTGCTCGATGCGATGAAAAAGATCGACTACAAGCCGAAACTGCATTTCCACCAGTACCCGTCACCCGCCCCCATGCTGAAGGCACCGGAAGCCAACGGCGCGCTGGCCGCCACCATTTTCGAAGACCAGGCACCGTACACACTGAACCCGTCGGCCGCAGAGTTCTGCCGCGTGTTCCATGCACGTGCCATTGCAGGCAACCTGCCCGACACGACAGCTGAGACGCAGGCAGCGGCGTCGTACACCGCCTGGCAAATCCTCGAGGCTGGCGTCAAGGGCACGAAGTCCCTCGACGACAAGGCCATCGCGGCGTGGCTCAAGGCCAACCAGGTCGACACCATCCAGGGCAAGTTGCGCTTCAACGAGCGCGGCAACTATGGTGCCGACAATACGCGCATCAAACAGGTCCAGAACGGCAAGTGGGTCACGGTCTGGCCCAAAGAGGGTGCTGCGCCTGGTGCGAAGCTGATGAGCTGAGGCTTTCTGAACGATGTACATACCAAGCGCAACGCTTTTAACGCAGGCAATTCTTACCGGGCTTTTTACGGGCGCTTTGTATGGCTTGCTTGGGCTCGGCCTGAGCCTGTCCTGGGGCATGTTGAAGCAGATCAACCTGGCGCATTTTGCGCTGGCCTTCCTGGGTGCCTACCTCACGTACCAGCTGTCGACTTATCAGGGCATCGATCCGCTGCTGACGCTGCTGCTGATCGTTCCGCTGTTCTTCGCACTGGGTGCGGGCATGCACTGGGTGCTCGCGCGTTTCGAGATCAGCCCCTTCAATTCTCTGCTGGTGACCTTTGGCGTGACGGTGATCATCGAGGCGCTGATCCAGTGGATCTGGACGGCAGACTACCGCAAGCTGGAGTCCAGCTACGCCGAGCACAAGCTGCGAATTGGCCCGCTGTTTTTCCCGCTGCCTGAAATGATCACGCTGGGCTTGGGCGTGGGCATTGCCGTTGCCGTGTGGTTTGCCCTGCAGCGAACCGACCTGGGCAAGGCCATGCGCGCCGCAGCTGAGGATGCGCCGATTGCGGCGGCATTCGGCATCAACCAGAATGCGCTGGCGTTAGGGCTGTCGGGCCTCAATGCCGCACTCGCCGGTATTGCCGGTGCCTGCCTGGCGCTGACCTACACCCTCGCACCTTCGCAGATCTACACCTGGGTCGGCGTTGTGTTTGCATGCGTCATGCTGGGCGGCCTTGGCCGGCCGATGGGGCCGCTGATTGCAGGCTGCATCATTGGCGTGACGGAAGCACTGACCATGGCCATCACGGCGCCTGCGTGGGCACCACTCGTGTCGTTCTCGCTGCTGATTGTCGTGCTGCTGGCGCGGCCGGGGAGGGCATGATGAAGCGCTCCATCGTCCTGATTCTCGTCGCGCTTGCCGGGCTGGCCATCGTGCCCTGGCTCAAGCTGCCGGCGTTTTACGAATCGCTGTTTTACCTTGTCTTCCACTGGATTGCACTGGCAACTTCATGGAACCTGCTGTCGGGCTATTCGGGCTATTTCTCATTCGGGCACGGCGCATTTTTCGGCATCGGCATGTACACCACGGCAACGCTGGCAACCAAGATGGACGTACCGTTCCTCTGGACACTGCCGTTTGCCGCCATCATTCCGGCGATTGCGGGCGCCTTCCTCGGCGCTGTGGCCTTCCGTGTGCGCAGCGTGCGCGCCGAGCTGTTCAGCCTGCTGACACTCGCCATGACCTTCGTGGTGGCGACCATCATCCTCAACACGCCTATCGACGGCGGGCCGGGCGTGTACATGAGCTCGGTGGCCGTGCCTCAAATCGGTCCGGGGCCGTCCGGTACCTTCTATTTGCTGGCGCTGCTGGTTGCGGCCGTTACCCTCATCGTGGCGGTCATGGTGTTTTATTCGCGGCTCGGCACAGGCCTGTTCGCGATTCATGACGACGAAGATGTGGCCGAGGTCATGGGCGTTCCGACTTACCGCTACAAGCTGGTGGCACTTGCGCTGTCCAGTGCTTTTGCCGGGCTGGTCGGCGGCGTGCATGCGCTTTTCATCTCCTATGTCACGACGGGCGATACCTTCACGGTGGCCTTGCCGTTGACCGTCATCCTCATGGCGGTGCTGGGCGGCACGCGGCACTGGGCCGGGCCGGCCATAGGCGCGACAGCCATCACCTTGCTGCTGTTTTCGTTCACCAGCGGCGACAGCGCCATCATCGGCAAGGGCCTCACGGGCGTGGTACTGATCGCCGTCATTCTGTTCATGCCGCAAGGCATTCTGGGCCAGGTCCTGAAATGGACGGGCGCACGGCGCGCAGCCAGGGGTGAGGTTGCGGCCGCGCCCGAAGCGAAGGCTCCTGCGACAGCTGCCAACGCTGCGGCCGGACATACGCCGTCGCCATCGCCCGTCCCCATGGGTGGCGTGTTGTTGAAAGCCAGCGGTGTGGTCAAGCAGTTCAGGGGTGTGCGAGCCTTGCGCGGTGTTGACGTGGAAGTGCGGCGCGGTGAAATCCTCGGTCTGCTTGGGCCGAACGGCTCCGGAAAATCCACCTTCATCAATGTGGCGAGTGGCCACTTTGAAGTCACCGAAGGCACCATAGAGTTTGACGGGCGCACGATTTCAAAGGTTGCTGCGCACAGCATTGCACGCAGCGGCATTGCGCGCACCTACCAGATACCGCGCCCGTTTGCGCATCTCACGGTGCTGCAGAACGTCGCGTTACCGGCCATGTTCGGCGCCGCCACGCTGGATCGCCAGACCGCCGAAGACGAGGCCTGGCAATGGCTGGAGTTCACCGGCCTGACCAGCCGTGCCCACGCGCTACCGGCTGCGCTCAACCTGCACCAGCGCAAGTTCCTGGAGCTTGCGCGTGCGCTGGCGGCTCGCCCGAAAATCCTGATGCTTGACGAGGTACTCTCCGGCCTGACACCGTCCGAGATCGACGAAGCCGTTGCCCTGATACGCCGCATCCGCGACCAGGGTGCCACGATTGTGTTTGTCGAGCATGTGATGCGCGCGGTGATGGCGCTGTGCGATCGCATCGTGGTGTTTGAAAGCGGCGCGGTGCTGGCTGAAGGCGCGCCGCATGACGTGATGCAGCGGCCCGAAGTGGTAGCGGCTTATCTTGGCGACGCGAAAGCGGCGGCAAAAAAGGAAACCGGCGGCAAACCTGCCAACGAAAGCGGGGTGGCCCTTGCTGCTTGAACTTGACAACATCCGTACCTGTTATGGCCAGGCAACGGCGCTTTGGGATGTGTCGCTGTCTGTCGGCGAGGGTGAGTTGCTCTGCGTCGTCGGCCCCAACAGCGCTGGCAAGAGCACGCTCATCAACACCATTGCCGGTCTGCTCCGCATTGATTCAGGCAGCCTGAAGTTTCAGGGCGAAGACATTTCGCGGCTGGGCGCGCATAAATTCTGCGAACGCGGCATTGCGCTCGTGCCCGAAGGCCGGCGTCTCTTCACGGATATGACGGTGCGCGAAAACCTGGAGATCGGCAGCTACCTCAAAGCAGCGAAGGCCCAGCGTGCCAGTTCGCTGGAGTACGTGGTGTCGCTGTTCCCCATCCTCACTGAAAAGATGAACCAGCCCGCGGGGACGCTTTCGGGCGGGCAACAGCAAATGGTGGCGATTGCGCGCGCGCTCATGGCCAAACCCAAACTGCTCTTGCTGGACGAGCCCTCGCTGGGCCTTGCGCCCAGCATCGTGATTGACATGTTCAACGCGATTCGTGAAATCCATTCCCGGGGTATTTCCGTCCTGCTCGTCGAGCAGAACGTCTCGATGGCGATGGATGTGGCCCAGCGCGCTGCCGTGCTCGAAGAGGGCCGCATTGTGGCCTCTGGTAACCCGCAGGAGCTCATGGCGCAGCCGGTTTTGCGCCGCGCCTATCTGGGCATTGATACCGAGGCTGCGGCGCACTGACGCGCTGCGTTTGAGGCGTCAGCGGCACATGCCGTAGCCGCCGGTTTCCAGGTGAAAGTGGTCCCTGTGCACGGCGTTGTAGTCGGGGCCCAGCACGCCCTTGAAGTATTTGCAGGCTCCGGCGTGC
Source organism: Pseudomonadota bacterium (assembly GCA_040388905.1). Classification (GTDB taxonomy): domain Bacteria; phylum Pseudomonadota; class Gammaproteobacteria; order Burkholderiales; family Burkholderiaceae_C; genus Polaromonas. The sequence continues at coordinate 286,008 of JAZKAY010000001.1, forward strand.
ACATCATTCAGCCAGAGCGCTTCGGCACTGCGCGGCGTGGCCACACCTTCACTTTGCCACTGGCCCTGCACGCTGATGCGTTTGCCATTGGCCAGCGTGAAGGCTGATACATCAAGTGCATTGGCAGTCGCATGGCGGCTGCGCGAACCTGCGCCGGTGGCAGGCGCTTTGGGCGCAGCACCTTCGCCGCGATTGACGTTGCGGCATGAGTAGCTGCCCAGGTTGTCTATAGCTGAGACCCGCTGGCTGAAATGTGCCTGAGTCATGGGCTGCAGCGCATGCCGCTCCCACATCGCAAACGACAGCGCCATGGGGCAACTGAGCGGCAGCGGTGAGCCAAACCGAATCGCCGCAGAACGCAGGCGTACAGCATTGTCAAAGCCGCAGCCATCGCCGGTCTGGCGGTCTGGCAGCAGGTCGTACTGCATGCCGGTTTGTTCAAGGGCGGTCAGGCACATGGCCGGATCACCACGTGCGCGTGAAAGTTTGTACGGCGTCAGCAGGTTGGGTTCTGCCGCCACATTCAGTGGTGCCCAGGGGTTGATGTGTTCGGGGATGTTGACGGCGCCGCTGTAGATGGCATAACCGCCTGCGAAGACCGCGCCCCAGAACGCAGCAGCAAACCAGCGGCCCCAGTTGAATCTGGTTTTCGGGTGAGTGGGCAAGGGTGGCGGCAGGGGCATCTGGCTTTATAGCGCTTGCATGCTGTAGCAATTGAAGGAGCGGGCCGCGACATTCTGAAGACATCGACGACTCGCACGATCGATTTCGGCTCAATTCCACAATGAAAGACAGCAGAGATCGGCATTGAATTTTCTCCCCGCTACGGAAGATACCAATCCGGAGCGGTGACTGGCTGGCAACCCCAAAGCGCCAACACGTACTTCCCGTAGGCCACTCCACCTACACCCTGGCCGCGGCTGCCTTGCCACCATGGGCTTACCCCACAAACAGGAGTGCCACATGACCCGTGAAGGCGTTAACCAGATCATGCTCAACATCTTTACCCGTGAGGGCAAGGCGAGCCGGTGGAACCATGATCAGGGCACCATGGCCGATTTGATGGTCGATGAGTTGGCGCGCAACTGGGATGTGCTGCCCGACACCACCAAGGCCACCATGCTGGGCGTGGCCTACGACCTCAAGCTTCAAAGCATAGAGATGGAAACGGCCGCGGAAGTGGCAGCACTGGCAATTGACAGGGTGATGCAGCGGTCGCGCGCAACGCGCTGAACTCCGGCCACCACAAAACTGCTATTAATTACATAGCTGCTCACGCTCGTCTCTATTGGTCTGCAGCCGATTTAATGCCTGAAAATGGCCTGTTTCAGGCCTTTTTCGTGTGCCATTTTGCGAATCAGCTGTTAAAAACGCCGGATTGATACTTTATTTGTAATAATAAATCAGATTAAAAGACTTTCATAGCCTATTGTTACCTTAAATGTAAGAGTATGAGGTTCAACAAGCCTGCAAACCAAACCCGGGCCAGGCAACCGCGCGCCGGACTTGCGACCGAGCACAGATCGCGCTGACCTTGGCCCGTCACGGGTTTCATCGTTTAATCATGGCGTTGACCACTGCGACCGGAGCCTTTACCGATGGACGATGCGCTGCCACCACCCCTGACCCAGACTGCAATGCCAGCTGACAGCAACGGCAGGCGCCACCAGGCCTTCCCTGTGCTGGCGCCGGCCGAGGTCGAGCGCATGCGCCGTTTCGGCACGGTGGTCCAGTTCCGCCACGGCGAGCGTCTGTACACCGCTGGCGAAATCAGCGCCGGCATGTTTGTCGTGCTCAAGGGCCATGTGGTCGTCACCCAGCGTGACGGCCTGGGCCACGTGGCACCCGTGGTGCGCCACGGGCCGGGGGAGTTTTCAGCAGAAGTCGGCCAGCTCTCGGGCAAGCCCGCGCTGGTTGATGGCCATGCCGACGGCGATGTTGAAGCACTGCTGATACCGCCTGACCAGCTGCGCGCGCTCATCATTGCCGAGGCTGACCTCGGTGAGCGGCTGGTGCGTGCGCTCATCCTGCGCCGCGTGGCGCTGATCGAGGCCGGCGCCAGCGGCCCGGTGCTGATTGGCCAGCCGCAGTCGGCGGGTGTCATTCGCCTGCAAAGCTTTTTGAACCGCAACGGCCAGCCGCACCATGTGATGGACGCCACTACAGACGCCGATGCTGCTGCGCTGCTGGCGCAGTACGGCGCCGGGCCAGCAGAGGTGCTGGCGGTGTGCCCCAACGGCTCGGTGCTGCGCAACCCGACCGAAGGCGAACTCGCCCGCTGCACAGGCATGGTCGACACGGACGACCATGACGAACTCTTCGACGTCATCGTGGTCGGCGCAGGCCCGGCCGGTCTGGCGACGGCGGTGTATGCCGCTTCCGAAGGCCTGCAGGTGCTGGTGGTCGATTGCCGGGCCTATGGTGGCCAGGCCGGCGCGAGTGCGCGCATTGAAAACTACCTCGGCTTTCCGACCGGCATCACCGGTCAGGCGCTGGCGGGCAGGGCATATGTGCAGGCGCAAAAGTTCGGCGCTGAAATGCTCATACCCGCCCAGGTCGGCTCGCTAGACTGCAGCGGCAAGCTTGACACCGGCGAGCTGCGCGTCACCCTTACCGACGGTCGGCACCTACGTGCCAAAACCGTGGTGGTCGCCAGTGGCGCCCGCTACCGGAGGCCCGAGGTGCCGCGCCTGGCCGAGTTTGAAGGCCGCGGCGTCTGGTACTGGGCCTCTGCACTCGAAGCCAAAATGTGTGCGCAGACCGAAGTGGTGCTGGTGGGCGGCGGCAACTCGGCCGGGCAGGCCGCCGTGTTCTTGTCGCAGCACGCGGCCAGGGTCAACATGCTGGTGCGCGGCCCCAGCCTGGCGGCCAGCATGTCGCGCTACCTGATTGACCGCATCGATGCCGCGCCCAATATCCACCTGCTGCCGCACACCGAACTTGCAGCGCTGCACGGCGACCAGAACGCAGGCCTTGCCGCAGTGAGCTGGCGTGACCGCAACAAAGGCACAGAGCACACCGCCGACATACGCAATGTATATTTGTTCGTCGGCGCCGACCCCGAAACGACCTGGCTCACCAGCTGCGGCGTGGCCATCGACAAACAGGGTTTTGTACTGACCGGCGCAGCCGTCACACCCACGCACGCCGGCCATGCACCCGCGCCACTCGAGACCAGCATTCCTGGCCTGTTTGCCGTCGGCGACGTGCGCAGCGGCTCGGTCAAACGGGTCGGCGGCGCGATAGGCGAGGGCGCTGCTGCGGTCGCCATGATTCACCAGCACCTCGCGGCCACACAAAGCGCCGCCGCAGCCTGATTTTTTAAAACAGCATTTAACGGGAGGAAGCCGCCATGCCCATCAAACCCTGTTCACACGTGCCCGACGTGGTTGTGCCGCCCACATCCAGAGGCTGCGAGGAATGCCTGGCCATGGGCGACAGCTGGGTGCACTTGCGGCTATGCGTGCATTGCGGCCACGTTGGCTGCTGCGATGACTCCAAAAACAAACACGCCACCAAACACCACGCCACCACCGGCCATGCGGTGATCCGCTCACTTGAGCCCTGTGAAAGCTGGATGTGGTGCTATGAGCACAGGCTGCAAGTCGGGTAGTACCGCCGTCATCAATCTTTTTGCGGCTTGGTGAATTCCGTCGTCTCCGTCGGCACAGGGTTGAAATTGGGACTGCGCTGCCAGTGTTCGTCGCTCCCTTTAATCGCCGCCTTGCGGAACACGCCGCTGGTCAGACCTGACCAACGTGCGCATAGGCGGTAAGCCGGGCATTCCTGTCAGTTTTGACTTTGTCCACCGAATTCCGGATTAGGTCTTCGCATGCAATATCGCAGCGGGTGGGGTTTGTAGGTCTACTCAAAGATTGCTGCGATTACTGGCGTTATCGGCAAATCCCTAGTGACGAGTTGTAACAAGCGCCTTAATATCTATATTTGCTAATGCGCCCATGCTGTTTGGACGGGATAGCCACTGGAAACTACTCATGAGCCAGCTAAATAGTATTCAAATCGCCAATTATCGAAGTATCTCTTTCTTGACTCTTAATTGCACCGTTTTAGATGATGGTAGTCGCAGCTTCGGACTGATTGGACTCAATGAAGCTGGGAAGTCGAGCATCCTAAAAGCAATAGCCTTGATTGCACAGGGCAGCACGGTTGCCGTAAAAGATTTCCACGACAAAAAGGAAGTCATCTCTGTCGATTTCGAATACTTGATTAGTCCGGAAGAGATGACTGCTGTAGAGCTTCTTTTGGCTGACCACGATATTGAGCATGAATACAAGAGAGACAGCGTATTTCTTGGATGCAACTTTGATCCGACGACATTTTCTAGGACTTTAACTATCGGTCTTCCGCATCTCGACAAAATTGGTTTCATGGCGTACCCAGTGGCCGAACTGCCGCCGGATATGTTGCACACCCCAATTTTCTGGGCAGCTCGCGATAACTATCTCATTTCCCGCCCAATCGATTTAGTAAGCTTTTCCGCCAATCCCTCAGAAACCTCAGTCCCTTTGAGAAACTGTTTCCGGCTGGCTGGAATTACTGATATTGCTCAGCGGGTGGGGGAACTCGCCGGCGATTCGACAGAAATCGACCAACTTCAACGAGAGCTGGGTGCAAAAGTCACAGAGCACATCAAAACCGTCTGGCCTAACCATCCTGTTGAGATCACATTCCATGTTTATGACAACAAAATTAATTTCTTGATTCGCGACACTGGGTCTGGAAAGGCGAAGACGATTGATCAAAGAAGCGATGGGTTTAGGCAATTTATTTCTTTTCTCCTAACAGTATCTGCGGAGAACCAAAATCAAGAACTGACCAAATCGGTGCTTCTGCTGGATGAACCTGAAACACATTTGCATCCATTGGCTCAAGAGTATTTGCTGAGTGAGTTAATAAAAATTACCAAAAACGATAGAGACAACATAGCCATTTTTGCTACGCATTCCAACTACATGATCGACAAGCTTGATCTAAGCAGAAACTTTCGGATTTTTCAAAACAAAAGCGGTACTGAAATTAGTGAGTTTGACAATAAAGAATCGACCTACGCGAGCGTTAGTTATGAAGTATTTTCTGTTCTGAGTCGAGATTTCCACACCGAGCTATACGGGCGACTGCATGATCGCTACCAAGATGAAGACGTGGCGGATGAAAAACGAAGTAGTCAAAAGAACTTCGACGAAATATTTTTTCATCAAAAAATGAAACTGCCGAAAAATAAGCCGCTAAGGGGAGTTCAAAAACAGGTCACATTACCGACCTATATTCGCAACTGCATTCATCATCCGGAAAACGGTGACAAATTTACCGAGGTTGAACTTAAGGACTCTATAAAACTAATGAAGGGCGCATAACCAAGTCCGCCTTACTTCTATATTTAGGAGCGGACTTGACGTAGGGCACTCAAACTAAACCAGCCGCCGAATAGCCTTCTTCTTCCAGACCAGCCTGTAATAAGCCGTCTGCAACCCCAGCATCGCGATAAACGCAGCAGGATACGCAATCCAGATGCCGTTGATGCCCATGCGCTGGCTCATGAACCAGGCAACAGGCACTTCGACCAGCGCAATGCAAAGAATCGATATGGCCGTCGGCACCAGCACCGACCCACTGGCGCGCATGATGCCGGACAGCACCGATGCCATGCCGAAGATGATGCTGCTCCACAGCATGATGTGCAGCAGCGTCTGGGCCAGGTCAATCACCGGGCCGCTGGTGATGAAAAAGCCCATCAGGTGGCGTGAGAACAGATAACCGAGCACGACCAGCACGCCTGTCAGCATCAGGTTCATCAGCAGGCCTGTACGGGCGATGGCCCCCAGCTTGTCGGTGCGGCCGGCGCCAATCGCCTGCGCGCCGAGGATGGACGCGGTAATCGCAATCGAGATCGCCGGGAACTGCACATAGGCCACCACCTGGTTGACCGCACCGTATGCGGCGGTGGCATTCGAGCCGTAGCTGTTGACCATTGAGAGCAGGGCGACTTCGGCCAGCGAGATCACGATCATCTGTACGCCCGTCGGCACGCCGACTTTCAGCACGGTTTTCAGTATGGGCAGGTTGATGCGCAGCTTCTGCACAAACTCGGCATCAGGCGCCAGCGGGCTCTTGATCTTGCGCAGCCTGAAAGCCAGCCAGATCATCGCCACCAGCATGGACAGCACCGATGCCACCGCGCCGCTGGCGACGCCGAGTTGCGGCAGCCCGCCCCAGCCGCGTATCAGGGCCGGTGTGACCATGAGGCCGACGACGGTGGAAATCAGCAGCGTGTACAGCGGCGTCACGGTATCGCCCACACCGCGAAGCATGGCGGTCGACAGCAGGAACATGAAGAGCCCGGGCCCGGCCAGCATCATGATGCGGGCGTAGAGCGTGGCATCAGCCATGATGTCAGCAGGCGTGCCGAGTGCCCTGAGCATGGGGCCGGTGAAGGTGCCGCCGAAGATGGCCACCAGCACCCCGAAAGACACGCCCACGGTCAGCGTGGTGCCGGCAATGGACTTGACCTTGCCGATGTCACGCGCGCCCCAGGCCTGGCCTATGAGCACCGATGCACCTGCGCCCAGGCCTATGGTGAAGGCGATAAAAAAGAACAGGATGGGGAAGAAGCTGGACACCGCTGCCAGCGCGCCCACGCCAATCATCTGGCCGACATAAACGTTGTTGAGCGTGCCCGACAGCGACTGCAGGATGTTGCTCAGAAGCATGGGCGCGAGGAAGGCGATGAAGGTCTTCCACAGCGGTATGCCGTCGGACATGGGCGGGCGTTTGTGCGCTGATGCGGGTGGTGTGGCCAGCGGTGGGACCGGGTCGGCGACGGTAACTGGCGGTGCGGCAATCTCGCCCGCTACGCGCACATCTTCTTCGCAGACATCGGTTTCCAGTTTGTGGTCGAGTGCGCTGATGTCCGCGCCCAGTGTTTGGTTCTTCATGTTGTTTGTTTCCAGCTGCTGGCGGCTAATTTGCCAAGGTAATGTTTTACGTCTTCAGGCCAGGCGGCCACAAGTGAGCCAAAGCGCGCCTCGTCGTCGGCAAACAGCGCACGCGTGGCCTCTTCAAACCCGGGCAGGTCGCCTGCCATTTCGGTCATGAAGCGGTAGGCCGCCTCCCTCGAGGCACGCGCCGCATCCCGGCCCTCGTTGCTGCGGCGGGCATCTTCAACCAGCTTGCGCAGGGCGACAGAGGCACCGCCCGGCTGGCTGGCCAGCCACTCCCAATGACGCGGCAGCAGAGTGACCTCACGCGCGACCACACCCAGTTTGGGCCGGCCTACGGAACGTGCGGCGGGGGCTGCTTGCGGTTCTGCAGGCAGAGCTTCGGGGCCTGATTCGTCAACGGCGTCCACGGCTTCGGGCCGCAGGTCGAAGTCAATCCGGGCGCCGCTGGCGTCATCGAACACACGGACCAGCGTGTCTGGCTCGGGTGTCATGACACGCAGCTGCTGGAGCACGGCTGCGCGGGTCTCGGGTGTCATGACACGCAGCTGCTGGAGCACGGCTGCGCGGGTACCTGCGGTGATGCGCCGGAAGCCGGCAAAGGCGGTCAGCAGGATGGGAGAGGTAGTTGAATTTGGCACGCTGATCTTATTAATTCAGGAAGAATCAGATATTACCCGTGTTAAATTAATGAGTCAATTAAATCCGGGTAAAAATTAAAAAAGCCTTGTATAACTACATAAAAGTCTTAAATATCAATTTAATATTCTTTTGAGTTTTAGAAAAACGACTTTACATTCCTTTCCTGTTCAAAAAAGAGCCGCCTGCTTCCACAAGAAGACATCCGGCCACATCAAGATTTAGCTGGTTCGCATGATTGAGCTCAAGGGTATTTTTCAAACTTACAAGGGTCAGTCCGGCCCGGTAGAGGCCCTCAGGGGAGTTGATCTGCACATCAAGCCGGGCGAGGTGTTCGGCATCATTGGCCGCAGCGGTGCCGGCAAAAGCTCGCTGGTGCGGGTCATCAACCTGCTGAACCGGCCGACCGCCGGTCAGGTGATCGTCGGCGGCCGTGACCTGACCACGCTGGATGGCGATGCCCTGCGCGTGGCGCGGCGCGACATCGGCATCATCTTCCAGCACTTCAATCTGCTGTCGTCACGCACCGTCTATGACAACGTGGCCCTGCCGCTTGAGATTGCCGGGCTCAGCGCCGGGGAGATCAGGACGCGCATCACGCCGCTGCTCGATCTGGTCGGCCTGTCGGCACTCAGTGACCGGTACCCCGCGCAGATCAGCGGCGGGCAAAAGCAGCGCGTCGGCATTGCACGCGCACTGGCCAACCGGCCGCAGGTGTTGCTATCGGATGAGGCAACGTCGGCGCTTGACCCTGAAACCACACGTTCAATTCTTGGCCTGCTCAGGCAGATCAACAAGGAGTTCGGCCTGACCGTGGTGCTGATCACGCACCAGATGCAGGTCATCAAGCAGGTGGCTGACCGTGTGGCAGTGATTGATGCCGGACGCATCGTTGAGAGCGGGCCGGTGATGGACGTTTTCACGAGGCCGCAGCACGAGACCACCCGCAGCCTGATTGATGAAATCCTGCCGCAGGAGCTGCCCGAAAGCGTGCTGGCGCGCATACGCACTTTGATGAGCGCTAAGCACTCTGCCGGTCACGAGGGCCGTCTCTTGCGGCTGTCGTTTGCGGGTGATGACTCGGACAAACCGCTGCTGTCGGACGTGATCCGCAACTTTGGCATTGACCTGTCCATCGTGCATGGGCAGGTGGACGAAATACAGGGCAAACCGTTTGGGTCGCTCGCAGTGTTTGCGCGCGGCGGGCACTCGCAGCTTGATGCCGCACTAGCGCATTTGCGCGGTGCGGGTGTGAATGTGGAGGTTGCAGATGTTCGGTAATTTTTCGGAAGCCATGCTGGAGCTGTTTGCCACCTCGCTGTGGGAAACCATCGTCATGGTCGGCATCTCGGGCTTTGTAGGTGCACTTTTAGGCATTCCGCTGGGCGTGTATTTGCGTCTCAGCGACGATGGCGGCGTGCTGCAGAACCGCGTTGCCAATACTTTTGTCGGCGGCATCGTCAATGCGGTGCGCTCCACGCCTTTCATCATTTTGCTGGTGGCCATCATCCCGATGACGCGTTTCATTACGGGCTCATCGATTGGCACAGCCGCCGCCGTGGTGCCGCTGACGATTGCTGCCGCGCCTTTTGTGGCCCGGCTGGTGGAGGCGTCACTGCGCGAGGTAGACCACGGCCTGATCGAGGCGGCTCTGGCCATGGGTGCGACCACGCGGCAGATCGTGCTCAAGGTGTTGCTGCCAGAGGCGCTGCCCGGCATTGTTGCCGGCCTGACCATCACGTTTGTCAGCCTTACCGGCTATTCAGCCATGGCCGGGGCGATTGGTGGCGGTGGCCTGGGTGACCTAGGCATCCGTTACGGCTACCAGCGCTTCTTGCCCGAGATCATGCTGGCCGTGGTACTGGTGCTCATCCTCTTCGTGCAGGCCGTGCAAAGCCTGGGCGACTGGGCCGTGCGAAAGCTGAGCCATAAATGAAAGCCAACTTGATGCATCTACCCCATCACCGATGTTGATACCGCGCCTTTAACAAACACCCGTGTTTCCAAAATCAAGTTAACCATCCAGAGAAAGTCATCATGAAAAAACGCACCCTTATCCAGTCCGCCGCTGCGCTTGCGCTGTCCATCACCTTCACCGGCGCTGCGCTGGCCCAGGACAAACCACTGAAGATTGGCGTCACTGCCGGCCCGCATGCGCAGATTTTTGAGCAGGTCAAGAAGATTGCCGAGAAAGACGGCCTGAAGATACAGATCGTCGAGTTCACCGACTATGTGCAGCCCAACGCAGCCCTCGCCGCTGGCGACCTGGATGCCAACAGTTACCAGCACAAGCCTTACCTCGACCAGCAGGTGAAAGACCGCGGCTACAAGATCACCAATGTGGGTTACACCGTCAACTTCCCGATTGGGCTGTATTCGAAAAAGGTCAAAAGCCTGGCCGAGCTGAAAGAGGGCGCGCGTTTTGGCATTCCCAACGACCCGACCAATGGCGGCCGCGTATTGCTGGTGCTGCAGGACAAGGGCCTGATCAAGCTCAAGCCTGAAGCCGGCCTGAAAGCCACGCCGCTTGACGTGATCGACAACCCGAAGAAGATCAGGTTTGTGGAGCTTGATGCAGCCCAGCTGCCACGCTCGCTCGACGACCTGGACGCTTCGGCTGTCAACACCAACTTTGCGCTGTCCGCCGGGCTAAACCCGAAAGACGCGATTGCCCAGGAAGCTGCCAAGTCGCCCTACGTCAACCTGCTGGCCGTGCGTGAGCAGGACAAGACCAAGCCATGGGTGGCCAAGCTGGTAAAGGCCTACCAGTCTGAAGAGATCCGTAAATACATCCAGACCGAGTTCAAGGGCGCGGTGCTGGCCGGGTTCTGAACATTCCCGCCATTTGCCTGAAAAAGCCTGCCTCACGCAGGCTTTTCTTTTGGGTTGTAATCGCAGGCTGTGCCACTGAATGCACACCACTGATGAATAACAAGGACTGGTGATGGCTGTTTTTGATACCCGCGAGATTGTTTCTGCCCTGCATGGCCTGCGGGCTGACTGGCGAGAATCACAAAAGCGTTCGCAGGAGCCGGGCGGTCGCGAGTTTCCGTCGCGTGACGCGCTGGCTGCAATCGTCGAGCAACTGAAGGGCGCGCTTTTCCCCATGCGGCTGGGCCCCACCGACCTGCGCCATGAGAGCGAAGATTTTTACGTCGGCTACACCCTTGATTCAGCACTGCATGCCCTGCTGGCGCAGATGCGGCTGGAGCTGGCCTACAGCGCACGCCAGCAGTCGCGCAGTGAGGCCGAAATTGAGGCCGATGCCGTGAAGGCTGCGCGCAGTTTTGCGTCCGCACTGCCCGGCATACGCAGCCTGCTCGACAAGGATGTGCTGGCGGCGTATCACGGTGACCCGGCAGCGCGCAGTGTGGATGAAGTGCTGCTCTGCTACCCGGGCGTGCTGGCCCTCATCCACCACCGGCTGGCACACCAGCTTTACGGTTTGGGCCTGCCGCTGCTGGCGCGCATTGTGGCCGAGCTGGCGCACAGCCAGACCGGCATAGACATTCACCCCGGCGCGCAGATCGGCGAAGGGTTTTTCATGGACCACGGCACCGGCGTGGTGATTGGCGAGACCGCCGTCATCGGCAAACGCGTGCGGCTTTACCAGGCCGTGACGCTGGGCGCCAAACGCTTTCCGACCGACCAGGAAGGCAACCTGCAAAAAGGTTTGCCGCGGCATCCGGTGGTGGAAGACGATGTGGTCATTTACGCGGGCGCAACGGTGCTGGGCCGCGTCACGCTGGGCCGTGGTGCCACCATTGGCGGTAACGTCTGGGTGACGCATGACGTGCCGGCCGGCGGCAATGTGACGCAGGCGATCTCCAGAGAAGCGACCGGGCGCGGGAATTAGAGCCCCCACGCTCCCCACTGTGTGTGGTTCGCTGCCCCCCGAGGGGGCGCTGCGCCTGCGGCCTGGCAAAGCCAGTTCCGCGGCCCCGGCTTGCGAAGACACCGTTGCTTTTGAGGACGTTGAGCACGATTACCCGTGCTGCTGCAAAATGCCCCGTCGGGCTTTCACGGCCTGTCTTCCCCTTTAACTTCCAGGAGCATTCATTGGCCCAGATCAAGATCGCCGTCGTCGTCGGCAGCATTCGCAAGGATTCATTCAACAAAAAGCTGGCCGTGGCGCTGGCCAAACTGGCACCCTCAGATGTGTTGCTGGAGCAGGTTCGCATTGACGACCTGCCGCAATACAACCAGGATGATGATGGCGCCCCGACCGCTGAAATCACGCGCCTGCGCAATCACATCGCATCGGCCCAGGGCGTGATCTTTCTGACACCTGAATACAACCGCTCGATTCCAGGTGTCCTGAAAAACGCCATTGACCACGCATCACGCCCCTGGGGCAAGAGCGTGTGGAAGGGCAAGCCCGCTGCAGTCGCTGGCATCACCGTCAGCCCCATGGGCACGTCGATGGCGCAGCAACACCTGCGCAACATCATTTCCTACCTCGACATGCCAACGCTGGGCCAGCCGGAAATATTTTTGACGGTGAAGGAAGGCTTCTTCAACGAAGACGGCAGCGTCAACGAAGGCAGCCAGAAGTTTTTGCAGGGCTTTATGGACACCTATGTGGCCTGGGTTAAAAAACATATCTGAAGCACATCTGATGCACACCTGAACTTGCATCAGGGTCTGCGTGACCAACGGAAAAAGCCCGCATCAGCGGGCTTTTTTCATTCAGGGAGCAGTGGCTCAGGCAGCGATGGCGGCCTTGGCTTCGTTGGCAGCAGCCTGCTGGGCCTTGATGTCGGCTTGCGCAGAAGCAATCGCTGCAGCCTTGGCCGCATCACCCATGGCCAGGCCTTCAGCGCGCACGATGCGCACATCGGTGATGCCGAGGAAGCCGAACACGGTCTTCAAAAAGCTTTCCTGATGTTCCATTGCGTTGCCAGCGTCGCTGGTCGAGTAAGCGCCGCCGCGCGTGGATGCGACGATGACAGTCTTGCCGGTAGCCAGGCCGACAGGGCCTTTTTCGGTGTACTTGAAGGTGCGGTTGACCTGCGCAACGCGGTCAATCCAAGCCTTGAGCTGGGTCGGGATGGTGAAGTTGTACATCGGTGCGCCGACGACGATCACGTCAGATGCCAGCAACTGGGTCACCAGCGCTTCGGACACGGCGTTTTCACGCTTTTGTGCATCGCTCAGCACGGCGTCGGCCGGCAGGCGAAAGCCCAGGGATTCGGCGGACAGGTGGGTGGGCGTGTTCACGGCCAGGTCGAGGTAGCTGACTTCGGTGCCGGGATGGGCTGCGCCCCAGGAAGCGACGATTTGTGCGGTCAGCTGGCGCGAGACGGAATTGCTGCCGAGGATGCTGGAGTCGATGTGGAGAAGTTTGCTCATGATGATTTCCTGTTTGAAAGCTGGTTGTTGATAAAACTGATTGGCTGTTTGAGCCATGGATAGATTGTGATGGGAACATGAATGGGTGATAAGTCGGCAAATTTGCGATAGATTGTCCTGCTGGTGGGACAATGAAGCCCCAAAAGGAGCCCGACATGGAGGATCTCAACGACATGCTGTATTTCGCCGAAGTGGTGGAGCGGGGCGGTTTTGCTGCCGCCGGGCGCTCCTTGGGCCTGCCCAAATCGCGCCTGTCGCGCCGGGTGGCCGAGCTGGAAGGGCGGCTGGGCGTACGCCTGCTGCAGCGCACGACCCGCAAGCTGTCGGTCACGGCGGTTGGCGAGATCTACCTGCGGCACTGCGCCACCATGCGTGACGAGGCCCTTGCCGCCGCCGAGGCGGTGGCCCAAATGCAGGTAGAGCCGCGCGGCACGCTGCGCGTGACCTGCCCGGTCACGCTGGCGCAGAGCACCCTGGGCTACCTGGTGCCGAGCTATCTGGCCCTTCACCCGCACGTCAAGCTGGACATGCGGGTGACCAACCGCGTGGTCGACCTGATAGAAGAGGGTGTGGACATTGCGCTGCGCGTGCGCCCCACGCTGGACGACAGCGGCAGCCTGGTGGTCAAGCAACTGGGCGCATCAAGCACCTTGCTGCTGGCCAGCCCTTCGCTGCTGCACAGGCAGGGCACGCCGACCCGACCCGAAGACCTGGCAAAGCTGGACACCATCGCCATGTCCGCCATTGACGGGCGCAGCACCTGGGAACTGGCCGGCCCCGACGGCCAGACCCATGACCTGCAGCACCAGCCCCGCTACATCGCCGACGACCTGCAAACGCTGAAGCTGGCAGTGCTTGCGGGCACGGGCATCAGCTTTCTGCCGGAAACGCTGAGCAGGGCAGAAGTACAGGCGCAGTTGCTGGTGCCGGTTTTGCCGGGCTGGACGCTCAGGTCGGGCATGGTGCACGCGGTTTTTCCGTCACGCCGGGGGCAGGTGCCGGCTGTGCGCAGTTTTCTGGACTTCATGGGTGAGCACATGGTGGGCGACCAATTGCGATAGCGGCGTAGTCCGGATTAACAGGAACTCTCAAACTGTCCTGCTCACACCAGTAATAGGTAGATTTTGCTGTATATGTTAATAATTTAATGTATACGTTAAAAAATGCTGAAATGTTAACTTGCATGTTAACTTTTTGGTGTCTGCAGTTGTTTAAAGGCTCAACGCCAAGCCAAACCAGTCAAAAATGGCCTGTTTTCAGGCATTAAATCGGCTGTAAGCCAATAGATACGAGCGTGAGCAGCTACTGAAATAATAGCAATCTCCGTGTGTCCCATGCATCTGCTTCCGCGCAGATTGCCGGCTGCATGATGGACGATGGCGGCCTCGTGCTCGCCACACTGGCGGCTGAAGATCCCTCAGATGTTTAAGCCATGATTAGCCAAACCGTTATGTGCTTATGTGGATAAATTAAGAGCTATATATTCTTTTGAGTTTTAACGTTCGCTCCCCACAATGATTGCTCTGGCGCTTTCAGTGCCCCTTTCCAGCGCATCTATCAGGAGCAAAACATGGCAACACTCAGGCTTGGCGACACCGCCCCCGATTTCACCCAGGATTCGACCGAAGGCAAAATTTCCTTCCACCAGTGGGCAGGCGACTCCTGGGTGGTGCTGTTTTCCCATCCGGCTGACTTCACGCCTGTTTGCACCACTGAACTCGGCAAAACCGCAGCACTGAGCAGTGAGTTCGCCAAACGCCATGTCAAACCCATCGCTGTCAGCGTTGACCCGCTGGACAAGCATGGCGGCTGGGTCAAGGACATTAACGAGACGCAGAACACCACGGTGAATTTCCCCATCCTCGCTGATGCGGACAAAACGGTCGCGAACCTGTACGACATGATTCACCCCAACGCCTCGACCACGGCGACGGTACGCAGCGTCTTCATCATTGACCCGAAAAAGGTCATTCGCACCACCTTCACTTACCCAGCAAGCACAGGCCGCAACTTTGACGAAATCCTGCGTGTCATCGATTCGCTGCAACTGACCGACAGCCACAAGGTCGCCACGCCGGCCAACTGGAAAGACGGCGATGACGTGGTCATCGTGCCCAGCATCCAGGACCCGGCTGAACTGGCCCAGCGCTTTCCCAAAGGCTTCAAGGCGGTGAGGCCCTACCTTCGCATCACCCCGCAACCCAACAAGTAATCAGGGTAGCCAGTGCGTTTCGTCATCGTTCCCGGCTGGCGCGACTCCGCCCCCGGCCACTGGCAAAGCCTGTGGGCCGAGCGGCTGGAGGGCGCCGTGCGCGTCCAGCAGGACGACTGGGTCGCGCCTTCGCGCCAGGCTTGGGTGGCTTCGATTGCCAAAACCATCATCCAGCAGGACCAGCCCGTGGTCGTGATTGCACATAGCCTGGGCTGCATTGCAACAACGCACCTGCCCCAAGAGGCGACCGACCGCATCAGCGGCGCGCTGCTGGTGGCACCGGCTGACCCCGAGCGGCGTGCCGTGCTCAGCGACTTTGCCCCCGTGCCTTACCAGCCATTGCCTTACCGCAGCGTTCTGGTCGCCAGCAGCAATGACCCGTTTTGTCCGGTGCGCCTGGCGGGTGCCTATGCACGAGCCTGGGGCAGCGAGTTTGTGCGCATGCAGAACGCAGGGCACATCAATATCGAGTCCGGGCATGGCGAATGGCCGCTGGGCGTGGCGCTTCTCCAGTCGCTGGCAGGTGACGTTTCTTTCTCGGCCAGCACAGTTCACTTTTCATCTTCATCGTCCTTCGGAAATCTGGAAACAGCATGACTTCTCAAAAACTAAAAATCGCCCTCGCTACTTTGGCTTTCGCTGCCAGCGGCATCGCCTCCGCGCAAACCCTGCTCAACGGCTCGTATGACGTGGCGCGCGAGTTCTACAAGGACTACAACGCGGCTTTCATCGCGCATTACAAGAAGACCACCGGCAAGGACATCAAGGTTGACCAGTCGCACGGCGGCTCCAGTGCCATCGCACGCTCGGTGGCCGATGGCCTGGATGCAGATGTCGTCACCATGAACACGTCCACCGACGTGGAGTTTCTGGCCGGTGCGGGCCTGGTTGCAAAAGACTGGACCAAAAAATTCCCGGGTAATGCATCGCCCACCACCTCGACCATGCTCTTCCTGGTGCGCAACGGCAACCCCAAGGGCATCAAGGACTGGGACGACCTGACCAAGCCTGGCATCCAGGTCGTCGTCGTGAACCCCAAGACCGGCGGTAACGGCCGTTATGCCTACCTCGCAGCCTGGGGCTACGCGAAGAAGAAAGGCGCCACAGACTTGCAGGCCGCGGAGTTTGTCAGCAAGCTCTACAAAAATGTGCCGGTGCTCGGCAAGGGCGGCCGCGATGCGACCACCGTCTTCCTGCAGCGCAATATCGGCGATGTGCTGATCACGTTTGAATCTGAAGTGCTGTCGGTCAACAAGGAGTTTGGCGAGGGCAAGGTCGATGCGATTTACCCATCCATCAGCATCGTGGCCGAGAACCCTGTGGCGGTCGTCGAGCGCACGGTCAAGAAGAAAGGTACAGCCGAACTGGCCAAGGCCTACCTCGACTATCTGTATTCAGACGAAGGCCAGGAAATTGCCGCACGCCACGCGCTGCGCCCACGTTCGCCTGCCATCCTCAAGAAATACGCAACGACCTTCAAGCCGTTGCAGCTCTTCACGGTGCAGGAACTGTTCGGCTCACTCGGCGAGGCGCAAAAAGTCCACTTCAATGACGGTGGGCAGTTCGACAAGATTTACACAGTCAAGTAAATCATGATTTCCTTGTCTGCTGTTGCACCGCTGCATGCGGTGGTGCCGGGTGAGCCTGCGGGTAAAAAACGGGCGGCCAAACGGGTCTTGCCTGGGTTCAGGCTGACCTTGGGCTATACGGTTTTTTATCTCAGCCTGATCGTGCTGATCCCGATTTCTGCGCTGTTTTTCAAAACCTTCTCGCTCACGCTGGACCAGTTCTGGGCTGCGGTGACGTCACCTCGTGTCATGGCCTCTTACCGGCTGACTTTTGGGGCCTCATTTTTCGCGGCGCTGGTCAACCTGGTGTTCGGCTTGCTGCTGGCCTGGGTGCTGGTGCGCTACAAATTTCCAGGTAAAAAAATCGTCGATGCGCTGGTAGATCTGCCTTTTGCATTGCCCACCGCCGTTGCCGGTATTTCATTGACGGCCATTCTGGCGGGCAACGGCTGGATAGGCCAGTACCTGGAGCCGATGGGCATCAAGCTGGCTTTCACACCGGCCGGTGTGGTCATCGCGCTGATTTTTATCGGCCTGCCATTTGTGGTGCGAACCGTGCAGCCGGTGCTTGAAGACGCTGAAAAAGAGCTTGAAGAGGCCGCCACCTCGCTGGGCGCAAACCGCCTGCAGATTTTCACCAAAGTCATACTGCCGCACATCATGCCGGCACTGCTCACCGGTTTTGCCATGGCCTTTGCGCGTGCGATTGGTGAATATGGCTCTGTCATCTTTATCGCGGGCAACATGCCCATGATTTCTGAAATCACGCCGCTCATCATCATCGGCAAGCTGGAGCAATACGACTATGCCGGTGCGACAGCCGTGGCTGTGGTGATGCTGGTTGTTTCATTCCTTCTGCTGCTCGTAATTAATGGCCTTCAGGCCTGGCAGCGCCGAAATACAGGAGCGGCATCATGAGCGGTTTGAGTTCCGGCAGGCGCCAGACCATCAGTACGACTGAAGCACCGTGGGTGCGCTACACCCTGACCGGCATCGCGCTTCTGTTCGTGTTTTTGTTCCTGATCTTGCCGCTGGCTGCTGTTTTCACCGAAGCCCTGCGAAAAGGCTTCGGAGCCTATCTTGAAGCCCTGAAAGAACCCGATGCCTGGTCAGCCATCAAGCTCACGCTTATCGCTGCGGCCATTTCGGTCCCGCTGAACCTGGTGTTTGGTGTGGCTGCAGCCTGGGCGATTGCCAAGTACGAGTTTCGCGGCAAGTCCGTGCTGACGACACTGGTCGATCTGCCGTTTTCGGTATCGCCTGTGGTCGCCGGCCTGATGTATGTCCTGGTCTTCGGCGCACAGGGCTGGTTTGGCCCGTGGCTGTTGGCCAATGACATCAAGATTATTTTTGCCGTGCCGGGCATTGTGCTGGCCACCGTGTTTGTGACCTTTCCTTTCATTGCGCGGGAGTTGATTCCGTTGATGCAGGCGCAGGGCAATGACGAAGAGCAGGCGGCCATCGTGCTGGGCGCCACCGGCTGGCAAACCTTCTGGCATGTGACCTTGCCCAACATCAAGTGGGGCCTGATCTACGGCGTGATTCTTTGCAATGCACGGGCCATGGGTGAGTTCGGTGCCGTGTCGGTTGTGTCAGGGCACATCCGCGGGCAGACCAACACCTTGCCGCTGCATGTCGAGATTTTGTACAACGAATACCAGTCTGTCGCTGCCTTTGCAGTGGCCTCTTTGCTGGCCATTCTTGCGCTGGTCACGCTGGTCATCAAGTCGGTCGCCGAATGGCGCCATGAGCAGGACATGAAGGCGGCTGCAGACCTGCCGCCCGAGCAGCCACGTGCCATCGCACAGGTAACAGCCAACTAAAGAAGAGTCAGGAAACACCATGAGCATAGAAATACGCAACATCAGCAAGAACTTCGGCAACTTCCAGGCGCTGGGCGACGTGAGCCTGGACATCCATTCCGGCGAACTGGTTGCGCTGCTCGGCCCCTCGGGCTGCGGCAAGACCACCTTGCTGCGCATCATTGCCGGGCTTGAAACGGCCGACCGCGGCAGCATTCTTTTCAGCGGCGAAGACACCACCGACGTGCACGTGCGCGAGCGGCAGGTGGGTTTCGTCTTCCAGCACTACGCGCTCTTCCGCCACATGACGGTGTTTGAGAACGTCGCCTTCGGCCTGCGCATGAAGCCACGTAACCAGCGGCCCAGCGAGGCGCAGATCAAGGATAAAGTGCATTCACTGCTCAACCTGGTACAGCTTGACTGGCTGGCAGACCGCTTTCCGTCGCAGCTGTCAGGTGGCCAGCGCCAGCGGATTGCGCTGGCCCGCGCACTGGCGGTGGAACCCAAGGTGTTGCTGCTCGACGAGCCGTTTGGTGCACTTGACGCCAAGGTCCGCAAGGAACTGCGCCGCTGGTTGCGCCGCCTTCATGAAGACCTCAATGTCACCAGCATTTTTGTCACGCACGACCAGGAAGAGGCGCTTGAAGTGGCCGACCGCGTGGTGCTGATGAACCAGGGCAAGGTCGAGCAGATCGGCTCCCCGCAGCAGGTCTGGGACCACCCGGCCAGCCCGTTTGTGTACGGCTTTCTTGGTGACGTGAACCTGTTTCATGGCCGCGCCAATGACGGTGAAGTGCAGCTCGAGGGCATACGCATAGACTCGCCCGAACATGCCGGTGCCAAAGATGCCAAAGCCTTTGCCTATGTGCGTCCGCATGACTTTGATGTGCAACGTTACTCACCGGGCGCAGAAGGCATTGCGGCGCAACTGGTGCGCGCCATCGTGATCGGCCCCACGGCCAGGCTGGAACTGATTCCCGAAGAACAAAAGCAGACGTCAAAAGGCTCTGACGAAGGCCTGATCGAGGTGCAGATATCGTCGCAGCAATACAAGGACATGGGCCTGCGCGAAGGCGACCTGCTGGTGCTGTCACCCAAAAATGTACGCGTGTTTGTGGAAGAGGGCGCGGGGATCTGAAACCCCCCAGCACTCCCATTCCCCCGCTTCGGATTTCCCGCACAAAAGAGGTCGTCCATCCCCTACAAGACGGGGCAGGGCTTCGTAGTGCAATGTTTACAGAGGCCCGGGAGGCGCTGCCAACAGCAGCCTGCCGGGCGACTCTATACAACATTCACTTTTATGAGGGCCTTCCCATGTACAAACACACCACCATCGCTATCGCATTTGTTTCACTCGGCGTTCTTGGGCTTTCGGGTTGCGACGTGAAAAAGACCCAGGAGGGCGACGTCACCCTGCCCAAGGTCGAAGTCAACAAAACGCAGGAAGGCAATGTCACGCTTCCGAAATATGACGTGACCACCCCTGATGTCAAAGTGACCACCACCGAAAAAACGGTGACGGTGCCGACGATCAAGTCGGAAGACAAAACCATTGAAGTACCCAAGGTAACTGTCACACCCGCCAAGTAAGCGGTACCCTTTATAAACGCCCTCCTCAGGAGGGCGTATTCATTCATGAGGCGCTTTCCGCACATCCTGCCGCAGCAACCGGCTGGAGTTGTAGAGTTTTTTCTGGAAATGACGCTGGCCTTGTACGGGAACTAATCTCCCGTGCTGCTCACGAACTAGGGCCTGTCATCCTATAAATCGCCTCCGCGCTGGGGCTGCAAGGGGTGTAGCGCTAGGCGCAGGCCGCAGGCCGGGGTAATCCCCGGTCAAGGGCTGTAACGACGCGGGGCATCCCTTGCAGCCACAGCCCTTCGGGTGGTCCCCGGAAAAGACTGCACTCGTTGTTACGAAGCTTCACCGGGGATTACCCCGGTTTCATTTCGCGCCTAGATTGCAATCCTTTCCGGGGGCCACGTGGAGGTGATTTATAGGATGACAGGCCCTAGACATTCCATAAAATGCTCAACAAAGAGGGTTCCTGATGTTCTTGAAGTATTTCGATGCCATGCCGCGCCGCGTGCTGGCGCTGACGGCTGCGGTGTGTGTGGCCATGCTTGCTTTTGGCCTTTACCTTCAGCATGTGGTGGGCCTTGAGCCTTGCCCCATGTGCATCGTGCAGCGTTATGCACTGGTGCTTGTAGCGGTTTTTGCTGCGCTCACGGCGATTGGCAAAAGCAAAGGCGTATTGATCACGGGTTCAGCGCTGACGCTCATCATTGCGGGTTTCGGCGCTTTTGTGGCTGCGCGCCAGAGTTTTCTGCAGTGGTATCCGCCTGAAATTGCATCTTGCGGCCGTGACTTTTACGGAATGATCGAGACCTTTCCACTCAAGCGCGCCATCCCCATGATCTTCAAAGGCAGCGGCGACTGCACCAAGATTGACTGGACCTTCCTGGGCGCTTCGATTGCCAACTGGTCGTTTGTCTGTTTTGTCGGCATCGCGCTTGTGATGCTGGTGCTGATGGCTCGCCAGGCCAGAAAGCGCTGAGATCTCTAGCGCCCCTTTTTGGGGCTCAGGCTTTCAGCGGCAAAAAGTCCAGCGCTTCATATTGCGTGAAGCCGCTGTCAAAAGACACCATCCGGCACTCTGCCGTCACCGCGACACTTGCCAGCCAGGCGTCAGTCCAGTCCCGGACACGAAAGCCGGCTCGCAAGGTATAGCGTCGCATTTGCTCTTCAGCCGTGATGGGGTCTGGCAGTAAAACGACGCGCCCACTGCTCATGTGAGCCGCATAAATCTCCCATGCCTCTTCAAAGGTGTGCACCGCATCGCCCATGACCGCAGGTTGGGTAACCAGGCGCAAAAAGCCAAGCATGCTGGTCCTGCAAAACGCTAGTTGCGCGCTGGCACCGGACCAGTAATTTCTGGCTGCTGCATGGTGGGCATGCCCCGGATGTGCCAGAGCCAGCCAGACATTCACGTCCAGCAAATCCACCGACTTCACTTGATAAACCCGATGCGCCTAAGCTTTTCAAGGTCTTCTCGAAGCTCGTGATCTGAAAGATCTGCTGTGGCTTGTGTCTGGCCTGCGGGGGTGTTTTGCAGGCGCTTCAATACGGGCAGGCCGGGTGAAAGTTGCGGTGCATTGTCTGAATTGGCGGGCATGCGCATGGCCTTTTGAATCAGGTCATTGAGCAAAGACTTCAGGCTTTGCCCGTTCATGGCGGCACGCGCTTTCAGCTCGCGCAAAAGAGAATCAGGCAGATCAAGTGTAGTTCGCATCATTGCATTTTAGCATCAATGTGTAATTTAAAAAGACATATTACTGTATAAAAATACAGTAATATGGCGATTTAAACCTGTTGCCATGCTTTCGTCAACTTCTCTTGATCACGTGCTGTCCGACCCCACCAATGCAGCGGTCTGGCGGGCGGGTGAACTTGGCAGCAGCAGCGCGCAAACACGCGACACCGGTTATCCGGCCCTCAACGATGTGCTTTCAGGCCAGGGCTGGCCCGTGGGTGCGCTGGTTGAAATCCTGCAGGTGCAGGCCGGGCGTCATGAATGGGGTTTTGTGGCACCCGCGCTGGCCGCCGTCCAGCACGATGCACCGGCCCAGTTGACGGTTCTTGTGGGCGCACCACACCTGCCTTTTGGCCCGGCTTTGGGTGCCCGGCAGGTGAACATGAAACGCCTGCTGTCGGTCCATGCGCCGAAAGGGCAGGCACCTTCACTGCTGTGGGCCGCGCGTGAGGCCTTGCAGTGCGCCGATGTGGCCGCCGTGCTGGCATGGCTGCCCGATGCACGCAGCGCGCACCTGCGCCGGCTGCAGATTGCCGCACACGCGCACAACAAGCTGCTGTTTGTCTTCAGGCCCGTGCGTGCGCAAGCCGAATCATCACCAGCACCCTTGCGCCTTCTGCTGGAGGGCGTCGTCCATGACGCCGGCAACCTGCTGGTTCATGTGCTCAAGCGCCGGGGGCCGCCGCTGGCTGGCCCGCTTCTGCTGGACACACGCCCTGAACGCCTCACCGCCTTGCTGGCTGCCAGCCGTGAGCGTGCCCGCCGCAAGCGCGAGGAGTCCGCGCCTTTGCTCCCGTCTTTTGCAGGAAACACCGTCCATGCGCTGCTGGATCGCGTTGCACAGCTCGATCACCACTGAGGCTGCACAGCCCGTGATGGAAGAAGCCGCCCTGCAAAAAGCCGTGGCCAGCATGGCCCTGCGCTTTACGCCGCGCGTGGCCCTTGTCGACGAAGCCGTGCTGCTCGACGTGACCGGCAGCCTGCGTCTTTTTGGCGGGCTGGCGCGGCTGGCGCAATTGCTTGAGCAGCAACTGCTTTCTTTTTTTGAAGCGAACAGTCTTCAGGCGCTGACCCTGCGCGCGCAAGGGGCCACATCGCTGATCGCCCTGGGCCGCCTGCGCATGCGGCAAGAACAGCGCGAGAGGCCTGACGCTGCCAAAAAACGCGTGGCCGAACTGCCCATGCACACGCTGACAGCTGCGCGCGAGCACCTGGGCGTGCTTGAACGCATCGGTTGCCGCAACTGGGACGACATGCTGCGCCTGCCCCGTGACGGTGTGGCGCGACGCTTTGGCGCCGGCTTGCTGGCAGCGCTGGACAGGGCGGGCGGAAAGACCGCCGATGATTACGAGTGGCTGGTGCTGCCAGAGTATTTTGAAGAAAAGCTCGAACTCGATGCGCTGGTCGAACACGCCCCCGCGCTGATGGTCGGTGTCGAAAGCCTGCTGGTGAACTTGCAGGCCTGGCTGCTGGGCCGGCAAAGCGGGTTGTGTGCGCTCAAGCTCACCTGGCACCTGGATAAACGGCGTGATGTCGCGCCCACAGGCGAGCTTGACATCCGCACCGCCAACCCGGCGCAGGACCTGCGCCACATGGCACGCCTGGTGTCCGAGCACCTGGCGCAGCAAGCACTGCCGGCGCCCGTGCATTCCATCACCTTGCAGTCGCTGGTCACCGAACCGCTCGCCGATGCGGCAGCGGCCACTGGCAGCCTGCTGATGGAGGCGCGAAAGCAGGGCGACAGCGCTGTTGAACTGATAGAGCGCCTGAGTGCGCGTCTGGGCAATGACAAGGTGCAGGCGTGGCAACCTTGTGCAGACCACAGGCCTGAAGAAATGCAGCGCTGGGTCAATGCACGTGAGGCACTGCCATCCATTGCCGGTGCGCACCTGTCAAACACCGGCCGAAAACCCCCCCGGCGTAAAAAACCTGATAACGACGCGCCTGAATGCAGGACAGACGCGCTTTACCCTGCCTGGTTGCTGCCGCAACCGGTCAGGCTGGCCACCCACGGCAACAGCCCGGTGCATGAAGGCAAGCTCGTGCGCCTGACGGGTCCGCAGCGCCTGGAGATCACGGGCTGGTTAATGTCAGGGGAGGGCAAAGACGAGGCTCACCATGACCGGGCCGACCCGCCCACCTTGCGTGACTACTACGTGTATCGAAGCTTGCACGGCAGCCTGCTGTGGATCTACAGCGAGCGGCTTGGGCGCAGCAGGCAGGAAGGCCAGCCGTATCGCAACTGGTACCTGCAGGGCTTTTTTGCCTGACGCCTCATGCTGACCGGTCCCCTTCCCGAATATGCAGAGCTGCATGCGCTGAGCAACTTCAGCTTCCAGCGCGGTGCATCGCACGCGCAGGAGTTGGTAGAGCGGGCCGCCGAACTGGGTTACCGGGCGATCGCCATCACCGACGAGTGCTCGGTGGCCGGTGTTGTGCGTGCGCATATGGTTGCCAGGGA
Source organism: Pseudomonadota bacterium (assembly GCA_040388905.1). Classification (GTDB taxonomy): domain Bacteria; phylum Pseudomonadota; class Gammaproteobacteria; order Burkholderiales; family Burkholderiaceae_C; genus Polaromonas. The sequence continues at coordinate 310,311 of JAZKAY010000001.1, forward strand.
ACTGGGATTCAAATTCATACCGGGCGCCGAGTTTCTGGTGCAGGCCGAAGAACCTTTCCGGCTGGTTGTGCTGCCGCATAACGCGTCCGGCTGGGGAAATCTTTGCGAGTTCATCACCTTTGCGCGCCAGGCAGGGGATGTGATTGAAAAAGGCAGTTACCGGGTGGTGCTGGGTGAGACTGATTTCTCATTACTCAATAACTGTGAAATTATTCTGTGTCCTTTGCCTGATGCAGCAAGTGCCGGGGCGCTTGAGAAGTATTGCGCCTGGGCTAAAGACCTTTTTGAAGGCAGCGCATGGCTTGCCGTTGAACTTCTGCAAGGGCTTGATGACGCCTTGCGCCTGCAGCAGTTGCAGCAGGTTTCCGCGCGCACCGGCATTCGCATGGTGGCTGCAGGCGGCGTGCTGATGCATGTTCGCTCACGCAAGCCGCTGCACGATGTGCTGACCGCCATCAGGCTTGGCAAGACGGTGCATGAATGCGGTTTTGAGCTGCAGGCCAATGGGGAGGCACATTTGCGTCCCCGCATGCGGCTGGCGGATATTTACCCTGCAGACATGCTGCGTGCAACGCTTGAGGTCGCCTCTCGTTGCACGTTCAGCCTTGATGAGATTCGCAAGCTGTATCTTTACCCTGAGGAAGATGTGGTTCAGCCTGCGGAAACACCTGCCCGGTGTTTGCGGCGATTGACATACGCGGGTGCGACGGAGAGATTCCCGCATGGCGTACCTGACAGCGTGCAGACCAACATCGAAAAAGAACTCGCGCTGATCGAAGAACTTGAATACGACATGTTTTTCATCACGGTTCATGACATCGTCCGTTTTGCCCGCAGCAGAAATATCCTGTGCCAGGGGCGTGGCTCCGCCGCCAATTCCACGGTCTGCTTTTGCCTGGGGGTGACGGCTGTCAACCCGAATGAAATGAACACATTGTTCGAGCGTTTCATCAGTCGCGAACGACGTGAGCCGCCAGACATTGATGTTGATTTTGAACACCAGCGGCGCGAAGAAGTCATACAGCACATCTATGAAAAATATGGGCATGACCGGGCTGCCATTGCTGCCACAGTCATCAGCTACCGTACCCGCAGTGCGGTGCGTGATGTGGGCAAGGCGCTGGGCATAAGGCCAGAACTTGTAGAGCGGCTGTCAGGCGAGCACTTCTGGTTTGATGGCAGTGTGGTCCTGAAAGAGCAACTCGCAGCCGCCGGTCTGCAGAAAGACACAGGCCAGCTCTTTGAATGGCTGGAGCTGGCGCTGTTGCTGATGGCCAGATACCCGAGCAAGGAAGACGAACTGGCGGATGCTGATGAGAAAAGCCGCAAGCACGAAAAAACCCGGCCCGCCTTTCCACGCCATTTGAGTCAGCACGTGGGCGGCTTTGTTCTGACGCAAGGAAAGCTGACACGGCTGGTGCCCATCCAGCCGGCCGCCATGGTCGACCGGCGCATCATCCAGTGGGACAAGGACGACCTGGACGACATCGGCCTTCTAAAGGTCGATGTACTGGCGCTGGGCATGTTGTCGGCCATACAGCGCTGCCTGGACATGGTGAACCAGACGCGCAGCGAAAACCCGAAGCTGGAAATGCACACTATTCCATGCGAGGACAAACAAACCTACGACATGATTTGCGAGGCCGACACAGTAGGCGTTTTTCAGATTGAAAGCCGCGCGCAAATGTCCATGCTGCCGCGCCTGCAACCGCGTGAGTATTACGACCTGGTGGTTGAAGTGGCCATCGTGCGGCCAGGGCCTATACAGGGAAAGATGGTTCACCCCTACCTGACCAACCGTGAAATTATTCGAAAGGGTGGCGAAATCGCCTGGCCTTATCCGGAACTCAAAGAGGCCCTCGGCCGAACTTTGGGGGTTCCCATCTTCCAGGAACAGGTGATGCAGATTGCCATGATTGCAGCAGAATTTTCAGCGGATGAAGCCGATAAATTGAGGCGTTCCATGGCAGCCTGGAAACGAAAGGGCGGCGTTGAACACTTTCATGACCGGCTCACCGATGCGATGGTGGCGCGCGGCTATGAACGAGATTACGCGGAACGAATTTTCAGCCAGATTCGCGGCTTTGGTGAGTATGGCTTCCCGGAAAGCCATGCCGCCAGTTTTGCCAAGCTGGTGTATGTGAGTTGCTGGCTCAAGTGCCACGAGCCGGCGTGTTTCCTGGCGGCCATGATCAACTCCTACCCGCTGGGTTTTTATTCACCGGGGCAACTGGTGCAGGACGCGCGAAACCATGGCGTCGAAGTGCGTGCTGTGGATGTGATGCACAGCGAATGGGATTGCACACTTGAGCCTGCCACGCAGGACGTGCTTCGCAGCCGCTACCCGGCGATTCATGAAAACCAGCCCGCAGTGCGTCTTGGGCTGCGCTTGGTCAGTAGTCTGTCCAAAGCGACTGCCTTGCGCATCATGCAGGCGCGTGCAGAAGCGCCTTTTGCCTCCACCGAAGACCTGGTATCACGTGCCGGCCTCAACGCACTTGAAATCAATGCACTCGCCGCCGCCGATGCGCTGATGGCGCTGGCAGGCCACAGGCGCCAGCAGGTCTGGGAAGCTTCAGCGATCAAGCCTGCGCCACTGCTGCTGAAATCTGTACCTACCTACGAGACACCTCTGCAATTGCCTGAAACGCCAGAAGGCGAGAACATCCTGTTCGATTACAAATCCACGGGCCTGACCCTGCGTCGCCACCCGCTGGCGCTGCTGCGCGAGCGGCTGGCCAGACGCGGCCTGCTTAATGCGAGTGAACTCAATGCCTTGCCTGACGGTGTTGAGGTTTCAGGTTGCGGCATCGTCACTGTGCGCCAGCAGCCGCAAACGGCCAAGGGCACGATATTTGTGACGATTGAAGACGAGACCGGCCCGGTCAACGTCATTGTCTGGAAATCTCTGCGTGAAACCCAGCGCGCCGAGGTGCTGCATGCGCGCCTGCTGGCCGTGCACGGCACTTGGCAACGCAGCGAAGAGAACGGCGCCCCCAAGGGCTACGGCGCAGTGCGAAACCTGGTGGCCAGGCGGCTGGAAGACCTGACGCCGCTGCTGGGGCGGCTGGGCACCAGCAGCCGGGATTTTCATTGAAGCGTCCCGGTGGCGAACTTTTATAACGCGCCGGCATCAACCAGCTGTGGCCTTCCGCTATTCTTGGGGCATCAGACCCAATTTCGGCTCATTCCTCATCATTTCTTCACCCCGGAACAACATGAACTCCAGGATCTTTTCCGCTTTTTCCTTCGCGCTTGTGCTGGTTGCCAGCGCGTTTCTCGCCGGTTGCAACAACTCCTCAACCAATGAACCAGTCAAGACCACGTCTGCGCTGGTGTCCATAGAGGCGATCACCGCTGGCGCAAAGGGCTTCACTGTCGGTTCACCCATGAGCGCCCGCACGGTGTATGTGTTTTTTGATGCGCAGTGCCCGCACTGCAGCGCGCTCTGGTACGCCGCAAAGCCGCTGAAGTCGCAGGCCAGATTTGTCTGGATTCCGGTCGGTATTCTCAATGCCGCCAGCACCTCGCAAGGCGCGACCATCCTTGCTGCCTCAGACCCTGTCGCTGCCATGGAAACGCATGAGGCGTCCATGATGTCCAAGGGTGGTGGCATCAGCGCCACGGCCGATGCTGATGCACAAAAAGATGCCATCAAAAAGAACACCGAACTGATGACCAGCTTTGGGTTTGCGTCCATTCCCACAGTGGTGGCCAAACACGCCCAGACAGGTGAACTGGTCAAGCAGGAAGGCGCCATGCCCACCGCAGCGCTGGCCAGCTTCCTCGGCCTGCAGGTGCCTGCACAGTAAGACCCCGGACCTGCCCCCCTAGAGGCCGTCGGGGGTTTTGCCCGGCCTCGATGCCGCGGCAACAATCTCTCCCCACGATTTTCCGGCGGCTCTCAGTTGTTCGACGCCAGGCCCCAGGACGTGGCCGTAGCGCGCCAAAGTCCAGGCTTCTATCGTTTCAAGTGCCTGGGGCGGGGTCAGTTCACGGAACTCACGCTTGATGCGATTTCGCTGGGGAACGACCCAGCGGGCAACGTCTTCCTCACTGCTGCCGGCCGCCAGCATGGACGAGGTGGTGCGTTGCAGTTCCATCACGGCTGCCTCGTACTGCGCACGAAGGTTTGTGCGCGGTGGCGTTTGCGGGCTGGGTACGGGCACCGTTTTTCAGCTGTTGGCGCGGCGGTAAAACGCCAGTGAACCTGCCAGCGCCAGCAGCGCGCCGCCGCAAATCCTGTCCACCCACCGGATGGCAGACGCCTTGAGCAGCCGCACTGCACGCGCGCCAATAAAGGCGTAGGCCAGCATCACGCTGAAGTCCATGCCTGCAAATACAAGCGCAATCGCCACATATTGCGGCGCCTGGGCGGTGGACGGATCTATGAACTGGGGAATCAGCGCAGAGCAAAACAGATAACCCTTTGGATTGGTGGCGGCGACCATGAAAGACTTCATGAAAATCGCAAGCGTGCCGCGTGTCGTACCGCCAGTTTCTTCAGGCAACTCAAACCCGCCTTTGGAACGCAGCAGCCGCATGCCCAGCCAGGCCAGGTACACCGCACCCACCCACTTCAGCACCGAAAACCAGAACTCGGATGCAGCCAGAAGCGCGCCCAGGCCCAGCGCGACAGCGCCAACCAGCACAAAGTCAGACAGCACTGCCCCCAGCATGCCGGGCAAGGAGCGACGAACTCCATACCGTGTCCCATTGGCCAGCGCCAGCAGCACAGTTGGCCCGGGCGTGGCAATCGTTACAAGCGCGACCAGGGCGAAAATCAGCAGGGTGGTGGCAGTCATTGGTAACTCCAGGGTTTCGCGCATGTTAACCACTGCAGTGTTGCGGCTTGTTACCGGCGCATCGCATCGCATGGGTGGGAAGAGTCTATATGTACGTTAGCGCACATATAAAACGCCGCGAAATGCCTATACTGAAAAGCTTCCTGCACTCCCGTCCCACGGCCATGGCCTGCAGCACACCTCTCCAGATTTTCATGATGGCCAGCTCCCCCAAAGAAAAAACCACCCCCCGCCAGAATCACCTCCTTGCCGCTTTGCCCGAGACGGAGTGGCAGCGCTGGTTGCCACAGCTTGAGTGGGTAGACATGCCTCTGGGACATGTGCTGTATGAGTCCGGCAGGACGCTGGACCATGTGTACTTCCCGACGACCTCCATCGTGTCGCTGCTGTATGTGATGGAAAACGGCGCTTCGGCCGAAATCGCCGTGGTCGGTAACGAAGGCCTGGTGGGCGTGTCGCTCTTCATGGGCGGCGGCTCCACGCCCAGCCGTGCTGTCGTGCAAAGCGCTGGCCAGGGCTTTCGCCTGAGTGCGCTGGCCATGAAGGAAGAGTTTGACCTTGCAGGGCCAGTACTGCACCTCCTGCTTCGCTACACCCAGGCACTCATCACGCAGATGGCCCAGACAGCGGTGTGTAACCGTCACCATTCGCTCGACCAGCAGCTGTGCCGCTGGTTGCTGCTCAGCCTGGACAGGCTTTCAGGCAACGAGCTGGTGATGACGCAGGAGCTGATTGCCAACATGCTGGGTGTACGCCGCGAAGGCGTGACGGAAGGTGCACTGAAGCTGCAGGAAGCAGGTCTTATCAGCTACACGCGGGGTCGCATTACCGTTCTCAACCGCCCCGGCCTGGAAAAACGCACCTGTGAGTGCTATGGGGTGGTCAAAAAGGAATACGACAGGCTTTTGCCTGCAACTCCCGCGAGCTGAGCCCCGCTTTTTTATTAAAGTGTTCGCTCATTTGGGCTGTGTATGCCCGAGAACGGTCACGCGGCCCTGTTTCCTATAGACTCAGGCACCGATCAAGACTGCTATCTCCAGCAGCAGGGCCGTGGCTCATCCTCTCATCCTGAGGGACAGCAGCACACCAGAGAGCTTGCATGACTTCCCCCGAAAACCATTTGATCGCGCTTTTGCCGCGCAAGGACCGCACACGCCTGCTCGCAGCCTGTCAGCACATCGAGTTGCCGCTGGCCGAAGTGCTCTGTGACCCCGGCAAACCGACCAGATATGTGTATTTCCCTACTGACGGTTTTATCTCGCTGATTGCCGTGATTGACGGCAGCCCAGGTGTCGAGGTCGGCATGGTCGGGCGTGAAGGCATGCTGGGCGCGCAATTGGCACTCGGGGTGGTTACCGCTCCGCTGCATGCGCTTGTGCAGGGTTCCGGGACTGCCTGGCGCATCGGCACACGGGCTTTTCGTGCAGAACTGGCCGCCAGCCCGGCCCTGCAAGGTGGCCTCAACCGCTACCTGTATGTGTTGATGGCCCAGCTTGCTGAATCCACCGCCTGCGTGCGCTTTCACCAGATAGGCCCGCGCCTGGCGCGATGGCTGCTCATGAGCCAGGACCGTTCACAAGCCAACAGTTTTCATGTGACCCAGGAGTTTCTGGCCTATATGCTGGGTGTACGGCGGGTAGGGATTACCGCTGCAGCGGGTGGCTTCCAGAAAGAAGGCCTGATTGAATACAGCCGCGGTGAGATGACGGTACTGGACCGCAAAGGTCTTGAGGCCGCTGCCTGCGGCTGCTATGCAGCCGACCGCAAGGCCTACACCCAGCTGCTGGGCTGACCAGGCTGCAGGATGGTGTCAGGCGGTGGCGCCAAACATCGTGCCAACCCCGGCTGTAATGAGCATGGCCAGTGCTCCCCAGAACGTGACCCGCCAGGCGCCTGTCAATGGACTGGCCCCCCCGGCACGCGCAGCAATGGCACCCAGCAAGGCCAGGAACACAAGCGAAGTTCCAGAAATCCACCAGGCCAGTCCCGCCCCGGAAGCCACAAGGGCCACCAGCAGTGGCAGCGCCGCACCTACCGCAAAACTTGCGGCTGATGCCAGTGCGGCCTGGACAGGGCGTGCGCTCATGGCTTCTGAAATACCCAGTTCGTCCCGCGCATGGGCGCCAAGTGCGTCATGTGCCATCAACTGCCCGGCGACCTGCTGCGCCAGATGCTGGTCCAGGCCACGCCCCACATAGATCGCCGTCAGCTCCCGCTTTTCGGCTTCCGGGTCTGCAGCCAGCTCTGCCTTTTCGCGCGCCAGGTCCGCGTTCTCGGTATCTGCCTGCGAATGTACCGAGACATATTCGCCAGCGGCCATCGACATCGCACCCGCGACCAGTCCGGCAACACCAGTGACCAGAATGACTTGCTGGCTGGCGTGTGCAGCCGCTACACCAAGCATCAGGCTGGCCGTTGAAACAATGCCATCGTTGGCGCCCAGCACTGCAGCACGCAGCCAGCCAATGCGGGATGTTCTGTGGCGCTCGATATGTCGCATCGTGGTAAGGCTCCAGCGGTTTAGTGTGAATGATGTGATTTTGACGCAGGAAGCATCCGGCGCAAGGTGTTGTCGCGTAGAAGATAGTGGTGGTACAGCGAGGCGATTGCATGCATACCCACGAGAAAGTAGCCGGCGGTTGCCCCGATCTCATGAATCTCCTTTATCCATCCTGCGCTGTCCCTGTTTTCAGCCATCAGTGCAGGTAGCTGCAATCCAAAAAACGGGATAGCCTGGCCTTTTGCGCTGAGGAGAAACCAGCCCACCAGAGGCAGGCCGATCATCAGTACATACAGTGCCAGCTGCACCAGCCCGGAGGCGCGTTCCTGCCAGAGGGGTGGTTGCGGCGCAATGGGAGGAACTTTCCCTGTCAGCTTTACCGCCAGGCGTATCCACACCAGAACGAAGACGCTTAAACCCAGCATGTAGTGCCAGGTTTTAAGCGAAACGCGCATGTCGCTTCCTTTCGGGAAATTGCCGCTCAACTCCATGCATGCATAAACCGCTGCCAGCAGGAACAGCATCAGCCAGTGAAGGCTGATGGTGAGGGCGCTGTAGCGGCCGGATGTGTTGTGCAGGCTCATTTGGTTTCCTTGTACGAAGATGGCAGGTGTCGGTGCTGTTGGGTTTCAGATATCGGCCGTTGAGGCTGTTTCGGGTGATTCCTTTACGGCCCGGTCGTGCGCGATGCCATCCACGTTCGCACAAGCAGCTTGCGCAGTTCGCTGTACACCAGCACAGTGCTGGCCATACCGGCGCAGACCAGCCACTGCGCGCAGTCCAGAGGGGCAGTGCCAAAAGCCACATTCAGTACGGGAACATGAACAACAGCCACTTGCAGCAGCCCGGACAGCGCAACAGCACCCAGCAGCCATGGGTTCACAAAGAGTTGTTTGAAGGCGCTTGCTGTCTCCGAGCGTGCGTTAAAACAGTTGAACAGGTGTGCCATGACCAGTACGGTGAATCCGGCGGTGCGTGCAGTGGCCAGATCACCTTCACCTTCGATAAGGCCACCCGGAAGGTAGATATCCATGGTCAGGAGCGTTGCGACAGAAATGACGACACCTATTTCGAACACACCCGCCCACATCCGGCCATCCATGACCCTGTCATTGATGCGCCGGGGTTTGCGTTGCATGACATCGTCCGTTGGCGGGTCAATGCCCATTGCAAGCGCGGGCCATGAATCGGTGATCAGGTTGAGCCACAGGATCTGCGTGGCCAGCAGCGGCAGCACCACGGCCGTCCCAGGTTCGGTCAAACCAATCACGCCCGCACCCACCACGCCAAGGAAAACCGTCAGCACCTCGCCCATGTTGGACGACAGGAGGTAACGCAGGAACTTGCGGATGTTGTCCAGGATGCCGCGGCCCTCGCGCACTGCCTCAACGATGGTGGCGAAGTTGTCGTCGGCAAGAATGACTTTTGCCGAATCCTTGGCCACCTCGGTCCCTGTGATGCCCATGGCGATACCGATGTCTGCAGATTTGAGGGCAGGGGCGTCATTCACGCCATCACCGGTCATGGCCACGATGTTGCCGTCAGCCTGCAAGGCGTCAACAATCCGCAGTTTGTGTGCCGGCGATACCCGTGCGTAAACCGATGTGACGCGGACGGCAGCTGCAAAAGCGGCATTGTCTAGGCTGTCGATCTGCAGGCCACTGAGGGTGTTTGCGCCCGGCTCGACGAGGCCCAGATCTGCGGCAATACGTGCCGCTGTGCGCGGGTGATCGCCCGTGATCATGATGACCCGTATACCGGCCTGTTGTGCCTGGCGTATGGCCACGGCTGCTTCTTCGCGAGGCGGGTCCATCATGCCGACGGTGCCGACGAATACCAGGTCGTGCTCAAGTGCCTCTGCGCCCTGGGTGTTTTCCGCTGCCGTCAACGGCCGGTATGCCACGGCAAGTGTGCGCAGCGCGGCATCTGACAGCGCATCAACCTCAGAGAGAATCCGTGCGCGTTGCGCGTCGTCCAGCAGCACGATGTCCTGCCCCACCTGCAGGCAGGTGCAATGCTGAAGCAGCACGTCCGGTGCTCCTTTGGCAACCAGGATGACCTGATCGCCATGATCATGGTCGATCTCAAGCGTTGACATCATCTTGCGTGTGGATGTAAACGGGATTTGACCGACACGTTCAAATCGCTGCTCGCGTTGTGCAGTCGTCCCGAGCTTGCGCTCGGCCACCAGAAAAGCCGCTTCGGTTGGGTCGCCCTGAATCTCCCAGTTGCCGCCCGCGCCTTGCTGCAGGCTGGCATTGCCTGCCAGGCAACCACCTGTGAGCAACATGCGCTGCTCGTCGAACAAGGCACCTGGGACCAGCTCAACACCATTGCTCCGGACCTGGCCGTCTCGTGCATAGCCCACGCCGGTCACGCGTACGTCGCCCGAAGCGGTCACCATGCGCTCAATGGTCATTTCAGAGCGGGTGAGGGTGCCTGTCTTGTCGGTGCAGATGATGTTGGCCGACCCCAGCGTCTCGACAGACGACAGTTTTTTGACAATGGCCTGGCGCTTTGCCATGCGCCTGACGCCAAGGGCCAGTACCACGGACAAAATAGCGGGTAACCCTTCAGGAACGGCGGCCACCGCCAGCGCCACGCCCAGCAGCAGCACCTTGACCACATCGCTTGCAGAACGTATGTCGGACAGCAGCAAAATGGTTGTCACCACGATGGCCGCAATCACCAGCACTGCGATACCCAGCATTCGCCCGATGCGCGACACCTCTTTTTCAAGCGGCGTCGGTGCCTCGGCAGTGGCTTCCAGCATGCCGGCAACGGCGCCCATTTCGGTCTGCCTGCCTGTGGCCGTGACAACCGCATGTGCGTGGCCCTGGACGACCATGGTCCCCTTGAAGACCATGTTGATGCGGTCGCCGATGGCGGCCGGTGAGGGCAGGGTGGCGACGTCTTTCACGATGGCCTGGCTTTCGCCGGTCAGCGAGGCCTCCTGTACATGCAGCGACGTGGCCTCAACCAGGCGCGCATCTGCACCCACCGCGTCGCCCTCAACAAGCACCAGCAGGTCGCCATACACAAGCCCGGAAGCTGGAACGCGCATGACACGCCCGTCCCGCATGACGCCTGAAGTGACCTGCGTCATCTTTGACAAGGCTGCCACCGCATCACGCGCCCTGGATTCTTCCAGATACCCGAGTGCGCCATTGAGCAATACGACCATGGAGATCACCACGGCATCGATGGGCCAGCCTTGCATGCCCTCAACACCCCAGGCCACCAGCGCAATCGCAATGGCGGCCAGCAGCAGATAAATCAGCGGGTCCTGGAATTGCGCCAGCGCGCGCCGCCATGCCGGAGCTGGCGGGGTCGCGCGAAGTTCGTTCGGGCCATCTCTGGCCAGCCTGATTGCTGCTTCGTTCGCGCCCAGCCCGGTTTCAAGGTCTGTACCCGCCGACTCTGCGACTGCGTCAATGGTCTGGACAGAAGGGTCGTCAAGCCTGCCTTGCTGCGTCATGACCTCATATCGCTTTGGTCATGTAGCCCATCCATGGCCAATAGGTCAGCGCAAATACCACCAGCAACACGGCAGCCGCCAGCGTGATGACAAGGCCGGTGCGCACGAAGTCCTTCGCATCAAAGGTATCGGTGCCATAGGCAATCATGTTTTGCGGCGCGTTCACAGGCAGGATGAAACCAAAGCTCACTACAAACTGCAGCAGCATGGTCATGCCAATCACATTGATACCCGGGGTCTGTACCGCCAGCATCACGCTGATGATGATGGGAATCATGGTCGATGCCAGTGCCGTGGCACTTGCAAACCCGAGGTGGATCACGATCAGAAACAGCGACAGCAACATGAGGATGACAAACGCACTGGCGTTTTGCAGGCCGAGGTTCTGCACAATCACGTTCGCAAGCCAGCCAGCTGCCTGGGTGCGGAGCAGCGCGGTGCCTATGCTGATACCCACCGCAAACAGGATGACGGTTCCCCAGGGGAAGCCGCGCTGTGATGCCTTCCAGTCCATGACGCCAATGCGCGGCAGAAGCATCAGCGCAATGGCGGCGATGGTGGTCGATGAGGTGTCAAAGTCATGCAGGACTTTCTCGGTCGCCCAGAAGCCCAGCAGGGTCAGCACGATGGCGAGCAGCTTCCACTCATTGGTGGTCATGGGGCCTATGCCCTGAAGCTGCTGGCGTATGGTGGCCTGCCCGCCTGCGATCTCTGCCATCTCGGGTTTCATCATTCGGGTCATGATGAAGTAGACCGCGACGCTGAGCAGTGCTGAAAAAGGTGCGCCGGCAATAAACCATTCGGTCCAGCTGATGCTGGTGCCAAACTGCTTTTCAATAAACCCGATGGCGACCATGTTCTGCGCGGCCGCCGTTTTGATGCCGACGTTCCAGACGCTGGCGGTCTGCGCCGCCGTGATGACCAGCAGCCCCGCAAACCGGCTGCGTTTTTCAACCTTGAAGGCCATGATGAAACCCATCATGATGGGTACCAGGCAGGCGACACGTGCGGTGGTGCTGGGGACGATGAACGACAGCAGAAAGCCCACTGCCATGGCACCCATCACGATGTGGCGGGTGGAGGCGTCGACCTTTGACAGCACGACCAGCGCAATGCGCCTGTCCAGCCCGGTGGCGGTCATGGCCGCAGCAATAAAGCAGGCGGCTGCAACCAGTGCAACGGCGCTGTTTGAAAACCCGGACAGCGCAAGCCCAAGCGCCGCCGCAGTGCCCATGCCGGCACCTGCAGGTTTGGCCGCGTCGGGCACCCAGGCCAGCAAAAAGATCATCAGCGCGCCTATGACCACTGCGCTGACGGCGTAGTCAAGCGCCTCTGTCATCCAGACGATCACGGCAAAAGCGAGAATGGCCAGCATCACCTGGCCTGCAGGGGGCAGTCCCTGCGGTGTTGGCATGAACAATACCGCCAGCAGCGCGGCCATGGCCGCCCCGAGTGCGATGCGTTTTCCGGGCGAGGTACCTGCAGGCACTCCCGTGGTGGTAGGGACTGCATTCATGTGGCGGCCCGGGCTGTACTTACTTGACCAGCAGTACGGGAATCTCGCTGTCAGCCACCACGCGCTGGGCAACACTGCCCATGATGGCACGGCCTATCCAGCCATGGCCGTGTGTGCCCATCACGATCATTTGCGAAGACTCCTTCTTTGCTGCAAACAGGATTTCTTCGACAGTCGCACCTACGACGGCGTGGGAGCGGTAACGCACACCCTGCTTTTCAAGAAAGTCCCTGATGGGCTCGAGCACCTTGTTCGCTTCTTCTGCGTGATAGGCAGCCACCTCGGCAGAACCCAGCATGGTGGTGACCCGGCCTGGCACGGGCGTCTGTACGTTGACCACCATAAGTTCGTCGGTGTCGCCCAGCAGGGCCTTGTTGGCGGCCACAAAGTCGAGCGCCTTTTGCGTGAACGGGCTACCGTCTGCTGCGAGGAGAATTTTCATGATGTTTCCTTTGTGATGTTTGGGAGGTGTCCGCAGTTGCCGCCGACTGTGCCCATATTGGCATCGGGGGCGAATGCCCGGGTTGACATGGATCAATCCATCACCGGAAAACGGGTGCCGGTGTATGGCGAAATACCAGTGTCTTTTGTCTGGCGGCTGGTCCGCCGGTTGTGCTTAAACGCCGTTAGCCTGCAAGGCTGCTTCCAGCCTGACGCCTGTCGCGCACGCGGCATCTTCCGCATCCTGCTGCATGGCCATCTCCAGAAGCTTGCTGTAGTTGTCCACCTTTTTGTACAGCAAACGTACCTCAAGCATGTTGTAGATGCGCGTTTTGACTTCCAGCAGGTCAAACGGCTTGCTGATGAAGTCCTTGGCACCCGCCTGCAGGGCCTGCAGTTTGTGCCTGGGCTCTGCCGTCAGCACAATGACCGGCAAATAGGGATCTGTACCTGCAGTTTTGAGCTGCGCCATCACCTCAAACCCGTCCATGACCGGCATGTTCAGGTCCAGCAGTATCAGGTCGTAGGCATTGACAGTGTGCATGGCGCAGACCGCGGTCGGGTTCATCGTGACGGTGATGTTTGTGTAGCCGGTATCACGCAGCAGCTGTTCCAGCAACTGGACGTTGGCAGCCCTGTCATCAACGATGAGGACGCTTGCATTCAGGATGGAAAATTCGGCAATCAATGGGCGTTTCCTTCCGCGGGTATCAGATCTGCTTTGGCCTTGGCGAACTTCAGTGTCATGTCCAGCGTTTCCATGAATTCATTGATCTTGATGGGTTTGGTCAGGTAGCGGAAGAAGCCGGCCTCCAGGCCTTTTTCGATGTCGCGCGGCATGGCGTTGGCGCTGAGTGCCACCACTGGTATATGGGCCGTCAGCGGGTCTTCCCGCAGGATCCTGAGCGCCGTGATGCCGCTGATACCCGGCAGATTGATGTCCATGAGGATGAAATCCGGCAGCGAGGCTTTGGCAATCGCGATGCCGCTGATGCCGTCACGCGCCGACAGCAGGCGCAGGTCGGGCCGCCTTGCGATCAGGTCTTCGACGAGCATCAGGTTGGCCGGGTTGTCCTCGACGTAAAGCACGGTGCGTGCCTGTGCCATCACCGCGGGCAGGGGCCTTGAGGCCAGTGCCAGGTCAATCAACTCCGCAGACGGCTGCAGGTTGGCGGTGACGTTCATTTCAATCCAGAACATGCTGCCTTTGCCGGGCACACTTTCGACGCCGATGGCGCCACCCATCAGCTCGACCAGGCGCTTGGTCATGACCAGGCCTATGCCGGTGCCCTGTTCTGAGTTGGCCTGTTGCCCCAGCCGGTTAAAGGGCTGAAAGAGCTGGTCAATCTGTTGCGGCTCCAGGCCTGCGCCGGTGTCTTCGACGCTGATGCGGACATGGGCGGCGTCTGACTCGACGCATTTGAGAACCACCGAGCCGCGCTCGGTGTTGTACTTGATGGCGTTGGACAGCAGGTTGATCAGCACCTGCTTGAGCCGTGTGCGGTCGGCCTTCACAAAGCAGGGCTTGCTGAACTTCGGAAAGCTCACGCTGATGCCACGCTTGTCGGCCTGCGACTCGATCATGGTTTCGCACTCGTGCATCACTTCGGCGAGTGACACGGGTTCAAGTGAAAGCGACAGTTTGCCCGACTCGATCAGCGCCAGGTCCAGGATTTCATTGATCAGGTCCAGCAAATACCAGCCGGCCTGCAATATCTGGTCAACGCTGCGTTTTTGCGAGGGCGTGGGCTGCGGCGTGCCGGACTCGATCAACTGCGCGAAACCCAGAATCGCGCTCAGCGGTGTGCGCAGCTCATGGCTCATGCTCGACAGAAAGTCTGACTTGGCGAGGTTGGCTTTTTCGGCCACCGCGATGGCGTCTTTCAGTGCGAACTCCACCTGCTTGCGCACCGAGTTGTCGCTGCCTATCAGCAGGTAGCCGATGATGGTGCCGAAGTCGTCGCGCAGGGCGGTGATGGAGATGATGCAGGGAAAGCGGCTGCCGTCCTTGCGGATGTAGGTCAGCTCGTAAATGTCTTCAATGCCGCGTGAGGCCTTGAAGGCCAGTGCCTCAAAACCGGGGCTGATGGTGGTGCCCAACTCCAGGCTCAGGGCCTGGGCACGCGCCATCACTTCTTCGGGGTCGTGGATGTCGCTGGGGTTGATGCGATTGACGACCTCGGCTGCTGCATAACCCAGCATGCGCTCGGCCCCGACGTTGAAGAGCTGGATGATGCCCTTTTCGTCGGTGGCGATGATGGAGAAGTTTTCGCTGGTGAGAATCGCCGTCTGAAGCGCGCCGGTCTTGAGCAGGGCTTCCTGGCGCCTGAATTCAATGCCGTCGGCTCTGGCTGCATC
This sequence comes from Pseudomonadota bacterium, assembly GCA_040388905.1. Taxonomy (GTDB): domain Bacteria; phylum Pseudomonadota; class Gammaproteobacteria; order Burkholderiales; family Burkholderiaceae_C; genus Polaromonas. Next base: position 325,409 of record JAZKAY010000001.1, read on the forward strand.
GTCCGGTGCGCCTGGCTTGGTCTCTGGTAGGGGCATTGAGCATTTCTGTGAAAGAGGCAATCATGCAAAGACTGCCTCTTATGCTCGCCTGTACGGCGCTTTTGGTCTGTGCGCCAACGTACATAGTGTTAACGGGGCAAGACTCTAGAACAGCACCCGGCTGCGAATCGTGCCCGGCACATCGTGCAGCCTGGCCAGGGCCACATCCGAGTGTGTGGCGTCAATGTCGATCACCACATAACCGACCGCCTCATTGGTCTGCAGGTACTGGGATGCAATGTTGATGTTGTTGGCTGCAAAAACCTTGTTGATCTCCGACATCACGCCTGGCACGTTTTTGTGGATGTGCAGCAGGCGGTGCTTGCCGGGGTGGGCGGGCAGGGCGACTTCGGGGAAGTTGACCGACGAGGTCGAGGTGCCGTTGTCGCTGTACTTGACCAGCTTCTCGGCAACCTCTATGCCGATGTTCTCCTGAGCTTCCATCGTGGAGCCGCCGACGTGCGGCGTGAGGATGACGTTGTCGAGACCGCGCAGCGGCGACTCGAAGGTGTCCTTGTTGCTTTTGGGCTCGACCGGGAAGACGTCAATCGCCGCACCCAGCAGCTTTTTGGCGCGCAGGGCCTCGGCCAGCGGTTCGATCTCGACCACAGTGCCGCGCGAGGCGTTGATGAAGACCGCGCCGGGCTTCATGGCGTCAATTTGCTCCTTGGCGATCATCCATTGCGTGGCCTGGGTTTCAGGCACATGCAGGCTGACGATGTGTGCCTGGGCTAGCAGGTCATTGAGCACGGGGATCTGCCGCGCATTGCCCAGCGCCAGTTTGGTCACCACGTCGAAAAACACCACATGCATGCCCAGCGCTTCGGCCAGCACTGACAGCTGTGTTCCTATCGAGCCGTAACCGACGATGCCCAGCGTCTTGCCTCGGATCTCAAAGGCGTTGTCAGCCGTCTTGAGCCAGCCGCCGCGATGCGCGACGGCGCTTTTCTCGGGCACACCTCGCAGCAGCAGAATCGCTTCGGCCAGTACCAGTTCGGCGACTGAGCGTGTGTTGGAGAACGGCGCGTTGAAGACGGCGATGCCGCGCTCGCGGGCAGCGTTCAGGTCGACCTGGTTGGTGCCTATGCAAAAGCAGCCCACGGCGACCAGCTTTGAGGCATGGGCAAACACATCAGCCGTCAGCTGGGTGCGTGAGCGTATGCCGACAAAATGCGCATCAGCGATCTTCGCCTTCAGCTCGTCGCCCTCCAGTGCGCCGGTCAGCGCTTCAATCTGGGTATAGCCGGCGGCCCTGAGCACCTTGACGGCGGAGGGGTGAATGCCTTCGAGCAGCAAAAATTTGATCTGGGCTTTGTCTAGCGAGGTTTTTGGCATGAAGCTGTGATGTCGTGTTTGGGTTGTTGGCAGCCTGCGGGCAGCTGGGGCGCAGGCCTGCAAGCCCGCGAGAGGGCAAGTATGAATCAAAGCTTTGATCAACCGGATGCCGGATATTTTTGCCCGGGGTACGGTGGGTGTAATCACTTTTTAATTTATACGGCAAAATAGTGACGTAAATATTAAAAAATTAACGTGTACGTTAAAATATCTGGCGGGCATCCTGAGTGCGACCTGAAACACAGCGTAAAGCCCGGAAAAAAGCCGAAAAAGTGCCATTTTCAGGCATCAAATCGGCTGCAGGCCAATAAAAACGTGCGTGAGCAGCTACATATTTAGTAGCATTTGCTGGTCGCCGGATGGCTGCAGTTCACAACTCACCGCCATGCCGGTGGCAATTTGCCCGCCCGACAGCACGCGCGCCGTCAGCCCGCCGTGCCCGCGCATGGCGTTGTAGCCGCCGGGGCCCAGAAGCTCCTCCATGCGTGAGCAGGGCTCGCAGGGGCCGGTCACTTCCAGCGCCACCTCGCCAATGCGCAGCACCATCGGCTGGTCGCGAAACAGGTTTTTGGCTGCCAGCAGGTTGATACCGGACACCACCAGGTTGCGGCGCAGGCTGGCCGCTTCGATGTGCCCCAGGCCGGCCAGGGCAGCGATGACGGGCAGGTGTTCTGCCTGCATCAGCGTGACCTGCCGTTTGCCGCCGCCCCGGTTTGCCGCGCCAGTTGCGCTGCGGTCGCCTTGCAAGCCGAGATCGGCCATCGCCATCGCGCTGGCAGCTGTGACGACAGGAAGGCGCCGGGCAGGGCGAAGGTAAATCGCTTCCAGCCGGCCCGGGCGAGGGAACTGCCGTGTCAGTGAGCGCAGGTCACCAAAGCCCTTTGCTGAGGCCATCATTCAAGCAGTTGCCCGGTCGTGGGGTAGCGGCGGGTCAGGATTTGCTCATTGGTGAGTTCCGGCCCTTGCCAGACCACCACGCTGGAGGCGCCTATGCCGCGCGCCATGTCATGCAGGGCGCGAATCTCGACCTGGGTGTAGCCACCGGCTGGCTCGCCCTGGGGGTGCAAAACGATGCGGTGCGCCAGCCTGAAACGGCTGCGCTTGCCGAGCTGGCGCACAAAGGCCTTCAGTACCCGTTTGCCCGTGCTGAAGTCAGATACCAGCGAACGTGGGTGCGCAAAGGGGTTGATGACGATGGCTGTTTTGGATGACTTGTGCAGTGCCGCCTTGTCGCCGATGTCGAGTATTCGGGAATTCAGGCCCCGGCTGAGCGCGATTTCAGGTACCTCGTTGATGGACAAACCCGTTTTGACATTGCGAACGGATAGTTTGTACGGTGACAGACGGATGTAAAGCGGTGCGGCGAGAAAATCAAACATGACTGGGTGCCTGTTAGGGCCGTGGTAGCTGGACTGGCGGGGTTTGCAGCGCGTCTTCAGACGCGCCATAACCACAGCTTTACACGGTTCCCGCACTGTTGCAACCGTTGACCCCAACAGATGGCTTGACGGCATCCTCCGGCCGCCCGGCGGCGCTGTGTCAGGCAGCTGACAGTGTCCAGATTCATGTGTCTTCATGTGGAGCATTGCAGGCTGACGGCCTGCAGCGTTTTGCCGGTTTTGGTGTCAAACACCACCAGATTCACCTGGCGCTGGTGGCCTGGCGTGGCTGCAATGCTTCGAAAAGACAGCTTCTGCGGCGTTGCGTCGCTGGTTTTGTAGTCTCCGGCCTGGGTGTACTGGCGCACGACAAAGTCATGCTTGAGGAACTCGCCCCTGTTTTCGCCGGCCTGTACTTTGGAGTTGTGGCCGTGTTCGGTAATGGTCCAGTAGGCTGACCATGAGGGTGAGAGCGCCAGCGCGCTGAGCGGGGTGACGCTGGCTTCAAACTGGTCGGCGCCCAGCTGTTTCAGTGCAATGCTGGCGCGTGCAGGCTCGCGCGGCGTGTGGGCGCCAAAGGGCTGGCCGCCCCAGCTGGGCCAGTCCTTGCCGTTGAGTACCGCTTGCGGGGTGTAGATGTTGCGCAGGTTGTTTTTCATGGCCACCTCACGCTGGCGGTTGGTGTAGGCGGGCGCGGCAAAGCGGTCTACCCAGCCGATGTAATCCCAGTACCCTACGTGAAAAGCCTGCACGACCACGCCCTTGTCCTTGAGTGTTGAGGCCCACTTGTCAGCGGGTGGGCAGGAACTGCAGCCTTCAGAGGTGTAGAGCTCGACGACGGGTGTGGTGGTCGGGCCGGAGGTGACGCTGCACTGGTTGCCCTGTGCCATGGCATGGGTAGCCAGAACAACGGTGGCGGCTGTGGCAAGGCGGGAAAGGGTCGAACCGGCTGGTGTCATGACAAATCTCCTGTAGGCGGTTTTGTCGCGTACAGGAGCGATTTCTTACATCCCGGCTAGTTCATGGGCTTGCGCAATCAGCGGGAGAGCAGTGCGCCATTGGCATTGACGTTTGCGCGCTGCAGCCGGTCTTCAAGCTGCCCCATGTAGGCGGCGGTGGCATTGTCCGACTGTTCGAGGCGGTTGAGCAGTGCGGTCTGGGTTTGTGAAAGGCGTTCTGCGAGGACCGTATTGTTGGCTGCCTCCCTGTGCAATGTGGCAGCAGACTGCGCTTCGATGAAGGCGCGCAGTTCGGTGAAGCGCGAGGCCTCGGCCTTGTCGGCCAGCTCTCGCTGCACGGCGAGTTCACGTGCGTACTTGCGCGTCTCAAGCAGGTTCGCGCTTTGCATGTAGACAGTGCTGGCCAGGAAGGTGACGGTGGCGATGACCAGCAGCAGCAACATCACCATGCCCAGCGGCACCTGGATGGTCGTAAAACCAAGACTCAGCACGCTGGCGCGGGTAAATTCATCGACGTTGAGGGCCGCGAATCCAGCCACAAGGACAATTGCAATGATCAGGATGATGGTTTTTGCGCGCATGTATGCACTCCTTGAAAAGAGGTTTTTGTACAGCCACAAGTGTCGTTCCCGGGGGTAATTTTGGCTGTGGGACAATGCCCCCGCGCCACGTCAGGTGGCATCAGACATACCCCAATTTCAGAAGAGAGCATGCAAAAAATCATTCGCCAGATCGCGGCAGAAATCAAGGTCAGGGAAGACCAGGTCCGGACAGCAGTGGAGCTTCTGGACGGCGGCGCCACGGTGCCGTTTATCGCCCGTTACCGCAAGGAGGCCACGGGCGGGCTCGACGACATCCAGTTGCGTGAACTGGAATACCGCCTCGGGTACCTGCGCGAGCTTGGAGAGCGCCGTGACGCGGTGCTCAAAAGCATTGAAGAGCAGGGCAAGCTGACCCCGGAGTTGCGCGCTGCAGTTGAACTGGCCGCCACCAAGCAGGACCTCGAAGACCTGTACCTGCCCTACAAACCCAAACGCCGCACCAAGGGTCAGATTGCCCGTGAGGCGGGCATTGAGCCGCTGGCTGACAAACTGTTTGCCGACCCGTCGCTGGTGCCTGCCGACGAAGCAGCCGCCTTTGTCAAGCCCGGGAAAAATGAGGCCGGGGACGACTTCACCACCGTGCAGGCCGTACTTGATGGCGTGCGCGACATCCTGAGCGAGCGATGGGCGGAAGACGCGCCGCTGGTGCAGTCGCTGCGCAACTGGCTCTGGAGCGACGGCCTGCTGTCGTCCAAACTGGTGGCCGGCAAGGACGAGAACAACGCTGACAACGCCAAGTTTCGTGACTACTTTGATTACGACGAGCCAATAGGCCGCGTGCCTTCGCACCGCGCGCTGGCTGTTTTCCGTGGCCGCACGCTTGAAATCCTCGACGCCAAGCTGATCCTGCCCGAGCAGCCGGAACCCGGCCAGCCCAGCATTGCTGAGGGCAAGATTGCCTTGCACCTGGGCTGGAGCCACAAGGCGCGGCCGTCAGACGATTTGATCCGCAAGGCCGTGGCCTGGACCTGGCGCGTCAAGCTCAGCCTGTCGCTGGAGCGTGACCTGTTTACCCGCCTGCGCGAAGAGGCCGAGAAAGTCGCCATCAAGGTCTTTGCCGACAACCTGCGCGATCTGCTGCTGGCCGCACCCGCCGGCCCGCGTGTGGTCATGGGTCTGGATCCGGGCATTCGTACCGGTGTCAAAGTGGCTGTGGTCGACAGCACCGGCAAGCTCGTCGAGACCGCTACGGTGTTCCCCCATGAGCCGCGCCGCGACTGGGACGGTTCGCTGCACACCCTGGGCAAGCTGTGCGAAAAGCACGGCGTCAACCTGATCGCCATCGGCAACGGCACGGCCAGCCGCGAGACCGACAAGCTGGCTGCCGACCTGATGAAAAAGATCGATGGCATGCAACGTGTCGTGGTGAGCGAAGCCGGCGCCTCGGTGTATTCAGCCAGCGAGTTCGCCTCGCAGGAAATGCCTGATGTCGATGTCAGCCTGCGCGGTGCGGCCAGCATTGCCCGCCGCCTGCAGGACCCGCTGGCCGAACTGGTCAAGATCGACCCTAAATCAATAGGCGTGGGCCAGTACCAGCACGATGTGAACCAGAGCGACCTGGCGCGCAGCCTGGACACGGTGGTGGAAGATTGCGTGAACAGCGTGGGCGTGGACCTGAACACAGCCAGCGTACCGCTGCTGGCGCGCGTGTCGGGTCTTAGCCAGACCGTGGCGAAGTCGGTGGTGCGGTGGCGCGATGCCAACGGTGCGTTTGCCTCGCGGGCCGACCTGCTCAAGGTCACCGGCCTGGGCGCCAAGACCTTCGAGCAGAGCGCCGGTTTTTTGCGGCTGCGCGGCGGCAGCAACCCGCTTGACATGACGGGCGTGCACCCCGAGACCTATCCTGTGGTCGAGCAGATCATGGCCACTACCGGCAAGCCCGTGGCCGAGTTGATGGGCCGCGCCGACATGCTCAAAACCCTGAAGCCCGAGCTTTTTGCCAATGAAAAGTTTGGCGTCATCACGGTGAAGGACATCCTGGCCGAACTGGAGAAACCGGGCCGTGACCCGCGCCCCGACTTCAAGGTAGCGCGCTTTAACGACGGCGTTGAGGACATCAAGGACCTGAAGGAAGGCATGGAACTGGAAGGCACCGTCAGCAACGTAGCGGCCTTTGGCGCCTTCATTGACATCGGTGTTCACCAGGACGGCCTGGTGCATGTGAGCCAGCTCAGCCACAAATTCACCACCGATGCCCGCGAGGTCGTGAAGACCGGTGACATCGTCAAGGTGCGTGTGACAGAGGTGGACGTGGCCCGCAAGCGCATCGGCCTGACCATGAAACTCGGCGAGGCACCAGCTCGCCGCGATGCACCGCGCGACAACCGTTTTGAAAGCGCGCGGCCGGGGCAAAACAACCGCAGTCGGGGTGATGGTGCTTACGGCGGACGCCCTGGCGCGTCGCAGCCGACGGCTTCCACGGCCATGGAATCGGCTTTCAGCAAGCTGGCCGGGCTGAAAAAGTAAACCCGCTGCATGTCGCAAACCATCCATGCAAGCCCTTCGCATTTACGCGGGCCCCAGGGCCAGGTCGCATATCGAAAAAAATGGTTTGCAGCCGCAGGACATTGGCGTGGTGCCGGGCGCGGCTGGCGGGCCCAAGGGCCTGATCCTGGGGCCGCTGGATCGTTTTATTTTTGGTGACTGGCTGGCGCAGACCACACATCCGGTTCACCTGGTGGGCGCTTCAATAGGTGCCTGGCGCATGGCAACCGCCTGCCTGGATGACCCCGTGGCTGCGTTTCACCGGCTGGAGCACGACTACATCCATCAGCATTACGAACTAAAGCCGGGGCAAAAGCGGCCGACAGCTGATTTTGTAAGCGAGCAGTTTGGTGAAAGCCTCAAAAGCTTTTACGGGGGCAGGGTGCACGAGGTGTTGTCGCACCCGCGTTACCGCCTGCACATCGTCACGTCACGTGGCCGGCACATGCTGGGGCGCGAGCACAAACTGGCCACGCCGCTGGGCTATCTGGGTGCTTTTCTCGCCAACGGGCTGCACCGCAAGGCCATGGGTGCCTGGCTGGAGCGTGTGGTGTTTTCAACGCCCAACGCGCCGCTGCCTTTCCTGACGGGCGACTACCGCACGCGGCAGGTGGCACTGAATGAAGGCAACTTCAACCCGGCGCTGCAGGCGAGCTGTTCCATTCCTTTTGTGTTGCGGTCAGTGCAGAACATTCCCGGCGCACCACCGGGGGCCTACTGGGACGGCGGCATCACCGACTACCACCTGCACCTGAACTACGCGGCAAACCTGGCGCCTGCAGGTGGGGCAGGACTGGCGTTGTACCCCCACTTCCAGAAAGCCGTGGTGCCGGGCTGGCTGGACAAGAGCCTGAGGTGGCGGCACAGGGCCACACACTTTCTGGACAATATGGTCCTGCTGGCGCCGGACCCGGCCTGGGTAAAAAAACTGCCTCATGGCAAATTGCCTGACCGTACGGACTTCACACGCTACGGGCCGGATTTGCACGCGAGGGTGAAGGTCTGGAGCGCTGCTGCGGCTGCCAGCCGACAACTCGTCGACGAATTTCAGTCCTGGCTGCAGACGCCCGACATGTCGCGTGTCGATAGGCTTGGGTAGCCCGTTCAGGCCAGCTTTTTCACCAGCACCTGACTTTTTCGATCCCAGTTGTATTTACGTTTGCGTGCCTCGGGCAGCCAGTCCGGGTCTACCTGCACAAAGCCGCGTTTGATAAACCAGTGCATGGTGCGGGTCGTCAGCACAAAAATGCTCTGCAGACCTGCTGCGCGGGCGCGCTGCTCTATGCGTTTGAGGATTTTTTCACCATCCCCTTGACCCTGGCTCTGCGGCGAAACCGTGAGCGCTGCCATTTCAGCGGTTTTGGCCTCGGGGTAGGGGTATAGCGCTGCGCATGCAAAGATAACGCCGTCGTGCTCAATCACTGAATAAAGTTCAGCGTCACGCTCAATTTCGGTGCGGCCACGCTTGACCAGCGTTCCGTCCTTTTCAAAAGGCTCAATGAGTTGCAGGATGCCACCGACGTCATCCGGGTTGGCCTCGCGCAGGCTCTCGAGCTTTTCGTCGATCACCATGGTGCCAATGCCGTCGTGGACATACACCTCAAGCAGCAGGGCGCCGTCGATCGCAAACGGCAGGATGTGGCTGCGCTCGACGCCCGCCTTGCATGCCTTGACGCAGTGCTGAAGATAGAACGCTGTATCGGTGGGGCGTTCAGCCGGCGAGAGGCTGGCCAGCAGCTTTTCCGCGGCAGCCAGCGGTAGTTCCGTATCAATAGGGTTGTCTTCGCTCTCGGGCTGGTCCGGCTCAATGCGGATACCTGGAATTTCGGTCAGGAAAATCAGCTTGTCGGCCTGAAGTGCAATGGCGACCGACGTGGCCACTTCTTCCATGGTCAGGTTGAACGCTTCGCCGGTCGGCGAAAAGCCGAACGGCGAAAGCAGTACCATGGCACCGTGATTTAGCGTGGTCGTGATGCCAGCAACGTCCACCTTGCGCACCAGTCCTGAGTGCTGGAAATCCACCCCGTCCATGATCCCGACGGGCCGGGCTGTAATGAAGTTACCTGAAATAACGCGGATGGTCGCGCCGGCCATCGGGGTATTGGGCAGGCCCTGGCTGAAAGCTGCCTCGATTTCGTAACGCAATTGGCCTGCCGCCTCCTGGGCGCAGTCCAGGGCTACTTCATCCGTGATGCGCATGCCATGTGAATACCGCGCGGCATGGCCTTTCGCGCGAAGCTGCTCGTTGACCTGGGGCCTGAAACCGTGCACAAGCACAATTTTGACACCCATGCTCTGTATAAGTGCGAGATCCTGCGCGATGTGTTGCAGTTTACCTGCGGCTATGGCTTCACCTGCGATGCCTACTACAAAGGTTTTGCCTCTGTGGGTGTGGATGTACGGTGCCACCGAACGGAACCACGGTACAAAGGTGAAATTGAACACGGCAGACATGGGTATGCTTTCGGGATCGTGAGATTTGGGGTGGCAAGCAGAGTGCTTTTCACCAACGGAAATAAGTGTAAGGCACTACGTCGGCAGCCAGCTTCGTATCGATGTTGAGACAGCCCTGAACAAAATGCAGGGTACCGGTTGCCCCAATCAGACGGGGAGGTTATCTTCGAGGGCGATGGAAACACTGGCGATTGGTTTGTGGGGCTGCTTTTTTGGCATGACGGCCCTGATTTTGGGCGGCGCCGCATTGGCGTACTTCCGGTCTTTGCACCGTATCGCAGTCAATGCGGCGATGTCAGGTGTGGCGTCCGCACTTTTTGTTCTGGCTTTTCTGGATATCCTGCCGATAGCCGACGACGCGACTCTTGCGCGGCTTCTCGCGCACCTTGCCACAGGGGTTTCCTGCATGCTGGCATACCAGCTGCTGGCTTTGCTTGGGATCTTGAGGAGCCGTGAGAGGCAACAGCGCACCATGCTGTCGCTTGGGGCCTTGTGTCTGATCGTCCTGGGAGCAGGGTGGACACTTGACCCGCAGCAATCCCTCAGGCTGAGTGTCCTGATGGCCTGCCTGCTCGCCTTTGCAGGCTTGCTGTTTTGTGTGCGCAGTGCCTTGCGCGGCATTCGTTTGGGGTGGGTAGCGGTAATCAGCGTTTTCTGTATGCTTGTATCCCTGAGTGGGCTTGGCTGGCTTGCGATCCACCGCCTGGAGACGCTCTGGCCGATACATGTTGCGAGTTCCATTGCCGCGACCATGTATTTGATGACTATGGCTTACGTTTTGTGGGCCCGGTACGCTTACCTGATCGAATTGCAGGATGTCATGGCCCATGGGCCCGCTTATGACCCTGTGACGCGCATGCGGTCCCATGAGGAAACGGGTCAACTCGTCGGGGCAGTATTCAAGAGTTTTCGGGACAAACCAGAACCTTTGGGTGTCATCGTATTGACCATCGCCAACTTGTACGCGCTTGAAAAACTGCACGGTGCGGCGGCTGTCAACAGTGCCTTGTTTGTATGTGCCGGGCGTTTGCGCCGACTGGTCCCGGCACAAGTCGAGATGGGACGACTCGGTGGCGACGGTTTTCTTCTCATCATGCGCAACTGCCATGAGAGCGGGCGCCTTATACGTTTGGCTCGCTCAATCGAGTATCGCCTGCGCAAGTCGGTCACCTTGAATACCAGCCTGGATGCCAGGCGTTTTGAGGCAGACAGTACGGTGTGGGTGGCAGAAATCGGGGTGGGTGTGCTGCGCCTGAATAATCCGGCAGTCAGGGGGGCAAGTGCCATTTCCATGGCACGTGCGATGTCCCGCACCGCAATCAGCTACGAAAGCCGGGTGGCGTGGTTTGATCATGCCAGTGCCGAGATTGTCGAATTGCCTGTTTTGGCCTCAACGTGAATACCGGGGGACCTTTCAGGGGTCGATAATGAGGGTTGAACAGTGCCCATATGGTCTGCATATTCCCTCGTGCCTTTGCAAATTACTCCCCTACCGTCGACCCAGCCTCAACTTGTCATAGAGTTCCCTGAGTCGCTTCCAGTTTCGGGCAAACGGGATGAAATCACCGCTGCCATGGATGCACATCAGGTCATCATCGTCTGTGGCGAAACGGGGTCGGGCAAAACCACACAGTTGCCCAAGATTGCCCTCGCCATGGGACGCGGCAAACTTAACTACCCTGCTGGTCAGCGCGGCCGTCTGATTGGTCATACACAGCCGCGCCGTATCGCCGCGTCCAGTGTGGCAAAGCGCATCGCTGAAGAGTTGAAAACAACGCCCGGCGACGTGGTCGGCTACAAGGTACGTTTTCAGGATCGGCTGGGCCGTGACGCGTCGGTCAAGCTGATGACGGACGGTATCCTGCTGGCTGAGACGCAGACCGACCCGCTGCTCAACGCCTATGACACGATCATCATTGATGAGGCCCATGAGCGCAGCCTGAACATCGACTTTCTGCTCGGCTATCTGCGCCAGTTGTTGCCGCGCCGGCCCGACCTGAAGGTGGTCATTACCTCAGCCACGATTGATGCTCAGCGCTTTGCGGATTATTTTGCCTCGACAAAAGGTCCTGCACCGGTCATCATGGTGTCGGGGCGCATGTTTCCGGTGGAGCAGCGCTACCGTCCATATGAAGAGTCCCGCGACTATGACCTGAACGACGCGATAGCCGATGCAGTCGATGAGCTCTGGTTAAGCCCACACAGTGCGGGCGATATCCTGGTATTTCTGCCTGGGGAACGTGAGATCCGCGAGGCGGCCGACCATTTGCGCAAGCACCTGACGCACAAACCCATGATGCGCAACGCGGAAGTATTGCCGCTTTTTGCGCGCCTGAGCCCTGCAGAGCAGGACCAGATTTTTTCCGGGCACAACAACCGCCGTATCGTGCTGGCCACCAATGTGGCAGAGACATCGCTTACCGTCCCCGGTATCAGGTACGTGATTGACGCTGGTACCGCACGCGTCAAGCGCTACAGTTTTAGAAACAAGGTCGAGCAACTGCTGGTGGAGCCGATCAGCCAGGCGGCGGCCAACCAGCGCGCCGGGCGTTGCGGCCGCGTGGCGGACGGTATTTGCATACGGCTCTATGACGAGCAGGATTTTTTGGGAAGGGCGCGTTTTACCGACCCGGAGATTTTGCGCAGTTCCCTGGCCGCCGTGATCCTGCGCATGAAAGCGCTGCACCTGGGCGCGATTGAGAACTTCGCGTTTATCGAACCACCGCAGGGACGTGCGATGGCCGATGGCTACCAGCTCCTGGCTGAATTGGGCGCTGTCGATGACGATAACGAGCTCACGCCCGTAGGACGTACGCTTGCCAAATTGCCACTGGATCCGCGCGTTGGCCGAATGATTCTGGAGGCCAGGGACCGGGGAGCTCTGGATGAAGTGCTGGTAATTGCCAGTGCGCTGAGCGTGCAGGATGTGCGCGACCGGCCCATGGACAAACAGGCTCAGGCTGATCAGGCGCATGCGAAGTTTGACGATGAAAAAAGCGAGTTTGTCGGTTATTTGAAGCTCTGGAAATGGCTGGCTGACTCACGTGGCGGTCACGATGCGGTTCATAAACTGACGAATCGCCAACACGAGACACTCCTCAGGGCCAACTACATCAACATGCGCCGTGTGCGCGAGTGGCGCGATATCCATTCGCAACTGCACAGCGTGATTGGTGAGCAGAAATGGATACTCAATGACAAGCCAGCGAGCTATGAGCAACTGCATCTATCGATGCTTTGCGGCTTGCTGGGCAATCTGGGGCAAAAGAACGAGGAAGAAGACTGGTACCTGGGTGCACGCGGAATCCGGTTTTACCGGCATCCGGGTGCCAGACTGAGCAAAAAACCGGGTCGCTGGATTGTGGCCGCCGAGCTGGTCGAAACTACGCGCCTGTTTGGCCGTGGCATCGCCAACATCGAGCCGCAGTGGATAGAACAGGTCGCGGGCCATTTGCTCAAAAAGCAGTTGCTCGACCCACACTGGGAGAAGAGGACCGCACAGGTGACGGCGCTTGAGCGTGCAACGCTGTACGGCCTGGTGGTGTACAACGGCAGGCGTGTCAATTTTGGTCGGGTGGATCCCGTAGCTGCGCGCGAGGTGTTTATTCGCGAAGCGCTGGTGGCCGGCAACTGGGACACCAAACTGCCGTTCCTGACGGCCAACGAGAAGCTCATTGCGCGTGTGCAAGACCTCGAGCACAAGGCTCGAAGACAGGACGTGCTGGTCGATGAGGAACTGATTTACGCTTTTTATGACCAGCAATTGCCTGCTGACATCTGCAGCGGCGCGAGCTGCGAGAGCTGGTACCGTGAAGCAGTTAAAAAGCAGCCCAAACTCCTGCTGCTGTCACAGGAAGAACTGATGCGTCATGAGGCTGCAGGCATCACTACACAGGCTTTCCCCAAAATTCTGCGCCTGGGTGGCGTGGACTGCGCGGCAACCTACCTGCATGAGCCGGGCGACCCAAAAGACGGGGTGACGGTCGATGTACCGCTATTTGCGCTGAACCAGGTTAATGAAGAACGCTGCGAGTGGCTGGTGCCCGGCATGCTCAAGGACAAGGTGCAGGCCCTCATCAAGACGCTGCATCAGCGCCCACGCTCACGGCTGGTGCCCCTGCCGGAGACGGCGGCGCGCATGGCCGCACAGCTGAACCAGCCCGAGTTATATGGCACAGGTCCGCTGACTGATGCGGTCCTGAAGCTGGTCCGGGACGCCACTGCAGTCGATGTCAAGCGGGGTGACCTGAAGCTTGAGATGCTGCAGCCGCACCTGTTCATGAACTTTCGCGTAGTCGACGAGCATGGGAGGCAGCTTGGATTGGGGCGCAATCTTGGTGGGCTCAAGGGCGAACTGGGTGCGCAGGCGCGGGGGGCCTTCCAGGCGCTGGCGGGACTTAAAAACCTGACGTCACCGGGTGTTGAGCAGTCTGGAACAGACGGAGTTCCCATTCATTCCGCATCACAAAACCAGGCATGGCCGCAAACACGCCGGACCGCGCGGGACAAAAGCAGTGCACCCACGGCAGCCAGAGTTCCTGAGCGCTACACGACCTGGAGTTTTGGGGAGTTGCCCGAGTTGATGGAGATTTGCAAGGGATCCCAGACCTTGATCGGGTTTCCCGCGCTGATCGATTTGGGCGATGCGGTGACGATAGAAGTGTTCGACGAGCCGGACGTCGCAGCCACCAGGCATCGTGCCGGACTCCGCCGGCTGTTCGGCCTGCAGATCAGGGATGCACTGAAGTATCTTGAGAAAAATCTGCCAGATATGCAGAAAATGGCTACTGCATTCATGCTTGTAGGGCGTTCTGCCGACAATTCGGGTGGAGGCACAATGGAAGAACTCAGGGCGCAAATTATTGAAGTTGCGCTCGACAGGGCTTTTTTGCTTGAGCCTCTGCCTGCGAACGAGTCGGACTTCAGGAGACGTGTTGAAGAAGGCCGCGGCCGCCTGACGCTGATTGCCAGCGAGGTCGCACGCCTTTCCTCAGCCATCCTGCTTGAGTTTGCATCGGCCCAACGCAAGATACGGGATACAAAAAACGCCCCCGATGCTGCAGCTGATGCCGCCCAGCAATTGCAGCGCCTGGTACCCAAAAATTTCCTGACCGCAGCCCCTTACGCGCAACTTCAACACTTTTCCCGCTATCTAAAGGCAATTACATTGCGGCTTGAGAAATGGCGCGCTGACCCTGCGAGAGATATGGCGCGAATGGCAGAGTTGAAGCCACTGGAACAGCGGTACTGGCGCCTGGTGGCTGAACGCAAGGGCGCTACAGACGCGCGCATGCAGGAATTTCGGTGGCTGCTCGAAGAGTTGCGTGTGAGCTTTTTTGCCCAGGAACTCAGGACACCTCAACCTGTGAGCATCAAGCGTCTGGACAAGGCCTGGCAGCAACTCAACAGTTAGCGTGCAAAAAAATGGCCATGCACTCATGCATGGCCATTTTTTGACAATGTGCTACTCCGTCAGATTTTTCCCATCAGCAACAGGATCACAAGGATCAACACTATCAGACCCAGGCCGCCGCTTGGGCCGTAGCCCCAGCTGCGACTGTGACCCCAGGTTGGCAATGCCCCCACCAGGATCAGGATCAGGACGATAAGCAGAATGAGCGAAATAGACATAAGGACTCCTTGTTTTGTTGTATTGATTCTTGCGTGATATTGCAAGCAATCCAACAGGAACAAGCCGCGTCAGTCCGTCAGCCAAAAGCTGACAGTCCTGACCTACAGTCTTGCCAGTCGCTCAAGTGCGGCGTTCAGGGTCTCATCCTTTTTTGCAAAGCAGAACCTCACCACGCCCTGGTCAAACCCATCTCCGTAAAACGCTGAAAGAGGAATCGCTGCGACGCCGATTTCCGAAGTTAGCCATTTGCAGAAATCTGACTCGTTCAAATCACTTAAGGCGGAAATATCAACACACTGAAAGTAGCTTCCCTCGCTGGGCAATAGCCGGAAACGGGTTTTGGCCAGACCTTCACGGAAAAGATCACGCTTGCGCTGGTAGAACGCTGGAAGATCAAGGTATGGGCGTTCATCGGCCATGTAACTCGACAGCCCATACTGCACGGGCGTATTGACCGTGAAAACATTGAACTGGTGCACCTTGCGAAACTCGGCCGTCATGGCTGCCGGTGCTGCGACGTAGCCGACCTTCCATCCGGTGACGTGATAGGTCTTGCCAAAGCTGCTCACGATGAAGGCTCTGGCCGCCAGACCCGGAAAGCGAACGGCACTCTGGTGAATTTGACCCTTGTCTGCATCGAACACCATGTGTTCATAGACTTCGTCACTGATCAACAGAACATCGGTGGGGGCAAGAATTTCCTGAAGTTGAAGCATGTCTGCTTCGGACCAGATGGTCGCGCTTGGGTTGTGCGGCGAATTGATGACTATGGCCCGTGTTTTCGCCGTGATGGCGGCGCTGATTTTCTGGAAGTCAGGCCGGAAGGTGCCCGGGGTGAGTGGGACCCGAACTACCACGCCACCTGCCAGCTCGATGTTGGGTATATAGCTGTCATAACAGGGCTCAAGCACGATAACTTCGTCCCCGGGGTGCACAACAGCCAGGATCGCAGTGATGATGGCCTGTGTGGCGCCGGCTGTGACGGTGATCTCGCTGGCCGCGTCGTATTTGCGACCGTTCAGCTTGAGGATTTTGGCTGAAATGGCTTCCCTGAGCACAGCGACGCCGGCCATGGGTGGATACTGGTTCAGGCCCAGTGTCATGGCTTCCGTCACCGCACCCACAAGGCGCGGATCACACTCAAAATCGGGGAATCCTTGCCCCAGATTGACGGCATTTTTCTCTGCCGCTAGGCCGGACATTACAGTGAAGATGGTGGTGCCTACTGCGGGCAGCCTTGTCTTTAGCTCTGGGGTTCGTTCAATAACGTTGTTCATATGGATTTGCCGAGGTCAAACTTCGTAGTCGCTCACGTGGCCCGACATGACTTTTTCAATCACGCTGCGGTCCAGCCTGTCGCTCAAAAGGCTGGCGAAGGTATATACAAAATTGCGCAGGTAGGCGCTGCGCTTGAAAGCCACGCGTGCGATATTCACGCCAAAAAGTGGACCCGCAGGAATCGCCAGCAAATCGCTGTTGGTGCCATCATCCTTGATGGCCATTTCGGCGACGATACCAACACCCAGGCCCAGCCGAACATAGGTCTTGATGACGTCCGAGTCAATGGCCTCAAGGGCGATTCGTGGCTCCAGCCGTTTTGCTGCAAAAGCCTCGTCAATCTTGGTGCGGCCCGTGAAAGAGGGGTGATAGGTGATGAGCGGCTCGGCGGCCAGGTCTTCAAGCGTGATGTTGTCCTTGCCGGCCAGTGGGTGCGCGACGGGTAACACCAGCATGTGCTGCCACTCGTAGCAAGGCAATGTGACCAGTTCCGAATACTGGGTAAGTGATTCGGTTGCAATACCGATTTCCGCGACTTCATCGATGACCATCTTGGCGACCTGGTCAGGCGAACCCTGATGCAGGCTCACGTTGACCTTGGGGAAGGCTTCGCGCAGTTTTGCGACTGGTTGGGGCAACACATAACGCGCTTGTGTATGGGTTGTTGCAATAGACAGGGTGCCGCTGTCCTGAGCGGAGAACTGCTCGCCGATACGGCGCAGATTGCCAACTTCGCGCATGATGACATCTATGCTTTTGAGCACGTGGTCGCCGGGCTCCGTGACCCGTTTAAGGCGTTTCCCGTGCCGGGCGAATATTTCTACCCCGAGTTCTTCCTCCAGTTCGATGATCGCCTTGGAGACGCCTGGCTGGGAGGTGTGCAGTGCCCGTGCTGTTTCAGTCAGGTTGAGGTTGCGGCGAACGGCTTCCTGAACAAATCGGAATTGGTGAAGGTTCATATCTAATTCGGGCTAATTATTGATTTCATTATGCCTTAATTGTACTAAAGAACACTGTCAGACTCAGATCTTCATGAGTGCGATATCGGCCATCAGCGTTGTCAGTTGCGGCAATTCGCCCACTGCAGGTAGCAGCTCGATTTCCACGCCTGGATGCGAGTTACGGATTTGTTCGAGCAGCTTGGGCAAGTCTTCGCGCGCATGTTTTCCCACACCCAGAAAAAGCGGGAAGATCCTCAGCCGCCGTGCGCCTCTGGCTATCAGATCGGCGGCTGCATCCGGCAAGGCGGGGGTGCAGAGCTCCAGGTAGGCGCACTGCACAAGCGCTCCCGGGTCACGCTGAAGAATTTGTGATGCCACGGCCTCAATAGGCCCCCGCCATTGTGGATCCCGCGAGCCGTGGGCGAAAAGAAGAATGCCTGTGGTCAAATCTTCACCGTCTGAGTACCAGCCATCCAAATGCCCCCAAAGAAATGGCCATGTAGAGAAGTCCGGGCGTAGCGGCCGCAACCCAAGGTTGCCAGTTCTGCAGGTTACCTACATATCCGAACACGTTATTCAGCAGGAAAAAACTGATCCCGATCATGACTCCCGCAAAAACGTAGGAGGCAATCCCTCCCGAGCGAAAGTGCAGGTAGGCAAAGGGGAGGGCGAGAATGACCATGACCAGGCAACTGAGCGGATAAAAAACCTTCTTCCAGAATTCGATCTCATAGCGTTGAGCCGTCTGGCCGTTCGAGTCCAGATGGCGAATGTAGGTAAACAGGTCCACGGTACTCATGCGTTCGGGCTTGAGGAGAGCCACCGACACCATTTCCTGCGAGATTTCCGTGGGCCAGCGAAAGCTTTCAAGATTGATGCGTGTGACCCCTGCTGCAGGCTTGCCCGCCTCGACCTGCAGATTGGCCGCCGAACGAATATCAAACTCCGAGCGGGTCGCCTTTTTGAGTTGCCAGGAGTCGTCATCTCCGAAGGTCGCCAGGGGGGCCTGCGTGATCGACACCACAAGTCCCTTGTTGTCAAACTCAAAGATCTGTACGCCCTGCATTTCATTGCGGGGGGTGAGAATTTTGACGTTGGCGACGTAGGTGTTGTAAGCCTGCTTTTCCTTGAGCCAGGCGCCTGTCTGCCCGACGGTTGTGGCGCTTTGGTAGCGAGCCTTGAGCAACTGTGCCGCTCGCTCGCTTGCTGGCGCGACGTAGTCTCCAATCAGAAAGCTCAGCACTACAAAAATGGAGCCCAGGCCAAGCAGCAGTTTCAGCGCGCGCCAGGGGTCCAGCCCGCTGGTTCGCAAAATGGTGTATTCCGAGCTTTGCGCCAGCCTCGCCATGACAAAGATGGTGCCGATCAGGACCGAAATCGGCAGCAACTCATAGAGATGGTTTGGTACCAGCAATGCGACATAAAACAGCGCATGCCTGATCTGGTAAATGTCATTGGCGTTGGGCAGCCCATTGGTTCTGCCCAGATACTGCAACTCGTCAACGAGGTCGAAAAAGAAAAACAGGGCCAGAAAACCCAAAGCAACCAGCGCTATGGAGGCGAGGACCTCGCCATAGATCAGGCGTCGTATGGTTTTCATGCCGGGGCACTCCGCGCACCATGAGGTCGCCTCAGGGCGGCACGTAAAGTCCAGTTATTGTGCCGTTTTGCCAGCCAGGCCAGGCCGAGGAGCAGAACACCGCCGTGCAACAGCAGCATCAGGTTTCCAAAACCTATCAATCCGCCGAAGATCCAGCTTTGGCCCAGGTTGATCATGTTGTTGTAGACCAGAAAGGTCAGCACGACAAAGACCAGGTTGCCACTTCTTCCGCCGCGTGGGTTCACACTGGCAAGGGCAGCGGCCAGCACAACGAAGTTAATGGCGGCCAGGGCCAGCCCCAGACGCCATGCAAGCTCACTGATATTGGCGGGCGTCGGTGTCTTGAGAAGCACGGGAATTGAAAGCAGCTTGGCTTCGGTCACATCGGTGTTGAGGGGCGCTGCTTCGCCGGTATTGCTTCCGTACTCTTCAAACTCGCTGATCTTCAGCGCAAATTTGCCGATTTCGTTTTCCATACGCTGTCCATTTTCAAGGATCAGAACCTGGGTATCGCCCTTGGTCTCAATCCTCCCGGCCCGTGCGGTGGTGACTGAGCTTTTGCCCCGTTCGTTCGCCGCAATGAACACGTTACTGCTGGATTTTTTCGCGGTTGATGCATCGCGGTCAATAAAAAACACGCGGTTTCCACTGGACGATTCCTGGAACTGTCCGGGCGCAATACGGTCGAGGTCGCTGCGACCTTCGTAACGCTCTTTCATGTCCTTGGTTTGCTGGTTTGTCCAGGGCCAGACAAACAATGAGGTCAACGCGATGATCAGAAGAACCGGCCAGGAAAAGCGGAAAAGCGGACGTAAAAACCCGGCAAGTCCCAGGCCGCTGGTAAACCAGACAACCATCTCGCTGTCACGATACATGCGTGACAGAGTACCTACCATTGAGATGAACAGCGAGAGGGTGAGAATGGTCGGGAGCCGCCCCAGCGCTGAATACGCCATGAACAGCATGACGTCCTGCGGGTTGATGATGCCGCGTGATGCCTGACCCAGAGTGCGGATCAGCACAATGGTCAGAACGATGGTGATGAGGACAACGAGAGTGGCGCCGAAGCTGCGGGCAAGCTCTCTGCGTATCGAAGATTGGAATAACATTGACTAAACAATCACTTTTGGCTCACAGGCCCTTTTGGGTCTTTGGGCTTCCTGCGCAACCCCTTAATTCTTTTATTTGATCGGCCAGACCTTCAATTATGGACTTTGAACTCAAATCAACCAGCCTTGCCCGCGTTTGTTCCGAAAAATGTGATGTTCTGGTGGTATTGATAGCCCAGGAGGCAAAGTTTTCGGGTACCGGGGATGATGCCATCTCGCAGGTGGCAGGCATCGCCATGAAGGCCGGTGACTTTGACGGCAAGGCGGGGAAGTTGCTGGGCAGTTATCGACCTGCGGGTATTGCAGCGACGCGTCTTGTGTTGGCTGGGGTGGGCGACGGCAGTCCAAGGAATGTGCGCACCGCCCTCGCCGCTGCCATGAGCAGTGTCAAAAGCGGCAATGCCAAACGTGTGGTCATCAGCTTTTCAGCTCTTGCCGTTGTGGCCGACGACACCGTCCGCGCGGCTGTCCTGGCCTGTGGGGATGCTTCATATATTTACACCGCCACCAAATCAAAAGTAACGCCGCCCTCACTTGAGCGGGTGGTATTTGCGGTCAACAACACCGGGGCAATACGGGCTGGCTTTGACAAGGGTGTCGGGCTGGCAAAAGGCGTCGCCCTGGCCAGGGAATGGGGAAACCGCCCATCCAATCACGCCACGCCTGCCTTGCTGGCGAATGCGGCAAAGGAACTGGCAAAGCTGCCAAAAATCAAGGTGGATGTTCTGGGGCCCAGGGAGGTTGCCAAGTTGGGCATGGGATCCTTTATCGCCGTGGCACAAGGATCCGCCCAGCCGCTGCGGTTCATTGTTTTGCGTTACGACGGCGCGGTCAAGACGGAAGCGCCTGTGGTTCTGGTGGGGAAGGGAATCACCTTCGATACCGGCGGTATTTCCATCAAGCCCGCAGGCGAGATGGATGAGATGAAATTTGATATGTGCGGAGCGGCCAGCGTGCTGGGTACTTTCAGGGCTCTTGCTGAACTGAAGCCTGCGTTGAACGTGGTGGGCCTTATTCCCGCCTGCGAAAACATGCCCGATGGCCTGGCCATCAAGCCCGGCGACGTGGTGACCAGCATGAGCGGCCAGACCATAGAAATACTGAACACCGATGCTGAAGGGCGCCTTGTATTGTGCGATGCGTTGACCTATGCAGAACGCTTCAAACCCAGGGCTGTGGTGGATATCGCGACCCTTACCGGTGCCTGCGTGGTGGCTTTGGGTGCGGTGCGCAGCGGCATGTTCACCGCTGATGAAAAGCTTGCCAGGGCACTTTACGATGCGGGCGAAACATCCCTCGATCTGTGCTGGCGCCTGCCGCTCGACGATGAATATGCCGACGGCCTGAAAACCAACTTCGCAGATGTTGCCAACGTTGCAGGCAGGGCCGGCGGTGCCATCACTGCGGCCAAGTTCCTCCAGCGCTTCACCTCAAAATTTCCGTGGGCGCATCTGGACATTGCCGGTACCGCATGGAAGGGCGGTTCGGCCAAGGGTTCGACAGGCCGGCCTGTACCCTTGCTGGTTGACTTTCTTCTCGGCCAGGCCCTTGATAAACCTGCTTCCCCGTCACCTGCAGGAAAGGGCCGTAAAAAGGCTTCTTCCAAACCGGCAACCAGACCTCGCTCTGCATGAAGGAAATAGAGTTTCACTTCAATGTGCCCGACAAGCTGGACTACGCATGCCGTCTCCTGCGGAAGGTGCATCGCAGGAACATGCGTGCGGTGGTGACTGCCGGGCCCGAGGTTCTGGCAGAGCTTGACAGATTTCTGTGGCAGTTCTCGAACACTGAATTTCTTCCCCACTGCCTGGATACCGCAGGGGCAACCTTGACAAATTCGACAGCAATAATTTTGGCGGAACAGGCTGAGGCCTGGGCTCCCGAAGGCGTGCTGATCAACCTCGGACGGAAAATTCCCCCAGGATTCGAGGGCTTTGAGCGTTTTGTCGAGCTGGTTTCCGGGCAGCCTGAAGACCGGCTTGCTGGCCGCGACAGATGGAAAACCTACAAGGATGCCGGATTTGAGTTGACGCGCCACGATGTGGCTGCTGCAAGGGAGACGCCTTGAACAGCAACCAGACACCGCCGCGCTTTGTTCCGACGCTGACGGAAGTCGTGCAGCCAGGTTCACAACCGGATTTGACGCAGCACACGCCCACCACGGCATCCCTCGAGCACTTTGAGGACCAGATGGTTCACCGCGTCATGCAGCGTGTGGACCTGGTGCTGGAAAGGCGGCTGCGCGAAGCGGTGGGCCAGCTCATCCTCACGCATACCCAGGCACTGGGGCCTCGTCTGCGTGAGGAAATAGAGCTGGTCGTGCGTGAATCTGTCAGTCAGGCCGTGGCGCAGGAACTCCCGCGTGATCCCGGCGAATATCCGGCCTGAGATTGACTCGTCTTTCCTGTGGTGCATCGGCCTACCGCATCTGCATCTTTCTGTAACCCGGCTGCTGATTATTTGAGGCGTCTAGGGGCGTTGCTATGGCACGGGCGCGAAAATTGCGATATGTTCCAGTGCGCAGGGTAAAAAATTGCCCTCAATTTTTAAACAGAAATTTTTAACCGGAGTGTCCTTATGCAGATGAAATTGAAACTGACGGCAGTAGCAGCGGTTGTTGTGCTGGTTGCAGCCTGCGGCAAAAAAGAAGAAGCCGCCCCAGTTGCAGCAGCTCCGGCCGCATCGGCCACAGCACCGGCCGCAGCGCCAGCCGGCGGTGAACTGATCGTCAAAATCGGTCATGTGGCGCCGCTCTCCGGCGCACAGGCGCACTACGGCAAGGACAATGAAAACGGCGTGCGCATGGCCATCGAGGACCTGAACAAGCAGGGTTTTGAAATCGGTGGCAAAAAGGCCAAATTTGAAATCGTCGCTGAAGATGATGCAGCCGATCCAAAACAGGGCACTGCAGCCGCACAAAAATTGTGCGACGCCAAGGTTGCCGGCGTGGTCGGCCACCTGAATTCCGGCACCACCATTCCTGCATCCAAGGTCTACAACGACTGCGGCATCCCCCACGTGACGGGCGCAGCAACCAACCCCGACCTGACCAAACCAGCCTACAAAACCACCTACCGCATCATCGCCAATGACCTGGCGCTTGGCTCCGGCCTGGCTTTTTACGCTGCGGACACTCTCAAGTTGAAAAAAGTCGCTGTCATTGACGACCGTACCGCTTACGGCCAGGGCGTTGCCGACATCTTCAAGAAAACCGCCAAGGAAAAAGGCATGACCGTGGTTGACGAGCAGTTCACAACCGACAAGGCCACCGACTTCATGGCCATCCTGACCGCAGTCAAGGCCAAGAACCCCGACGCCATTTTCTACGGCGGCATGGACCCACAAGCCGGTCCGATGCTGCGCCAGATGGAGCAACTGGGCATGGGCAAGGTCAAGTATTTCGGTGGTGACGGCATCTGTACGGCTGAAATCGCCAAGCTGGCCGGTAGCCCGAAGACTGTCGAGAACGTCATCTGCGCTGAAGGTGGTGCTTCACTGGCCAAGATGCCGGGTGGCGAGGCCTGGAAGAAGCGGTACGACGAGAAGTACCCCAACCAGTTCCAGGTTTACAGCCCGTACACTTACGACGCCACCTTTGTTCTGGCCGACGCCATGAAGCGTGCAGGTTCCATCGACCCCAAGGTTTACACCCCTGAGCTCATCAAGGCGAGCTTCAAGGGCGTGACCACCACCATCGAGTTTGAACCCAATGGCGAGTTGAAGAACCCCGCCATCACCTTGTACACCTACAAGGAAGGCAAGAAATCGGCGTTGAACTGATTCGCTCGATGCAATTTAAAAAGAGCCACCGTGAGGTGGCTTTTTTTTGCCTGGCCGAAGCCGGAAAGGACAAAGTGAAGCCGGAAACAAAAAAGCCCAGACTTGCTGGGCTTTCAGGAGTTTTTGCCATTGCGTGGAAACTCGCAAAGGCTTGACTATTTGGCGGAAGAGGCGTCTTTCTCCGTCTAACTCTAAGGCCGTCTCATCCTGTCTAAATAATGACCATTTTCCAATGAAGAGTTAAAAATTCTAGTCTCACCTTATCTCGTCTGATCCCGTAGAATATTACATTGTGACGGGGGTAAAAAGGGGGTAGACGATGGCTAGACGAATTCGAATTCTGCTTTCCAAACAGGTTGAAAAAGAGACTAGGCCGGGCTATCACTTTGATGGGGCAGGTCTCTATCTGCAAGTTTCAAAGGGTGGCTCCAAGTCCTGGATCTTGCGCTACGTGCTTGATGGCAAGGCTCGTGAAATGGGGCTGGGGTCGCTCGTTACGTTCTCGTTGGCTGAAGCGCGCGCGCGCGCCACAGACCAGCGAAAGTTGATCGCTGACGGTATCGACCCCATTGAAGCGAAGCGAGAAACTGTGTTGGAAAGGCGCCTGGCCAGCGCTAGCGTCATCACCTTTGATAAGGCTGCCGATGCTTTCATCGCAGCCAATGAGTCAGGTTGGCGCAGCGCCAAGCATGGCGAGCAGTGGCGAAATACGTTGAAGACTTATGCCAGCCCCGTCATCGGAAATCTCCCAGTGAGTTCGATCAATACAGCATTGGTTCTCAAAATCCTGCAGCCCATCTGGTCAACCAAGACGGAAACCGCCACCCGCGTGCGAGGGCGTGTGGAGAAGGTATTGGATTGGGCCAAGGTGCAGGGCTACCGCAGCGGGGACAACCCAGCTGCGTGGAAGGGCCACCTGAGCGAGGCACTTCCGAAACCATCAAAGGTTGCAGCAGCTGGACACCATGCAGCTTTACCGTGGGTAGAGATGGGGCAGTTCATGAAAACTTTGCGGGCCATGCCGGGCACGGGCTCGCTTGCCATGCAATTGATCATTCTTACGGCGACCCGCACCAGCGAGGTGATCGAATCCAAGTGGAGTGAGTTTGACCTGGAAGCAGGCCTGTGGGTGATTCCCAAAGAGCGCATGAAAGGTTTTCGCGAACATCGCGTGCCATTGAGCAAACAGGCCATCGCCGTACTGGCCCAGGTGAAATGGGATAACAAGGATTCCGAGCTTGTATTTCCAGGTGCCAAGCTTGACAGGCCGATCTCCAACATGACATGTTTAGCGGCATTAAAGCGCATGGGTCGATCAGATTTGACAGTGCACGGGTTCCGGTCAACCTTCCGCGACTGGGCCGCTGAATCGACAGCGTATCCGCGCGATGTGTGTGAAATGGCGCTGGCTCATGCCATAGAGGACAAGTCTGAAGCTGCTTATCGTCGGGGCGACTTGCTGGAAAAGCGGGCGCGACTCATGGCCGAGTGGGCAGATTTTTGTGAGACGGTGAGGGGCAACAGTGATGTCGTTCCCATTGGGCGGGCAGCATGATGTGCATCATCGCCCTCTACTGCATTCACTTTTAACAATGGTTGTAACGCTTCATGGCCACTAACCCAATTGTCCGAACCAGCCTCACTTTTACAGAACTCATGGCGCATTTGCAATGCAGTGAGAACGATCTACGGGACGCTATATTGAGTCAGCAATTGGTGCCGAGTATTTTTGTGAAAGTACCGCTTTGGGAAATGGCTATCAATGACTCCGGCAAGCGCTCACGATTGACGCCTGCCACACGCCGAGATAGGTGGATGTATTTAGTTGACGTTGTAGAGCTTGGCTCGAACGACTGCGCTTTCAACTACTACTCAGACACACTGGACGCGTGGAAAACGACGTCGGTGTTCAAAGCTGATGGAACCGGGTACATCGACATTCGAAAGCGCATGGCTGATGTTGAGAGGGAGGGGCGCTTCTCGGTCGAGGCAATCGCAAAGTGCGAGGCTTTTTCCGGAACCCAAAGCCGGGGTTCCCAGGTGCCAGCCATTGTCAAAGCTCAATGGTGGAACAGTAAGTATGATGTTTGGGCCATCGCAAAAGAAATTGAAAAAGCAGGTATTGGGCAAGGATGGGGAATTAATCAATCGGGTCCACGCGCGCAGCAGTACCCTATCAGCAGGATAAGCCAAGCCGTGGCAAAAAAAATTACGGACGCTGAGACGGCTGCAGGTCAACCCCGTCGAATTGGCGGAAAAACTATTTCTACATATTTGAAAAGCAAAGGTTGGAAATAGCGAAATTGGAAATTTCTAATTTATTTGTGATTTCTTTCTGAACCCTTTATCCATGCGGGTTGCGGGACCTTGGTACGCCTGATTTCCAGCTGATTTCCAAGCCAGATGGGTACTTCTGAAAAGGAGTCCCAATGCAAGCCAAACAGCATCAGTCCAAGCCGGCCACGGCCGCCTCAGCGCTGCCAAACACGCCCGAATCAGCCCGTAGGGTGGACATCTCCCACTTTGACATGCTCCCCGACGCGGCCATGATCAGCGTGAAGGCGCTGGCCACAGTGGTCTCCAAGGGTGTCTCTACCGTCTGGCGCAATTGCCAGCAAGATCCTGACTTTCCCAAGCCTGTCCGTTTAGGGCCTGGCTGCACCCGCTTCAAGGTTGGTGATATCCGGGAATACCTTTCCGCTAAGGCCAGTGTTCCTGCCAACACGACACGTGCGCAGCGCAGCAAAGGGAAGGTGGCGATATGAGCAGTCGCAACTCGCTTCGAAATCGAGCCCTTTACACCCGGGAAGCCGACATCCTGGCCAACGCCATGGTGAACGACAGCCCAGCGGTGATGGGAATTGACCAGCTTTCCCCAGCTATCCAGGCACACATCGCAACTGGCCGGCTGATGGGGTATCACCTCGTAAGCGTGCGCTGGAGCACAGGCGAATTTGCGTTGATGTTCTGCGAACCTGGCACAGATATGCCTGATCCGAAAAGAGTCATTGAGGCGTACTACGAGTGCCGCCGCGCAGCTAGGACATTTCCAGAAGGATCGCAATCATGACCGCCTTCGTCCCCACCCCTGATTTGGCTGCCGCGCAGGTGTTCCTTGACCTACTTGGTCCAGGGGAAAAATTTACGTTCATGGCTATTCCTGAAGGCGTGCAGAAAGGTCGAGGCGGCCCCACCGAGTTGCACGGGACTCTCAGTCAACACGCAGCACGCTTGACACAGCTGAACAACGCTGGCCAAGGCGTCTTCGTGATGGTCAACGAGGGCGACCTGAAGGGTCGTAAGGCGACCAATGTGCTGCGCGTTCGTGCTTTGTTTGTTGATCTCGACGGCGCACCAATTGCGCCCTTGCTGGAGTCTGCGGCTCCACCGCACATCCTGGTGGAGTCCAGCCCGGACAAGTGGCATAGCTACTGGCGAATGGCGGATTGTCCTCTCGGGAAATTCAAAGAGCGCCAGCACGCGCTAGCTGACCGATTCAGTGGCGATAAGTCTGTATGCGACTTACCCCGAGTGATGATACTTCCCGGGTTCTGGCACCTCAAGACCGCCGTACCGTTCCAGACCCGGTTGGTAACCGTTCCTGGCGAAGGAGAACAACGATGAAAGCTTCCGCATCTTTGCCCAGCACCACATGGGATCAATTAGTGCGGCAATTGGGCTTGGTTCAGCCTGCTTCCGCACCCGTGCCGAGGCGGGCCAGTGGCTCCACCATGCCGAGCACCAGCATGGAGGAACTCATGAAGACGAGCTGCAAAGACGGTGAAAGAACCCCCCATTTGTTAAAGCTTATGGGCAGCCTGCTGGCCAGTGGGTTCGACCTGGATGAGTCCATCAAGCACTGTCACCGTTGGAACAAAAGCAATCTGCCACCATTGCCAGCTGCCAAGATTGAAAGTACTTGCGCGTCTATTCACAGCAGTGACCAACAGAATCACCCCGAGCGTTATCAGCATCTTCTTACGAACAAACCTCTGTTCAACCTGAGCGCCGGGCGCATTGGCCGGTACCTGAACTCTGCGCCTTCACCCCGTCGCTGGCTGGTTAAAGACCTGGTGGTGCTCGGGAAGGTGGGCGCTGTCGTCGCGCCTGGCGGCAGTAGTAAATCGCAATGGATGCTTCAGTTAGCAGTCAGTGTCGCCAGCGGAATACCGCTGGCTGACCATTGGGAAATCGGCGAGACTGGGGGCGCACTTGTGTTCTGCGCCGAAGATGACGACGATGAAATACATCGCCGACTGCATCGCATCCAGAGCCACTTGACGATGAAGGGACATGCGAAGGATCTCGCTGGATTGGATCAGCGGCTGTTCGTTTTTTCAACCATCGGAACGGACACTCTCCTGACCAAAAAAGGGCCCACTGGCGAAGTGTCCGCCACGGTCACCGTAGAGCGCATCGCTGCTCTGGCAAGGCAGGTGCCAGATCTTCGTCTGATCGTTATCGATCCAGCCTCACGTTTTCGGGGCGGTGAAGAGAACTCCAATGAGGATGCAACCCGTTTTGTAGAAGCCCTTGAATCACTGGCACAACAGACCGGCGCCACTGTCTTGTTGGCGCACCACGCCAACAAGTACAGCTCCAGCACCGGCGATGTCAGCCAGGGCGCATCACGCGGAGCCTCGGCGTTGACCGATGGCTTGAGGTGGCAAATGAACATGAATCGCCCCACCGATGCACAGGCCAAGGCCTTTGGCGTGTCGATGGATGTGTTGGGTAGCTTCGTGGCGGCGACCGTCACCAAGACCAACTACTCTGCTATTCCTGCGGCGGTGTTGCTGGAGCGCGTGCAGGATGGTTATCTCAGTGCCGTCAATGCCACACAAGCCCGGCAAAGCGCCGAGCAAAAGGCCATCGTGGCTGTGCTCAGGGTGCTTGATAACCAGGAGAGGCCGATCTCTGCCCGTCGTCTTGAGGACGACTATGGCGGTGTCAAAAAAACCCTTCAAATGTCCAAGCAGTCGGTACGGGAGGCGCTGAAGCTCGCTGCAGACCGGGGCTACGTGCAGGGCGGCGAACGCAAGCCTCTGGTCATCACGCTAGCTGGAGCAGACTGGCTGAAGTTGTTCCCGCCAGCTGCGGCCGATGCGTCGCGAGTTTCAAAAAACGCACCGCGCATAAAAACTCAATGAAATCAACGACTTCGATGCGCCGCTGCTATTTGCGCCGGCCGCAAAAAGGCCAACAAAATCAACGATCTCCTGTTGCGATAAGTACCCCTAAAGGGGAGGGCCACCGCCGGTGGCCTTCTCCACACGTGCCTTGGCCTGCTCAGACAGGCGCGCTGTGGCGCTTGATCAGGGCCAGGAGCTCTGCATCTGTCAAATCAGTCATGTCGTTGTGCATCGAGCGCTGGTCAGTGGTCAACTCAATCCGCTTCACTTCCGGCGCATAAAACCCGAGCATTTTTGCAACCTCCCGCAGGGCGGCGATCATGGCTCCGGGGTTCTGTTGCTCGCGCCCCATGTTCACGGCCTCCACAAGGCCCTGTATGACCCCCTGGCGCGATAGTTTCAGGTCACTGGCCATCTCTGCCTGGCGAGCCTGTAAAACGGCCTGAATGTCGGGTTTTGTCAGGTTTTCATGCGCGATTGAACGGGCGCTTTTGGCGCTGTAGCCAGCACGCACGGCTGCGGCGGCGCCGTTGAGGTCAAGCATGTACTCGTCTATCCAACGCAGCTGCTTGAAAGAGAGACTGTTTGAGATTTCCGCCATGCCTATATTTTAAGCAAATCGAACACGATCCGCAAAGGCGTGGCAACTACCGTCGAAACAGCCTAAACAGGAAAATGCCGCCCGCAAAACAAACAAGCAGAAGTCCAAATGACTTATCACCAGGGCCGCCGAAAAATAGAAAAAACAAACCTGCAGCACCGGGCACCCAAACCAGCCAGTTAACGACACCACGCCGAGGCGGACGAATGCTTTTTGCACTGTCCATCGCTCCCTGGGCTACTTCAACGATTTTCTGCTTTCTAGCGCGCTTGTCCATTTCGTCCTGAAGCGCCATTTGCTCTCGTTGCAGTTTGAGTTTTGCTGTCGCAATTTCTATCTGTTTGAGTTCGTCGGTCATAGGTCCTCTTGAGAATCGATTGAGCTATTAAGCAAAAAGCCGTCAGTTAGAGATTCGCCCAAGGGCGCAGCAAGTCCGCTGCTAGGAATATCGTCCACTGCAATATTCAGATGCGGAGGGTCGATTTCATTTAGCTCATTGAGCCAGGAGCAATAGCTGGGAATTTGCCAGCCTTCTTCCACGCGCACAAGGTCGACGGGCTCGTTGCGACGCTTGGAAAGCGTGAGGGCAATCGAGTTTGCAACAGCGTAGTTCGTCCATGTTTTCGTCATGTCGTACCGTCTAATATGACATTAAAGCGATATGACAATTAAAGCATAAAGCTGATAGTTCCGGGTGTGAAAAACACCCTGTCTCAACGCTTCGGAGCATGCGTGCGTAGCCTGCGCCAGGAGACGGGTATGAGTCAGACAGTCTTTGGCGAGAAAGCTGGGTTTAACCAGACCTACCTGTCCAGACTTGAAAATGGAAAGGCAAATCCGACGCTACATGCGATGGAGATCATTGCGGCCACATTCAAGATGACCGTTTTCGATCTCTTTGATCGGATTAAGAGTCAACGGTAGAAATTTGCGAAAAATTCTGCGCAAAAAATTCTGAAAAAAATTTAGCCTGGAATTTTTGATCCAAGCGTTCGCGTTGGTCCCACTCACGGCCTTGGTGAAAGGGCGTGGGCGGTTCGGATTTGCGTTCGCAGAGCCATAAAGGAGGCTCCAGAAGGCGGCGTGTACGCCACCTTCATCAGACATCCTGAGCGCCTTTCATTTCTGCATGCGTCCCGCATACAAAGGATGGCAACCAACCTCAAGGAGTCTTATGTTCACGACCGGCTTTGCTATCTTTCTCGGCCTGGTATTTATCTTCATCAAGTTACCCAGACGGATGATGCTCAAGTGGCTTCGCTATGACATTTATGTTGATTTAGCTGTGACGGCCATTGTTTTGGTCATCCACTTCGGCACATTCAGCGGGGTCATGGCCGCGACCTTCGCGGGCCTCCTGACAAGCGTCTTCACTGGTCTGGCCAAGCGGATCTTTGGCCATATCAAGGGAGACTCTTATTACCCTGGAGTGATACGGCTGCGCCTAGATTGATATCCACCTAATAGTCCCTACACGCGGCTGTACCCTCAGCCGTTCCCAGTCTCATTCAAGCCTCTGCCGGCCTCGCCGTCAGGGGCTTTTTTATTGGAGTTCTTAAATGAAAGCTCAAGTCAAGGATATCTACCAGTCAGTTACTGACCAAATAATTGATGCGCTCGAATCCGGCGTTGTGCCCTGGATTTGTCCGTGGCGTAGTCACTCATCAAATCTGTTCCCGGCAAACTTAACGACAGGACGCCCCTACAGGGGAATCAATGTCTTGTTGCTGAACTTGCGAGCAGCCATGAGCGGGTTCAGCGCTAACCGCTGGATGACGTTTGAGCAGGCGCGAGCCAGCGGTGCTTACATACGTAAGGGCGAGCAGGGTACGCGCATCGTCTTTTTCAAAATGCAAGACGTCACTGCCGGTGTGACAGGTTCAGGGCGTGAGACTCCTTCGGCTGAACAAAGCAGGGCGTTTCCTCTGTTGCGGAGCTACACGGTGTTTAACGCGTCTCAGATCGACGCATTGCCTGACGAGATGCTTCCGCCGGATGTGCTTCCCGAATGGGATGCATGCGCCATCGGCGAATCAATCTTGACTTCGTCCGAAGCACGAATCTTGTATGGTGGTGACAGTGCTTTTTACTCACCTATGACTGATTTCATTCAGTTGCCAGCACGAAGCTCCTTTGGGAGTTCAGATGACTTTTATCGAGTTGCCTTGCACGAACTCACGCATTGGACCGCCCATCCTGACAGGTGCAACAGAAAGCTCAATAGCCGGGCTCATCTTGAGGCCTATGCTTTTGAGGAGCTGGTGGCTGAGATGGGCTCTGCTTTCCTCACCAACTACTGCGGATTGGATGGAAAGCTGCAGCATGCGAGCTACATCTCCAATTGGTTGGAAGCATTGCGCAATGACAAGCGGCTGGTCTTCACGGCCGCTTCACAGGCGCAACGGGCGGCGGATTTTTTACTGCCGTAAGGTGTGTAAGTTCAGCAGAATCTGGCTGTAATCCAAGGCCCTTGGCCTTGAAGTGCATGCTAGTGCCTCGATTGTTGAACCAGCGAGGCCATGTTGAACCTGCCTGTCAGGCGCAAGCGCCTGGGGCAGGATCAACATCGCCTCTTACGGTGGGCTAACAATGTCGTGACACACTAGCTGAGGCGGAGTACCGCCACAGCCAGCAGCCTGCCGGACTTGACTCAACATAGAACGAGGCCATATCCGTCCTGCCTAGGTCAGACGCGTTGCGTCTAGGCAGGACTGACATCGCCTCTTCCCGCCTTATAGAACCTGCACATGTGGACTGAGACGGAGTACCGCCCCAGTCAAAGGGCTGCCGGATCGTCATTGCATTTTTTACAACGAAGCCTAAGTGCGCCCGGCTCGGTCAGATGCGTTGCATTTGGGGCCGGGAACTCGGGGCTTCTGCCGTGGACGAAGGACTGAAAACACTGCATTCATTCGACCACTGATCAGGACGAGCGTACAGTGAAAGCCGTGCCTGTCAACAATGAAATAACTTAAGACTTCGGTTAGAGTCTTCTAAAAAACAAGGGACAACAATGCGAAAAGCTGAACAGGCAGTAGCCAGAGCGTTTACGGAGCATTTGAGGATTAAGGCAACAAGCCTCGGATCGCTTTTTCAAGCGTGTCCGTTGGACGGCGGCGACAGGAACGTGCTAGCCGATTACTTAATTAGTGACCACGATAATTTTTCGTTGATTGAGTTCAAGTCAACTCAATCCGAAATAAAGACGGAAGCTAAGAAGCAGCGAGTACACAGCTTGTGCGCAGCGCTTGAATCAAATCCTAGCATGAGAGATCTGCATGATCTCTGTCACTTTATCGCGTGGAAAGATCGCTCAAGCAAACAAGTCACTGTTAACGTCTACAGGCATGAGGTTTGTAATCAAGCTACGTTGGGAAATACCTGTGTTGTTGCCTTGACTGCGGGTGGTGCACGAGAGTTCACGGGCACATTCGGGCAAGGCTTTTGCAGGCCGCCACCGCGGCGTTCAATAACTTTTGCTGAATTTAAGGTCTATCTTGATTGGCTATTGCTGGTCACTACTCAAGGAACAGTCACCAATTTGGCATTTGCAACTCACTCGATTACTACAGATACGGTGACTCTCGCCGAATTTGCGTCCCTGGACGCAGGGTACAACTGGCTCCAAACCCATCGCCCTCGCGCAGCATATCAACCGTAGGGACTAATCCTGCTGAGTAAGCCCATTTCTTCTTTTGGTCTGTCGGTATTGGGCAATATGCTCGGGTCAAAACGAGGTGGCCCTAACCGTCCTTGTGCGCGCATTTCAGCCATTATTTCTGCATGAGGATCAGACAGATAAGTCGAGTAGTACTGTTGATAGTGAGTGGACTCATGCACATTGGGGGCTGCTCCATGGACTACAGTGCCTCGCAATCTCATCAACAAACGTAATTTTTCTGCCCTCGCCGCCAATTGTTTCTCTGACAAAGTCAATTGAAGCATTTGTGTGTCCGTGATCCACACCAACTTCTGTAGCCGCTTCGCGTCCACCACAGCAGGGCCCCTATGTTTCAAAATCCTGTGTGACTCCATGGTGAGGCTGTCATGTTCGCGCGGAATCACGAAAAAACATGGAACCAACTATCAACTTCGTCAAGGAATTAACAGAAGTGCTCGGACCAATTGGCGGCGGCCCACTCCTGGAAACTCAGATTAGTGGGCTTGCAGCACCTGAAGCAGTAAGGGCGCATGGCCGCGAACGGTGGTTAGACGGTCCCGAGCCCAAACCTGACGAGATGAGGCTTCAATGACCCCGGGCTGCTCTAACAGAAAGCGCGCCACCTCGGCCGTCTTTTCGTCAGGTGCGAAGTCCACCAGAAAGAATAGGGCGTCCCCATCAAGTGCTTCATTCGACCGCAGCACCTGCAGAGCCGTATTAGGTGATACCGACCACAGAATCCGGGCGGCATGGTAATTGGCTGGCGTATTCAGCCAGCGCACAAGCAAGCTACTGTCCTCCTCCTGGCACAAGCCCATCAGATCAGCTACGGAGTGCCAGTAAGACAGATCGATAGTGGCCAATAAATGCCGCCGGAACTCTGGAGGTTGCATGGAAGGCATATTCAGCACCGCTCTCAGCTGATCCGGATTCAATTCATCCATAGCCTCAGCTGGCGACATCGTATTTATCAGCCACTCCCAGCACCCGCTTCTCGCGGTCTGAAAATCGACAATCAAGTCATGGGGCTGCCCGGTGAATTCAAGCAGAGATCGCCATAGCGCAATGGCACCCGCTTTTTCTTTGGTAGCCTCCAACTTATCCGTTAGGAAGCGATCGGCCCAGGCGTTAGTAATGGTGCTCTTCCACCACCTCACGTCTGCGGACCATTTCCCAGAGGCGCTTGCGGCCAGCAGCAAGGGGCTGAAGAAAACGATGTTTTGGTCCTGTATCGCGGGAGGACGCTTGAGGCGCTGCAACACCGCCATCGCCACACGTATCAGTCGCTTCCAACGAGGTGGACTTACCAATTGTGGAAATATCCGGCCGGGATGCTCGGCCAAGCCGCCAGGCTCCCACACGGTACTCAACCAGCCGGGGAAGTCATGAGCCCAAGCCTCGGGTATTTGCAGATCACGCGGCTTTGGGGTCAGGCTCCAGGCCCATAAAGCACCCTCCCAGCCCAAGCTGTTCTCGTCGTCCACTCCTCGCGTGACGCCGCGAGACCAAGCGTGCGGGTAATACTCCTCGCCGAATTTCAGGCATCGGCCCAGCACGATGGCGGCCAACTGCTGCATGTCAGGAGTCATGGACTCGCCGAAGGCGATTCTTTCACCCAGCACCATGAACAGGGTCTCCGACGCGCCGATGGCCGCGGCGTCCCAGACTTCGCCAGCGATGACCCGGCGAATCGAAGGCAGCAGCTCGGCGGTTCTTAGGGTTCGAATACCCGCATCGACCAGATGCTGACGGCTGGTGTCGAAACACGGCAAGCCCCAGCGTTCGATGGCGCCGTCACGGATGTCCTGAATCACTAAATCGCGTGCGCCCAAGTCCGCAAGCAGCGCCGGCGTAAGCGCAAAGTTGCCGAGGCCGGTCCGTCGCTCTTCCACCAGCAACCCTTCACTTCGCGCAACCTCGAGGTCAGGGCACTTGGCCGCGCGGGCTCGTGTGACGGCGGATTTCACGGCGCGATTGACGCGGTCCGCCTGGCCCTCATCGATGAACCCACCTCCAGCGATTTCGCGCCAATGGCGCCAGCCCAGCGCAGCACGCCACGGCAAGTCGGTACGTCTCCACTGACCTTCGACAAGGTGGTCGAAGTGGTCGGCTACGCGGGAATTGAGGCGTCGTATCTGCGCTTGTAGTAGACGCCCCGCATCGGCACGAGTAGGGGACGGCCGACGCCCGCGGTCGAGGTGGTGAAAGATGCGGCACATCGCCAGCACGTCTGACGGTGTCCGCACGACCAGGCCTTCAGCATCAAACTGGTCAAGCCACTCGGCTGTTTCATCAGCGTTGAACAATGTATCGACCCGTAGCCGGTTGAGCCGCTCTTCGACCCAGCGTAGCAGTGTGGTGCGCCAGCCGATATCCAACGTCCAGTCATAGCGACTGATAGATAGCCGGGAAAACAGAACACCATCGGGGTTAGTCAATTCACGGCGCGCCCGCTCTTGCGGCGAAGCGCGGATGTGGTCGATGTCCAGGAAGCTTTCCTGGGGTAGAGCGCGCCGGCGCAGAGGCGCCGCGAACGGTGCAAGTATGAGCAATGCTGTGCAAGTGGAGGCGGCCATCGCGTGCAGATCGGCATCGCCGCCTGGCTGCTCGATTACCAGAATCAGCGGTTCGGTGCGCTGCAGGCGATGGGTGGCCTCGGCCAGCGATGTCACGGCCAACACTGGATAGGGCGAGCGCGCCGCCATTCGCGCCTGCAGCATCTTGCGGCCTGTGCCTTGCGGCATGTGCAGCCAATGAAACCCGTCGGGCTCAAGCAGCCGGTGGGAATTGGGTTTTTGCGGTCGTAGCCATTTATCCAGATCAAGTGATTCGTCACGGTCGTGGCCGAGCGATTTCTGGCGCACGGCGCGGCCCAGTTCGCACGGCGACTCCGACTGGAGCGTGAACGGTGGCAGTTCGGGGTATTCGTCGAAGGTGTGAACGCGAACTTGACTCGCGACGGCATGCAGTCCCAGGTCTTGCTCGCTAACTTGCAGCGCTGCGGCTAGTGCTCCGGCGGCCTCCGGTCGCCGCAACCACCATTTAACCTTCCCTTTGTCGAGCTCGCCTAGCTTCACGCCCAAGCTGCGCAGGGTGAGGTTGAAAAAATGATCAGGCGACTGCACAAGCAATGCCTTGGCGAGCGCATCGTTGGAGCGGAAACCGGCGCGGTCTCTAGCCGGGATTAGGGTGTTGGACATGAGCGAAGCTTTCCTGTTTGATGCGGCTGGGGTGGGCCTTGCGAACTGCTGTCGGTCTTGATCTCCAT
The DNA here is from genome assembly GCA_040388905.1 of Pseudomonadota bacterium. GTDB lineage: Bacteria > Pseudomonadota > Gammaproteobacteria > Burkholderiales > Burkholderiaceae_C > Polaromonas. The sequence goes on from JAZKAY010000001.1 coordinate 361,663, forward strand.
CTGCTACTGACGACCCACCAACATCTGCCGCTTCCGCGAAGTTCAGGTTAGGACACCTCCATATCTACCTGATGACCCGCAAGCTCAACCATCTAATGAAAAATCGCTCAAACAAAGGTCAATCCGTCGCCTGAGCTGATGCAAGTCTAGTTTTTAACCGTCCTTCCAGCAACAAAAAGTGCAATATAAATTGCAATGTTGCAAAACACTGCATTAACGAACAAAAAATCTATGAAACGACCTAAGCTCCGCTCGCATTCACTTTTTAACTTAAGGAGTCACCATGGAAGTTCGCTTTTTAGGCCCGCTCGGCGTTGTCACCGGTTCTTGTACTTGGATGCGGGATATGGACCGGGACTGGAGTTTTCTTGTCGATTGCGGATTGCAGCAGGGGGAGCGTACACAGGAGGAGTGGAACCAGTGCGATTGGCCGTTCGATCCAGCCACCCTGAAATTTGTTGTACTCACGCATGCGCACACCGACCACTGCGGCCTCTTGCCGGTGCTCTACCAGCGCGGATTCACCGGCCCGGTCTATTGCACTAAAGAAACCGCCGGTCTGGCCAAGGCTCTTCTGCTGGACAGCACTGGCCACACCGACCTCTACACCGAGGCGGACGTCGCGCGCGTCCAGTGGAAAGAGCCCGGCGCACATAAGCCATTGGGAGAGATCCTGCCAGTTGATCAGGATCTATTTCTACGGTTTTTCAGGTCTGGCCACATCGTGGGCGCGGTATCGGTGGCGGTGCTTTGGGGTTCGCCCGGTGGGTATCGACGAGTTCCTGCTCATCCAGTGGCTGGCACCCTTCGCCAGTGAAGCGCCGGCAGTGGTGATCGCCGTGCTGTTTGTCCTGTCCGGCCGCGCCGAAGGTGGCTTGACCACAATGATCAGCGACAAGATCAACCAGTGGACCCTGCTGGTGGGAATGCTGCCGCTGGCCATGAGCGTAGGTGCCGACAGCTTGACATCGCTGCCACTCGACGCGCGCCAGCACGAGGAGTTCTTCCTTACTGCCGCTCAGTCGCTGTTTGGCGTGTCCTTGTTGCTCCGGCTGCGCTTCAGCTTGCTGTCTGCCGTCGTGCTGTCAGCACTCTTCTCGGTGCAACTGGTGATCGCTTTCGTCTTTCGCAACGACGCAGCCCGCGCGATCGAGTCGCTGACTATGCTCGGCTGGCTGTATCTGGCCTTGGCCGCAATCATCTTCGCAGTTGGTGCACCCAGTGCATGGCGCGCGGCTTTTCAGCTGCAAGCTGCGATTGACAAGCAAAAACTGCCTGCGGCGGCGACGGCAGGCTCAGGTCCGGGTGATGCCGCACCCAAAGCATGAAATGCGATGGCGAGACGAAATCTCGCATGCCACCTTGCTTCGGAACCCTTGAGAAGCTAGTCGCTCCTCACGGCAGCCCCGCATTCGGCTGCGGGCTGGAATCTTAGATTTTCAAGCTTTAACAATTCCCTACATCAACCTGAATCGCCCCGGGTTTGAACTGACCCCCAGAAGTTGGACAAATTTCAAGGGGCTCCATGCAGAAGTATCAAACAGGTAGTTGCGGTTACACGCTTCATCGAGAGTGTTTCCAAGAATCCGACTCAGCACCTCGGCCACAATTAGAGCCAGCACAACACCCCAGTGGTACGCAACAGCTGGACAAGCGTAACACGCAAGCTCATACCCAGCGCTGTCAGATGTGGAACTCCTTAGCGAAACTCGCTGCTAAAAAATCATACGCAGACCGGCACGAACCGTGGTGGCGGTACGCTGGCCACCGGATTGCGCGCGCGGGTAGAAGGTTCGTGAAACATCGACATAGGGTGCGACCCGGCGGTTGAATTCGTACCGTGCCTGAAGGCCGGTGTCGGCCTGGTAGGGCCCCCGGCGCACGGTGGGGTTGAGGTTGGAGGCCGACCACTCGACGTTGATGTAGGGACGCGCGATGAATCGGTTGGTGAGCAGGAAGTCGTATTCAAAGCGGGTGCGGGCAGACACCTTGCCATCGTTACGGACAAAAAGCTTCAGGTCGACGTCAAAGGCGTAGGGCGCAAGGCCGCGCACGCCCACGGCGAGGTAGTCGCGCTGCCCGGGTCGCTCGTCATGACGCAGGCCCACCTGCGCGTCCCAAAACGGGGCGATGTAGCGGCCATAGAGCAGTTGCAGTTCCGAAGCTTCGGTTCGTCCACCTGTGCGTTCTCCGTCGAACTGGTACCACAGGCGATTGAAGTCGCCGCCGACCCAGCCATCGACAGCTAGCGACTGGCTTGAACCCGCCTGGCCACGTATCTTGCCGGTTCCGGCTTCGACCTTGGTGTAGGAATAAATCGACTCATCTTCGACCGCCTGCGCAGACAGGGCGGAAAGGCTGAGGACGGCGGCAGCGAGCCAGCGCACCGACGCTATAGGTTTGAGATTGTTGTTCATTGTGGTTAGGTTCAAGCTACTTCGACCAGGCGAAACATGCCGGTCGCTGCATGGTACAAAAGATGGCAGTGGAAAGCCCAGGTGCCTTCGTCCTCGTAGGTGACATCGAGTTCCACCGTTTGCGCCGGCGGCACGATGATGGAGTGCTTGCGCGGAGCGAAGGCGCCGTTGCCATTGACCAGTTCCATATACACACCGTGCAGGTGCATCGGGTGCTCCATCATGGTTTCATTGACCATCTTGATGCGCACACGCTCCCCCAGGCCCATCTTGAAGGGCTTGGACTCGGAAAGCTTTTTGCCGTTGATCGACCAGAAATATCGCGTCATGTCGCCGGTCAGCCGGACCAACAGCTCCCTTTCCGGTGCCCGGTTGTCCGCGTTGCGGGTGGCGGCACGCAGCAACGTGTATTTCAGCCGGCGCAGGCCGTCTGCCTCGACTGGCGCGACGACCGGGGCGGAGCCCGACGCGTCAGCCATTCGAGACATGCCTGCCATGGAGTCCGCCGGATTGGCGGGCGCTGCCATGCCAGGCATGTCGGCCATGGCCTTGTCGGCAGGCTTCGAAGCCATGGCCATCGACCCGCCTGGCGAAGTGGCGACCGGTTTGCCCATATCCACACCTGCCATGCCGGCCATACCAGCCATACCAGCCATACCAGCCATACCAGCCATACCAGCGTCTGCAGCGGGTTTGGCGTCCATACCCGGCATGCCTGCCATGCCTGAAGCATCAGCCGCGCCGCTCATGTCCATGCCAGCCATGCCCATGTCGTCCATCGTACGCACGGGCTTCGGACCCATGTCGGGCACCGGGGCGCTCATGCCCAGCTCCGGAGCCAGCGTTCCGAGCGCGTAACCGATGCGTGCGATGGTCGGCACAAAAATGCTGTAGGCCTTTGCTTCCCTGGGCTGCACGATCACGTCGTAGGTTTCACCGTTGCCGATGCGGAATTCATCGACTTCGACAGGGCTGACGTTCTGGCCGTCGGCCTGCACCACCGTCATGGGCAGGCCTGGAATCCGGACATCGAACATATTCATCGGCGAGGCGTTTATGAAGCGCAGTCGCACACGTTCGCCGGGCTTGAACAGCGCGGTCCAGTTTTCGGCGGGTTTTTTGCCCGCCATCAGGAAAGTCCACTCGTCGCCGCCATCGCTGAAGTCGGTCGGGTCCATGCGCATCTTGGCCCATTGCATGCGGTCATTCCAGATGGCCTCGCGCGCCTTTTTGTCGGGCGCATTGCGCAGCTGGGCAAGAAACTGGGGCGTCGTGATGCGCCGGTAGTTGTAGTAACCATCCACCTTCTTCAGGTTCGCCAGCACCTGGGACGGCGGCGTGTCGTTCCAGTCCGACAGCATCACCATGTATTCGCGGTCGTATTGGAACGGGTCGGGCTTGATCGGGTCAATGATGATCGGGGCGAAACACCCGGAGGGCTCCTGCAGCGCCGCATGGCTGTGGTACCAGTAGGTACCCGACTGGCGAAGCTTGAAGCGATAGGTGAACGTTTCGCCGGGCTGAATCCCCGGAAAGGTGACGCCCGGCACGCCATCCTGGTTATTGGGAACCAGCAGCCCGTGCCAGTGAATGCTGGTCATCTCGCGGAGCTGATTCGTCACCCTAATGAGGACCTCGTCGCCTTCCCTGAATCGCAGCACCGGCCCCGGCATGGTGCCGTTGATGGTGATGCCCATGGCGGGCTTGCCGGTGATGTTGAGCGCCGTTTCAGCCACCGTCAGGTCGTAGGCGCGGTTGACCGGAACGGCGCCGATCTCTACGGCTCGGAGCTCGGCCCACGCGGCCGGAAGGGCACCAAGGGCACCCAGGCCAAGCAGCGACTGGAGCGATTTGCGTTTAAGTTGATCCATGGCGATCTCATTTTTCTTGTTAAAAGGTGACGTAATAGTGCCTGTACCGGCCACGCCGGCGTTCTTTTAGCGCTCCGCTTACTGGGCCAGTTCCACGCTGGTCACGACGATCGCGCCGTCGGATTTTTCGGCCTTGAACCTGACCTTGCTGCCGACCTGAACCTTGTCCAGCATGGCAGCATCCTTGACTTTGAAGACCATGGTCATGCCGGGCATGTCAAGGTTTTTGATGTCGCCATGCTTCAGGGTGATTTTCTGGTTCTCCTTGTCGATCTTGCGGACCTCGCCGTCTGTCATTGATGCAGTTGTCGCTGTGTCCATGGCCATGCCCGCCATGCCGCCCTTGTCCGTGGGCGTCATCTTCATGCCCGACATATCCATGCCAGGCATGCTGTCCTTGTTCATGGTAGTCTGAGCCTGGACGTTGGCGGAAAGAGCTACAGCGAAGGCAAGGGTGCCAAAAGCGGCGAGAAATCTGGATGTTTTCATGATGTGTGGATTCCTGGAAAAGTGAAGGGGTGAACGGTTTGTAAAAAAAGTGGCGTCATTCAGGCTGCGAAAACCGGTAAAAATCTGTAGGCTTTTGCGCCTGATCAATGCTTGTGGCTTGCGCTGTGACCCGCAGGAGTATCAGCTTTGGTCGTGGCGGTGCCCACAGCTCCCGCAACGGTGACCATGCCTTTCATGCCAGCGTCGTAGTGGCCGGGCTGCAGGCAGGCGAAATCAACCTTGCCTGCCTTGGTGAATTGCCAGACGACTTCACCGGTCTTGCCCGGCGCGACCGTGATCATGTTGGCGTCGGCATGCTCCATTTCGGGCATTTTCATCATCATGGCGTAGTGTTCCTTGAGTTCTTTTGGCGTACCCAGCACCATCTCGTGCTTGATCTGGCCGGAGTTTTTGACCAGGAACCGGATGGTTTCACCCTGCTTGACAGCGATGTCCGCCGAGGAGAAGCGCATGTTGTCGGTCATGTCGATGTTGATCGTTCGGCCGACGTTGGCGGCCTTGCCAGGCTGTCCAATGGCAGCGGTCTCATCGTCGCCGCCCCCGTGCGAGCCTGCGGCAAAGGTAAGCGCTGATGCAGCGGAAAGAGCAAATGCCAGCGTGGCAGTACGAAGACGGTATGTCATAAAAAAGTCCTTAAAGGGTAAAAAGAAACCTAAAAAGCCGTGTGATGGCCCACTTTAGAAAACAAGGCCATGCAGGATGCTGGCTCCTTGATTACAAAATCGTTATCAACGTCGATCGCATCCTTTGGGCTGCTACCTGCCGTAGAGGTGAAAACTATTTGCTGCTTGCAGCTGGACACCCCTAAAACAGGAAATGCCGCCGAGGTGGTCCCAGGCGGCATTCAGGGGATGGGGGAACAATTCCCGACTGCCATCTGTTGAAGCGCAGTATGTCGCTTCATCAGTCGCGAGACTCTCTTTGGCTTTGCGTTACGTCATAAAGCGCCAGATTGAGCTTTTACTTTACCTATCGAGGCAATCACCTCAGCGCGTGTGAGGCTGCTTGCACTGGCTACAACCGGAACAAAACTTACCTCTGGGCTGGATGGCAAAGCGCCGCTACTACGTGCCTGCAAATATTCAGCCTGAACCTGGGCCCGAGTCAACTTGCTGGGCGTGGTGTCAAAAGTCACCCGGGTAGAAGCTTCGCCCTCCAGGCGATTCTGGACATTGGCCTGTGCAAATGCACTAACGCCACTCAGAGCGGCAATGGCGACAACGGTAGCAGCAAAAAATTTCGATTTCATGATAGGACTCCTGTAGAACAACTTGCAAAGTGCCACCCCAACACTGGGACGACTGCGATGCAACCTTTGCATCACGGTTCCTACTATAAAAACCTAGGGCCAACGCCACCCTGAGCGCCAAATTACAGATCCGTTATGTTCGAAAAAGAGCTATTTTGAAAATTCTTGTGGTGAAAGACAAGTCCGCAAGCTGACCTTGCCCGCGAAAAACGTATCCCTTGCAGAGTGCTTCAATGCCTGGGCCGCGCATGCCAGCGTCTGTTGCACCAACAATTTCAGAGTAAAGCAAAAGCAAGGCGCTCAGTACAGCTAGCGCAGAGAGATTCAGGCTGAATTCACTCTTTCGCATGACGCCGTTTCCAGAACGCCCATCCCGTGCGATATGTCGTTCGCTGACGTCGCATCAGCAGATAAACAGCGGGTATTACAAACATTGAAAGCAAGGGCGCAGTGATCATGCCGCCGACCATGGGTGCGGCGATGCGCTGCATGACTTCCGATCCGGTACCTGTGCCCCACATGATGGGCAGCAGGCCAGCCAGAATGACCGCGACCGTCATGGCTTTTGGGCGTACGCGCAAGACCGCTCCTTCTCGGATAGCGTCCAACAGATCGTCCGTCGTCGTTTTTCCTTGATCGAGCTTGTCATTCCAGGCTGTCTTTAGATACAAAAGCATGATGACTCCGAACTCGGCGGAAACACCCGCCAGCGCGATAAATCCAACCGCTCCGGCCACTGACAGGTTGTAGCTGAGCAGGTAAAGCAGCCAGATACCGCCGACCAGCGCAAAGGGCAGGGTGGCCATGATCAATAGGGCTTCGTCAAAGCGTTTGAAGGTCAGGTATAGCAGCACAAAGATGATGAGCAGCGTGAACGGCACCACTACCTTTAGCTTGGCCGTAGCTCGCTCCAAAAACTCGAACTGCCCTGACCACGAGATGGAATACCCCGGCGGCAGCTTGACCTTGTCGGCGACGGCCGTTTGCATGTCCTTCACGGCGGAGCGGAGATCGCGACCTCGAATGTCCACGTAGACCCACCCTGAGAGACGCGCATTTTCACTACGTAGCATGGGTGGCCCATCGGAAATACGGACCTCGGCTACGTCCGCTAGCACCAGGCGCTGACCTCGCTCCGTGACAAACGGCAGGTTGCGCAATTTCTCGATGGAATCCCGAAGTTCTCTGGGATAGCGCATATTGATTGGGAAACGCTGTAGGCCCTCAACAGTTTCGCCAATGTTCTCTCCGCCAACTGCTGAACTGATCACGGATTGGACATCGGCGATATTGAGTCCAAAGCTTGCGGCGGCGTCACGCTTGATGTTCACGTCTACGTAGCGCCCACCGGTCAGTCGCTCAGCCAATGCACTGGAAACACCGGGCACGTCTTTCAGCGCGCGCTCGATCTCCCCGGTCAGGCGGTCTATGGTCGCCAGGTCAGTGCCGGCCACCTTCACACCCACCGGGCTCTTGATGCCCGTGGCCAGCATGTCGATGCGGTTGCGGATGGGCGGTACCCAGATGTTGGAGAGGCCAGGGACCTTGACGATGCGGTCCAGCTCATCGATCAGTTTGTCCTGCGTCATACCCGGACGCCATTGATCTTTGGGCTTGAACTGGATTGTCGTTTCAAACATCTCCATCGGCGCAGGGTCGGTAGCGGACTCGGCGCGCCCAGCTTTGCCGTACACACTGGCCACTTCTGGAACGGTTTTGATAAGCCTGTCCGTCTGTTGCAGTAATTCACTGGCTTTGCCGGTTGACAAGCCCGGCAAGGCTGACGGCATGTACAGCAAGTCACCTTCATCCAGCCTTGGCATGAATTCACCGCCTATGTGCTGAAAAGGCCAAGCGCTGATAACCAGAACGACAGCCGCAACCAGCAAGGTCAGCTTGGGCGCACGCAGTACAACTTCCAGCATCGGCCTGTAGATGGCAATCAGCAGGCGATTCAGTGGGTTGGATTTCTCGTCAGGAATCCGTCCCCGAATCAGGTAGCCCATGAGCACGGGAATCAGCGTTACTGACAGGCCTGCCGCCGCTGCCATGGCGTAAGTCTTGGTAAACGCCAGCGGTGCAAACAGGCGGCCCTCCTGCGCCTCCAGGGTGAACACGGGTATGAACGAGAGGGTGATGATGAGCAGCGAGAAGAACAGCGCCGGTCCGACTTCAGCCGCCGCGTCGCCAATGACCCGCCAGCGAGCCTCACCCTGAAGCGTTTCGCCGGGGTGGTCATGACCCCAATGCTCAAGATGTTTGTGCGCATTCTCGATCATCACCACGGCGGCGTCCACCATAGCACCAATGGCAATGGCGATACCCCCCAGAGACATGATGTTCGCGTTAACGCCCTGGTAGTGCATGACGATGAAGGCAGCCACGATGCCCAGCGGCAGCGAGATGATGGCCACGAAAGCCGACCGAAGATGGAACAGGAAGATAAAGCACACCACGGCGACAACCAGAAACTCCTCAAATAGCTTGTGCGTCAGGTTCTCTACGGCGCGTTCGATTAATCCAGAGCGGTCGTAAGTCGGCACGATTTCCACACCTTTCGGCAAGCTGGCTTGCAAGGTCTGAATTTTGGCTTTCACCGCAGCGATAGTTTCCAGTGCGTTTTTGCCGGACCGCATGATGATCACACCGCCTGCGGCTTCCCCTTCTCCATCGAGTTCACCAATGCCCCGACGCATCTCAGGGCCAATCTGGATACGCGCCACATCACCCAGGCGCACCGATACACCGCTGGGTGATGTCATCAGCGGAACCGCCCGAAAGTCTTCCAGGCTCTGCAAATAGCCAGAGGCGCGAACCACATACTCGGCCTCTCCCAGCTCCAGCACTGAGCCACCAGCCTCCTGATTGGCCTTCTGGATGGCTTCAACCACCCGTGTGTGCGGGATGGAATAGGCGGCCAGCTTTTCAGGGTCAAGCACGATTTGGTATTGCCGGACCATGCCGCCTATGGATGCAACCTCCGCCACATTGGGCACGGTCTTGAGTTCGTATTTGAGGAACCAGTCCTGTAGCGCACGGAGTTGACCAGCATCTTGCGTGCCACTCCGGTCTATCAACGAATATTGGTAAATCCAGCCCACGCCTGTAGCGTCTGGCCCAAGTGAGGCCTTCGCAGCAGCAGGCAACTTGGATTGCACTTGATTCAGGTACTCAAGCACGCGGGAGCGTGCCCAGTACAGGTCGGTGCCATCTTCAAACAGCACATAGACGAAAGAGTCACCGAAGAAGGAGTAACCCCTTACCGTTTTGGCACCGGGTACCGACAGCATGGTTGTCGTCAGGGGGTAGGTCACCTGGTTCTCAACAATACGCGGTGCCTGTCCGGGGTAAGTGGTGCGGATGATGACCTGCACGTCAGACAGGTCAGGCAAAGCATCCAGCGGTGTGCGCATGACCGAATACACGCCCCAGGCACCTACCATCAACGTTGCAAGAAGCACCAAAAAACGGTTGCCTATAGACCAGCGAATTAGGGCGGCGATCACTTTTTAACCCCCGCGACAGGCGGCGCCGAGCTCATCGGAGAGACCCGGGTTAGCTGGGGCAAGCCTTCGGCATCCATATAGAACTCAAAGGTCACCTGGTCACCGGGCTCAAGATTGCGGGGCAAATCTTTAGGCGGGAGTGTTTTGAAGTCCATGGACATAGGGCCCCACTTGAGCGTGGGAATAGCCCCGTGCGACAAGGTGATGGCCTCTTTGTTAATGGCAACAATCTTGCCCTGGCCTTCATGTCGGGGAGCGGTATTTGCTGCAGCAGATTTGGGTACTTCGTTGAGCCGGCTCTCCACGCCTTTCAGGCTGGCCTCGGAATCGATCAGGAATTGGGAAGACACGACTACCCGTTGGCCAGCCTGTAAGCCTTGCTTGATTTCGGTCTGTCCGCCGGTCTCAATGCCGGCTTGAACGTCAACCGGCCGAAAGCGTCCGTTTTCTTCTGCCAGCATCACGACTGTTCGCTTGCCCGTCTGAATAACCGCCTCTGTGGGAACCAGTAGTGACTTTTCTGCGCGCATGTCCATGAATTGCATGGATACAAACATGCCGGGTACAAGGCGCGCGCCAGGGTTGGCCAGCTCAAGCCGGGCTTTCAGGGTGCGCGTTGCTGAATTTACCTCCGGCAAAATGGCTTGGACTTTGCCATCGAAGGTGATGCCGGGGGCAGCTGGGCTGCGCGCTTGGACCTTTGCGCCTGGACGTACCAGGGCAGCCTGGCTTTCTGGCACCTCGGCATTCGCCCAAACCGTGGACAGGCCATTGATGCGAAACAATGTCGCACCAGCCATTACCGTCATGCCCTCACGGGCCATGAGTTCTACCACCACGCCGCCCAGCGGTGCCGTAATGGTGATGCGGGCCTGCGTCTTGCCGCTTGACTCCACCTGGCGAATTTGTTCATCGCTCATACCCGCCTGACGCATGCGTTGCCTGGCGCCATCCACTAACGAAGCAAGGTCTTTGCCTTGCATACGCTTGACAGCCAAAAACTCTTCCTGCGCTGCGACCCATTCAGGAACATAGAGATCCACCAGCGGCTGTCCCTTTGAAACTCGATCGAGTGTGGCGCGCACATGAAGGCGCTCAACAAATCCTGTAGCGCGGGCCTGAACGGTCGCCTGATCGCGCTCGTTGTAAGCAATGCTGCCTACGGCGGAAACCTGCGGCGAGAGCGTGCCTTCGGTGACCACTGCGGTGCGCACGCCCAAGTTTTGCTGGATACGTGGGCTCACGGTAACCTTACCCTGATCGGCTTCGCCTTCAGCATAGACCGGCACCAGCATCATGTCCATAAAGGGAGACTTGGCAGGTTTGTCGAACTTGCTGGCAGGAACCATAGGGTCGTGGTAGTAAAGGATTTTGCTGCCAGTCACCGGATCCATATCGCCCGCCTTCAGCCCTGCGCTGATATGCCGACGGGTCGCATCTTCTCCTTCAGCAACACTCTGAGGACCTGCGGCTGGAGTGGCGCTCGGGCTGCTGCCAGAGGTGGCTGGTGCATTGACTACGGTAGCCGGCATGGATCCAGCCCGTTTAGCACCCAAGGTATACAGACCGTAGCCTGCAGCAACCAACACACCCGCAGCAAGCAGCGCGGAAATAAGATATTTTTTGTTCATGGTTGATCCTTGGCGACGGCCGAAATGTGTTGATCGGGTATGAGGAAGTTGATTTGCGCCCAGGAGCGAGCCGTTTCCATCTCCAGAGTGAGGGCCTGCATGCGCACGTCGATTTCGTCGCGCCGGGCTAACAGCCCGGAGGCCAAGTCGCTTTTACCGATGCGATAAGCAGTGAGCGTGGCTTCGGTACGTTGTCGGGCAATTGGGATTAGCTCGTCACGGTATCGGACCACCCGCTCTTTGCCTGTTTGCCAGTCGTTCAACCAGACCCGAATCTCGGCTTCATGGTTGCGCAGCATGTCCTCGTATCTGGCCTTAGCCTCATCAACCATGGCCAGCTTGGCCCCCAGCTCACGGTCTTGACGATTTTTTTGATCCCACTGCAGGGGAATCGATACGCCGATGGACAGCATGTTGGAGAATGCCGGACCGCGCTGCGCGTAGCTTGCTTCTATGCTGATATCGGACTTCTTGTTAGCCTTAGCCAGTCGAGCCTCAGTTTCCGCCGCATCAATCTCGGCACTTATTGCCAGCAAGTCGGGATGTCGCTTGAGGTGGTCAGTCGAAATATCACCTTGCAGCGGCGTGGTTTGCCATGGCGGTGATCCGGACGTGGGTCTTTCGGCAGCGGACGCGCCCACCCAACGTGCCAGCATCAAAGTGGCGGATCGGGACTGGCGATCAATTTGGCTGAGGCGGTCTTGCAGATTGATCACTGCGGCGCGGGCTGCGAACACGTCAGCCTGGCTCCCCCGGCTCGTACGAAATGCACTGTCGGCGGCTTGAACCTGCAACTGGGTTTCCTCAACCTGTTGTTGTAATAGTTCCCGCTGGGCTTGGGCGTAATACCGGTCCAGCCAGGCCAGCGCGGTATCGCGATGCACATTAGCCAGCGTCAATTGCCGCTGCGCCTGTACGCGGTCGGCGTCGCGTTCAAGCTTTTCCGTCCTGAGCTGGCGCTTTTCGGCACGCGGGATTTCCTGCATGACGCCAATGCGGCGCATAGTCATGAAGTCACGTGTGAGGCTGAAGCGGTCGGGACCATTGGCCGGCAAATTGTCAATGCCAAGCTTGAGCACTGGGTCAGGCAGTTGACCAGCAGCCACCGCCTGTTCGCGTGCAGCGGTCGTAAGCGCATCTTGGGCGAGCAGTTGCTGAGAACGGCCGACGGCAATTCGCTGCGCCTCAATCAAGGTCAAAGGGTCAGCGGCCCAGGACGCCGACACCACGGCCATCATCAAGGCTGCAGCGGCAGTCCGACCAATAGGAAAGGGAATAAACATAAAACCTCCAGAGCACAAGAACAAGCTGTCAATGCATGGGTATGCATCAGGCAGCAGCTACGCGGTGTCAGGAGGTCAGAGGCGGAAGCAGCAGTTCCGGATGGCTAACGGCGGGGCCGTCGTTCGCAGTAGATGAGGCGGCTGAAAGGGCGCCAGGGCAAAAAGAGGAATGGCGACCTGCAAATTAAGGTCGGCCGGGAGTGTATCTATGGCCGGGGGAGATGGCGTCTGGTATTTATCTGCAGATTGCTGTCCGACCTGGCAATGGGCGTGGCAAAGATTGGGTTGTGCATCGTCCATGTTCATGGCCATGGACTCAGCGCAAGGCATGCCAGCCTCGGTCATGGCAGATATCTCTACTGCCTTTGAGGCAGTACCCGGACACGCATAGCCTGCGACCGCCAGCTGCATGAACAGCAGGCTGACCAGTGCAAAAAGCACTGTCATCAGTCGTTTACGGCGATTTCGAGTCATCTGTACACAGTATAGTTTGAACTGACCGGCGTGGCTGAACTAAGTTCCTTATGTCCTTATGTAATAGTAACGTTGGCGTCATGAAAATGTATTGAGGGGAGTCACATCAGGTAACCAACCTCGCGGCCCCGACTTCACGGAACCAAAAATATTGCGATAGAATCGGTTGAATATGTCGCGTTTTCGCCACCTGTTGCTTTGCCTGATGATGCTGGCCCTGCCTTTGCAAGGCTTTGCTGCGGCATCTATGCTCTATTGCGGCATGGGAGCAGGCAATGACGCGAAGGCTGCACAGATGGAAATGGGATCCAGCCATCAGCATATGGCCGATGCCATGGTCATGCCGCATGATCATGAGAAGCAAGACACTACTGCACAGGTTGCCAAGCAGTCTCCGGATAGCCAGAAGCAGTTGCCTGATTCCTCACACAAATGCGGTGTCTGCGCCACGTGCTGCAGCGTCATCGCTATTACAGATTTCGTTGCGACTGTTGAAGTGCAGTCCTCTCCCAAAGCTGATCTGGTCGAGCCTTTCGTCCTGATTCACTCCGTCCCCTCGCGCTTTCCCGAAAAACCGCCTCGCGCTTGACGCGCCGTGCCGCTGCAGCTCCTTAGCCGCAGTGACCGGTGCTCTTTTCATCGTCCGTCATGAAATAGCCGCCCTCAGGGCGCTTTTGTGCCGCCGTCCCATGAAAACGCGAGGATTCCATGTTCAAAAAAAACCTACCCGCCATATGGCTGGTTCCGATATTTTCCCTGTCGGGGATAGCTGCTGCGCAAACACCCGCGCCGGCTTCTCCCTCAGCTGAGGCCGCCAAAGCTTCTCCCCTGACTTACCGTTCAGCCTTCGAGGGCTACAAGCCCTATACCGACGACAAGCTCCTGAACTGGAAAGAGGTCAATGACACCACCGGCCGCATCGGCGGCTGGCGAGTCTATGCCAAAGAAGCCCGACAACCCGATGACAAGGCGCCTGCTCACGACATGAGCAAGATGTCTGAACCGAAAACCGAAGGTGGCAAGCCATGAACGCCCCTTCCGTAAAAACCATTTTCAAGTCGGGCGCGGTGGTTACTGCGGTTCTTGTATTGGCCGGTTGTGCTTCTGTGAACATTGACCAGGCTGTCAAAGACACCAACGACACGACAGGTGCCTTCACCAAGGGCAAGCTGGAGCTCAGTCGCACTGATCAACAGGTTCAGGCGCGCCAGAAACTCAGTGCTGAGCTGCTGGCCAAACCCTTGGGCATGGACGAAGCCGTTCAGTTAGCCTTGGCCAACAGCCCTGCAATGCAAACCCTGCTGGCTCAAAGCTGGGCGGACATGGCGCAGGCGAGTCAAGTTGGAAGGATCACCAATCCCGTCTTTTCGTTCGAGCGCCTGCGCTACGGCAGCGAACTGGAACTTAACCGTCTACTTTCTTTCGGTCTGATAGACATCCTGACGCTGCCCTACCGCCAGGGGATATCGCGTGGCCTCATGGCGCAAGCCAGGGTTCAACTCAGTGCCAGCGTGATCGAACAGGTCACGGCCGTTCGTTATGGTTGGGTACGGGCGGTCGCGGCCAAGCAGACCCTTCAATACGCTGAGCAGGTCAATGCCAGTGCTCAGGCCAGTGCAGAGCTGGCACAGCGAATGCAGCAAGTTGGCAACTTCACCAAACTTCAACGCCAGCGCCAGCAGGTGTTTTACGCGGACAGCGTCGCACAGCTGGCTGCAGCCCGGCACGCAGACACTGCATCGCGTGAAGAACTGGTTCGCTTGCTGGGACTGACTGACGCTCAGGCGGGACAGTTGCAACTCCCCGAGCGCCTGCCGGATCTGCCAAAAGAACCTCGCGATGCAGGCATCGTTTCATCGAACGCAGCGGAGCAGCGGCTGGACGTGCAACTGGCGCGCAGCCAGCTCGACACGGCAGGCCGGGCCCAAGGCCTGAACCTGCTGACCAGCGTTGTTGACGTTGAGCTCGGAATTCGTCGCGATACCGTCACCAACGCCACTGCCGGCACCAGAACACCGCGTAACGGTTACGAACTGGGTATTCGTTTGCCGATTTTCGATTGGGGGTCAGCGCAGCGGGCGACGATGAATGCGCAATCACTGGCAGCCGCCAACCGCTACGAAAGTACGGTTCGAGGCGCATCCTCACAACTGCGCGAGAGTTATTCTGCCTACAGGACCGCTTACGACGTGGCCAAGCACTATCGGGACGAAATCGTTCCGCTGCGCAGCGCCATGGCTGAAGAAAACGGGCTTCGCTACAACGGCATGCTGATCAGCGTCTTTGAGCTGCTGGCCGACAGCCGGGACCAGGTTTCTAGCGTCATGGCGGCCATCAATTCCTACCAGCAGTTCTGGCTATCGGATGCCGCCCTGGCAGCTTCCATGACCGGCAAGCCCATGTCCATGATGGTGTCCGCGCCCATGGCTGGCGTTGCCGGCTCTGGACAGTGACGACGCACTCAACCTACTTAAAGGATTACTCATGAACAACAGAAGAAATTTCCTGACCGGTGCCGGCGCCATCACCACGGCGGTTGCGGCAGCGGCGGTCAGCAAGGTGGCCATGGCGGCATTGCCAGAACCCATGATCCAGACCAAGCCGGACACCATGGCACCCCTGGTGCCGAATTCGGGCAGGCCTTACAACCCGGTGGTCACGCTCAATGGCTGGACTCTGCCGTGGCGCATGAACGCGGGTGTCAAGGAGTTCCACCTCGTGGCCGAACCCGTGGTGCGCGAAATGTCACCCGGATTCAAGGCCCACCTGTGGGGTTACAACGGCCAGTCACCGGGGCCGACCATCGAGGTCGTCGAAGGCGACAGGGTACGGATTTTTGTGACCAATAAGCTGCCGGAGCACACCAGCGTGCATTGGCACGGTCAGCGCCTGCCCAACGGCATGGATGGCGTCGCGGGCCTGAATCAGCGAGCCATCCCTGCAGGCAAGACCTTTGTGTACGAGTTTGTTGCCCGGCGCCCGGGCACCTTTATGTACCACCCGCATGCTGATGAGATGACACAGATGGCCATGGGCATGATGGGTTTCTGGATCACCCATCCCAAAGCGGCGCATCCCCTGATTGACGAAGTCAACCGCGACTTTGTTTTTCTGCTCAACGCCTATGACATCGATCCGGGCCTCTACACCCCCAAGATCATGACCATGCTTGATTTCAACCTATGGAGCTGGAACAGCCGGGTCTTTCCGGGCATTGATCCACTGGTGGTTCGCAAGAACGACAAGGTTCGCATCCGGATAGGCAACCTGACCATGACCAACCATCCCATTCACATCCACGGGCATGAGTTCACCGTTACCGGTACCGATGGAGGGCCTACACCGAAGTCCTCACGCTGGCCTGAGGTGACCACCGATGTGGCAGTTGGACAGATGCGTCAGATCGAATTCGTGGCAGACGAAGAAGGTGACTGGGCTTTCCATTGCCACAAGAGCCACCACACCATGAACGCCATGGGTCACGATGTGCCCACCATGATCGGCGTGGACCATCGCAAGGTGGCACGCGACATTACCAAGCTGATACCCGATTACATGGTCATGGGGGAACGCGGCATGGCCGACATGGCAGAAATGGACATGCCATTGCCTGACAACACAGAGCGAATGATGACTGGCGCTGGACCATTCGGTTCCGTCGAAATGGGTGGCATGTTCAGCATGCTCAAGGTGCGCAAGGACCAGAAAGCCGGCGACTACAAGGACCCCGGTTGGTACAAGCACCCTGCAGGCACCGTCGCCTACGAATGGACCGGTGCAGCGCCCGTTGCCGACCGTTCCGCCAGCGGCGGCGGCCAGGCCATGAAAGCGCAAAACATGCCCGCCAAAGAAGTTGAAGTCCAGGTCCGCAAGCCTGCCATGAATGGCATGGGCGGCATGAAGCACTGATTAGTTTTTTAACCACGCCTAGAAAGGTATCTCAATGAAAACACGCAACCTGCTGATCGCACTTCCATCGCTGCTGCTAGCCATGACCGCCATGGCATCCGGTACCCACGCTGGAGGGCACGACGATGAGGCCATCGGCAAGCCTGGTATGGCCTCCAAGGTCACCCGCACCATCACCATGGACATGGCCGACACCATGCGCTTTAGCGTTCCACAAGTGACGGCCAAGCAGGGTGAAACCATTCGCTTCGTCGTCAAAAACTCTGGCAAGGTCAAGCACGAGATGGTGCTGGGTACCGAAAAGGAACTCAAGGAGCACTACGAAGTGATGAAGAAGAATCCGGAGATGGAACACGCCGATGCCAACATGGTGACCGTGGCCCCCGGCAAGACTGGCGAAATCATCTGGCAGTTCACCAAAGCCGGCAAGATCGACTTTGCTTGCCTGCAGCCTGGTCACTATGACGCGGGCATGAAAGGCTTTGTGACCGTCGCCGGCGGCAAAGCCGCTCCAAAGAAGGATGGCCATGACGACCACAAGCACTGATCGTGTGACCAGGCGCTCAGCCTCACGGCTGATTTTTGGGCTGACCGGGGCGGTGACACTAGGCCAACCCCTGGGCGTGCTAGCCGCTTCGCCCAAAGACCGGGTAACGATCTGGAAAACACCTGACTGTGGTTGCTGCGGCGAATGGGTTTCCCATCTGCGCAGCAACGGCTTTGACGTCGTGACCCACGATGTCAAAGACACGGCGCCTATGCGTCAAAAGCTCGGGCTGGCCGAAAAGTTCGGATCCTGTCATACCGGACTGCTGGGCACATACGTGCTGGAGGGCCATGTTCCCGCAAAGGAAATGCGGCGTCTCCTGCGTGAAAAACCCCAAGCCCTAGGCCTGGCCGTGCCGGGCATGCCGGCGGGCTCACCTGGCATGGAAATGGGCAATACCCGTGATGCCTACGACGTTTTGCTGGTCCTCAAAGACGGCAACTCCCGCGTTTATCAGTCTTATCCCTAGAAATCTTTAACGTAATCAACCTCAACTCCTGAAAGAACCATCATGAAAAACCTCAAAACCCTTCTGATCATTGCAACTCTCGCAGCCGGTGCAGCTCAAGCACAAACAGCCATGAAACCCGGCAACGCACCTATGGCCATGGACAGTAAAAAAGAAATGGCTGCACCCGCCGGCGACATGACCGAAGCCGAAGTTCGGAAGGTGGATATGGACACCAAAAAGATCACGCTGAAGCATGGTGACATCAAGAATCTCGATATGCCTGGCATGACCATGGTGTTTCAGGTGAAGGATCCGGCCATGCTCGACAAGGTCAAGGCCGGCGACAAGGTGCGCTTCAAGGCTGAAAAGTCCAACGGCGCCATTGTGGTGACCGATCTGCAGCCATCGAAGTAAGCCTGGTTCAGGGTGGCCACGGGCGCTATAAGCGCCTTGGGCTAACCCTGGAACCCGAATGGGAAGTTCAACGTGAATCAGATGTATACCGATGCCGCATGAATTTCGCAATCTGATTAACGCACCGCACGAGACTTTGGGCAACGCGCTGATTGCGGGATTCGCTGCGGCCGTCATACTGTTTTTCATCGTGGCTTACTTTCTATGGCGCGACAGGAAGCTAAAAAAACCTGGAAGTCATCCAAAAAGCTCGCCCTCCAGACACCGCAAAAAGCGACGAAGGTGATTAAAACTGCGCGTCCTAACACTTCATTGAAAGCTGCCCGTTATG
Organism: Pseudomonadota bacterium; assembly: GCA_040388905.1. Taxonomy (GTDB): domain Bacteria; phylum Pseudomonadota; class Gammaproteobacteria; order Burkholderiales; family Burkholderiaceae_C; genus Polaromonas. The sequence goes on from JAZKAY010000001.1 coordinate 380,256, forward strand.
GAAAAACACGAACACACCCCGCACGGTCACGACCATTCTCCTGCCATGGCCGAACAGCCAATGCATGTTGGCGGGGCGCAGACGAGTTCCCCTGGACAGCTGAAGGATCCTGTATGCGGAATGAACGTCACGGAACAGTCACCCAACAAACATGAGCATGCTGGCATACCCTATTACTTTTGCAGTGCAGGGTGCAAGACGAAATTCACTGCCGAGCCCGAACGTTACCTGAAGCCGAAGCAGGAGGCTGTTACGCCCGAGACTTTCAAGGCGGTTGCCGGCACGATATACACCTGCCCCATGCATCCCGAAATTCGACAGGACCATCCCGGTCACTGTCCGAAGTGCGGCATGTCCCTCGAACCCCTTATGCCCAGCATGGATGATGACGAAAATCCGGAACTCAAGGATTTCTCGCGACGCTTTTGGTGGACATTGCCGCTGACAGTTGTCGTCACCGTACTGGCTATGTTCGGACACCAGCTTGGATTGTTCGCAATGGGGACGCAAAGCTGGGTGGAGTTGGTGCTTTCGCTACCCATCGTTCTTTGGGCAGGTTGGCCATTCTTCGTGCGCGGCTGGCAGTCAGTCGTCAATCGGAGTCCGAATATGTGGACGCTAATCGGGCTGGGCACCTCGGCCGCCTTTATTTACAGCGTGGTCGCGACTGCCGCACCCGCCGTATTTCCGCCTTCGTTTGTAGCCATGGGTCGTGTTGCGGTCTACTTTGAAGCTGCCGCCGTCATTATTTCCCTGACCCTGCTCGGTCAGATGCTGGAGCTCAAGGCTCGGTCACAGACATCAGCCGCCATCAAGTCCCTGCTTGGCCTCGCACCTAAAACCGCACGCCGCATCAAAGGGGACGGCACAGAAGAAGATGTCCAGTTGACACACGTCCACGAGGGTGACCTTCTGCGGGTTCGTCCTGGCGAGAAGGTACCCGTCGATGGGGTGGTGACCGAAGGTAGCAGCGCTGTTGATGAAGCCATGCTGACTGGAGAGCCTTTACCAGTCACCAAGCGCGTCGGTGACAAACTGATTGGCGCCACGCTCAATACTTCAGGTGCTCTGGTGATGCGGGCCGAACACGTGGGTTCAGCAACCGTTCTTTCGCAAATCGTCCAGATGGTTGCCCAGGCTCAGCGTTCTAGAGCACCTATGCAACGCATGGCAGACCAGGTCGCCGGATATTTCGTTATGGCCGTTGTCGCCGCAGCCTTGCTGACGCTACTGGTCTGGGGATTCTTTGGGCCGCAACCCAGCTGGGTTTACGGTCTTATCAATGCAGTCTCTGTGCTCATCATTGCCTGCCCATGTGCGTTGGGTTTGGCCACGCCGATGTCCATCATGGTGGCTACCGGACGTGGCGCTACGCAGGGTATTTTGTTTCGAGACGCGGCTGCGATTGAAAACTTCCGCAAGGTCCAAGTCCTGATCGTTGATAAGACCGGTACCCTGACAGAAGGACGTCCCGCGTTTGAAAAGGTTTTTGCTATGGCGCCGTACACCGAAGACGAGGTATTACGCCTGGCGGCCAGTCTGGATCAGGGCAGCGAACACCCTCTGGCCGACGCCATTGTGCGAGCGGCGCGGGACAAGGGAATGACTCTTTCAAAGGTTGAAGGCTTTGAATCTGCAACCGGCATTGGTGTCCGGGGTGTGGTCGACGGCAAGCGTCTGTCGCTGGGGAATGCTGCCCTGATGGTGGAGGACAAGGTAACCACCGACAGCGATAAACAGATGCAGGCGGAAGCGCTTCGCGTGAGCGGCGCCAGTGTCATGACGCTGGCTGTTGATGGGCAATTTGCCGGGCTGCTGGCCGTATCGGACCCCGTCAAGGAAAGCACCCCCGCTGCACTCAAGACACTTCAGGATGCAGGCATCCGCATCATCATGGCGACAGGCGACGGCCTTACAACGGCGAAGTCAGTGGGCCAGCGCCTGGGCATCGACGAGGTTCACGGGGAGGTCAAGCCTGCCGACAAATTGGCGCTTGTGGAGCGGCTGCAGGCTCAAGGGTTGGTTGTTGCCATGGCGGGGGACGGCATCAATGATGCGCCTGCGTTGGCCAAGGCGGATGTTGGCATCGCGATGGGCACGGGAACTGACGTGGCGATGAACAGCGCTCAGGTCACTCTCGTGAAGGGCGATTTGCGGGGTATCGCCACTGCGCGAGAGCTTTCGGATGCCACCATTGCGAACATGAAGCAAAACCTGGGGTTTGCGTTCATCTACAACTCCTTGGGTGTTCCTTTGGCCGCCGGCCTGTTGTTCCCGTTTACGGGATGGTTGTTGTCACCCATGATTGCCGCGCTGGCGATGAGCCTGAGCTCAGCGTCGGTGATTACCAACGCATTGCGCCTGCGCGGCCACACCAAAGGCTGACAGGATTGCTTATTTGGCCTGCTCCAGACGCACGATCATGAACCCTGCTTCGGTCTTCTCGGCACGGAACAAGATCTTGTCGCCTTGTTTCACGTCCTTAATCAAGTTCGCGTCGCTTGCCTTGAACACCATGGTCATGCCGGGCATGTCGAGGTTTTCAAGCGCTTCGTGCTTGATGGTCAGTTTTCCCTGTTCAAGGTCCACCTTGCGAACTTCGCCTACCGTCAGTTTGACGGGCGCTGGCGAAGCTGCTACCGCTGTCGTACTCGGCGAGGTGTCAGTTGCGGCGAGCGCCATGCCGCTCATGCCGACGGAAAGTAGAGCTGCGGCCAAAGAGATTTTGAGAGTTGATTTCATGAGAGTTTTCCTATTGAATTTAATGAAGGGATCGAATGCTGTGCACCCGTTCCCCTAACTCGGGATCTCGGCGGATTTGCAGCGTTGCCGCCGAGGCCCAGCGCGCGTTTAGTGCTGAGTGAGTTTTTCGCTACCGTCCAGCGCGTGGACTTTGCCCATCGCGGCAACCACCTCGGCGCGAGTCAGATTGCTGGTTTGAGCAACTGCGGGCGAGAAGCTCGCTTCATCACTCAAGGGCAAAGTGTTGTTTTTTCTGGCCTGCAGATACTCAGCCTGAACCTGGGCCCGAGTCAACTTGCTGGGCGAGGTGTCAAAAGTCACCCGGGTAGAAGCTTCGCCCTCCAGGCGATTCTGGACATTGGCCTGTGCAAATGCACTAACGCCACTCAGAGCGGCAATGGCGACAACGGTAGCAGCAAAAAATTTCGATTTCATGATAGGACTCCTGTAGAACAACTTGCAAAGTGCCACCCCAACACTGGGACGACTGCGATGCAACCTTTGCATCACGGTTCCTACTTTAAAAAAAAGGGGCCTTCACAACGCTGGCCCGCAGATTACAGATTCGTTATCTAAACAAGAGGCATCTTTTGAAAATTCTGGTGATCGATGATGAACCCAAAGCTGCAGAATACGTGCACCAAGGATTGAGCGAAAGTGGCTACGCCGTCGAAGTGGCTCATAGCGGAACGGATGGCCTACATGTCGCCGTTACAGGAGATCACGATCTCATCATTCTGGATGTCATGCTTCCCGGCATCGACGGATTTGCCGTGTTGTCGGCGCTGCGCACTTCAAGGAAAGTTCCGGTTCTGATGCTATCTGCTCGTGGCAAAACCGACGACAAGGTCAGAGGTTTTGATCTGGGCGCCGATGACTACCTGGTCAAGCCCTTTCAATTTCCGGAGCTTTTGGCACGGGTTCGCACGCTTCTTAAACGCAGTCATACAGTTGCCACAGAACCTGTACTGCGCACGGCAGATCTGGAAATTGATCCGGTACGGCACCGCGCCACCCGTGCCGGCCAGCGCATAGATCTGTCGGCCAAAGAATTTGCGTTGCTGACCCTTCTGGCCCAAAGGGCCGGCGAGGTCTTGTCCCGTACACAAATCGCATCACTGGTATGGGATATTCATTTTGAGTCGGACACCAATGTTGTTGAAGTGGCGATTCGGCGCCTGCGTCTGAAAATTGACGACCCTTTTGAAAACAAACTGATTCACACGGTGCGCGGGGTCGGCTATGTACTGGAATCCAGAGAGGTCGCATGAAATTTCGCCTTCAGGCCTCGTTGTCCAGGAACTCTTTGGCTTCACACATCGCTGTGGCGAGTGCTTTTTTTGGGTTGATTGTGGCGGGTGGGGCAACAACTGTAGCCTTTTGGGCGCTGACCCAGCAACTGGACGCACGGTCACTTGCCGAACTGGAGGGTAAAAGGGATGTTCTTGGCCACCTTCTGTCAGAAATTCCTTCTGCCCAAGCGCTCAAACAGAACCGCCATCGCTTTGAGGACCTGCTGATCGGTCACGATGATCTGCGTCTGGAGCTCCTTGATGACACCACAGGACTGCCCATCGCAACTTTCTCACCAGCGGCGCCTTCAATTGACCAAGCGGTGGCCGATGAAACACACAGCCCGGCAGGCTCGCGTATCTGGTCGGCGCTCGGTGGTCAACGATTGAGCAAGCTGCAAGGTGCGGTTCCCACAGCAGATGGCCATCCGGTTAAATTTGAACTCTCGCTGGATCGCCGACATGACGCCCGGCTGCTGACTGGATTTATAAAAGCAACGCTGGTGGGCCTGCCCCTGCTACTGCTGATCGTCGCAGTTGGGGCGTGGTTGATCGCGCGCACGGCATTGACGCCGCTGCGGCGTTTCAACCGTTTGGCCGCATCGATTGGCACCAAGTCTTTAAGTCGGCGTTTGTCAGCAACAACGTTGCCACTGGAGCTTGCAGAGCTTGCCACGGAATTCAACGGCATGCTGGACCGCATTGATGAGGGCTATCGGCGTCTGCAAGACTTCTCGGGCGACTTGGCGCATGAGATGCGAACTCCTGTGGCAACACTTCTGGGCCGGACCCAGGTAGCACTTTCACAGTTACGCTCCGCAGCAGATCTTCGAGGGGTGCTGGAAGGCAATATTGAAGAGCTGGATCGCCTGGCATTGCTTATTTCGGACATGCTGTTTATCGCAAGTTCAGATTCTCAGGCCAGTCCAATCCATGCTGGCCAGCTTGACCTCGCTACGGAAGCAGGTCGGGTCACGGATTTCCTGTCTCTGATTGCAGACGAAAAGGGTATCGCTTTGGAGGTGACGGGAGATGCCGCCATCGTGGGAGACCGCTTGCTGGTTCAGCGCGCAATCACAAATCTGGTGTCCAACGCCATCCGCCACGCCTCGACCCATTCAAAGGTCACTGTAGCTATTGCAGCAGAAGGTCTGAACGTCACCCTGGCAGTGAGTAATCTTGGTGAGGAAATCGCCCCAGCACATCTTGAACGCATCTTTGACCGCTTTTACCGCGTGGATGCTGGCCGTGCACGCTCCAGTGGCGGTACGGGTTTGGGTCTGGCCATCGTGCGGTCCATCATGGCAGCGCATGGTGGACAGGTTCGGGTCCAAAGCCAAAAGGACGGCAAAACGACGTTCACATTGGTTTTTCCTGCTTTCAATGCAGTCCACCAAACATCAAGCAGACCAAACTAGAGCAGCTGGGAAATCTCCATCAAGGGTTTGAGACTGGAGCCGAATCGTCCAATGGTTTCCCGATGCTCTTTAAGCTGGCTGTAGGGCAGGTAACGAATGCCCAGTTCGGATACTCGCGAGAATGCAGGTCGCTTGAGCTGTTGCGCAACCTCATCGCGGCGATTGTCGGGTGCGACCAGAAACAAGGTGCTGGCGGCGCCGACCTGTGTACCCAGGGCAAGGTCTAGCATGCGCACAATCCCCGAATAAATCGATGTGGAGTGTTCCACTTCAAAGGCGGCTGCAACCTGCGCGCTTCCCCGTTCGAGCCAGATGACGTCAATCAGCCGCACCGAATCCAGTCCTTGCCCATTCCCTCCGGGCCACTGCTGCAGGCAACCGTCTCCCAAAAATCCGTCAGCATGCTCGCGTCCCCGATCATTCGAAGCAATCCAGACGTCAAAACCCAACGCCTTGCCCATATCGCGTAACCAGCCCTGGATCTGGGTATGGGTGGCATCACTCTCCCTGGCCAGCAGCCACTGCTTCTGCGCTGCAGTCGACTCTTCGCGGACGCGTTGCAAATCGCTCTCCCACAGTGCAATCACCCCAGGGTCTTCAAGCCGGGGCGGAGCCGCGTAGCGGCCGCTTCCCACATCGAACATCAAGCCCGCAATGGCCCCCAAGTCATTGGACAGCTTGTGGCGATGTTGCTCATTGAGCCGAATCAACCCTTCTCGCATAGACAGGTAATGGTCCCATCGGCCCAACTTCACGTTACTGCCGGTCAGCGCATTAAACCCGTTGACTATGGCCGTGTTGAAAGGACAGACAAGAGTTGGGTGGATGAAATAGAGCAAATTGGCAACGGCGGGCCCGAGACCCTTGATCTTGAGCGCATCGATCTTCCGGATGGCTTCAATGATCGCCTCTGGCGTATCGCAGCAGTCGCATGTGTTCAAGAGTCTCGCAAAGGCGCGCTGGTTGGCCTCATGTTCATAGATGTCCGGGATGCGGAGTTTCGGCTTCCACAAAAAAGCGTGATCGGCGCCCTTGAATATTTGCCGCTGCTCAGCGACCGAGCCGACAACCGTCTGCAAGGACGAACCTCGATAGGCATTTCCAAACGTTCCAGCGTCAATGTCCCGTACGACCTCACCAATTCCCCGGCGAATCGAACGAAAGTTCTTGAGGCGTTCTTCCCAGAGAAACCAGGTGTTGTATGTGCCATGCGGATCATTTTTCCAATGATCAATTAATAGAGAAACCGAATCGTGCATCAATCATTCCCATAAATCGCCTTATTGACTGTATCTGACTTTAGAAAGACGAAACTCACTCAAGCAGAGTTACCAAAGTCATAGTCTTTTCAGCAACTATGACCGTGTCACTTCAATTGGTGAAATTGGCATCGATAAACGTACCAATCCGTCCAGTGAGGATGATGGATTGCTACAAAACTTCGGTTTTAGAGACGTCGTAAGGGCAGGGACTACCCCTACAAATACCCGAGAGAAAGACTGACCATCATCTCAAGTTGCAGCAATACGTTCGACAACGCACAGACGAGATGACAGTCCGCAGCTATTGTTATTTCTGAAGTTTTAACGATGTGGTTGATCTGGATCAATACATCTCAAAGGCTTCGCCCTACTATTGATCGAACTAGACACCCGCGACATATGAAGCTATTCTCAAGCAAACGTAACCAGCGCAACACCGCATTCGTGGTTTTGATGCTATGGACGTTTGCGATGGCTTCCAGTGCTGCCAATGCCTGTCTGCTGGAGGCACACGACACGCACGTGCATGTACACATGGTGGATGCCGCTAAAGCCGCTCCCGCGCTTGACTCACATCATGAGCATGAGCATGCACCAATAGACGGCGACCACGCCGCCGCAGATGGTTCCAAGGTACCCTGCCAGAAATTCTGCAGCGAAGAGTCGGAAATCATAACGAAGCAGCACTTCGGCCTGGACCAGCCGGATCCAGGTCAGGTGCCACTGGTCGTAGTGCTTTGGGTCGTACCCGAACTGTCAGGCCAAACGCCCGTTCGCATGGACTCCATGCGGCCTTTGCCGCTTCCTTTGCCCTTGCGGGTCCGCTACTCTCGCATGGCGCTTTAGCCGCTTCTGACGCCCGATCAAGGGCTCGCGGCTTTCGGTCTCCGCCAATTTCTCTGACCCACCGATTTCCGTTCGTCAAGTAAACGGGCTCCTTACACGCGTGCCTGTTATCGGTGATCCGCGTCGGAACCGGCATTCACTTCTTTCATTTACCCAGGATTCCAATATGAAACTCGTTCATTCAATCTCACTTGCACTTGCTATTACCAGTTGCGGTTCGCTCGCATGGTCCGCTCAGCCTTCCCAACAAGACGCGCATCACCCTGCCGCGTCTTCCTCAACGTCCAAAGTCATGCTCGGGAAGGCCTCTTCCGACATGCCTGCCATGAATACCCAGATGAAGGCCATGGGAGAGATGCACGACAAGATGATGGCCGCGAAAACGCCAGAAGATCGTAACGCCTTAATGGCTGAACACATGAAGACCATGCAGGACGGCATGGCCATGATGACGGGAATGTCTGCAGGCGCCACGGGTGACATGAAGGGCATGCAAAAGAGCGACATGGCTAAGCACCACCAAGCGATGGAAAAACGCATGGACATGATGCAATCCATGATGCAGATGATGATGGATCGCATGCCGGTTCCAGCGGGGAATTGATCATGACCCCCATTCGAACAGGCATCGCTCTCGCCATCACCGTCGCGGTTTTCTACGCTTTATGCGCGCTGGTCTGGTTTCTAGCGCCCGGTCCATTTTTGGGCTTCATGAACAGCCTTTTCCATGGCATGGATTTCAGCGCCATGGTCCAGCCGCAGCCATTTGCGTGGACGGGGTTTCTCACGGCGCTGATCATCCTTAGCGTCTGGGCGCTGTTTGCAGGGGCGTTCTTTAGTTGGGTTCTCAATCGCCTGACCCGATGATTTCCCTCAACTTTTAGAGGAATATATGCATCACGATCCTTCCCTACAAGACCCAGAACCCGTGAGCTTCTGGCGGACTCGCTATGCCATTGGCTTGCTGGTTATGGGTGCCATCGCTACATACTTTCTCATGAGTGAGCATCGCGCCCACTTCCTTGGTGCGTTGCCACTGCTGCTGCTGTTGGCGTGTCCACTGATGCACGTTTTCATGCACAACGGCCATGGCGGACACGGTGATGGTCACGATAACGATCACCGTCACGGGAGTGACTCAGCATCGACCGCCTCGGCAACACCTCCGACCCCAAAGACTGGAGAGCAGTCATGACTCACGATGTCCCGGCCTATGGATTGTGGACGCTCGTCATCCTCAATTCGGCAATCTTCCTGATGTTCGCGTTCAGCTTCTTCAAGCCACAGACTGCACGCGACTGGCGCACTTTTGGCGCATTTGCAGCCTTCATCATTGCGCTTTTCGTCGAGATGTATGGTTTTCCGTTGAGCATTTACCTAATGTCGGGCTGGCTGCAGACGAAGTACCCGAATTTGGATCTCATGTCTCATAACACAGGGCATTTATGGTCGACGTTGCTGGGCGAGAAGGGGGATCCGCACTTCGGACCGTTGCACATCGCAAGCTATGTATTTCTGGGCTTTGGCTTCTACCTGTTGTCCGGTGCCTGGAACGTTTTGTATCACGCGCAACGCCACAGTGCCTTGGCCATATCGGGTCCTTACGCGCGTATCCGCCACCCGCAGTACGTAGCCTTCGTACTCGTTCTGCTGGGCTTTCTATTGCAGTGGCCGACGCTGTTGACGCTAGCGATGTTCCCGATCCTGCTGATCATGTACGGTCGGCTTGCTATCACGGAAGAAGCGGAAATGCGCAAGAAATTCGGTACCGAGTTTGATGCCTATGCGGTACGTACACCGCGCTTTTTCCCGAAGCTGGGTGCGTCTAGCCAGCCAGAGCACCCCATGTAATGAACTTTCTGACCACGTCAAAACCAATACCCATGCATTGGAGACCACAACGTGCCGTTGATTGACTCCGGATTCAGATACACGTGGCTGCTGTGGGCCGCGGCCTTCCTCGTACTGTGGGCGATTGTGTTTTATGCACGATCGTCACTGCGCCGTCGCATGCTGTGGGCCGGCTTCCTGACCGCGCCCTTCGGTCTGACCGAACCCCTTTTCGTGCCCCATATTGGAACCCGCCTAGCCTATTCAATTTGGCCCAACGTACGGGCTTTGATATCGAGAGCCTCATTTTTTGTTTTGCCATCGGTGGCCTGGGCGTCGTTGGCTATAGCGCGCTGGCACCGGTTCCGCTTCGACGCATGGATCACCACGCTCGCTCGTTACCACAGCATCGTTGGCATTTGCTCGCGTTGGCAAGCCCATTTTTTGCGTTTGTGGCGCTCTATTTTCTTGATTGGAATCCCATTTACCCGGGGATTTTTGCACTGGCTGTTGGTGCTGTGGCGGCCCTGTTGTGCCGGCTGGATCTTTGGCGCAACACGCTGTATGGCGGCGGCGTGTTTCTGGCTCTGTACGCCGTCTTTCTACTGGGACTTAAGTGGCTTTGGCCGGGGTACATCGAAGCGGTGTGGAATGTCAAAGCCTTGATGGATTGGCGGCCAGCCGGCTTGCCCGCCGAAGAGTTGTTGTTCGGTGCCGCCTTCGGTATGTACTGGAGTAGCGTTGTCGAGCATCTGTCGTGGCGGCAGCGCGATGTCGCTATGGTGCGTGCAGTCACGGGCAGTGGGAGATTGGTTCAATGAAAACCTTCCAAACTGTCCCGATAACTGAAGTCATCGAGCATGCGGCAGTGAACACCGCCCCCGTGGATCCGTCACGTCGCGTATGGATCACTGCAACATCAGTTTTGGGTGGCACCGGTCTCGTCGCCACCGCCGTACCTTTCGTGACTTCACTGGCACCGAGCGAAAAGGCGCGCGCATTAGGCGCTTCAGTTGAGGTTGATCTGCAGGGCATCCTGCCTGGCGAACTCAAGATCGTCGAATGGCGTGGCAAGCCGGTGTTCGTACTCAAGCGTTCACAGGCCATGCTCGATGCACTGGCGCGGCATGACGACCTGCTTGCCGATCCCACATCCCGACGTTCAATTCAGCCCGAGCCTGCCCAAAACGCTTTGCGTTCCCTGGTCCCGAACTTGGTTGTACTCGAAGCCGTGTGCACCCACCTAGGGTGCATCCCCAGTTTCCGTCCGGTAGCCGGCGCAGCCGACCTTGGCGAATCATGGCCCGGTGGCTTCTACTGCCCCTGCCACGGTTCCAAGTTCGACTTTGCTGGCCGCGTTTTTAAAAGCGTGCCAGCACCGACCAATCTCACGGTTCCGCCCTACGAAATTATTTCTGATTCGAAGCTGCTTATCGGCGTCGATACGAAAACCTGATCCTTCAACCCACAGGAGAACTCACCATGCAAACGCTTAACTTCGATATCAACGGTATGACCTGCGGAGGCTGCACCGGCAGTGTCCAGCGTGCGCTCAGCAAACTAGATGGTGTCAGCCATGCCGAGGTAACGCTGCACCCGGGCACGGCGACCGTGGTGGTTGATCCCACTCGCGCGTCGCCCGCCCAGGTTCAGGCGGCAATCACCCACCTTGGCTATTCCGCCAAGGCACGGCCAACAGCGCAGAACGAGCAGGCACCATCATGAGCAAGAAAAATCACAAACACAGTGACGGCGAAGCAGTCACCACTGCTACCAAAGCATCGGGGGCGTCCACGTCAGGGACGGGCTCTGCTGTAGCGCCCATCTCGCGAGAGGACTATCACGCCCAGCTCCATGTACTTCAAGTCGAGCTGGTAAAGCTGCAGCGCCACTTCATTGGATGCGGCGACAGGATTTTGGTGCTCCTTGAGGGTCGTGATGCTGCAGGCAAGGACGGCGGTATCAAGCGAATCGTTGAATACTTGAGCCCTCGGGAAACGCGGGTAGTGGCACTTGGAAAACCGTCTGACCGGGAGCGCAAGGCCTGGTACTTTCAACGCTACGTCGCCCAACTCCCGGTTGCTGAAGAGTTCGTCCTTTTCAATCGCAGCTGGTACAACCGCGCTGGCGTGGAGCACGTGATGGGCTTTTGCTCCAAGGAAGAGCATGAAGAGTTTATGCAGTCGGTACCAAAGTTCGAGGAGATGCTTGTTAATTCTGGTGTCAAGTTACTCAAATACTACCTGGACATTGGCAAGGCTGAACAAACGAAGCGTCTTGCTGAACGCCAGCGCGATCCACTCAAACAATGGAAAAGCAGTCCGATTGATGCGGTTGCCGTAAAACACTGGAAGGCATATTCTGATGCGAGAGACGGCATGCTGCAGCGCACGCACACCGCCATTGCGCCTTGGCATGTTATCCGCACCGACAACAAACGTCTTGCACGTTTGAACCTGATACGGGACATGTTGTCGCGGCTGCATTACGAAGGCAAAAAAAGCAAACTCGTGCAGCCCGACCCGGATATAGCGTTCGAGTTCACCCCCGACTGCATATTTGCCAAACGGCTGGCGCGCTGACCCACCCACGGTTTAAAAGAAGCCATGACAACAGGTAGTTCCAACGTGCGAGAGTCGGTGGCCATTCCAGCAATCGACGCCGAACTGCAGAAATTGCAGCAGGAGACGTTTGGCTACTTCCTGCACGAAACGAATCCGGTCAATGGCCTGGTGATCGACAAGACAGCACCGAATTGGCCTGCCAGCATCGCTGCCACCGGCTTGGCGCTCGCGTGCTATCCGGTGAGTGTGGAACGCGGCTTCATGACCCGGGCCGCAGCCGTGGAACGGACACTGACGACGCTGCGTTTTTTCTGGAATAGCTCGCAAGGCCCTGGGCCGGACGCCACTGGCTACCAAGGCTTCTATTACCACTTCCTCGATATGCAGACGGGCCGGCGTGCTTGGCAATGGGAGCTGTCAACCGTGGACAGTACGTTCCTGTTGGCAGGTGCGCTGACGGCCGCCCAGTATTTTGACGCCGACAACTCTGATGAGAGCGAGATCCGCACGCTGGGTGACGCGCTATATCGTCGCGCCAATTGGTCGTGGGCGCAGGATGGGGGTACCACTGTCACCCATGGCTGGAAGCCTGAGAGCGGGTTCCTTCCTTATCGATGGGAAGGCTATGACGAGGCACTGCTGCTCTATTTGCTGGGACTAGGTTCACCAACGCATCCATTGCCCGCACAGAGCTACCAGGGATGGGCTGCGACCTACCATTGGACGCAAGGTGACGACAAGCGTAGCGGGCAAGGCTATCTATACGCAGGCTCCCTGTTTACGCATCAGCTTTCGCATGTCTGGATCGACTTTCGCGGCATCCAGGATGCATTCATGCGCGGCAAGGGAATCGACTACTTTGAGAACAGTCGCCGCGCCACTTACGCGCAGCAGCAATACGCGATCCGTAACCCTCACAAGTTCGAGGGCTACGGTGACCACTGCTGGGGCATCACAGCGAGTGAAGGCCCCGGCCCCAGCACGCTGAAGGCGGGCGGGATCGAACGCCAGTTCTTCGGTTATCTGGCTCGTGGCGTGCCCTGCGGGCCAGATGACGGCACGCTGGCGCCGTGGGCGGTCGTCGCGTCCCTTCCTTTCGCGCCCGAGATCGTGTTGCCGACTTTGGAACACTGCATCCATCAGGCCAAGCTGACTCAATTTAATTCATACGGTTTCAAGGCAGCGTTCAACCCGTCGCATCCAGGCGAGCCTGGTAACCCTTACGGCTGGTGGGTATCCCCTTGGCATTTCGGGCTTAACCAGGGTCCGATCATTTTGATGATCGAGAACTATCGGTCGGGCTTGTTGTGGCAGTTGATGCGAAGTTGCCCGTACGTCGTTAGCGGTTTACAGCGAGCTGGTTTTACAGGCGGGTGGCTTCAGTCTTAAAGCGATCTGTGAGTTGGCAATTGACCCAGCCATTTTTAATGGGTTTCAACATCTGATCAGGAGAATGACATGACGACAACGAATGTTTCACAGCCGAGCTTTCTCGACCTACCGCCAGCGGTGAGAAGGGCTCAAACGGCCATGCAACGTCCTGAAGTGCAGGCGATGTTACGCAGACTTTCTGAATTCGATCTCGGTATCTTCATGCCGCATCGACACGACGAGCAAACCGGTGATTTCCAACCTTTGCCAGACGAAGTCTTGCAAGTGGAGTCAGGCTGCAAGGTGTCGTTTCGCAATAGGGACGAGATTGCACACCAGACAGATCGGTTTCTGCCGGTGGCTTGGCGTTGGCGTGATGGTGCGTTGGCGACCGCGTCCGCGTGCGAAATGGTGACCGAAGAAGGTACCGGTAGCACTGGCACATTGATCAAACACAAGATGCCAAACAAGCACTGAGCCAAGGAATCATCATGAAAACAAGTGTTATTGAAGTACGTGACATGCTGTCGGTCTTGAGCGTGCAGGCCGTTGAAGAGCGAATCGGTCAGGTGCCCGGCGTGGAGAGCGTCACTGTCAATTTTTCTGCGGGCAATGCTACCGTCCGCTACGACGAAACCCGACTCGATATTTCGGACATCAAGTCGGATGTGCGGCAACGCGGGTATGAAGAAACGGCTGCTCCTTCAGAGCCCGCGAAAGTCGTAGCTCCGAAGTCAACTGCTGGCAAAACTGCTGAGCCTGCTAAACCTTTCCCTGCAGGCCCAGACGCAAAGGCAGTCACCAACGCCAACCCTCTTGACAAGCCTACACAGACTACAGCGGTGTCATCGACACCGAAGGCTGAAGTTCCAGACCAGGCGCCTTCGGACGCCAGTGAAAAGATGTCCATGCCTGAAAAGGGCTAGGACGATACGCTTTATGCGCTGTTACCGACTTAAAACCCAACTCTTGGAGTCGCTATGAAAACGAGTGTGATTGAAGTGCGCGACATGTTGTCGGTACTGAGTGTGGACGGGGTCGAGAAGCGGATAGGCGAGGTGCCAGGTGTCGAGAGCGTTACCGTCAACTTTGCAGCGAAGAACGCCACAGTGCGCTATGACGAAACCCGGCTTGAGGTTGGTGACATCAAGTCGGATGTCCGCCAGCGCGGACAGGATTCCGCCCAGGAGCCATCGCCTGAACAAGAGAGCCACGAGACGCCGGCAAGTGTTATTGACCGGCAGCCATCACCGCAGGCGCAACAGAAGGGAACCTCGCAGCAGACTGCCGAGGTCCCGAAGGACAATCTGGTCGCGCCTGCGCCGGTTGTGGTCACAACGCCTGATAGCCCCCCGGTCTCGCCAGCCGACGGAGCTGAAAATTCAGCCGAACATGGTGCCATTAAGAAGGTGACGGCGTGGGTGCGGGACACCTTGACGGGTGATGACAAGGCACCGGACGAATCGGAAGCGTCGCCTTCTGGCGGTGTGGTCAAAGCGCCGGAAGCGGCAGCAGCCGTGCCTCCTGATCCATCAGCACCGCTCCACGCAGTTGATGGACACGAGGGTCACAAAGGCCACATGAAGCCGGGTAGTCAATCGGCCATGTCAGCAGACATGGCTCATGAAATGGGCCATGACGGGATGGACTTGGCAGCGATGGTACGTGACATGCGCAACCGCTTCTGGATCTGTCTGGTCTTTACCATCCCAATATTTATCTACGCGCCTATGGGTGGCATGTTCGAGCCGCCAGCGCCTCCGTTCGGGCTGGACCTGAACCTTTGGCTGTTCTTCTTCTCAAGCGCCGCTGTCCTGTATCCCAGTTGGCCGTTCTTTGTGTCCGCCTGGCGAGCGCTAAGGAAGGGAACGCTGGGCATGGCCGCGCTTATCGTGTTGAGCGTCGGCACTGGGTATCTGTTCAGCGTCGGCACGACGTTTATCTTCAAGGAAGGTGGGCAGTTCTTTGAAGCGGTTTCCGTCCTCCTGGTGTTCATTCTCCTCGGTCATTGGCTGGAAATGCGCGCCAGGGCTGGTGCGTCGTCGGCCATCAAGGCGCTGATGAACCTGACGCCAGCGAGGGCCAATGTCATCCGCAACGGCACCGAAGTCGAAGTACCCACGTCTGAAGTACTGGCAGGCGAGATCGTCGTGATACGGCCCGGCAACAAAATTCCGGTGGATGGCACAGTCCAGACCGGTGAATCGCTGGTCGATGAGTCGATGCTGACGGGAGAATCGATGCCGGTTCAAAAGGGGCCCGGTGCAACGGTGGTCGGTGCGACCATCAACAAGAGCGGCAGCTTTCGCTACAAGGCGACCAAGGTCGGAGCCGACTCTGCCCTGGCGCAAATCGTCAAGCTGGTGCAGGAGGCACAGAACTCCAAGGCACCGGCTCAACTCCTGGCCGACAAGGCAGCGCAATGGCTCGTGATCGCCGCCATCGTCATCGGTCTTGCGACCTTCGCGGCTTGGTTCTTCTGGATCGGCCAGCCGCTGCTGTTTGCAGTCACCATGACCATCACGGTCTTCGTGATTGCCTGTCCCGACGCGTTGGGCCTGGCCACCCCGATGGCCGTCATGGTGAGTACGGGACTCGGTGCCGCGAACGGCATTCTGTTCAAGAACGCATCAGCGCTGGAAGATGCCACCAAGCTGGATGTCATCGTATTTGACAAGACCGGAACGCTGACTGTGGGTCAACCCGAGGTGGTGGAGATCGTCACGGCGGAAGGTGCGTCTGAAGATGTGGTTCTGACCGCCGCCGCTGCCGTCGAGCAAGGTTCGGCCCATCCGCTTGCCCAGGCCATCTTACGAAGGGCGGCTAAGCTCGCCATTGTTGCACCGACAGGCTTTGAAAGCCTCGACGGTATGGGCGCACGTGCAGAAACTGCAGGGGGAACGGTCTTTCTCGGCAACCGGCTGTTGATGGACACACAGAAGCTAGCGCTCGGAAGTCTAGCGGCTGCTGCAACACGTCTACAGGGTGACGGCCGTACAGTCGTTCATGTGGCGCTGGCCGGCCGTGTCATCGGCCTTATCGCGATAGCCGATGCGATAAGACCTACTGCTAAGGCGGCGGTGGCAAAGTTGCGCGAACAGAAAATACAGGTGGTGATGCTGACTGGTGACAACGCGGCAACCGCCAAGCGCATCGCAGCGGACATTGGTATCGATATCGTGTTGGCGGATGTGCTGCCCGCCCAGAAAGCCGCGAAGGTGAAAGAACTTCAGGCCACCGGGAAGAAGGTCGGGATGGTGGGCGACGGCGTCAACGACGCACCCGCGCTGACGCAGGCCAATGTGGGATTTGCCATCGGAGCAGGTACCGACGTTGCGATGGACAGTGCCGACGTGGTGCTCATGAAGAGCGACCCGTACGACATCGTCGGTGCGATCGAGCTGTCGCGTGCCACCTTGCGAAAAATGCACCAAAACCTGTGGTGGGCCGTTGGCTACAACACGATCGCCTTCCCACTTGCTGCTGGCGTCTTTTACCCATTTGTGTTGAGTCCAGAGGTGGCGGCACTGTCGATGTCGGGTAGCACCTTGGTGGTGGCCATCAACGCGCTGCTGCTTAAGCGTACCAAGCTGGCCGGTATCAACAAGGCACCGCATGCTGGCACGCCTGATCCTAAAACCAAGGCAACTTCTGGAGCTCCCGCATGAACAATCACCTGCCTACCTCAACCCTGGATTCACCAGCCCGCCCACAATCGGCGAGTCTGGTGATCGACGCTACGCTTCATTCGATCTCCAATTCAGCACAGCGAGAAGTTGATCAAGTGGCTGGTTTGCTGAAAAAGCTATTTAGTAACTTTAACGGTAACTTGGGTCTACGCCTGTGGAACGGCGACACCTTCAGATTTGGCCAGCACTACGCGAATGAATCTGAGCCACCGTTTACTTTGGTGTGCCGGCATCCTGGTGTTGTTCGTTCGATGATCCTGGGGCGCGACCCCTTGCGACTTGCGGAGGCTTACTTTCGCAACGACATCGATTTTGAGGGGGATTTTTTCGCCGTGTTGGGCCTGAGACATGACCTGCAGTCAATTCGCTTGTCCTTTTTTGATCGCATGAAAGCCATGCTCGGCGCCTTGCGCTTGCGGGGTCTGGAGGACCCAAGTGCAGGCCTCGCCAGCGATCATTCGCCAGCACATGGTCGTTCTGTCAAAGACCATTCCAAATCAGAAAACCGTACCTCGATCTCGTTTCACTACGACGTATCGAACGAGTTCTATCGCTTGTGGCTCGACAAGGAGCGCGTTTATTCCTGCGCGTATTTCACGAGCCCGGACGAATCCTTGGATGAGGCGCAACGTAACAAACTAGAGCACATCTGCCGCAAGCTGCGGTTGCGACCCGGCGAGCGGCTGCTTGACATCGGTTGCGGCTGGGGTGCGTTGATTTGCTGGGCAGCGCGGCACCACGGCGTACACGCGCACGGCATCACGCTGAGTCGTCAACAATTTGACTATGCACAGCAGCGTATCCAGGCCGAAGGGCTGCAAGACCTGGTGACGGTAGAACTGCGTGACTACCGCGATCTGGCGGGTCAGGGTACCTTTGACAAGGTATCGAGCATCGGTATGTTTGAGCATGTCGGTTTGGCCAACCTGCCTACCTACCTCGCAACCGTGGTGCGCGTGCTGCGTCCTGGCGGGCTGTTTTTAAATCATGGCATCACTCACGACGAGGAGGGTTGGCAGAAGTCAGTCAGTACCGAGTTCATCAACAGATACGTCTTCCCGGACGGCGAACTCGACTGCGTCAGCAACATTCAGCTCGGGATGGAGCGGGCGGGCCTTGAGATTCACGATGTCGAGGGACTGCGGCCGCACTACGCATTGACCCTGCGTCATTGGGTGAAACGGCTGGAGGCAAATCGCGAGGCTGCGCTGTGCGAAGTTGATGAGGCGACCTATCGGGTCTGGCGGCTCTACATGGCTGCTTGCGCATTGGATTTTGAATCCGGGACTACGGGGATTTATCAAATCCTCGCATCGAAGCCCAATAGCGGTGAATGGCCGTTGTCGCTGGCCAGGGGTGGCCTCTACGACTGCAATGAAACCTATGGCTTTGGCCGCAGAGGAGTGAACTGATGTGCTTCTCGGCTACGGCAAGCTTCACTGCGGGTGCGTTGCTACTCGGTTTTGGCGTGGTCACGCTGAAATCTGCGAAGCGACCCAGAGAGCGGCTTTTCGCTGCCATCCCGTTGCTGTTCGCAATCCAGCAACTGAGCGAAGGCGTGATCTGGCTGACCTTCAGCGCTGACGCGCCTCTGTTGAACACCGTGATGACGCATGTTTATTCGTTCTTCTCGCACGTGCTGTGGCCGATCTACCTGCCGGTGGCCGTGTTGATGATTGAGCCGCCCGGCGGACGCAGGCGCGCACTCACGGCGCTAGTTGTGGCCGGATCCGCTGTAGGCGTCTATCTGCTGTATGTGCTCGTGGCCTTCCCGGTGGTGTCGCGCGCCACAGGTCAGCACGTTGAGTACGACTCTCCGCACTTCTTTGCTGCGGCGGTGATGATGCTGTACCTGATTTCGACAACCGTGAGTCCGCTGCTGTCTACGCTTCGAGGGGTTCGGGTTTTCGGCGCCTTGGCGCTGCTGTCGTTCGGCGCGGCCTACTACTTCTATGCGACGTGGTTCATCTCGGTGTGGTGCTTTTTTGCGGCCTTGCTGAGCGCCGTCATCTACCTTCACTTTACATTGCCACGGGCCGGGCACCGGGGCTTGCAAAAGACTTCCTGAATGACCAACCAACCTGAAACTTTGGAGAATAGACCATGCGAAAATTATTGACAGCCTTGGCCGTAACCTTGGCGCTAACCCTCACCGGCTGCGGCTACAACACATTTCAAACCAACGACGAGCAGGTCAAGGCGAGCTGGTCCGAGGTCATCAACCAGTACCAGCGGCGTGCGGACCTGGTGCCTAACCTCGTGAACACCGTCAAGGGTGAGGCGAAGTTCGAGCAGGACACGCTGACCAAAGTGATTGAGGCACGGTCCAAAGCCACTTCAATCCAAGCCACCCCAGAACTCATCAATGATCCTGCGGCATTCCAGAAATTTCAGGCAGCGCAAGGTCAATTGACTGGCGCACTGTCCAGACTCATGGCTGTATCGGAGAACTATCCGAACCTGAGAGCGAACCAAGGCTTTCGAGACCTCTCGGCGCAACTAGAGGGCAGCGAGAACCGTATAACGGTCGCGCGCAACCGTTATATCCAGTCAGTACAAAACTACAACGTGACGGTGCGATCCTTCCCGTCCAATCTGACTGCGATGGTGATGGGCTACAAAGAAAAAGCCAACTTTGCGATTGAAAACGAAAAAGAAATCTCCAAGCCGCCAAGCGTTGGTTTCGATACGGCGCCGGCCAAGCCGGCAGCGACAGCTTCCGGGGTGGCCAAGTGATCACGGGCATGACGACGAGTAATACCGTTAGGGCGCTGCTTCTCGCATGGGCGCTCAGCTGGTCTGTCCTCGTCATGGCGCAAGTACCGGTTCCGCCTTTGAGCGGGCATGTGACCGACCTGACCGGTACCCTCACTGCGGAGCAGAAAGCCACGCTGGAGCAAATACTGGCAGCGTTCGAAGCCAGGAAAGGCAGCCAACTCGCAGTGCTGATGATCGCTTCGACAGCGCCGGAGGCCGTCGAGCAATTCGCCTTGCGGGTTGCGGAGAAATGGAAGCTCGGACGTAAGAAGGTGGATGACGGTGCCATTCTGGTCGTAGCGAAAGACGACCGCGCCGTCCGAATTGAGGTGGGATACGGTCTGGAAGGAGCGCTCACAGACCTCACAAGCAAACGCATCATCAGCGAAACCGTCCTCCCGCGCTTCAAGGCGCAAGATTTTTATGGAGGCATTACGGCCGGGATCGAGCAGATCATCCGTGTCGTTGACGGAGAGCCGTTGCCAGCCTCCAGCAACACCCCCGCCAGGAATATCGGTGGTATTCAACAATACGCGCCCATGCTCTTCATTCTTGCCATCGCTGTGGGCAGCGTGCTGCGCGCCGCGCTTGGCAAGGTTCCCGGCTCACTGGTCACGGGTGGCGTAGTCGCCCTGATTGCCTGGTTCGTCGTCGGTGCCGTGTCTATGGCTCTAGGTGCGGGCGTGATCGCACTGTTGTTCACCTTGCTCGGTGGAGGCATGAGAGGGCACGGGATGGGTGGTTTGGGTGGCTATTACGGTGGAGGCGGTCTAGGTGGCGGTGGTGGATTCCGTGGTGGCGGTGGTGGCTTCGGTGGTGGCGGTGGTGGCTTCGGTGGTGGCGGTGCGTCGGGAAGGTGGTGATCATGAATACTCTACGCATATTGAAGCACTTGCTGACAACACACGGTCAGGTCTCACGAGCTTTTCCTCGAAGCGCGTTGAACGCTATCGAGGCGGCGATCAAAGCCAGCGAGGCCACGCATGCTGGACAGATCCGGTTCGTGGTCGAAGGGGCACTGGATGGCATGCCCCTTTTCAGGGGACAGTCGCCCAAAAATCGAGCGATCGAACTATTCGCTCAGTTGCGCGTATGGGATACCGAGCACAACAACGGATTGCTGATCTATCTGTTGCTCGCTGATCGAGCGGTGGAGATCGTGGCTGATCGCGGCGTCCACGCCAAAGTCGGTACCGAAGCGTGGGGAAAAATTTGCCGCCAGATGGAGATGGCTTTCAAGCTGTCGAACTACGAGAACGGTGTGATCAGCGGTGTGCTGGCCGTGACACAGCACCTTGTGCAGCACTTCCCAGACAACGATCGCCTGAATGAACTGCCGGACAGACCGGTAGTTCTTTGACGCAATCAAGAATGGATTCCACCCTTTGCCGTTGACCAAATCCGCCAGGAGTTGAACACCATGAGCGCACCCCTCCGAATCCGTCCTGTCTCAATGTGGCTACTTGTCGCCTGCGGGATCTGGCTTGTATCACTAGGTCTTTACTTTATCTTCCTGCGTCCCCCCTTGTTACCGGAAGATACGAGGTTCATGGGCAGCACTCTCGCACAAGTTCGGACTGCAATCCCTGGCCTGGAGGGCTGGCTGAAACGGGTGTTTATTGTGATGGGGGGATTTATGGCAGGCACAGGCGTACTCACCATTTTTGTGGCGCGCATCGCGATTCCCTCGCGTTTGACGGGCGCGTCATGGGCCATCGCAATGTCTGGGTTACTGACGGTTGCGCTCATGAGCTCGATCAACTTTGCACTCCACTCTGATTTTAGATGGCTGTTGCTGTTCCCGGTGCTGGCCTGGCTCGCAGGCTTCGTTCTTTACGTCGCAAGACGATAGCGACATGGCTACTGATGCTCCTGGTCGCTCCGAGCGAACTCCAAGGACTCCATCGCCCATGTCCAAGGGCGCGATGGCACTGTTGGGTGCGATGGTCTTTATGGTGTCGCTGGGCTACGGTGCTGGCCTGCCACTGATTCGACCTTATTTGCTGCGCTACCTTGGTGCAGTGCCAGCGTCGACCGTGGCATGGCATGTAGGCATGCTGGGCGGTGTCTATCTGTTCGCGCTGTTTCTGTTCGCACCGATCTGGGGCCGGCTCTCGGATCGCCATGGGCGCGTTCTGGTGCTGCTGATTGGCTTTGCCGCGTTTCTCATCGGCAGCGTGGCCATGGCCCTCGCACCCAGCCTGGAAGTCGTCTACGGCGCAAGGGTGCTCGCAGGTGCTGGTGCCGCAGCGATCGTACCAACGGCGCAGGCCTACATTGCCGACTTCAGCACGACAGTTGATCGCAGTCGCCGCTTCGTATTGCTGGGCAGCGCGTCCTTCATCGGCTTCCTCGCAGGCCCAGCATTCGGTACGTGGCTTGCCGGGCCGGTGATGGGTGTGACCGTGGGGCAGATGGGCGGCATGCTGAACTGGCCGGCCATGGTGGTCGCCTTGGCGGGCCTGCCCCTGCTGTTACTGGCTCCTTGGTGTCTTCGTTCGAACCGCGTAGTCGCGCTTCCAATCGCCGTGCAACCTGGTGCATCCCGCAAGCGCTTTTTGCATTCATCCATGCTTCTGGCATTGTTGTCGTCGTTTGCGGTGGGTACTTTCGAAGTTGGGTTTAATCTGTTTGGCAGCCAGACACTCGGGTTGACCACTGCGGCTATGGCCGCGATGTTCATCACCTGCAGTCTCGCAATGCTGGCGGCGCAGTCTCTGTTGCTTTTTGCATCGGTGCGAAACCGCATTGACCAGCATTGGATGGCTGCAGCATTTGCCGGTTCAGCCTTTGCGCTGGCTTTTACGTCGTTGGTACCGGACGCAGGATCACTAGGGTTAATGATCGCGGTAGTTGCCACCGCTGCGGGGATGATTGGCCCAGTACTGTCATATGAATTGCTGGAGCGCCAGTCGGCTGCGCCTGGAACATTGCTTGGTCAGCAAGCTGCTGCAGGCAATCTCGGACAGGCGCTTGGATCCATGGGCGCTGGCTCATTGTTCACGTTGGCACCGATGGCACCATTCTGGACCGCCGCGCTGGTACTGTTGGTTGGCGCTGCTCTGTCGCTGGTTTGGTGGGGGCCGGCCCGGGTGGGCGAGATCGCTGCTAGAAAACTGCCAAACACCGATACTGATGCAAAGAGACCGACGGTGTCTCAATGAATAAGACACTCACTTATGAATAATCAATCTTCGTCGCAACTACATTGCGCTTCAAGTGGGGCGCTTGAATTGCTGAATCAGGAGTGCTTTTGTATCAGCCTGGATAGAGCTGCCCTGACCGCCTCGCTCAACCGGGAACTTGGTACGCCCGAGCTGTCGGCGATGGTTCAAGAACGTTGCCCTTATCTGTTCGCCTCTCAGCCCGTGTTCGTGGCGGCGCAGCAAATACAACGCATGGCTGATGTCGTGCGAGCTGTTGAGTCGGTGGTAGCCATGCCGGCATACAGGGAACTTGTATTGGCGCAAGCGCCGACGGTCGCCCAATTGGCACCCACCGGCCCGCTTGGCGCATTTTTTGGATATGACTTTCATCTCACGGACGGGCGTCTTGGGCTCATTGAGATCAACACCAACGCAGGCGGTGCGATGCTGAACGCCGTGATGGCGCGGGCGCACAGGGCTTGCTGTGCTGATCTAGGTGCCATGGCGCCTACGCTTGCCCAGATCGAAGACTTTGAAAAAGCTATGGTGGACATGTTTCGTCACGAGTGGCAGCTTGCCGGACGTATTACTCCCCTGAATACCATTGCTATCGTCGATTCATCGCCTCGGGATCAATATTTATATCCTGAGTTTCTGCTTTTTCAACAGCTGTTTGAACGGCATGGCATACGCGCAATCATTGCTGATCCGTCGGAGCTCGAATGGCGTGACGGAGCCCTGCGTCATGGGAGTCTGGTTGTGGACCTGGTATACAACCGGCTGACGGACTTTTACCTTGCGCAGCCTGACAGTGCTGCCTTACGCGAGGCCTATCTTCATGAAGGTGTTGTCCTGACGCCGCATCCTCAGGCCCATGCGCTGTACGCCGACAAGAGGCGTCTGGCGCTTTTAAGTGATGCGGTGCAGTTAGAGTCCCTCGGCGTGCCACGCGACATCCAGAAGGTCTTGTTGGAACACGTTCCCCACACGGAGATAGTTCAATCTGCGGATGAGCGGCGTTTATGGGGGGCGCGCCGAAGTCTTTTCTTCAAACCAGTTGCTGGATTTGGCGGTCGAGCTGCGTATCGGGGCGACAAGCTCACCAAAGGGGTTTGGCAGGATATTTTGGCTGGCGATTATGTTGCACAGGCGATTGTTAAACCAGGCGAAAGATCAACTGGAGAGGTCAGCCTACCCGTGCCCATGAAGTTTGACCTGCGTGCCTATGCATACAACGCCAAGGTTCAGTGGCTGAGTGCTCGTGTGTACCAAGGGCAAACCACTAACTTTCGGACTTCTGGTGGTGGGTTTGCGCCTGTTTACACAACTCCCGACTCGCCAGCGCCAAACAATTCGGGTGTGTAGTACCGGTAGCCGCTGCGCAGGCCAGCCGGCTATTTGCTCATTTTGTCAGCCGGGTGACCGTGCTTGGCCAGAAATCGGTCGAACTGCGCGATTTCTTTTTTCTGAGCCGCAATAATGCTCTGGGCCATCTTGCGCATTTGAGGTTCTTTGCCATTCTTGAGTTCGGCTTGAGCCATGTCGATGGCTCCCTGATGATGGACGCGCATCATCATCGCGAAATCAGAGTCGGCGTTTCCAGTCATCGACATCGACGACATTTTGTCGTTGTTGTCTTTCATCATTGCTTTCATGTCCATGCCGTTTGCCATGGGCATGTTTCCGGCCATGGGGGTTTGGGCACTCGCCAATGGCAGAAACATGACAGTAGCGAGAGCCGTAGCGGATAAGAATATGGCCGTGCCGTTAGGTTTGATGATCATTTGCTCATTCCTGTTGGTTATAAATTAATTCAATACTCAGACATGTTAGTAATTGGCGCATTACGTCAAAGCCAATGTATCGCGGTGTGCCAGACCTGATGTGTAGTTTTAAATCGCTTATCACTGTAGGTCCCATACCGCCGTTCTGTAGCTCGCGTAGACATAGCGTATTCAGCCCAGCCTTAATGGCGATAAACTATGCTTGGGCCGTGGGCAGAAGCAAGAAGAACCTGTTCCCCGTGATATGAGGGCAGATTATTTCCCATGGTGGAGGTTGCGTTGCCAAACGAGTGAAGCTGCTCGTATAGCTTGTCAAGCTCGCTGAAAATTTCATGGCACTGCCGGATGTTATGCCGAAGTGACGCCATGTACTCAAATGACCACCCCGAGAAGACCGAAATTCTCACGCGTCACTGCCTTGCTTTACTCAATATCTTAAAAATCAACATCCGCTGCTTGTCGATCACTCTCGTATTTTTGAGGGTGATCGACAGATGCGGTGGATGTTGATTTCGTCCTTCTATGTAAAAATTTACGTACGTCGGTGCACGTGAATCAAGGGCCATGCTTGGCCTAATGCACTGCCGACGACACTCAGAATGGGGGGGGGCTTTAAGCAGGGCAGGGAGAGGGGCCTAAGCCCCCACCCCAGGCTCCTTCAAGCCACGCCGGCTACAGTGGTGGTAGCAGCAGCTTGTCGGAGGATCCAGGCGTCGATAGATTCCTCCAGAAATCCTACTGCAGTGGCCGCGCCACCAATCTTGAACGGACGGGGAAAGCTGGCGTCGTAACGCCCCGACTGAGGCGAAATCTTCTCGTACAACGAACTGCGAGAGATTGAAAGCTTTGCACAGACCTGGCGTATTCGTAATACCTGTTGACGTTTAGACATAGGGATCCTTAAAAGGGCTAGTTGAGATTGATTAAACCTGGACGACTACTTTTGCGATGCCTGAGTGGCTCGCCTCCAGCCGTGTCCATATCAATCCACCTGCGCCGTATTTTTTACCGTTGGGTGCTCGCGGCGGTCACACCTGCTCTGCAACGACGTTTACTACTGATCTCAGACCGCTTGCTTAGCCAGCACTAAGAATTCGCGGATGAAAGTTTTGTCGAGTCTGCGATAGACGGCCGCGAAGCTTTTTTTCCGCTAGAAGTCGCGGGTCTGCCGGTGTGCTACCTGCAAAGCCAAACCCTTTTGATGCGACCCAGCTGAAGCGCCGGTAAGCCCAACCGGGGCAAGAACCCGAGTGATGCCGCACGGCAGCGGTCAGATATTTACTTGTCGTCGGGTGTGCACCCGAGCCACACGGAAGAGTGTCACAGCACATTCGCATGGTTCGCGTTTGACAAGCATGTGCTGATTTTTTTATGTTCAATAAATATAAGTATGTGTACCGCTAAAACCCTGGTCATACGCCTAGTTGAGCATTAAATCTTTCGATAAGTGCATCAAATCAAGTATCCAGGAACTAAGGCATTAAGGATATAAGTGTTATAGGTAATAGGTATTGAAGTGACTAGTCGAATAGATGGATGCGTCATTCGCATTCCATCGTTATCAAATAATCAACAAGAAATTAAATTGAAATGAACGAACAAATTCAATCAACAGGGTATCTGGATAGTATTCAACAGTTTGTCCAGCTCTGTATTAGGTCTATCTGGCTACCTTTTGATGTTAAAACTAAAGCAGTCATCAAGAGTCACGCTAAATTAGCAAGTTTTATTAGCTTGTTCCTTCCAAACCAGCAACGTCCTGACTTTACGTTAACGTACTCTGTTGAGGTTCAGTTGTTTTACGAAAGCTGTGCGGAGCAGCAATTCATTCTGGATGATCTCGATCCCTATCGCGTAACGCCTGAGCAGGCATTGCTATTCAACGACCTTGTTTTATGTATCAGAAGAATCTATCGGCATTCTATCTATACAAAACTAATCGAAGATCGTAAGGTGCTAGCGGAAAGCCAGAAAATTCTTTATAAAGGATATGTCTCTGGCCTTTTTCGTTCCTATTCAAAGCTTATGGTCTTAAGAGTCGATCTTGGATACAGAGCAAATGCCGGGACCATTGAGCAACTGCAAACTCATCGTGACCTTTTCTTTCACAACAGGCGAAGCAATGGTCTATTTGAATTTATGGTTGGCTATATCTGGATGATGGAATTCGGTTCTGAAAGAGGACCTCACCTGCATTTACTCCTCTTTTTTAACGGTCAAAGGGTTAATAAAGATGGACACTATGCCATGGGAGTATGTTCCTATTGGAACCGAATCGTTGGAATTACGGCCTGGGCGCATTCCAGTAATTTGAATAAAAAGGCTCTATTGTTGCAGGGGAAATGTGGAATTGGGTTAATCGACCACCGCGATGAAAGAATGATCCATAACCTGAATTCCGTCATCGACTATCTATTCAAAATGGAGCAGCACCTGCCGTATCGACCCACCAAGAACTTTCGCACCATGGGGCGGGGAGAGCTTGCTGAGTGTGATGGTAGCGTTAGAGGTAGACCACGTGTTCAAGAGACCTTGGAAATCCCAATATAGGCATTGCGGAGGATTTATACATCGACAAGGTTCTATCTTCGCTTGCGCAATACGATTCATTTCCAGGAAGTAATGTATTAATTGATCTCTGGGATAAGATGTGATTTTCATCTGGAAGACAAATGCAACATCAAGAACCAGCACGCCGAGACGAATTGATTGAACTAATCAGGAACGGGTCTACAGATCCGAGGATTTACGAGGAGGTTAAGAAATTCAACGAGGCCCAGGTCGCCTTACGAAAGGAACGAAAACTGGCGGTCGCTTCGATAGTCGAAAAGATGCTTGAAGCTAAGCCGCCGATCAGCATTAAGGAATTGGTTGAAGAAGACCCATCAATGCTTCCCAGTATCGAGACAATCTACGATATCAATGCTTTCAAGGCCGGTGCCAATTCGTTTGGAGTGACCTTCAGAGCCAATGGCAGAAAGAGTGGGGCTAGTTCCGCAGCAAGGGGACGAGATCTTGGACCGCCAATTCTAGTCATCAAGGTGCCTGGCGCCAAAGGCCAGCCGATGACGATATTCAAGAACTCTGACTTGCCTCCTGACACTTCATCTGCGAATCCACTTAAAAATTCGTTCCTTCATGTAAAGGGGAAGGGTAAGGATATCGCAGCAAGCTTGCGGTCATTCGTGCCGGAAGGGTCCACGGAAGCAAAGCAATTCCTCGCAACCGAAGAAGGGAACAAATTTATTGCGCGGTGGGCTGGCTGGATTTCTAGAGATGGCAAGAGAAAAGATTCAATCTGATTCGAGCTTGCTGGTTGCTATCGATGGCCGCTAAGCGAAGGCTTATGGGCGCAAAAGCAGGAAATCGCCCCACTAGTCCTTCGACTAAGCACTCCGAAAGTTTGGGTCTGGAGGTTGAAATGCGCGGCTACTGAATCACCGAAAACGGGCTATAGGCATGCACGTGTAGTCATCAGCCAGTGTTAACACCTAGATGCAACCTTGAAAATATCCGGATTTTCTGCTGATTACACCGGTATTTGCGCAGTATGATTTATGTATGACGGCTACATATCGAAGTGCTTGTGACTATCTCTACTAATGATTTTTTGCTGCGTAAATTCAACGAAACCTTTCCCTCGTTCAATGGGGGACTGAGGGAGTTACGCTTTATGGTTGGAACGTTAGGAATTGATAGCGATACCTATCAAAATCCTTTATTTGAAGTGAAGCGCCAAATAGCAACACATCTACAGCTGAATAAAAGTGTTGGAGAACAGCTTGTTATCTATAGGTATTTGAGGGAATCAAAAGTTGATATCGATGCGTTCGACTTCATCGGAGAGTCGCGATCACAATTATCTCTAATTGAAGAGCAAATTTTTATCTTGCTCCAGCACTTCAATGTTCGCGGTTATTTAGTATCAAAATTTCAAACAAAAGAAAAATTCATATTTTTCATTGACGGAATATCAACCACGGACAAAGAAATGTACGTCTCTGGCGTGGCCAAGGAAGTCTCTAGGATTGTTCGTGAAATGAACTATCTGGATTGGTTTGATGACGACCCGGATAAAGTCGTTGCCGCAGACTATAACTTTAGAAAACGTTATCCTAATGCGAGTGCCAGTCCGTATTTTGAAAGATTTGGAGATGTTGAAGACATCCGCATTTTCTTTTACAAGAATAGAGCGAATGCAGCGCAACTAAGGTTGGATTTTAAATCTATACAATCGTATTTTAATAATAGAAGAGCGAGAGAAAATCCAGATAAAAAGCAGCGAAATTTTTCTCTGTCAATAGCTGCCAATAGAAACATCAATAAGTTGGCTAATGACAGAGGTATAACTCGCTCAGCTGTGGTTGATATGGTTTTCAAAGATTTAAAAAACTGGCATAAGTTACAAGATTAGGATGAGCTTTGAAGGGCGGCTATCAATCCGAAACCTTCTAGGCTGTGCGCAAATTAAATTCAGCTATGAACCTTTTGGCTGGTCATGATTTATGCCCTTTTTGTGCCCGCAATGGATAGAAACTTTGCGTTACTTCGCATTTTGTCCAGATGATCCGCCCACTCCTGCATCATCTTGCGGCGTTGGGGTAAGTAGGTGGCGAAGTTGTATGCAGCGCTGACGTCGTTACGCTCCTGGTGGGCCAGCTGCAACTCGATGATGTCGTGACGGTGACCCATTTCATGCAGAATCGTCGAAGCAACACCCCGAAACCCGTGGCCCGTCATTCGGCCGGCGTATCCCATGCGCTTAAGTGCACCCAATATCGTGTTGTTGCTCATCGGTTTGTCATGATCACGTTCGCCGTGGAAAAGCAATCCGTTCAAGCCCCTCAGCTCGTGGATGGCAGCCAGGACCTCTACTGCTTGAGTAGAAAGTGGCACGACGTGCGGCGTTTTCATCTTCATTCGTTCTTTTGGAATGCGCCATTCTGCGGCCTCCAAGTCAAACTCATCCCAGTGAGCCGCAATCAGCTCTCCGGTACGCACGAACGTCAAAGCCATCAGTTTCATAGAAAGGCGTGTGGCTGGGGTACCTTGGTATGCCTCAATTTTTCGCAGCAGCTCAGGCATTTCTTTGGCCTCAAGCCGGGCATAGTGGGTTTTGATGCGGGGTTTGAGTGCGTCAGAGGGTTTCACGTCAGTAGCTGGGTTGCGCTCCAATAGGCCATTTGCTACGGCGTACCTAAAGATCTGGCCGCAGGTTTGCCAGGCGCGTTTTGCAATGTCAACGGCACCTCGCGTCTCGATTTTCTTCGCCACAGCCAGCAATATGGGCGCGGTCAGGTCTGCGATAGGGCGTTTGCCGATCTCAGGAAAGACATCTGCCTCAAGCCGGCGCAGAACATAGTCGGCATGGCGAGGAGACTTGGAGCTCTTCCAGTGTTCATGCCAGGCGCGAGCGACGGGCTCAAAGGTTGTCTCAAGGCTCACCTTGGCGACGCGCTTCAAGTCCTGCTTGGCTGCAACCGGGTCGGTACCGGATTTAAGCATCACGCGGGCATCATCACGAGTCCTGCGGGCTATCGCCAAGCTGACTTGGGGGTAAGTGCCAAGCGCAAGACGCTTTTCTTTCCCACCAAACCGATATTTCCAGCGCCAGTGTTTGCCCCCGGTGGGAACTACCTCCAAATACAGTCCACCCGCGTCGGTGAAGCGTGTTCGGGCTTTGTCCGCAGGGCATTTAGCGTTTTTGCAAGCAGTGTCAGTTAGGGGCATTTGGGGGACTTTTCAGTACATAGGGGAATCGCCCCTACTTTATGCCCCCAACTTTGCCCCCAAAACGGCAGGATGTCAAAAAACAAGACTGGACAATAAAAAACAAAAAAGCCCCAGCTAGTGGGGCTTTCAGGACAGTTTGGAGACTGTATTGGATCAAACTGGATTGATCGTTGGCGGAAGAGGCGGGATTCGAACCCGCGGTAGGTTTAACCCTACGCACGCTTTCCAGGCGTGTGACTTAAACCGCTCATCCACCCTTCCGCGAAGCCTTCGATTGTAGCAGTTGCGCAGGGCTTGTTTCCTGCGGTTTATTGGAGGGCGTTCTGGAATCGGTGCTTTTCAAGCTGCGCCATGGTCACGAAGTTGAGCGCGCTGCTGTGGGTGGATTCGAGGACGACGGGCGCTGCCTTGCCGGCCTCAAGCGCCTCGCGCCAGCGGTTGGCGCACACGCACCAGCGGTCCCCGGGCTTGAGGCCCGCAAAACGATACTCTGGCCGGGGCGTCACCAGGTCGTTGCCTTTCTCAAGGGAAAATTCCAGAAACTCGCCTGTCACGCGTACGCAAACGAGGTGCGAACCCTGATCAGTTTCATCGGTGTTGCAGCAACCGTCCCTGAAGTAGCCTGTCAGCGGATCGTAGGAGCAGGGCACAAGGTCTGTGCCCAATACATTTTTGGCCTCATTCAACTCAAAACTCATGGCTGCATTCCATTCAGATCAGATCAATCCCGATTAAACCTTGTTGCCCTGAGCCATCTTCATGGCCGAGCCGATCAGCGTGGCGACTTCAGTCATGTTGCTGGGAACAATGAGGGTGGTTTTTGCATCCCTGGCAACCTTTGAATACGCATCGACCGCCTGTTCGGCCACCTTGAGCTGCACCGCCTGTTCCCCGCCGGGCTGGCGAATCGCAGCGGCCACCAGTTCAATGGCCTTGGCATTTGCATCGGCCACGGCCATGATGGCGGCCGCTTCGCCCTGGGCGTTGTTGATGGCAGCGAGTTTTTCACCCTCAGAGCGGGCAATAAAAGCCTCGCGCTCGCCGGTGGCGATGTTGATCTGTTCCTGGCGACGGCCTTCGGACGCGGCAATCAGGGCGCGCTTTTCACGCTCTGCCGTGATCTGCGACTGCATGGCATGCAGGATTTCCTTGGGCGGAGTGAGATCCTTGATCTCGTAGCGCAAGACCTTGACGCCCCAGTTCAGCGCGGCTTCATCAATGGCGGCCACAACCTGCGCATTGATGATGTCGCGCTCTTCAAAGGTTTTGTCCAGCTCAAGCTTTCCGATAACCGATCGCAGCGATGTCTGGGCCAGCTGGGTCACGGCCACGATGTAGTTCGACGAGCCGTAGCTGGCACGCATAGGGTCTGTCACCTGGAAGTAGAGAATGCCGTCCACCTGCAACTGCGTGTTGTCGCGCGTAATACAGACCTGGCTGGGTACATCAAGCGGGATTTCCTTCAGGCTGTGCTTGTAGGCCACCCGGTCGACAAAAGGCACCAGAAAGTTAAGGCCCGGCGTCAGTGAGCCGTGGTACTTGCCAAGGCGTTCAACCACCCAGGCGTTTTGTTGCGGCACCACCTTGATGCTGCGCACGATAAAGATGACAGCTATGACGAGAATAATGAGTGCGATTTCCATGGTCTCTTCCTTTGTTCAGGCTGGGGCAGGGTGCCCGGGCCTCATTTTTCAGATCCGGCGTTAGCGGATTAGGGTTGCTGAAGGATTTCAGCGCTTTTCAATTACCAGCCGGTTACCCAGCAACTCCTTGATATGAAACTGCCCGATGGCGCCCGGTTCCATGCCGGGGCTGTCCAGCACCGCCGTCCAGCTGGCGCCACGGTATTTAACCGTCGCCGTGCCGTCCGGGTTCCAGCGGTCTATCTGCACGGGCTCGCCGATGTCGATGTGCGCGTCCGGGTTGGACTGCACTGGCTTGCCTTTGGCGCGGCCACCGGTTTTCAGGTGCCAGGCCACGACGGCGCCACCGCCGATGACAGCCGCCGTGATGATCTGCGCGGTGAGCGGCAGGCCCAGATGTGCAGCAATGGCTGCTGCGACGAGGCCAATAGCCAGCATCAAAAGATAAAACGTCCCGGTGGCCAGTTCAATGGCTACGGCAGCGCCAGCGACCAGCCACCAGATGGTTGATTCAGACATGTCGGCTTCCTCCTTTGATTTGTAGGTGTTGAGCCACATTTTGGGGCAAATACCCGTTGCCGTAGAGGGATGACCTTTTATTTCCGTACACTTCGCACATTCCGCACGCCCGAGCTCCCCGCAGGAGCTGCAAGCGCTGTCATGTCCCAACGCCAACACGATAAACCGCACCTATGAAATTTCGCTTCCCCATCGTCATCATCGACGAAGACTTCCGCTCCGAGAACACCTCGGGTCTGGGCATACGTGCACTGGCGCAGGCGATTGAGACTGAAGGCTTTGAAGTTCTGGGTGTGACGAGTTACGGCGACCTGTCGCAGTTCGCCCAGCAGCAAAGCCGGGCCAGCGCCTTCATCCTGTCGATTGACGATGAGGAGTTTTCACCCGGCCCCGACCTGGACCCCGCCGTTCTGAACCTGCGCACCTTCATTGAAGAAGTGCGCCGCAAGAACCTGGACGTGCCGATTTACGTCTACGGTGAGACCAAGACCTCGCGCCACATTCCCAACGACATCCTGCGCGAGCTGCATGGCTTCATCCACATGTTCGAGGACACGCCCGAGTTTGTGGCCCGCCACATCCTGCGTGAGGCCAAGAGCTACCTCGAAGGCGTGCAGCCGCCGTTTTTCAAGGCGCTGCTCGATTACGCCGAGGACGGATCCTATTCATGGCATTGCCCTGGCCATTCCGGCGGTGTGGCTTTCCTGAAAAGTCCGGTCGGGCAGATGTACCACCAGTTCTACGGCGAGAACATGCTGCGCGCCGACGTCTGCAATGCAGTGGAAGAGCTCGGCCAGCTGCTGGACCACAACGGCGCCATCGGGGCCAGCGAGCGCAATGCCGCGCGTATCTTCAACGCCGACCACTGCTTTTTTGTCACCAACGGCACCTCGACCAGCAACAAGATGGTCTGGCACCACACTGTGGCGCCTGATGACGTGGTGGTGGTGGACCGCAACTGCCACAAGTCCATTCTTCACGCCATCATCATGACGGGCGCGGTGCCGGTGTTCCTCAAGCCCACACGCAACCACTTCGGGATCATCGGCCCGATTCCGCAAAGCGAATTCGAGCGCGAGGCCATAAAGGCCAAGATCAAGGCCAACCCGCTGCTCAAAAAGGTCAACGCCGACAAGGTCAAGCCGCGCGTGCTCACCCTGACGCAATCGACCTACGACGGCGTGCTCTACAACACCGAGACCATCAAGGGCATGCTCGACGGCTACATCGACAACCTCCACTTTGACGAAGCCTGGCTGCCGCACGCAGCTTTTCATCCGTTCTACGGCACCTACCATTCGATGGGCAAGAACCGGATTCGCCCCAAAACGGCGGTGGTGTACGCCACTCAGTCCATCCATAAGCTGCTGGCCGGCATCAGCCAGGCCAGCCACGTGCTGGTGCAGGATTCGCAGGAGGTCAAGCTCGACAGGCACCTCTTCAACGAGGCCTACCTCATGCACACCTCGACCTCGCCGCAGTACAGCATCATCGCCAGCTGCGATGTGGCGGCCGCCATGATGGAGCCACCCGGCGGCACTGCGCTGGTGGAAGAGAGCATTGCCGAATCGCTGGACTTCCGCCGCGCCATGCGCAAGATTGACGAAGAGTACGGCGACGACTGGTGGTTCAAGGTCTGGGGCCCGGACAAGCTGGTGGAAGAGGGTATCGGCGAGGCGAAAGACTGGATCATCAAGGGCGAATCACGCAGCGCCAAGACTGCCAAAAACGGCGCCAACAACTGGCATGGCTTTGGCCAGATGGCGACCGGTTTCAACATGCTGGACCCGATCAAGTCCACCATCGTCACGCCTGGCCTCGACCTGAACGGCAAGTTCGCCAAGACCGGCATCCCGGCGTCCATCGTGACCAAGTTCCTGGCCGAGCACGGCGTGATCGTTGAAAAAACTGGCCTCTACAGCTTCTTCATCATGTTCACCATCGGCATTACCAAGGGCCGCTGGAACACGCTGCTGACGGCGCTGCAGCAGTTCAAGGACGACTACGCCAAGAACCAGCCGATGTGGCGCATCCTGCCAGAGTTCTGCCAGAAGTTCCCCAAGTACGAACGCATGGGCCTGGCCGATTTGTGCCAGTACATCCACGCGCTGTATTCAAAGTACGACATTGCCCGCCTGACCACCGAGGTATACCAGAGCGATCTGGAGCCGGCCATGAAGCCCAGCGAAGCCTATGCCCATATAGCCCAGCGCAAGACCGAGCGCGTCGAGATCGACCACCTGGAAGGCCGCATCACGGTGGGCCTGGTCACGCCCTATCCGCCGGGCATCCCGCTGCTGATTCCGGGTGAGGTCTTCAACAAGAAGATCGTCGATTACCTGAAGTTTGCGCGTGAGTTCAATGTGCATTGCCCGGGCTTTGAGACCGACATCCACGGCCTCGTCAGCGAGGTGGATGCCAAGGGCAAGATGCGCTACTACGCGGATTGCGTGAAGAAGTAGTCTCTGTTGCTGCCTCGGCTGCGGGCTAGTTCCGGCCGTCTTCGCGAACCCGCATAAAGCTCGCGAAGCGCGGAATCCCGCTGTCGTTCAGGCCGCGATAGCGGTAGGTGACCAGTGCGCCAACCGGAGGCGGGTTTCGCCGTTGCGCGTCACTGAAGCCGGTTCCCAGTTTGAAGCGCTGCGCAGGTTTGCCGCCGTCTGCAGGAAGCTCTACCAGCAGCGCACCCAGACGGCCTGCGTTTTTGCCTTTGCCTGCCACGTGGCCGACCACGCGTGCCTCGGCGTCCTGATGCGTCTTGACCTTGAGCAGGTCGTCATTACGCAGACCCTTGTAAAGCGAATCGCCCCGGTGCAGCATCAGGCCTTCGCCGCCGAGTTTCACGGTCTTTTTGAGCTGGGCCTGCAGCGCGGCATGGTCTGCCACGCGGTACTGCACAACCGCCACGACCCAGGGCTTGTCGATTTGTGAAACCAGTCCGTTCAGCGCGGGGATGCGTTCAGTAAACGGCCCGGGCTGCGCCGGCAGGTCAAACACCATAAAGCGCATGCCTCGCCAGGCTGCGTCGTCTTGCACCTGCTGGCGCACGGTTGAGACGGCCTTTGAAAACTGCCCACGCCCAGCCCAGAGTTCGCCGTCCATGGGTGTTTTGGGCCAGCCTGCCGTAAACCACGCGGGGGCCATGACGCGCTCGCCGCCGCGTGTGAGCAGCTTCTCGCCGTCCCAGAAGCCGCGCACACCGTTTTCTCTATCCCGGGACAAATTGGTGTCTCACCTGCATATGGTTTAGGTTACAAATCCTGCTCTTCTTCCTTGCCTTTTGATCTCCTCAAGCAGTTCCACGAGAGACGAACACACTTCTTATCGGAGATGCCCGCCACGATTTATGGTCCAGTTGGTCCACGGGCGTTGTAATCGAGTGGATGAAGAATTCCTGCAATGGGTGAGACACAGATTTTAGAAACAAAAGGTAATATTTTTGCGCTACAGCGGCCTAGCCGCCCAGCCGTTCATGGCCAGTTCTAACAGGACTGAATTCGCGAATCCCACAGCAGACCACTTTCCTATTTACGCGGCGTTAGGGTAGCGTTTTTCGTTTTCGGCTCAATGAAAAAAATCCAGCGTTATATAAATCATGTAGCTGGTGATGGCGATCATCCCGATTACAGCAATAAATGTATGAAGAGTTCGTTTTTTTCTCAAAATCGTTTCCGAAACGGTGGCTTGAGAGAGTTATGGCCTATTTTTCGAGTCTAGGCAACCGCCACTGGCAGTGAATCCCACCGCGTTGTGTATTGCGGCGTTGACAGCTCCTGACGCATCGCCCAGCTGCGTTTCTTGCCCTCTAGGCCGGCGCTGGCCACCAGCACGGTGCCGCGTCCAAAGCGGTCATTGAGCTTGTCCAGCGTGGCCATCAGCTCAACACGCTCTGCCGGTTCAGGCTCAAGGTCCAACTCTTTCTGCTCGATGCTGGCGTCTTGCAGGTCCAGCAGCATCACCCCGGCCTTGATGAAATTGAAACCCGGCTTGAAGATGGCCTGCAGGCCCGCCACGGCCGCTTTCACCAGCAAGTGGGTATCGGAGGTTGGCCGGCGCAGCGGTACGGTGGCGTTGCGGCTGTAGTGGGGCGGTGGCCTGAATGCGCTTCGATCTCGATAGTCTGGGTTTTCTTGGGGTAAGCCGCTTCGATCTCTTCTGGGCTTAAGAGTACAAATTGCCCGTTCTCCCATTCAATTCCCTTGACGACGTCGGCCATCACGACTTCCTTGCCGCTCTTCTTGTTGATGCGCTTGTAGCCAACCGGGTCCATCGTGCGCTTGTCGATCATCTTGAAGTTAAGGTCACTCTCGTCAGTGGCGGAGTACAGCGCAATCGGAACGTGCACAAGGCCGAAACTTATGGCGCCCTTCCATAATGACCGGGTAGAAGTGGGTGCCTTTCCAGCATTGGGATCTTCTTTCGGGGCGGACTTTGATTTAGTTGCCATATCTGCATCGCACTTTAGTCAGGCGTGGTTTTGTTCTCGCCCTTATTCTGGGAACCTGCAGGAGAGCTTGCCTTCGAATCGGCTGCGCCTTTGTCTGAGCGCTTTGCGCCATTGGCGCCAGTGTCTTTCACTGGCTGATTCTTGCCGCCCTTGTTGTCTTTTGTGTTTTGTGGCATCGGATGCTCCTGTTATGTTGAAGATAAAAGGCTGCTCAACGGGCTGCTCACAGGAATTGCATAATTCCCACATTTATCGTAGGACGGCGAGCCATAGGAAGATGACCTATCTCATTCACATTTCAAATCTTCCATCCGTTTAGTGCAATCAATTACCTGAAATGGCATCCAGAATTAAATGCTCAGTTTGAAGACCTCGTATGCAGTTTGAAGAAGTCGAACATGGCTTTTGAGGCATCTGGCCCCTTCGGATCTGTGAAGGACCCTGAGGCATGGCCACCGGACCAAGCATGAGGTCCAGCAGTAACCAACCACAATTCGATCTTTGGTTTTCCTTCCCCAGTCTTCCACACTGACTTCGTAGTTGGACGCAACGCGCCCGGGGAGTCCACACCGTCTAAGCTCTTGGACAGATTTACGCCTTTGGACTTCCAGAATCCCAGTTCGCCATCAATAATCGCGTTGGCATTCCCGGGAGCGACAGTGGCATCTCCAGAACCCTGAATGACAATCACTGGAACTCCAATAGCGCTTAACCTTGATCTCGGGCTTGGGCCTTTGGCCATAGCTGAAAAAGCTGAAGGGATACTGCGCGCGGAACCCGGCGCCAAGCCAGAGTGAACTCCCACCGCCGCAAATATCTCTGGATGGAGGTGGCCCATCAGAGCTGCCATAGCGGCGCCGGCGGACAGTCCGGCAACATACACCCTGGCGGGATCAATTCTGTTGTTGGCCATAACCTTCATGGTTAACGCCGCAAGCATTCCGGGCTCACCGCGTCCGATACCCTGATGGGCTGGGTCGAACCAGTTCCAGCACCCCATGTTGTTGGCCGACTTCAATTGCTCCGGATAGAGAACGATGAATTTCTCCTGTTCAGCAAGCGAGTTCATCGCGGTTCCTGCGGCGAAATCCTGCGAATCCTGTTTGCAGCCGTGGAGCATCACAACGAGGGGAAGAGGCGAGGCGTCAACCTTGCTTGGAATAAACAACCGGAAAACATAGCGGTTCTGCCCATAGTCGAATGAATCCTCATTAAAGATTGCGGGAGTTGTGGCGGCCCCTGGAGGCGCCTCAGGCGATGTCTGTTTGTCGATTACAGGACTACGTGCGAACTCGCGGAACTTAATGTCTGTTGCAACTTCGCCGACAACGGCAGGCTTGAACATAGTGGGAGCTCTAGTGGATGTGCCCGACGCAGCAAATTCGCTAAATTGTTCGGCTTTATATTTGGGTTGTAAATCTGCGGCAGGACGTATACCCAAGCCAAGCTGGATCGCGCGAGTCGCATCCATAAGTTTGCCCTGAGAAATAAGGGCTTTGGTCTTGGCAAGGAAGTCGGGAAGTAGGGCCATAAATGCTCCAACATGTTGCAATGCAGCATACTGGGAGCAGTATTCTCTTCGCAACCCTTCAATCAGACAGTTACAACTTTTGGGATTGTGTCGGGGCCGCGCTTGCTACAAAAAATAATATTAGTTTTTATCCTACAAAGCCGGACAATATTTATTTGAATAATAAGGTAGCTAGTTACGTTGTCAAAAATCCATGTCCGCCGACTAAGCTCATTAATTCTGGAGCTCATCTATGTCGGTTCAACAACGCAATAACGTCCACGTAGCAGGTACCGGACCTGCAACCATATTTTTCGCGCACGGTTTTGGATGCGACCAGAACATGTGGCGCCTGCTTCAACCCAGCTACGCGAAAAAGTTTCGAACCGTGACGTTCGATCTCGTGGGAAGCGGTTCATCAGATCTAAGTGCTTACGATTCCGAAAAATATAGCTCTCTCACCGGCTATGCGGATGACGTATTGGAAATCGTCAACGAGTTTGGGCAAGGCCCTGCTATTTTTGTAGGACATTCTGTGAGTTCGATGATTGGTCTGTTGGCTGATCTGAAGGCACCGGAAGTATTTGCTGCGCAGATCATGGTTGGGCCTTCTCCCTGCTACATCAATGATGGGGACTATCAAGGCGGTTTCGAGCGTGAGGATATTGAATCGCTGCTGGAAACGCTGGAAAGCAATTACCTGGGGTGGTCCAGCAACATGGCACCTGCCATCATGGGCGCCCCTGAAAAACCGGAACTAAGCCAGGAACTGACTAACAGTTTTTGTCGAACTGATCCGGACGTCGCCAAGCAATTTGCGCGCGTTACATTTCTGTCAGATCACCGTGCAGACTTGCCGAAACTCGCGACGCCCACCCTGATTTTGCAGTGTACTGACGACATCATCGCTCCTGTGTCAGTTGGCGAATATATGAGCAAGACTCTCCCCAAGGCTGAGCTGAAGCTTGTCGAAAACGTGGGGCATTGTCCTCATCTCAGCGAACCGGGGGTATGTGCGGAGGCTATCACCCAATTTTTAAGCGAGCAGGGTTTTTGAGTTTGAATCCAGGGGGCGCCCTGACGTCGGATTTGCTGCCAGCTTTGGACGATGCTCCGTGCGCACTTGCACGTACCACCTCGAAAGGTGTGTTCATCGGGGTGAATGCCGCACTTTGTACTTGGCTCGGGTACACAGCTGAGGAATTGGTCGGCAAGCGCAGACTGCAAGATCTGCTCCGTACGGGCAGCAAGATTTTTCACCAAACCCACTGGGTGCCCCTCCTGCAGATGCAAGGGTCGATATCTGAGGTGCGGCTGGAACTGCTTCACAAAGATAAGAGCGTGGTCCCAATGATCATGAACGCGATTCGTCGACATCATGGCGACATCGAAGTACACGATTTGGCTGCGTTCATTGCACGTGATCGAGACAAGTTTGAACAGGAGCTTATTGCATCGCGCAAGAATCTTCAGGCTGCGGTGGCTGAGGCAAACCTCTTGAAAAATGAGGCCAAAGATCGCGCGCTCTTCGCCGAGCAAATGGTCGGCATTGTGAGTCACGATTTGCGAAATCCGCTGTCTGCCATTTCGATGGGGGCCACAGTCTTGGGCCGTGCCGATCTGCCTGTCAACCAACATCGTGTACTGAGCCGCGTTTCTCGTGCTGCAGAACGAGCAAATCGATTGATCAATGACCTGCTCGACTTCACGCAGGCGCGGGTTGGAGGTGGCCTTAGCGTAGCATTACGCGAGATCAATCTACATACGATAGTGGCCGAGGCTGTAGACGAACTGGCGCTAACATATCCGAACCGTCAGTTGCATCACGTTAAAGAAGGCCCTTCAAAGTGTCTGGCCGATCCTGACCGGTTGTCACAGTTAGTTGGCAACCTGGTGTCTAACGCCATGACATACGGTGACTCGAACGCTCCTGTGACTGTGTCGTCTACAGTAAGTGAAAGCGTGTTTAATATCTCGGTGCACAACACCGGCAAGGCTATTCCAGCAGACGTGCTTCCAACTCTCTTCCAATTGATGGTGCGAGGAGACGCAGCGACCAACAACAAAAGTGTTGGCTTGGGACTTTATATCGTCAATGAAATTGCAAAAGCCCACGGTGGTGAAGTGTTGGCATCTTCAACCCTTGAAGATGGCACCCTATTTACTGCCAAATTCCTATTGAAGCCCCCGAAGTCCACCTGAACCAGCTGTGTGAAGGTTTCCTAGGGAACTCTGCAAGCGGTGACGGACGTCTGTCTTCCCTACCACCGCCTTTTTATTTGGACCAACCTCCCGATCTTGGAGATGGGTTCGGTCCTACAGTAGCCTGCGGCATCTCACCGCGCGCCTCTTGGCATGCATCACCATACTGAATTTGAGGGCCTGAGTAACCCTCGTTAATGAGTTTCCTCTTTATGCGGCCTTTGGGCTGCATTTTTTTGCGTTATGCGAGCAGACGGTTTCTTCATGATCAGCAAAGTGTTTTCCTGCAGCATCATGTATCAGCGATCATCAGGCCAGCGGGTTTGGCTAGGTTGATCAGTTGGCGATCAGTGAATGTGCCGAATTGAAAGGCAGTCATAAACACCTCTATCCATTTAGAGCTTGAGGCGAATCTCGACCGTGTATAAATTCAGGCTCTGGCCTACATGCACCATGGGCGTTAGGCCTACGACGATGAGTCACGTGCCAAGAAAATCGGAACGATGACCGCAATTGGCAATCTGTTTACAAACCTCAGAACCTGCAGGCCCAGGCGATGGCAATCTGTGGTGCTCGCTCTGGTGGCGCTGGTGGTGCTTTTCCTGATCCTTTTCGACTGGAATTGGCTGCGCAAGCCGCTGCAAAACT
Source organism: Pseudomonadota bacterium (assembly GCA_040388905.1). GTDB lineage: Bacteria > Pseudomonadota > Gammaproteobacteria > Burkholderiales > Burkholderiaceae_C > Polaromonas. Next base: position 421,659 of record JAZKAY010000001.1, read on the forward strand.
ACGTCACCGGCAAGACACAGCGCGAGTTCCGGATTTCTAACTTGGACGTGGACCTGGGCTTCACCCCGACCATCAAGCTGAAAGACGTCTACTTCGCCAATGCCTCGTGGTCCAAAACCGGCAAGCCGATGGCCCAGGTGGGCTCACTGGAGTTTTCGGTTTCCTTGAGTGACCTCTGGGATCACAAGATACTTGTGCCTCGCGCCGCTATGTCGCAGGCGGATCTGATTTTTGAAAAGTCGGCAGACGACAAAAAGAACTGGGTGCTGCAGGAGCCTTCGGCAACTGCGACATCCAGCACCTTCCGCATCAGCAGCATTTCGGTTGACGAGGGTCATTTGCGTTATCTGGACCACGGCGAACCCTTTGACGTTGATATCCTGGCCAGTACTTTCGTGCCTACTGTTACCGCCAAGGTCACAAAGGCTGATGCAAAAGCCGACAACACAAGTTACACCACCCGTTATGCCTTCAAAGGCAGGTATCACGAAGCCGGCTTCAGCGGTGAGGCCCTGACGGGCGACGTCTTGAGCTTCCAGAAGTCGGAAATTCCTTTTCCGATCAAGGGCAAGCTAGTAGCAAGTACGACACGGGTCAATGTCGAGGGCACAGTTGCTGATGTTGTGGACATCAGCGCCATTGACGTCAAGCTGCAGATCGCTGGCGACACGCTCGCCAGTCTTTATCCTTTCCTGTTGTTGCCTCTGCCTGCATCGCCGCCGTATGACTTTCGCGGGCATCTTGTCCAGAAGGGCGACAGGTATGCGATCGACGACCTGACCGGCAAGATAGGCTCGAGCGATGTGCGCGGCAGCGGGGCCTACCTGCGCAAGGAGCCACGTCCCCTGCTGACAGCCAAGCTCAACAGCAAGCTGCTCAATATCGCCGACCTCGGACCCCTTATCGGTATTGAGACCAAGGACACGCCAAAAGTGGCGTCTGGTACGACCACCGCTGTAGTTGGCACCGCCGCGGCAGTTGCCACAGCAAAACCAACCCAGGCCGATACCAACACACGCGAGCAGGCACAGGCGAAGGAAAGACAAACGGGCGGCGACAAAATCCTGCCAGCGGGAACAACAGCGCCCCAAGGTGACGGCATCCTTCCACGCGGAAAGTTTGAAGGCAACCGCCTGAAAGCGATTGATGCGGAAGTGGACTACGCTGCGGCCAGCCTGAAGGCACCGACTGCATTGCCGGTGGAGGGCATGAAATTCTCATTTAGGCTGCACAACGCCGTTGCGAAACTGGAGCCGCTGGAATTCGGTTTTGCAGGCGGAAAAATCATCTCTGAGGTCACCATAGACGCGCAGCAGGAGAAAAACCTGCGTTCGATCTTCAATGTAGATTTCCGCAACATCAAGGTGGCCAAGCTGTTTCCCGACATGCCCAACATCGCCAAAGGCGTCGGTGAACTCGGTGCGCAGATCCGCCTCAAGGGCACTGGCAACTCAATTGCCGATGCGGCAGCCAATGCCGATGGCACCATGGGCGCTGCGATTGCAAACGGCCGCATCTCGAACCTGCTTGATGCGCTGGCAGGCCTTAATGGAGGTAAGGCCCTTGCGTTATTTGTGGGCGGCGACAAAGACATCGCTATCAACTGCGGTGGCATGGCCTTTGATGTGAAGGATGGCATCGGACAGTCGAAGTTGTTCGTCGTCGACACTGAGCAAACGCGTGTGGACGGCACCGGTACCTTCAGCCTGAAGGAGGAGGAGTTTGAGTTCTATGTGGCGCCGCGTCCGAAGAAGCCCGGAATCCTTTCGCTGCGAACCCCGGTTCGCTTGTACGGCAGCTTCCGTCATCCGGAGTTCGGCCTGGACAAGGGCAAGTTGGCGTTGCGAGCAGGTGCTGCGACAGCGCTAGCAATTGTGAATCCCTTGGCTGCGCTACTGCCGCTCATAGAAACTGGACAGGGACGGGACACAGACTGTGCCCGTGTGCTGGCTCCTGTGCAGGGATCCCAGGAGCAGGCTGTTGCATTGACAAAAACGCTACCGAAACCTGCGCCTGGCCAAACGTCTACTTCGCAGCCTCGGAAGCCATGAAGGCTACTTCCATGCAATGCCTCCTTTACCTGCAGTTCTCGCAACGCCATAGACGCGAATCAAAAAAACTTGCAGTTACGGTAGAGGATGCAAGTTGGCCTCCTCACTAGTAGGTCTATTTCCCGATCAAGAGCGGCCTGAGATGAAGTAAGGAGATCGTGCGTCGCCTGTTAAACGCACTTAGAGCCCCCTGATGTCCAATCCGCCTAATTTGGCTTATGTCCTACAGCCATAGCTTGGCCCCGGACAATAACATGACATTCCACCCACAGGAGGCACCATGTCTGACGACAAAACCAAAAAGCTGCTTGATTCAAAATTCATCTCGATGAAAGAAGACTACGAGGTGACGTACTGGACCAAGAAGTACGGCGTAACCAAGGCTCAGCTGCAGGCTGTGATCGACAAGATCGGCAACGCAGTTTCAGTGGTAGACAAGCACTACGGTAAATAAAGATGGCCACTCGCGCTGTAGCCAAAAAGGCGCCGACGGCCAAAGCTACCAAAGCAGACTCGGAAGCGGGTAAGGCACCCACCTCGACTCGATCACTGTGGAAGGGCGCCATTAGTTTTGGACTTGTGCACGTGCCGATTGCGCTTTATTCCGCCACCGACGAAAGCGATCTCAACTTCAAGATGATCGACAAGCGCACCATGGACCCCGTGGGCTACAAACGGATCAACAAGAAGAGCGGCAAGGAAGTTGCCATGGCCGATGTGGTCAAGGGCATCGAGTGGGAGGCCGGACAGTTTGTTCTGCTCACCCCTGAAGAGATCGAGAAGGCTTATCCCAAAACCACCCAGACCATCGAGATTGAGGCCTTCATTCCCATCAAGGAAATCCCCTTCGTTTACCTTGAAAAACCGTATTACACCGCGCCCGTCAACCGGGGTCAAAAAGTCTACGCACTGCTGCGTGAGGCATTGGCCCAGAGCCAGATGGTTGGCGTGGCCAAGGTGGTGCTGTCTAACAAGCAGCACCTGGCGCTTTTGATGCCCTGCGGCCCGGCACTCGTGCTGAACCTGCTGCGATGGGGCGGGGAGATACGCTCCTGGCAGGCGCTCGAGTTGCCGCCGCAAGGTGTCGAGGCTGCCGGCATCAAACCAGCCGAACTGAACATGGCCAAGCAACTGATCAGCGATATGACGTCGAACTGGGCTGCCGACAAGTTCCGCGACACGTTTCACGACCAGGTGATGAAGCTGGTGGAAGATAAAGCCCAGGCCGGACACGTGGAGCAGGTCGAGAAGGTTGTGAACGACGCTGCGCAGGCGCCCAACAATGTGGTGGACCTGACGGAGCTGCTGATGCGCAGCATTCGCAAGCCTGGCGCATCCGCGCCAGCGAAGAAACTGGGCTCATCAAAGACGCCAGTCAAAAAGCCAACTGCCAGATTAAAAAAGGCGGCATGAAATGAGTCACGATCAGCACCGAAACACGTGGAAATCGCTGCATGAGCGATGGCTGTTATCCAGTCGTGAGGCCAACGACCTCGAACATCAACTAATAACAGCGCTACAACTTTGTGTTGAGAGCAGAACCGATCCCCCCTCACAGCATCTGATTCACGAGCTGACCAAAGCCCGCAAAAAAGCTAACCTCGACCGGGACGCTGTCGACTCTTTCATCGTGCGCTACATGGATGAGGCAGAGTTCGCGAAGGACCATGGTACGGGCCAAGCCTCACAGCTGCCTGCAGCGCATCGTTCTTGACTGATTTCTGGCGGTAGACTTCACCGGTGTCATCCAATGTCGCCATATGGCCGATTTCGTGCCGACTTTAGAAGGATGAGGAATACACTTGCCGTACTGTCTTCTGCGGGCGATCCTTTGTGCCCTTTGAACCGCAAGCGCGTTAGCGTCGAAGATTCATGTCAGCGCACCATTTCACTGGTGCCTTCGTGTTTAAAAAACCTCAATCCCTTGTAACTCGCAGTCTTACTCAATTAATTCTGTTCTGTGCTGCGGGAACTGTCACCTGTGCCTACGCGCCGTCTTTTCTGCCATTCAGTGAGGATGCGTTTTTGACGTTGGGTCTAGGTTTTATCGGGATCGGTCTGGTTGCGGGGGTCTACTCCGTGGTGCTTACGAGCAAGGCAATAAAGGTTCAAGTTCAGGGCTCGCGCTTTCGTTCGAAAACCTCCACGCAGCCCGATTAGAAATCAAGCCAGTGCCGCTACGCTCGGCAAGTTATGGCTCTTGGCAGGATTAATGTGCCGTTCGGATGGGTGATGAGCAACTCGTTCGGGTCTTGGCGCTTCACGGCAAAGTCTGCCGCCGGTGAAGGGAAAACCTGCCGCTACGGTGCCCTGTAGCCAAGGCAGCGGGATCACCACGCTCGAGTAAAAGGCGATAGCGCTCAGTAGAATTATACTGTTCATGCATACAGCATAGGAGTTCTGAAAACATTACTGCCGCGAAAATAATCGGCGTAACATTGAAGTCGAAAAGTGCCACGTCAGGGACCATCTCTTAACAAAACCTAGAAGGGCACCTGATGCACATCCACCACCCTTTAAACGAACTTATCAAGGCTTTAGACCACGGTGGCCTTCGTGCTGGACTTGTATTTCTTAATCAACGTGTACCTCATCGCTTCACGGCTGTTTATAAGCTGGAAAATGACGTGTTCCGCTTGCAGGAATTGGTGGACAAGTTGGATGAACCAGCGTCTGAGATGCTCCAAGCTGTTCCGTTTGACGACAGTTTTTGCCAATTTTCCGTTGCGCTGAGTGAATTTGTCAGCAACAACACCGCCGCCGATAGCAGGCTTGACGGACACAAATATCAGGGTGTTGTCGGTAGTTATGTGGGCCTGCCCCTAACTGTAATGCCGACGGGCCTATATGGCACCTTCTGCCACTATGACTTGGTGCCTCAATCTATTAGCGATGACGAGTTCGAGTACCTTCAGCGAGCCACTAGAGTGCTTCCAAAATATTTCCACCGGAGATCGGTCACGAATGTGCAGCCACTTTGAAGCCCTCAGACAGTGGTAAAACTACGTCAAATACTTCCCCGTCATCGAGCCATACACACAGGGCATGCTCGACATGTGGCCGCGCTATATCGGCAACTTCATCCGCAAGCCGCCAGAGGTTTTGATGGAGTCCCTACTCTTTAGGGGTCAGATTTCTGCAGCATTCAACACCAGATGGGCCGATATCGTTCCCTCAAGTGCCGTTTCGCAGTGAAGGTTCCAAAACGATTACCCATGAGGCACGGCTTCAAGACTGCAGTTCCTTATTCGAAGAGTTTGTAATCAAGCTGATGGGCTCGGCAAGCGCCTGGGCGTTATTTTGGTGCAATTGCCGCCGAGCTTGGCTTACGAAACAACCGTCGCGGAAATCTTTTTCATGGAAATACGCAAAGTTTACGGAGGGGGCATCGCGCTTGAAGGCCGTCAAAGTACGTGGTGCACTCAAACCGCTAGCGATGCTTTGCTATCTCATCGCGTGTCACGTGTGCTCGCAGAACCTGTCAGGTTCGAAGAAGGCGGTTGGCCGGCTGGCGACCTGAGCTCGGTCTATGTATGTCTGCACGGATCTTCGCGAATGTATTACTCTGCTTATGCACGCGACATTCTGGATAGCCTTGCCACTCGACTGGAACTTGCAGCGCGGTCAGATGGAAAAGTCTGGTTTTCGACAATACAGCTCAGAGGGCAGCTACCAGTGATGCGCTGTACCTGACCAAAGCGCTTCAAAAAACTTAATTTCATACTCTCTTGTTAGAAACCAGCATCCGGACTATGGCTTGAATCTATAGGGTGCCGAGCGTGCTGTATCCGATTGGCGATACGTATGTAATGCAGGATTCGTGAAGGATGGAAAGACAGTAAGTGGCTGACTCCAGATACCTAAGCTCCCGGAAAAAACAGACGACCAAAAAGCCTGGTTGCATGCAAACCGGCGGGTGTCCAGTGCTGGGATGGTGCCATAGCCTCTACCAACATAGACGCCTGATCCGCCGCATCCAGCGTGGGGAGTTGCTGCGTGAGCGTCTGCAGATCGCTATCCAGCATCAATGTGGAAGGATTCTGCGTATGAAGGTCGAGCGACATGCCGGAGCGTGTCGCCGCGAGCCGCGCTGCTACCCTGAAGCTGGCCCGCTGCGGCATGCCGTCCGCGCTGACAATCTCCGAGTACGGATGACCTTCACGGCTTGCCTCACCCAGAATCCAGTCATGGATTACCTGTAGCTCGTACGGGGTGAATACTCCAAACATCTCGGCGCGGCCGCCTTGAAGAAGTCCCCAAAAGCGGCTTTCTTCGACGGGCACCCCACGTTTTATCCAGCGGGCCTTCTCTAGAGCTGCGAGGAATTCAGGGATGTCCTCCTTGCGTGCCAGCCAGTCATTGACGTTACGGCCACCAACGCGGCAATAGTCTGAGTGTGCGCCGTGTCCGGCTTCGCTCTTATGGGTAAAGATGCGCACAACCTCGCGTTCGATATTAAAACCCCCTATGACGTCAGTCGTTCCGACGCCGGCGTTACTCAACCCGTAACCCAAACGCACTCGCCGCCAGAATTCGTCTGCACCGCCCAACTTCGGAATATTGTCCAGCACTGCCTGCACCGCTCGGCGAGCATGTCCGGTGTCTGAGTTGTCGACTGTGACGTGCAAGGTGAAATAGTATGGGTCAATCCCAAGCTCGTTGAGTTCGTAAGCGGTGATTAGCAAATGCAGCGGCAGTTGCTCATACCCCAGATTGAAGCCAATGACCTCAGGTAAGTACTCCTCTGCGTGGCCAGCGAGTGCGAGTTGTATCAAGCCCTGCGTGTAAAAACTTTCGTCCAGGTCTTCTACGGGATCAAGACCATGTCGTGTTAACAGCTGGCGGTAGATCAACACATGGTTCTTATCGGTCGCGCCTTCTCCGAGTTCCTCGAAATAGGTGCGTATGAGATCTGCAAACCTCGGATTGCGCCAATGCTTCACAAGCCCATACAGCCAGGAACCATCAACCAGTTTGGTTGGGGCCACAGACCTCAAAAAATAGAGGGCGTGCGCCCTGTTAGTGAAAAATCGGCGTGGGCTGCCGGCTTTGCGCTCTTCAAGGTATTTGCCATACTTTTCCGTCGCGGACTGGGTGCCATTCTGCATCCACAGTTCCAGATCTTGTGGATCGGCGGGAAGATCACAGGAGCGGAGATCAATTTTGCATATCTGCGCGTCTAGAAATGCAAGAGCCTCTCGAATGGTTGCCAGGTCGCTGCGACCCGACAGAAGCTTGCTATATAGGTCCGCGAACGGGGTCCTGTCGTCCAGCTGTCTATCGGGTTGAGGAGAGGACCATTCGTGCGCAGCTATAAACATCTTTATACGGGATTGATTTCTGATTGGTTAGCATCCCATTGCACGCACGATGCAGCCATAAGGCGGGCGCGTCACCGGGCGTCGGAAGTGGCCTACGATGATTTGTAAACGGAGGGAGAGGGTTCAGCCAGCCAACCGAGATCACGCAACGTCTGCCAATCGTGAGAAATAACCCGCTCGCCGATGTCAGAGCGATATCGCAGGTTGGGTATGACAACCTGATGTGCAATTCTGTAAGCGTCATCACGAGCTTGTATTACCGTATCGCCATGGCCTGTCGCGACGCCAATATAGCCCGTGGCGCCACTTGTGATCAGGTGATCGCCAACTTTTTCAACTTCCGCAAAATGCAGGGCATTACGGTCTTTATCAGTCAGTCCGGGCCGCAAGCATATCGGCTCACCTTTGGACAATTCTCCATACCCATGGCTGTACGGAAACGGTGGTACCGTCAATACCACGCCCGCTGAAAAGCCATCCCTTGTTGGCATCAGCAAGTTCTCCTTGCGCAGCATCCTGCGGAAGATTGTTTCCCAAGGCTCGAGGTGGAGTGCTTCACAAATTGCAAAGCCGGGATAACCGAAGCGGCTGGTGAATTCCAATGGCCAGATGCCTTGCTCATTGACGATGAGATTCACGTTCATGTAGCCACAGTACCCGCTTTCAGCGAGCATGCTCGCCATGGGCGAAAGCGTCACGTCAAAAAGTTTGTTTGCACCGCGATAGCTGACGATAGTCCCCATCTCGCCCGTCAGTTCTCCCAGGTCACCCGGGAAAAAGCGCTTGTGCTCAAAATCAATGCAGACACCTTCAAGGAAATCTTTGCCATTGAAATAGGCTCCCACGCCGACCTCGACACCCTGCAAAAATTCCATGAGCAGGAAATCTGGCTCCCCGTCTCCGACTGAATGATCACGGTACATTTTTAGTAGCGCGAGCATGTCGCTACTGTCATCTAACTCACCAATGTAATTTCGGGTACGAGGACTGTTAGCGCCGTTGAACTTCAGAACGTAACGTCCCCCACGGCGTTCCAAAAATGAAATCGCGTCTTCGTAAGATGTGAAGCTGTGGCTGCCAGCAGTATGCAGTCCGATGCTGCGCAACGCTTGCTGGCCGAATTCCCGATCTGCTTCCAGGCGGTCTCCCAGCTCACTACCGCCTATGACGTTAAACCCCTCTTTCCGTAGGGAATCCTGTTCAGCTCCTTTGTCTGCCGATTCGAAGATGATGACACCCTCATCACCCGCTTCACGGAGCCACCCGAGGTCATTGCGCCAGTCGTCGGAAAACTCCAGCAGGCCCCGAAATACCTCCTTGTAGGCCGGGTCTTCAACAAAAACCCGTACCTCATGACCTCGAGTTGAGAGTCCGTAATACATCGACGCCAGGTCGTTGTAGTGGCCGACGCCCAGAAATCTCATGATGAGGAGCGCTGGGCAACAAGGGCTACCGCTGCTATGCGTTCGGCATGCTCATAGGCAGGCGTATCCAGTTCTTCACCAAAAACGTCGGGGTCCAGCTCGCGATATCGGAATGACACACCCTCGGCGTCCAATGGGTTCTTTATATTTCTAAGAAATAGATCGACCCCATCAACAATGGCGACGCCGGTGTAGAGAATGAGCCGTCCTCCCGGTGCAAGACTGGATATCCCTTCTCCAACGATGCGCTCCGAAAGAGCGGTGCCCAGTAGACCTCCGCCATTTCTGTAAATCCTGTTTGCAGCATCAACCAGATACGGCGGGTTGGCGATGATGAGGTCAAACTCTCCACTGACAGCGCCGAATAAGTCTCCCTCAGCAAAGTAGGTTTTCGAAACGCCTGAAAGCCTGGCGTTAGCTCTTGCAAAATCCAGTGCAGCGGGATTGATATCAGCAAATGTGACTGAGGGGGCAGCGGCCGGAGAGACGAGGGCGGCTTCAATGCCTCCTGGGCCTGCGCCGCAGCAGATGTCCAGAATTTTGGCATTCGTCCCCACAGGTAGTAAACCCAATTCGCTACGAATGAGGTCAATAAACCTGTAGGTGTCTGGACCAAAAAAAATGGAGTCCGGATCAATCGTGGGGAATGCCGAATGTGCATACAAGCGGCCGCCGACGGACGAATACCGCGCACGACTGCGAAAACGATCTTCGGCTATTTCGAGCAGGTCGCCATCTCTCAACCAACCGAGAACCTCGCCACTCAGCAGTTCTGGTGAAAAGGGCCTGCTCCACCCAAATATATCCCTTAGGCTCGATGCAATTTCCATTCCGCGGCGGCCATTGATCCTGGCGTGGGTTGCAGGAGTGGGAGTTGTAAAACTGTAATCCCGAGAAGCCAGCCATTGCCCCAACGAGTCGAGCGAGTCGATAAGAGCGTTATTCATCACGCAGCCACTTTCGTGAAAAATGAGCTGTGGCAGGGGGTAGTGCAATAAATGACGCCGCCAGTGCTCGGATGAGCCCAGAGCGGCGTCAGCTTAAGGTGGGGTCAGTGCGTGAAAAGCGCAATCAGAATGATGATTGGCAGAGGTACGCCGAGCAGAAGCAGTAGCAGTGAACGCATGAATGTTCTCCAGAATATTGGGGGTTAAACGTCGCGATGGCGACCACCGAAGGTGGCCAAAAAACTCGCTACAAATGCACCTAGCAGGAGCGAAACGAAGAGCCACAGCGCCGCATATGCTGATGCTTTTCGCGCGTCATCTGCTGCGGCCTTGGCTTTCTCGGTCGCTTCCTTTGCCTTGGTCTGGACCTTGGCGTATGAATCTGTCACACGCTTCTCCGCCTCTTGCTGACTGATTCCAGTGCGCTGTGCGATCAATTGACTCACATAGTTGACATCTTCTGGCGGAAGCGCACTGTTGGTGCTTAAACCATTGGCGAAAATACGTGCGACTTCGGCATTAGCGCTTCTATTGTCTTGGCCGGTGGCAGCAGGAGAGAAGGTGCTCAAGGCCGCAGTTCCAGTTCCCTGGACATTGGTTGCAACAGGTGCCGCAGAAATATTCCGGCGAAACAGCGATTCCACCGCGTAAATGTCTCCCTGATCGGTGCCGGCCGCCATGGCACCGCCGGCGCCAGTGGCCGCCCCAACCGTTGCCACTGCTGCAGTGGAGGCTGCGCCGCCCGCGACTGCCGCCGTAGCCTTCGCGCCCCCGCCAACGATGGCCCCAATTGTTCCGGTGAGCAACGCGGCCGTCGCCAGCGTGGCGATGGACCATGCAAGGAATCCATGGGCTGTATCGCGAAAGTACACCTCGTCAGTATGCACACCACACCATTTCTTGCGCAAACGACCTGCCAGATAACCTCCAATCCCCGAAGCAGCCAGTTGCGTGAAACTGACCCAGAGTATGGTTCCAATCCCAAAGGTCGTAGCGCTGACGCCTGCCTGAGACCACGGCGAAATCGAAGAAAGCCCAAGACCTACTCCGAGTATCAGAAGGATGAGTGAAAGGGCGGCGGCGCCAGCAGCGCCTGCGAAAATCGCGCCCCAACTAACGCACGTTCCGTCTGCGCCGGCGAGCCGAGCACCTTGAAATGGTCCGTCGTCCTGCACCAGACCACCGCTAGCGATATATGCATCTGACATTTTGATTTTTCTCCAGAGTTAGGGTGCTGCCAGAATATTGATTGCGACATAAAAAAACACGCCAATTTGGTGCGTCAGTTTGTAGGTCCGGAGCGCATGATGAGGCGTGATTTCGTTGAGCCGCATCGTTACCAGCAGATCAAACCGGGGGCGAATTGACCGAGGGTACTGCGGCCAGACGGACCATGAGCAGCAAAGCGCCACAGGTATCGAGTTCTCACGGGGAGCTTCTACCAGGATGAGGTGAGCTCGAACACTTCAGCCCTCACACCACGCCACCAACAAGACGCATCTCCAGCGCCTCGTACGCTGTCAGATACCAGTCCTTGTTATAGACCTTGTCTTCAATGTCCTGCGGAGTAAGAGTTGTGCCGTCCACCAGCTGAGCAAAGCCTTCGCGTTCCAGCCGCTGCCCCGATTCAATTTCAGCGAGGACATCATTGACTGCCGACATGCATCCGCGAAGGGCTCCCTCCAGATGGAGCTGCTTCTTCATCTTGCGTTCATGAATCAGAAGCTCGCAGTCAGCGGTCAAAAAACGGTGCGTATTCGGGAAAGCCGACATGATTGTTATGCCTGCCGAGAAGACATAGCTTTTCCCAAGAAAGAATACGTCTCTCTCTGAATTTCGCCACATGCGCACTTCCTGGGCTATGCGTCGGCCGACGTCGGCGTCACCGCCAGATGTACTGAGTTCCATCAGGATGGGTTTGTTGGGCTGCACCTCAGCCTGCTGACGAAAAAACTCTGACAGCATCGCTTCGTCCACCTTTCCGAAAAGGCGAATGTCAGGCAACAGCGAGGGAATCTGGATGTTAGTAGTCATCTTATGAGGTTAAAAGTCGAAAGGACTAAGACGATAGGGGCGCAAATACGAAGTTCAAGAGAGACCTTCGCGCTCTGCGACAGTCGGACCGGCTGACCACACGTCAATGCGAACATCCGGCTCCACAATAGAGCAATGGCTGGGCAAATGGACAAATTTTTGCAGGGCCGCATGAGCGTCGTCCCCGGTGATGACGCAGTGTTCTATGGGGTGGCGCCAATGGCAAGCAAGGATGACTCCTCCGTTCATCAGGGTTTCCTGGGCTTTCCAGGCTATTTCTTCTACCGCGCCGGGCTTAAGGTAAAAAAGAAATTCACTCAGCACGATGAGATCGAATTTGTCACGTGGCCAATCCTTGGGCATCCAGGCTTTGCGAACCTCGACATTGGGATGAGCTTTCAGACGCTCTCGCGATAGGGATACCGCCTTGTCGACGCCATCACTTACCAGCAAGCGCTCGCAACGGGTTGCGAGGCGCGCGGAAAGCTCGCCGTTTGCACAGCCCGGCTCGAACCCATGCGTATAGCGGTCTGAGGGCAGGCACGCGAGCGTTAAGGCGCGTTTACGGCGTTCATACCAGCGAGACTGAAATTTCCAGGGGTCATCGCTCTTGGAGAACATCTCGTCAAAGTATTCAGGCCGGTCAGGTTGTGATGAGGGGTCGTTGGACATTGCAGGCTTCAACTCACAAAAAAGAATTCATCGGCACGCGAAGCACGTTCCACGATGGAGGAAATAAGGACTGGAACCATGTCATTGCCGAATGATTCAAGCTGGCTTCGATGTCTGGCCAATGCCTGTCGCTTGGCCTGAATAGCGTGTGTGGGAAGGTGTAGACCAACCAGGTCGGACCATGGGATGCGGGCGTCGTCTGGCTTGGCCCAATGCCACATCCAGACGGGAGCTTGCAGAAGGCAGCAGCCCTTGGCTTGAGCAACCCGCCTTGCAGCTTCGCTGACTGCCTCGTGATCCGGATGACCATCGAGTTTCCATGTCGAAACAATGATGTCATCTGCCTCAACAAGTGGAGCAATTCTTTTGACGATTGAGTCAATGTAATTCGCGGCCTGCCCATCAGGCACGCCCAGGCGGATCACTGTAGAAGGCGTTACACCCAATACTCGCAATCCCGCATAACTTTCTTCTGCTCTGCGTGCGCCCAATCTCGCGCAGGCTTGCGCATCGGCGGTTCCGTGGCTCGCTTCCCCGTCGGTCACCGCGACAATGAGGGATGGCGCATAACGCGCAGCTCGCATGGCAAGAAAACCACCGCACGCCAACACTTCATCGTCGGGATGAGGCGCAATCATTACAAGACGGGACAGATCGGGGCACAAATCCGCCATGGATGCTCTACGAATTTTCTGGCGGGCGAGCCATGGCAACCAGACCGAGTCAGGCGTGCCCTCGTCACGAATGACTCTGTCGCTCAAAGTGACCATGCAAGTGCCTCTCTACCCAGCGATCGCTCGCCCAAAGCCGCGAAATCCCGGTCTGCATGGCTCTGCCGAATAAATACCGGCAAATCCGCCGCTGCTTTGGCAAATTTTTCATTCAGGCAAAAAGGCGTCGCGCCCATCGCTTTCCCGACTTCTTCAATGACGAGTTTTGCGCATCTCTCCGCTGAAAGTCGACTCGTCAAGGCAATCCGACTTGCGTCCAGTAGGGGTTGGGCATCTATCCAGGCGGCTGCTTGCCTCAAGGTCGCGGCTGCTTCTTCTATCGCCACCTCGATTTTGCCAAGCGACGTCATTTTGTAGACGGACGTGTCGCTGTATGCGGAGTTGAGCAGCGATTTCCTCAGGGCGGTTGCAATTCCTACAGCCCCTCCATACCAGCAGGCAGCGATACCAGCGCCACCGTGCCAAAAGCCAGGGCGGCTAAGGTATTGGCCGGGCTTACCTACTCTCCGTCCTTTTGCACCATCAAATGTGATATTCACACTCATGCTGCTGGCCATGCCAACCGCCTTCCACTTGTTCGCGTCAATCACGATGCCGGGTTGATCAAGCTCCAACGCTATAAGTTGAGGAACGAGACTGTCGCCTTCCCAGGCGGTCAGGAGGGCGTGATCCCCGGTCAACGCGCCAGAGCACCAATTTTTGGCTCCGCTCAATCGCACGTTGCTATCTCCATCTGGATGAACCACTGTGCGTGCGCCGGGGGACTCAGCGGCCCAAACGCACCATGCGCCACTGGAAACGGGAAACTCACTCTGGTCGATCTCAGCGATGATCGCCAACGCGTCGGTGTGACCCTCATAGAGCTTGGTCAGCGAGAGGTCAAACTGTCCCACTGCAGCAAGCGCACGCCACCTTTCAAGGGTCGATCCGTTTCCAGGTAGTGGGAGCTGATCAAGACGCTTGCTCAATAAGAGTGACAGCCAATTGGCATCGTCTGGCATGTCACCGTTAAACAGGTCAGCAATGCGTTCCGGCAAGCCCGAGCTCATGCCGCAGTCGCCACTTCAACACCCACCCACTGGCGCAGCGTCTCAATCTTCTGCAAAGTCGCCCCGAAGCCGCCTGGGGCCCTGAAGTTTGGTCGTACGCTTGTCACCACCCTGGGTGCTCTGGACCATGCAATGCGCGCGCCGATCGCCTGCAGCGCATCAATCAGCGCGACATCTTCGCCAGTTTCGAGTCCCAGGAAACCTCCTGCAGTTGCATACGCCTGCGCACTGACTCCCAGATTCGCACCATGAATGTGCGAATGTCCATCCTTGTCGGTATACGTGAGTTCGAAGTGTCGATGCATACGCTCACCGTAGGCTCCCCAGTCCTCTATGGCGATAGTGCCGCAAACAGCATCGGCCTCAAGCGCAATTTGCGCTGTGAGCCAGTCAGGCGACACAACGCTGTCAGCATCGGTAAAAGCCAGCCATCGAGCTCCCGCAGCCAGTGCAGCTTTCGCACCTGTCTGACGGGCAAGTCCCACGTTATTTGAACGAATATCAATGGTCCGGGCACCCAGGCTACGAGCCAGTGTGCCTGTCCGGTCACTGCATGCGTCCAGAACCACAATGATCTGGACGGCCTCGCCGGCTAGCCCGGGAACACTTGCGGCAGTTATAAGCGACTGCACGCAGTCCTCAATACGTTCTTCCTCATCACGCGCGGGAACAATAATTCCAATCACATCTACCTCCTGCAATGTTTGAATCTGCGCTAATCAGTTCGCGCGACCAGTGTGAAAAAGGCGCGGAACGGGTCCGCGCAATTCCCACAGTCAAACAAGTGGGGGATCTGTTTCCCGTTCGGGGTGACGGTGCATCGCCACGCCTTTGATGAAAGCCTCCAGTGAGGACGTCGCATCTTTCCCGGCGATGATCACACCAGCGTCCGTGTTTCCGCCTGGCAGTGTGGGCGAAACGTCCGCCTTGTCCAACAAGGCTTTCGATGCGCCAATAGCCATGATGGTTTTGCAGTGGCGATACTGGTCCTTGATGAATTCCATGGTGTGCCCGTCTTTCAAGAGAGCGGCAACGCCTTTCTCGCCATCCGACAGCACCAAGGCGTCGAACAAAAAGCCTGGCTCGTTTTCCATCGAGGCATCGGCATTGATGCCTATTCCATCGCTGGTCTGAATTGGTCCGATTCGCGGTGCCACGAAGCGCGGTACCGCGCCTTGAGCGAGCAATGCGGCATGCACAGTCGCAGCAGACTCCCCCACTGCGCCGTTTGCCACGAGGATTGCGATCTTGCGAGCCTTGATAGAACCGTCACCGGGCCTGGCCATTAGCGACAGGGCTGGAGACACCTTTACTTCAGGCTTGGCTGGCTTGTCCAGAGCCTTGGGCAGGGGCGTCGGCATTTCCTTCATGCCGAGCCCTTCTGCAACCTGGCGGGCCAGCGATTCTGAGGCGTTGCGCAATTGTGCAACGACGCGTTCGCGAATCGCCGGGACCGTCAGCTTGCTGAGCTCGAACCGGAAGGCGGCTGCGATATGAGCCTGTTCGACCGGGGTCTGGCTTTCGAAGAACAGCGTGGCCTGCGTGTAATGGTCAGCAAACTTTTCTGGTTTGCCGCGTACTTTCGCCATTTCTTCTTTTGCTGCCAGGCGTGCCGGCACGGTCACAAAACCTTGTCCCGCACCGGCCTGGAAGGGGCATCCGCCCGCCAGTGAATTTGGTTCATACGAGACACGTCCGCGATTGATCGCCTGGCGATGAAGACCGTCGCGCTGGTTGTTGTGAACCTGGTTGACCGGCGCGTTGATGGGGATCTCATGAAAATTCGGCCCACCCAGGCGTGTGATCTGCGTGTCCACATAGGAGTGGATGCGGCCTGCCAGCAATGGGTCGTTTGAAAAATCAATGCCCGGGACCACATGCGCCGTACAAAACGCCACCTGCTCTGTTTCGGCAAAAAAGTTGTCTGGGTTGCGGTTCAGCACCATGCGACCCACGATCTTCACCGGCACCAGCTCTTCAGGGATCAGCTTGGTGGCATCAAGTATGTCGAAGCTGAACTTGTCGGCCTGTTCTTCAGTAAAAATCTGCATGCCAAGTTCCCACTCGGGAAATGCACCTGATTCAATGCGTTCCCACATGTCGCGGCGGTGGTAATCGGGGTCCGCGCCGGAAATCTTGACGGCTTCATCCCAGACCAGTGATTGCGTGCCGTATTTGGGTTGCCAGTGGAATTTGACGAACGAGGAGTCACCTGCGTCGTTCACCAGGCGGAAGGTGTGCACGCCGAAACCCTGCATGGTGGCGTAGCTGCGCGGAATGGCGCGGTCCGACATGGCCCACATCAGCATGTGCGTGGACTCGGGCATCAGCGATACGAAATCCCAGAAGGTGTCATGCGCGCTGCCGGCCTGCGGCATCGCATTGTGTGGCTCTGGTTTGACGGCGTGAATCAGGTCGGGGAACTTCATCGCATCCTGGATGAAAAACACGGGCATGTTGTTGCCCACCAGATCCCAGTTGCCTTCATCGGTATAAAACTTGACGGCGAAACCGCGGACGTCACGGGCAGTGTCTTTCGAGCCGCGTTCGCCAGCAACGGTCGAGAAGCGCACGAACACCGGCGTCACCTTGCCGGCCTCCTTGAAGGGCGCGGCTTTGGTGACATCGGTCATGGCTTCGTAGCACTCAAAAAATCCATGTGCAGCTGAACCACGCGCATGCACGATGCGTTCAGGAATTCGCTCGTGATCGAAATGCGTGAGCTTTTCGCGCAGGATGAAGTCTTCAAGCAGGGCTGGGCCGCGAACACCCATCTTGAGCGAATTCTGGTTGTCTGCAATGGCCACGCCCTGATTGGTGGTGAGCACCTGGCCAGCGGAATCGACGCGCACGCGGTCCAGCGGCTCTATCGTGGCGTTGACGCCTTCGGGCGCCATGCTGCCGGTTTTGGCGGTGCCGTTTTCTTCAGTCAGCGTGCTGCCCCCAGGCAGGCGCGATTCGGGCTCCACTGTTGCACCGGGCTGTGGGTTCAGGCCATTCTGGAATCCATGTTCCAGCGGTTTGTTGGCATTGAACGGCATGCCTTGGGCCAGGTTGCCGGTCTGGATCATTTTTTGGACTGCCGGATCGTCTGCTGCGGTACTTGTCACCTTAGAAGGTCCACTGTCCGTGTTTCGAGCGGCTCCTTTGGCTGCTGCATCTTCTTTGGTTTGCTCGGTAGGTTTGGGCATGTTGTGTCGCTCTAGAAGTTGATCTTGGCGAAATTGCCAGCAAGCAATCTAAGGCGCGTTTCTGGACACGCATGTAGGACGAATACTTATCGACGCCCCCGCGCAAATCAACTTTGAACTTGCTGTGTCTTAGGACATTGCAAGCATTAGATTTAGTGACTGCACGGGCTAGACTTGCAGCCTTTCACCTATTTTGAAATCGCACGCGCTTGGATTTCTCCGGGCCGGATTTAAAGGAGACAAATAATGGTGGGGACCAACGGGGAAAAATTCCAATCGTCGTCTGTTCGCTTTGAAGGAAAAGTCAATGAGGTGATAGGCGCATTCACCGAAAAGAATATAGAGGCAATTCTTTGCCACGAGGATGACCGACGTAGACGCAAATCCGTCTTTTATCGAGCGGTACAAAAAATCGCATCCTTCTGCGGGAGTCTGACTTTTCTGTGGATTCAACTGGTGTGGTTTGCGGTTTGGATCGGATACAACCTTGTCTTTAAAGCGTTCGATCCATACCCGTTTCAATTCTTGATGCTGGTGGTTTCACTAGAAGCAATCTTCCTCTCCGTATTAATCCTTATCAGCCAGAACTTCTCTGCCGTTGAAAGTGAGAGGCGTCACCACCTCGACTTACAAATGAACTTGCTCACAGAACGCGAGACCACGGCAATACTGCGGCTGTTGGCGAAGATGGCTGAAAAAATGGAGATTTCTGCCGAGGATCGTGCTGAGGTTTTAGGATTTTCAGACAATACAGATCCCGCAGCGGTGCTCAAGCAAATCATCAGCGCCGAGCATCAGCATCGTGCCAACTCGTGAGAGGCTTCAGCAATCCGTAAGGGGATTTATTCCACATACTAACCGTCCAAAGACGATCCAGGAGCGGGGCCAACTTGGCGAGTTGGATTGATGCCCGAAACTATGCAGTATCGGGTTGCTTACTACCCATGGCCTCGCGTCCTTTTTGGGTGATCAGCAATACGCTGGCCGACTGCTGCTCTCCAGTTGCCAGAGGAAGGAATACGGACACATATCCGGCAGCCCGAAGAACACGTAGCTTATCTATGTCACTAGCATCTGTGATCTTTAGAGGTAGCGGCTTTTCGGCAATAGCCCTCAAAAGCTCAATAGGCATGAGGAATTTCCTTTATGCTCAACTTTATGCCAAGCATCAAGATCAAACGCAAGAAAATATACAAATTGAAACCTCTGTGCTAGCCACCAAATTCTCGGACTTCAATATTGTGTGAAGGCTAAGTATTTTTCGGAAATGCGAGAGCTTGCTTTTCTTTAGCCACAAATAATGCATAAGTTTTCACGGTAGGAAGCTATTCGGTGCTCTTTGGAAGAAACTCTCAATTGAAGAATCACTGATAGCAATTTTCAAGGTGCGCAATACAGGTCGTTTGACCTTCCATGGAGGTGGTGACCTATTTCACCATCAGTAGGCCAGAACGATATCCGACCAAGCGTGTCTGGCCTCTTAGCTCAGCCAAAATAGTCGTACGTGCAGCGGCATTCCTGCAACTGGTCGGTTTTGTACCCAGGGCGCCAGACTCTGGAAAGCGCTTGTCCTACTTAATTTGGCTTGCCCCGACTTTATTCTGTCGATTTAAAAGATCAGACTAACGATGACAAGACCTTCCTTTCAGTCATGACCTCTGTAGCTTGTGCAACACAGTTTCCTGCATGATTGCGTGTGTAGTTAAAACCCAAACCTGCCCGTGCGCTGAATAGCGCATGACCCATGTCACATCTTTGCCCAAGTAAGAAAGGACAGGGCCGTGATTCCTTTTAATCTTCCTGACGGCTTTGTGCGCGTAAGGGGCGCCCGGGAACACAACCTCAAAAATGTTGATCTCGATATTCCACGAGACGCATTGGTGGTATTTACCGGTGTATCAGGTTCTGGCAAGTCCTCGCTGGCTTTTGGTACGTTGTATGCCGAGGCTCAAAGACGATATCTTGAGTCCGTGTCCCCCTATGCAAGACGGCTTATTGATCAGGTTGGTGTGCCGGACGTTGACAGCATAGAAGGTTTTGCCGCCTGCGGTGGCGTTGCAGCAGCAGCGAGGAACACCAAGCGCTCGCTCATCGGTGGGAAGCGTGACCACCATTTCCAGCCTGATGCGCATGCTTTATTCGCGAGCCGGAACGTATCCCGCGAAACAGGCCATGTTGTATGCCGAAGACTTTTCGCCAAACACCCCGCAGGGTGCGTGCGATAGGTGCCATGGGTTGGGACGTGTTTACGAAGTCACGGAGCACTCGATGGTTCCCAACGACACTTTAAGCATTCGCGAAGGCGCAATCGCCGCCTGGCCGCGGGCCTGGCATGGGCAGAACCTTCGAGATATTCTGGTCACGCTCGGATACGACGTGGATAAACCTTGGAAACAATTACCCAAAAAAGATCGTGACTGGATTCTCTACACCGATGAGACGCCTACCGTACCGGTATACGCTGGATTTACGCCCAAAGAAACGAAAGCCGCTTTGCGGAGCAAAATGGAGTCCAGTTATCAGGGCACTTTTACGGGGGCACGCAACTACGTGCTAAACACCTTTGCCACCACTCAAAGTGCCCTCATGAAAAAACGCGTTTCAAAGTTCATGACTGGTAGTCTGTGCCCGGTTTGTCGTGGCAAGCGGCTTAAAAATGGGGCCTTGTCCGTCACCTTTGCGGGACTGGACATCAGCGAACTGTCCCATCTCTCTTTAGATCAGGTCGCGGATTTATTGCGCCCAGCCGCAGAGGGGAAATTGGCATCGGTGGGAATAGAGGGCAAGACGTTGAGTCGGAAAGCGGCGCGCAAAGCTAATGAAAAACGCATTGCCAAAGGAGGCGCTTTGCATGCCGCCTCGCCGGACGTTAGGCGAACTTCAAACCTGTCGGAAGAAAAGGTGATCGCTGCTCAGCGGCTGTCGGAAGACCTGTTAAAGCGGATTGCCACCCTTACGCAGCTTGGATTGGGATATTTGTCTCTGGAGCGCGCCACGCCCACGTTGTCACCAGGAGAGCTCCAGCGCCTTCGACTTGCGACCCAATTAGGCTCCCACCTGTTTGGCGTCATTTACGTACTGGATGAGCCCACCGCAGGTCTGCATCCCGCCGATGGGGAGGCCTTGATGTCGGCACTGGAGAGATTAAAGGCTTCCGGCAACAGCCTGTTTGTTGTGGAACACGATGTGGCGATGATGAGGCGCGCGGACTGGCTGGTGGATGTGGGTCCCGCAGCCGGCGAACAAGGGGGCCAAATTCTGTATAGCGGCCCTCCAGACGGCTTGCGCGAGGTAGCCGCATCGGAAACCAGGCGCTACCTTTTCGGGAAAACTCTCAAGACTCCACGGAAACCGCGGTCAGCTGGCGCATGGCTGAAGCTTAAGGGGATTTCCCGAAACAATCTTAAAGAGCTGGATGTCGGATTTCCACTCGGTTGCTTTACCGCTGTTACTGGTGTGTCGGGATCGGGTAAATCGACCTTGATCAGCCAGGCGCTGCTGGATCTGGTATCGGCGCAGTTGGGTAAAGTCGAGGAAACGCAGGAAGAAGACACTAATGCGCTGGACCTTGCGCCTTTGCAGTTGACACGCGGCAAAATTATTGAGGGATTACAAGCTATTAGCCGCCTGGTTCAGGTTGATCAGAAACCCATCGGACGTACACCGCGATCTAATCTCGCAACTTACACCGGATTGTTTGACAACGTTCGCAAGCTCTTTGCAGCAACGCCATCTGCACGGCGTCGCCGATACGATGCGGGCCGGTTTTCATTCAACCTCCCCAAAGGTCGTTGCGCGACCTGTGAGGGCGAGGGTGCGGTGTCGGTTGAGTTGTTGTTTATGCCGAGCGTCTATGCGCCTTGCCCGGATTGCCATGGTGCGCGCTACAACCCACAGACACTGGAAATTAACTGGAACGGCCACAACATTGCTCAAGTTTTAGCAATGACAGTTGACCAGGCGTGTGACGCATTTCTCCAAGAGGCGGCGATTTTGCGCCCCTTAAATGTCCTTCGAGACATTGGTCTTGGTTATTTGAAGCTAGGACAACCCGCGACGGAGCTGTCTGGAGGTGAGGCCCAGCGAATCAAGCTGGCTACAGAGCTGCAGCGCAATCAACGCGGGAATACTCTTTATCTACTGGACGAACCGTCAACTGGTTTGCACCCCTCCGATGTGGATCGACTACTAATTCAGCTTAATGGTTTGGTAGATGCGGGCAACACAGTCGTTGTTGTTGAACACGAAATGCGCGTTATCGCCCAGGCAGATTGGGTCATTGATGTTGGACCGGGCGCGGGGGAGGCTGGCGGAGCGGTTGTCGCATCGGGTACGCCAAGTGAAGTGGCAAGATCCCCTAAAGGTAAAACCGCTAGTTTTCTCAAGGCTTTTTTATCAAACGAGGATTGACTTTACTTTTGCCTGCGTTGGGTAGTTCACCGTTCTAATCTGGCTAACATGGAGAAAAAAGAAGCTGAGGGACTGCCAGTTTAGTTTCATCATGTTTTCAAAAACCCTGTCACGGAGAATTTGTAGTGGACTGGAGCGATATCCAATGGCCAGCAATGGTTGTCACACTGTTGGCTTCCTGGATGGTAGGGTCCTCGCGCGAACGATTGCGAAATTGGGCGTTCTGGGTTTTCCTCGCCAGTAATGCACTGTGGCTTGGCTGGGGTGTCACCTCCAACGCGTGGGCGCTTATCGTTTTGCAAGTTGGCTTGGCAATTACCAACATACGGGGAACTCTCAAGACCCGAGCCGAA
This sequence comes from Pseudomonadota bacterium, assembly GCA_040388905.1. Lineage (GTDB taxonomy): Bacteria > Pseudomonadota > Gammaproteobacteria > Burkholderiales > Burkholderiaceae_C > Polaromonas. The sequence goes on from JAZKAY010000001.1 coordinate 443,842, forward strand.
AAGAGCTCTAAAGATTTATTGAGCTAGCTAGTTTTCTAGACTTGAAATCAAGTAGATCGCTTGTTGGGGTGCAAGGTCAATGTGTGTACAAATGCTCTTACTCGCCAACGCTGCCCGTAATCGGTAGAACGATCCCGGTGATGTAGCTCGCACACGCCGGTGAGGCGAGGAAAACGTAAGCAGGCGAAATCTCTTCGGGTTGCGCAGGGCGTTTCATGCTGGTACTCGCGCCAAATTTACGGATGTCCGCTGCAGATTTATCTGCCGGATTCAGGGGAGTCCAGACCGGCCCCGGCGCAACGGCGTTCACACGGATGCCCTTGTCAATCAGATTGCTCGCTAGCGACTTGGTGAATGCATGAATGGCGCCCTTGGTGGCTGAATAGTCCAACAGCGTGGCATTGCCCTCCAAGCCGGTGACCGAACCCGTATTGATGATGCTGCAGCCTGCACGCAAATGCGGTAAGGCTGCTTTGGCCATGTGGAAATAGCCATAAATATTTGTTCGCAGGGTCTGATCGAAGCGCGCTTCCGTGAGGTCTTCAAGAGAAGCTGCATGCTCCTGGAATGCAGCGTTGTTGACCAGGATGTCCAACTTGCCGAACGCTTTGACAGTTTTTTGAACAGCTTTCCGGCAGAAGGCCGGATCCTTTACGTCACCAGAGATACGGATGCATTTTTGGCCTTCAGCCTCGATGCAGCGCTGCGTTTCTTTGGCGTCAACGTCTTCATTCAAATAGGCAATAGCCACATCGGCACCTTCGCGGGCGAACAACACCGCGACGGCGCGGCCAATGCCGGAGTCTGCACCGGTTATCAGTGCTTTCATGCCTTCTAGTTTGCCACTTCCTCGATATGCGGGAGCCATAAACTGAGGCGGAAGCTCCATTTCCGCCTCAATCCCAGGCTTGCGCAGATGCTGGGCGGGGAGGGGAGGTGCGGGGTATGTGACGGAGCCCGCCTGAACTACTTTTTTCTTTGCCGTCTTTGATGCAGACTTCTTGGCTTTGCGCCGGTCCGTTTCGTCTTGTGTTTTTTGCAATGCCCGCTGCTTGTCTGCCACCTTGCTTGATGCAGTTCGTTCTCTTGATGGTTTGTTAGCGGCTTTTGGCATGCAAGGCTCCTGAATGAAACCTGCAATGTAGACCTGAGATGTATGACGTCGTGTAGGAAAATTTCCAGCCGTGGCGAACTGGGAGTCGCTAATTAGCTGCGGAAAAGTGTTGTGAATTGGCAAAAAATGCCCTCCATAGGAATATTCCTACAGACAAAATGCGATCAGATGAAGATCATTTCGCATCTCGTAGGGTGGAGGAGTTCCTGCGAAGTACCTGACGTACTAGATATAAATCCAAGAGGGATGCCATGGAGAACCCCGCGAATGGAGTCCATATCCGCAACAAAATTGCGGGCGTGGTATTGCTCGCCGCGATGGCACCAGCAACCGCCTCGGCCCAAGGCGCTACCTCATTTGCAAGTCTGGCCGACCTGAGTCTCGAACAGCTCAGCAATCTTCAGGTTACTTCGGTATCTGGCAGGGGTGAACCGCTGAAAACCGCCGCTGCCTCTGTCTTCGTGATTACCAGCGAGGACATTCGCAGGTCTGCGGCGACGAGTCTTCCAGAAGTATTAAGGCTCGCCCCAAACCTGCAGGTCGCACAGTCCAGCGGAGGCTCGTATGCCATCAGCGCAAGAGGCTTTAACAATGAAATAGCCAACAAACTGCTGGTCCTCATCGATGGCCGAACCCTCTACTCGAACCTCTTGTCGAGCGTTTTTTGGGACGCAAACGCTGTAATGCTTGAGGATGTGGAACGCATCGAAGTGATCAGTGGCCCGGGAGGAACCATTTGGGGTGCAAATGCGGTCAATGGCGTGATTAATGTCATCACCCGTGATGCAGCGTCGACACAAGGCACTCTGGCCGCCGTCACTCGCTCCAGTAAAGGTGGCCGCGAAGCGGTGCGCTTTGGCGGTACTCTGGGCGAGTCTGGGCATTTCCGAATTTATGGACTGACGACGGACACAGACAGCACCAGGCTGGCCAACGGTGCTGAACGGGCTGATGACAGCCGCAGGGACCAGGCCGGTTTCAGGGCGGATCTACAGGTCGGTTCTTCGAAATTGACGCTGCAGGGCGACATGTATCGGGCTGGAGAGTACCCCTCTACGGGGCTCAAGCCCAAATTAAGCGGGGGCAACTTGCTGGCGCGTTGGAGTGGACACTTTCAGGACGGCTCGCCTTACCAGGTGCAGGGCTACTACGACACAGCATCCCGTGATGAGACCACGACTCTGCGAAATACCTCTAGGAATCTCAGCGTGGATTTCACGCATGAGCCTGTCATGCCCGTGGGCCAACACCTGTTGTGGGGTGGGGGTTATCGAAGAGGAGAGGACCTCAATGACCCCAGTGTTCAGGTATTGTTCAATCCTCCTAACCGAGGGCTGTCCTGGACAAATTTCTTTGTACAGCACCAGTCGCAATTGGGCGATAAATGGCAATTGACGGCAGGCGTCAAAGCAGAGAGAAACAGTTACACCGGAACCGAACTGCTGCCCAGTGCAAGACTTGCTTATCAGCATTCAGCGGAAAGCATGACTTGGACCGCCCTCTCACGTGCAGTTCGCGCCCCGTCGCGCATAGATCGCGACTTCTTTTTCCCCGGGAAAGCGCCTTTTCTGATCGTTGGTGGACCGAACTTTCAATCTGAAATCGCAAATGTCATGGAGCTGGGACATCGTGGCCAGATAGCGTCTTCGTTCACCTATTCAGGAACGCTCTTTCGCCAATACTACAAGGGGCTGCGTGCCGGCATTCAAGGACAATTGCCGGTCACCGTAGAAAACCAGATTGAAGGCTCAGGTCAGGGATTGGAGGCTTGGGCACAGTGGCAGGCGACGCCTGACTGGCGGCTCAGCGGTGGCTACTTTGGACTTCGCAAGGATTTGAGGTTTTCTTCAGGCGCGACTGATGTCAACTCCATTCCCAACCTGGGTAACGATCCGCGCTACCAGTGGACTTTCCGTTCAAGCCACAATTTGGGCGCACGCACGGAACTCGATTTCTTGGTCCGCAGCGTGGGAGAATTGCCTTCCCCAGTAGTGCCGCGCTACACCTCGCTGGATGCCAGGCTGGCCTTTAGAGTAAGCCCGGCATTAGAGCTGTCGCTGCTTGCACAAAACCTATTTGATCGCCGTCATGTGGAATTCAATGCTGCTGGCGTGGCCAGTCAGATTGAGAGAAGGATCTTCCTGAGAGCCGTTTGGAAGCTGTGATGGCTTTAAAAGTCATGTCCTTCGGCAGGATGGCGGTCCTGGTAATCGCTTCAACTTTTGGAGCTTGCGGACCTTCGCTCGCCGACCCGTACCCACTGCGCGAAAGCGCAGTCAAAGCGGCCTTCCTGTTCAAATTCGGTTCTTTTGTTGAGTGGCCGCGGGATGTATTTCCCAAGCCGGACACGCCCATGGTCATCGGCGTGGCGGGTGACGACGCTGTCGCGAACGACCTGGAGTCGCTGATCGCCAGCCGTACAGCCGAAGGCAGGCCTATTGTTGCTCGAAGGGTCAACGATCTCGGAAGAACCGGTGACATCCATATTCTCTTCGTTGGAAATCAACGGGAGACCCGGTTTCGAGAGGCGCTTTTAAGCCTGAAAGGCCCCATTCTTGTCGTGACGGATCAGGATAATGGCTTGCGGCTCGGGAGTGTCATTAACTTTTCCCCAGTAGACGGTCGCGTTCGTTTCTCTGTCTCCCTGGCAGCTGCAGAAGCGCGCTCCCTCAAACTGAGTGCACGCCTCCTGGCCGTCGCCCAAGTCGTGGAAGGAGCCAATCGATGAAATTAGTGGGTGCAAATTCCATCAGGAGAAAGCTCAATTTTATTTTGGGTCTGACAACTACATTTGCACTGCTAATGGCGGGGTTGGGCCTTGTCATTTTTGACCAACGAAGCCAGCGGCAAAGTCTGATTGATGACATCCTGACACAGGCAGATATTGTGGGTTTGAGCAGCAGTTCAGCACTCGCCTTTGACGACCCCAAAGTTGCGGCTGAAAACCTGCGTGTTTTGCAAGCCAAACCTAATGTCTCAGCGGCGGCGCTGTTTGACGCCAAAGGAAATCTGTTTGCCACATTTCAGCCCAAGAATAGGTCGGGCAAAGATATTCCTCCTCTCGTCAGTGGAACCTCTACGCAAATTGCAGGTGACTGGGCGGAAGTTTGGCGCCCTGTGCGCAGCAATGGTGATCTGGTTGGCACCATTTATCTTCAAGTCAATCATGACTTGTTTTCAAGACTTGCGGGCTATCTGGGCGTTCTGTTCGTCATACTGACGAGTAGCCTTGCCGCAGCCCTGCTACTGTCGAATCGCCTGCAAGCTGCTCTGCTGCAGCCTGTCCTGACTGTGAGCAACGTCGCGCGGCAAATTCTCGAGCAACGGGACTTCACTCTACGAGCCGAGAAAACAAGCGAGGATGAGATTGGCGCGCTGGCTGATGTCTTTAACGCCATGCTTGACGAATTGGGAACAAGGGCCGCCACGCTAGAAAAAGCGAACAGGGCACTTCGCGACAGTGACGACAGATATCAATTGGCGGTCCGGGGATCCACTGCAAGCTTGTGGGACTGGGACATGGAAGCGGGAACCACCTTTTACTCACCCCAATTCAAGGCACTCCTAGGCTATACCCACGTTGAATTTCCCGACTTGCCGGATTCGCTGGGCAATGTCATGCACGAGGAAGACCGACAAACGGCACGCGAAGCCCTGGACGCACACCTTGCGCATGACAAGCCGTATCAGGTTGAATGCCGGCTGAAGCTTCGCGACGGTAGCTGGCGCTGGTTCATGATTGCAGGAATGGCCCGCAAGGATGCCTCAGGTCAGGCCTTTCGAATGGCCGGCTCCATCATCGACATTACCGAACGAAAGAGCGCCGAACAAATACTGTTTGACGCCAACCGAGCCAAGGACGAATTTCTCGCCACCTTGGCTCATGAACTGCGAAATCCCCTGGCACCCATCAGAACCGGCCTTGAGATTCTGAAAAAGGATTCCGCTAACGGGCCGGCTTCACACCGGGCCAGGGAAACTATGGAGCGCCAACTTGCTCACATGATTCGTCTCATCGACGACCTGCTGGACATCTCTCGAATCAACAGCGGAAAGATCAGGCTTGCTACCAGTCGGATCAATTTGTCTTCTGTCATTGAAACTGCCCTGGACCTCAGCAGGCCTGTCATCGAATCCCGCACCCATCAGCTGACGGTTCAGCTTCCTGAGCGCAATATAGAGCTGATGGGTGATCCGACCCGCCTGGCCCAGGCGCTGGGCAACCTTCTCAACAACGCTGCCAAGTACACCTCCGCAGGGGGAAAGATAACTCTTCACGCCTGGCAAGAAGCCGCGACTGCCGTTATAGAAATCAAAGACAACGGCGTGGGAATTCCGACAGACATGCTGGACAGCGTCTTTTCACTGTTTACGCAGGTAGGGCGCACACTGGATAGCTCGCAGGGAGGGCTGGGAATTGGTCTCTACCTTGTACGCAGTTTGATAGAGCTACATGGCGGGCAAGTCACTGCGGCAAGCGATGGCGCCAACAATGGGAGCACATTCACTGTGAAGCTGCCATGTCTGCTGCAACCCATGGAAGCATCTCCCAAATCTTCTACCAAAGCCGATGGACTACAAGCTCAAAAACTGAAGATTCTCATTGTTGATGACAATGAGGACGCAGCAGAGACGTTGTCCGCCGTGCTGGACATGGATGGCCATGCCGTTCAAACCGTATATTCCGGTGAACTAGCACTTGAGGCAGCCACTTCGTTCCTACCCGATGTGGTGCTTCTTGACATAGGACTGCCTGGTATCTCGGGCTATGAAGTTGCCAGACAGTTAAGAGCCAACCCATGCTGCAGCCTTGCGAAGCTGGTTGCTGTCACCGGTTGGGGAACCGAGGCTGATCGACGCCGATCCCGGGAAGCGGGCTTTGACGAACATTTGACCAAACCTATCGATTTGGCCGAGCTGCAGAGTCTGCTATTTAGCCGCCATCCTGAGGCATCTGGAGCCAAGTCGTGAACGACCAAAATAGATATGCATCTTTGCGTTGGCTGAAGGCTCTCGCATTCTTAAGCATTGCTATACCGTTAATTTTCTACGCCGTTTTCGGCGGATTGCGCTATGTTGAGGCCCGCGATGAAGCGGAGTTAAGGGTCAGCAGGTCGTTGCGGGTCGCGCACGAACATGCCACCAAGGTCATGGCTGGCGCAGAGGCCATGCAGGATCGGTTTTTTGATCTTGTAGATGGGCGTGACCTTGTTGAGTTGCGTAAGAACCAAGAGAAACTTCATCTAGCTTTAATTACCCGAATCAAGGATCAACCGCAAATTCAATCCGTCTGGATTATTGGCGCTGACGGCAAACCGGTTGCTAGCAGCCGGTTTTTTCCTGTGCCTAATCTTGACTATTCCGATCGCCAGTATTTTCAGTTTCATCGGGATGGCGCTGGGGGTCGATATCTTTCTCAACCCTTGGTTACGCGAACTACCAAAGAACGTATTGTGGATCTGAGCGTGAGATTTTCCGGTCCCGACGGCAAGTTTGGTGGCGTCATCAACATCAGTCTCCTGACGTCTTACTTCCAGAATTTCTACAGTGATCTGGTGTCTGATGAACCCGGCCTTGCCATCAATTTGTTCCGCGAAGATGGTGCCATATTCACTCGCTGGCCTTTGCTTGCCAACGCACCTGAGCGGCTGGCTGCGAATAGTCCCGTCATGACCCACATTGCGAAAGGGGAGCAATCTGCGCAAATGCGTGGTACTTCGTCTGTCGATAACCAGGACCGCCTTATCTCGTTCAAAAAAGTCGGCAGCTATCCGCTGTATGTTGGGACTGGCATGAATCTAACGACCATGCGAAATGAACTCCTAAAACAACTGGGCATATTGTTCGCTGTCGGCATACTCCCATTTGGGGTTTTGATATTTACAGCACGAGTCGCAGTGAGGAGCGTTACCCAAGCTGTCGCTTCTGCGGAACAGCTTGAGAAGGAAACCCTGACTCGGCGCCGCGCGGAAGAGGCTTTGTTGCAGGCGCAAAAATTGGAAGCATTAGGTCGTCTCACGGGTGGTGTGGCGCATGACTTTAACAATGCCTTGATGGTCATCAGCAATAACCTCTATTTGCTTAAGCGTCTTGCTGTGGATGTCGGCACGAAGCAAATTGAATCCATTGGTCGCGCAGTAGATTCGGCGACCAAATTGACGCGTCAACTCTTGGCATTTTCAAGACGCCAAGCCCTGATTGCGGAATATGTCAAGCTTCAAGACAAACTACCGTCTATAAAAGAGTTAATCGCGCCGGTTCTCGGGAGCCAGGTGAAGTTGAGCGTTGAGGTAGAGCCGTCAACGAAAGCCATCCTCGTTGATCTGGCCGAACTGGAGCTTGCCCTGCTTAATTTGGGGATAAATGCGCGTGACGCCATGCCTTCTGGTGGCACGTTCGTCATCTTGGCGCGCAATGCCACCCCTCAGGAGTCTGGCCTTGTCGCAACTGAATCCGTGGTCATAGAGGCCAGTGATACTGGTACAGGGATTGAGGCGGCCGTATTGACAAAGGTGTTTGAGCCTTTTTTCACTACCAAACCTGTCGGGGAAGGAACCGGCCTGGGATTGAGTCAGGTCTATGGACTGTGTCAGCGAGCTAGTGGGCGCGTGGCGATCACAAGTGTTGTCGGAAGCGGGACCAAAGTCAGCATGTTCTTTCCCGCGACCTCGCAATTGCCCATGGAGGGTGAAAAGGTCTCTGAGCCCACCGACAAGCGACTCGACAAAAACATACTCATGGTGGAAGACAACAATGAAGTCGCCGCTTCCCTGATACCGTTGCTGGAGGCCCTCGGTTGCGTAGTCACCCGTGTGAGCGGCGCTGCAGCGGCTTGCGAGTGGCTTGAGAACAGCACAACCTTGCCGGACCTGGTACTTTCGGACGTGGTCATGCCGGGAGAGATGGATGGTATCGGACTCGCCAAATTTATCCGGCAGACCAGGCCAGAGTTACGTGTACTTCTGATGACCGGATATGCCGAACATCTGGACACCATCGCAGAGCTTGGATTTGAAGTCCTGCCCAAACCGTGTTCCGCGCAGGTATTGAGCTCTGCAATATCACGTCTTACTCGTTAGCCCTTGCACAAGCCCAGATTCAAACAATCAAGCCAACAGGTTGGCCGCCAAGCCTTCTACAGATGCATTGGCGCGGAAGTACCCCATAACAGTTCCCACGCTTTGGTGCCCCGTCATGGCCATTGTGTCGGCTAGCGGGACTCGCTGCCGCCCAGCTTCGGTGACGAAACCTGATCGAAGGGAATGCGCAGAAAAGTCTCGCACGATCCCTGCCAAGGCACATCGCTCCTTGATGATAGCGCGAACTGCAGACGGCGCGAGTGCCTCGCCCAGATGCCCGCCCTTACGGATACTCCTAAAAATCGCCCCCGATTGAATCCCACTGGCCTGCAGCCAGGCCGTCAGCGCTGTGGCAGCCCCGCCCAGCAACGGCTTATTGTTCTCGGGTAGATCTACGCCCGCCTGATTCGTCTTGGAGTAAGCCAGGTTGTAGACGAAGCCCTGGGGAATAGGTTTCAGGAACTGCATATCTGCGCTTGTGACCTCGGAGCGCCGGCGCCCGCCGCTGGCCCAGGCAAACAGCAGCAGAGCGCTGTCCCGCTTGCCGCGCAGCGAGTCATCGCAGGTGGCCAGGATAGCCTGCAGGGGATCCTTTGTCAGCGCCTCTTTTTTCTGGGGGAGTACGCCGCGTTTGGCGTAGGCCTTGCGCGTGCGTGACAGCAGCTCGAGCACTGTGGGGTCCTGGCAGGGATTTTTGAGTTCGCGCACCTGGTGCGCTTTGGACAGCACGGCGGTACGGTGGACCAAGGTGTTGTGGGCCAGTGCTTAGCCCTCAAACCATTTGTATTTTGCGCACAAGTGAAATTCCATCTATCGCACAACCATGATTTGACACGTATAGTTACAAGAAAACGCCGTTCCGGTCGGATGCAACCGTTCATAGCTCATGCAAATCAAGGAGGGGACATGTTAATACTTCATCTTTCGGATATTCACTTCCGGTTAGAGGAAATTGTCACGCCGCTGGATCCAAATGCGCACCTCAGAAACACCTTAGTTCGAGACGCAGAAGCAATGTGCGTGAAGCTAGGCAAGTTCCCGCAAGCTATCCTGATTTCCGGAGATATTGCGTTTGCAGCTGACACGAAAGAATATGAATTTGCTCGAGCATGGCTTGAGCTCCTGGTTGAACGATGCAAGTGCAAGCTCGAAGATGTTTTTATTGTGCCGGGCAACCATGATGTTGTAAGAAGCAAGGCGGGGGAACCGCTGGTGCAGGCGCTACATGCCTCGATTAAATCTGCCAGCGCCGTTGCGATCGATGCGACTTTACGAGGATTTCTAACCAATCCCGAGAGTTCGCGGGTGCTCTATGGGCCTCTCGACTCGTTTAATCTTTTTGCCGGCCAGTTCTTTTGCGACGTTAGCGCTCCAATGCGAACGATGGCATCGCGAGATCTGGTTATGAATGATGGCTCAATCCTAAGGTTGATTGGAATGAATTCAGCACTAGTTTCAAGCCAGGCGGACAAGCCAGGTGACTTATTCGTGGATCCGGCATGCTTCCAAATCACAAAGGAAAGAGGTGTAGAACATCTTGTGGCTTGCCATCACCCCTATACCTGGCTTAGGCAAGGGGAGGTACTGAAGAGCCATCTTGATGACGTCGCAAAACTACAGCTTTTCGGCCACGACCATACGAATCGCGTCGAGCGACTGCACGGGGCTGTTCGGATCGCGGCAAGCGCAGCCCATCCAGATCGAACAGAGCATGGTTGGGAACCAGGCTACAACCTAATCGAACTGCAGATAAATAACGTCGGTTCCGAGCGAAAATTGAATATAAATGCTCACATACGGGTGTGGCAGCCCAACCCAGGGCAGTTTCGCTCCAAAATGGATGGCGAAAAAGATGTTTTCACGCACGAGGTGAGGTTGGATAGTTGGGTACCAATTCCCACCTCACCATTCGAACCCTCGTCAGCAACGCCTCACATAGCGAAAACCAAAGACCTGACCCTTGCAGCAGTCAACAAAACCGCTCCTATGGATTCCCTGAGAAGCATCAGCGTGCGCTTTTTTAAACTCTCACTCAGCCAAAAGTCAGAGATTGCAGGAAAGCTTGACCTGCTAGAAGACGAGGATGTAAATCAACCCGACTTTGAGCGCTATCGAAGTGTTTTTATGCGGGCGCAAGCGAGAAATCTTCTCGAACAACTTGATAACGAGATCAACGCGGCTCTGGCGGCGAAGAAGTAGAAAATCATAAGGAGGGCATCTAATGGCAACTTTTAATTTTCCAGATAGATACAAATCTGCAGGCTTGACTGCTGGAAGCGAGGTTGTGCGGTCTCGACAGGCCGGCTTTACAAAACTGCGCAAAGATATATCTGATGCACGCGCTTTAGACTTGACTCGCCTTTACTACGGACTTTCGGTACCGAACGGTACTGAATGGTTTCGCAAGGCGTTCGCCGCGGCAGATGTTAGCTTCAGCATGGTTGACAATGCCAGAGAGGTTTCAATATTGGCCGCTTGCCTGCTTGCGGCAGGACTGGAGGATGGAGTAGCCTCGTGCGGGCTTGCCCCAATAGTTGCTTCCGCGGCAAATACACGCAATCCGTCCGCATATGTCGAATTCTTGGAAATCGCGCGGCAGAAATTGGCAGCAATGTCGGTTGAACAACGTCAGAACGAAACACTGGATTTACAAGGTCTCAAGACCCTAAATAAACCTAATTTAGAAACAGCAATAGCTGCACTACTTGCAGCACCGGATTGGCCTAAAGCTGGAGCACTGGTACGCCAGTCGGTTAGCGGATCGCACGAGACGGCCAAAGAGCTCAGCAACCAAGTCAGCCAAGTTCTAGAGCCGGTGCTCCACCAAATACAGGATCTGCGTGAAGAGATCAGTATGCTTTGGTGGTATGTAGGGGGGTGGAGCAGAAAGCTTGATAGGCCATACTCAGAATTGCCACTGGGAACGGCCTCGATCCTTGCTGCATGCGATCTCGCAAGCCTATCAACGAGTCCTATTGGACCTCTTGCTGCGCCAGCTCTTCTTTCAAGGCTCATAGCGCAGGGACGAAATGATTCGGGCGATCAGTTATCGATGACCGAAGTTATTGAAGGCGTGATGGGCGAAACGGCAAAAGGAATGGAGATTCCAGCTGCAGCTTCCTCCAATCCGGACATTTTCCCTATCTTTGGCGCAATATTAAAAGCCGACGAAATCGGCGGCGAGAGAGCTTGGCATCTCGCGTATCGGAGAGCAGCGGGCGTTGACCCAGAGATTAAATTTTCCGCAAATCAGCTGGCTATGCAGGTATACCGAGAATCGCTACTACTTAATTCGTTGTCCTGAGGTCAGTATGGAAGGCATTCAGACGTGCAGTAAAGTAGATTGCAAGGTCGCAATAGACGGCATTTGTATTGAAGGTAATTCGCCATTTCGTTCATGTCCCTTCTACGGACAGCCGCCCATTGCAGCTACAGCGGTGGCTAAAACCACAGCGCCAGATCAGGAAGAAGAGCAAACGGGAGCTGAAGATGAGGCAGAAGAGCATGAGGCGAGTGTTCCTCGAACTAGGCTAGCTTCCGGCGAACCTTTGACCATCGATCAGGCGGGAAAATTGCTGCTAAAAAAATCGGCTAGGTTTATTGCCATAGTTGGTGAACTAGACAGCGGGAAAACAACTCTAATTGGTTCGCTGTACGAGAAGTTTCTTCGTGGGAGTTACGCTGGATATCGCGCTGGCGGTAGTCGTACGCTCGTAGGTTTGGAGAAGAAATCTCATCACTCTAGGGTTGACTCTGGAAGGAAAACTCCCGATACCGTGCGCACGTCTCAACATGAAGGGTTGCATTATTTTCACTTTTCACTCAAGCCCGAAGGGGGGGATTCCGCAGCCGTGGAACTATTGATCTCGGATAGGGCCGGAGAACTGTTTGAAAAGGCAAGAAGCAATATTTCCAGAGTACCCGAACTTCTTGAGCTTAAGAATGCTGATTATGTTGTCATCTTGCTTGATGGGGCACGACTTGCCGATCCTTTACAGCGAACTGGTGCCCTTCAAAATGTTCGCCAAACCATTCGAGCTTTTTTGGATGGAGGCGCACTGACAACTCAGTCAAAAGTCCAAATCATCACCACCAAAATTGATCGACTGTCCGCATTAAAGGGGGATGAAGATTTCCAAAACCATGTCTCTCTTTTTAAAGAGGGCTTAAAAACCTCTTTCTCTGGCAAACTTTTAGAATTGAGTTTTAAAGAGATTGCAGCGCGAGATCCGACCAGGGTATTTGAACTAGGTCATGGTATCCCTGAACTTTTACCGTTGTGGTGCGAAGCGAAGGGTGCTGTTCAGACCATTTTGCCAATACGTATCACGCCAAGAAATGAATTTGATTTGCTGCTTACTCGCACACCACAGGCCAAACTACTGTGATCACAATTCAACACTCTATTATCGGCCTGCCTGGGTCTGGAAAGACTACATTTCTAGCAGCACTTTGGCATGAGCTAAATGCGGAAGAGGTGCCAACCAAGTTTCGATTAGAAAAACTTGACGGAGATGCCAGTCATCTCAACGCAATCGCGGACGCTTGGCGCAGATGCGAAGAAGTGCCGAGGACGTCGAGTGCAGCTGAAGTGGCCTTATCCATCCATGTGAGAGAAGACGCCACATCCAAGCTTGCAGTACTCCATTTTAGTGATCTGTCAGGTGAGTCTTTTGAGTTGCAACTGTCGTCACGATCTTGTACCGAGGATTACGTTAAAAGCTTTGAGGGACAGGGGGGAATTTTGCTTTTCGTATCGGCAGATCGCCCAGGCGAAGCAATGACGATTCTCGATATCGCGCCTGCGTTGGAAGGCGAAGCAATCGAAGAGGATCCTGCAGAACATGTAGATTGGTCGCCCAAAATGGTCTCGGAGCAGGTTAACTTGGTCGACTTGCTGCAGTTTCTTCAGCAAGCGCCCTTTGCGAGATTTAGGCGACGTGTGGCAGTAATAATTTCCGCATGGGACGTTGTGACGCAACCGATATCGCCACAACAGTGGTTGTTCCGGGAAATGCCTTTTCTTGCTCAGTTTTTGACCTGCAATTCAGAGAGCTTTGCCTTTCAAGTGTATGGGGTGTCGGCACAAGGCGGCAAAGTGACAACTGAATTTCGGCACGAACTTGCAAAGATGGTGGCGAGTAAGAGAATCTCTTGCATCGGCCCCAACACTAACAGTCATGATCTGACAAGCCCAATCGCCTGGTTAATGGAGAGTGAGTAAAGTTTTGAATTCTTCGATGACGTTGCAGCAATGCTTGTTCGGCTACCAAGATGGTCACCGGCTAATCGCGTCTTCCGAACGGCTCTCAGAAGACGTTATCTCAGCATTGATTTTGCAAAGCGATCTAACGCCAGGTCTTCGTCTTTCCTCTTCGGAGGGGTATTGGACGGGAATGCCACTTTCCAAAGAGAAGACATATGCCCTCATGCGGACTTGGTTAGCGCCGGAGATGCCGCGTCCAGGGTGCGTGTGGTCGCACGTAGTATTTATTAAGTTCACAGACATTGGACGTTTCGCAGACCTTTCGTTGCTTATTCCCCAGTTCATTCGCCCTAGTTTAAGTGCCGGCTTTGAAAGTTACAAAATGCCTGCATCCGTATTCTTGGATCAAGAGGGTTCAGTCCAAGAAAACCAGGCTGCGGTACTCAGCATCACTAAGGCACAACAGATAGTTCGCGCACTCTATTCAGGTGCAGAGGCAGAGGCAGAAAGAATCTTCGCTCCGCTCGGATCGCTCGATACTGAAATATTCGCAGTCTGGTCTCAACAATGGCCGCGTCTGCGGCGAACTTTTTCGTTTCGTACTGCAAACGCGTTTAGTGAAACAACTCCAACCAAAGCAAAATTTGATTTAATGATTTATATCAACGAATCGAGTTCATCTGAAGATAAGAACGAAACGGCCTTAGCACTTTGGGAGAATGCCTGTGTCGCAGACCTGTCGGTAGCCGGTGGTACTGAGTTTAGAAAATTTCTCTGGCGATATGGCGCCGACATCCGTTACGGTCGCAAGCGTTTCAAGTTTTTGGCAGAGATATTTATTTCTACAAGAGTTGTTCAGCTAAATGGGGGACCTTTGAGGTCAGTGTTGTCTCGACTGGTTCTAGAGCTACCGTCTGTAGAAGATGGGAAAGTTCTCAAACAAGATTTTCTGCGCCAAAGCACGTACTCAATGCTTCCATCAACTGATGGTCTAGATATTCTGGCATTTCATATTAGTGATCCAAACGCGGAGAAGCTGCCGGCGCCTATGGTGCCGGTCGAGCAGATACTGGAATCTCAGACCGATCGTCTTGATGAGGTCCTGCTAATAGCTAATGCGGCGCTTCAGCGAACGTCAGAAATAGGAGACAGGTTCATTGCATGCCTGGCTACGTTTATTTCCTCGGAAGATCTCTTTTTTAATCAGAATAGCAACCGAAACCTTCGTCAACGCCTAGTATTTCTGAAACCATCGCTGCTTGATTTCGAAAATCTCAATCACTTGTCACCGGAAGAGTTGATTAGCTTGCTGGATTCAGTTCCTACTGACGATATTGAGCTCATGACTAGGCTATTGCCGCGCTTAGTATTGGTGGACAGTCGCGAGATGGCAGAGAAGCTGACGGAGCGCGCCGCGGAAAGCGTGCTTTCCGCGATGTTTGGCTGTATAACCAAAGCATCGTCTGTAGCTGAATGCAGGGTTGCATATCCGTGGATTCAGGCGGCTCGCCAATACCCCAATTTGATCATTCAAGGTGGCTTTATCGAAAGGTCTAAGTCCACTTCTGAACTCTCCTTGATCGCCCATATGCTGGAGTACACCACCCCGCTGACGCTCTCGGTGGGCCCTATCCCGTGGGCCAGGGCACTGTCGCATGCACAGGATGATTTAAGAGGGTTGGATCGAATGAAGTTTCTTGCCTTCTTAATCAAGCTTGCGCTGAGTTCACCTACAAAAGGATGTGAACCAATATTCGAAATTTCCTTCGAGGCGATTCACAACGATCTTCAACTTTCAAGGTTGGGCTGGGAACAAACAAGTCAATTGCAGGAATATCTCCCTAGGCTTGGCTGGTTGACGAATTGGGACATTAGTCTACGCCTGCGTTTAGCAACCGTTAGCGCATACGTAGATGAGAATTTTGATCACAAAAGTTTTCTGCGCTTAACTACCAACCAAAAGCTGTTTGAGCAGCTTGTATTCCTCCTCCATGAGACGAAAAAAGGTCAGAAGTACGCCAAGAAGTTCCGCTGATTGCACCTGGAAAGTTCTGGACGGCTGACTCAGAGAACTCGATGCTGCTTAAGTGTGGAGACCAGGCAGCGAAAGATGGAGGGAGTTACGACTAGAAGTGTTGAGTTGGCTGGCCGGGAGCAACCATGGTCATCATTTAGCCATACGCAGCAACCATGGTCAGTTCATTAACCAATATTGGTAGCGAGCAACGACAGCCACTGGCCATTTGGGCAGCAAACTCAGTCATGACTTAGGCATTGCGCAGCAACGCACCCATCTGACAATTTGGCCTGTAACGGTATACAGAGAGCTCTTAGCTTTGTCCAGCCACTAGAAAGAAATGGCATATGCACACCATCCCAGACGACGCGATTACTGACACGATTCAATATTTTGGTGCGAACCATCTTCACCAAATTCAACAGGAGTTGACCGAAGGCCTGCGTAACGGAGAGCCTGGCGGCTACATGGCGCTCCGCAAGTTGCTCGGCCGACTGCAACAAATCTCGCAACTGGAAGCAAAACATGGAGAGCTTGCAGCAGGTTGGAACGTAGTTAAAGACTTGCAAGACACCGAATTTGCGCCGATGCTCTCGCCGGAGCGATATACCAGGCTGCTTGGGATAGACGCCGATACCTTGGCTCTCAATGCCCAGGTATCGACAAGTGCCATCACTCAAACCCCGGGAGCGCCCAAGATCCAGGCACACCTCAAGAGGAATCTCCTTGTCATCAAGGCTGCTTATGATGCCGCGGGTGAGAATCTGCCCAAAGCCCTGCATTGGTTCCGAACCGAGCGGCTGTTGCCATTCGGTCAAAAAACCGCAGAGGAGGCAGTTGCGGCCGGCCAAGCATACGAGGTTATCTGTCTGATCGACTCCCTGAACGGGGGTGCTGCAGACTAAGACGATCTCAATGACAACAGATAAGGCCCAGGCTGATCCAGCCGACTTAGTAGCGTTAGCAGTCAACTAAATAGGCGGGCTACATCCCCCTACGGCGATAAGCCTTCGAGAGTTTTCCTGCGGAGTCCACGATCCCGGCAGCTTTCATAAGTTCCGCTGCAGCCGCACCCGATAGGTGCGGAAAAACAAATCTATTGCCATTTTTTAACGCATCGGCGCTTACAGCCAAGACTTCCTTGAGCGTCTTAGATGTTGCCACCCTAGCGGAGGAGCGTGACTTCCGGTGTTCCAACGTCTTTGCTTTGGGCATAAGGTCAGTTTGCCATAGGATGCGAGTCCCTCGACATGACCTTGAGCCCGCGAAGCCAGATTTACGAACTCCGCCTGGCAACGACTCCAACTCAGCAGTACCGCAGATCGTTAACCTAAACCTCTGCCTTTTCTACCCAGCTTTCAAAAACGGACGAAAGCAGGGAATTACGTAAAACTGATCTTTGGATTTACGAAATCACTCTAAATGGTCGATGCTCGCCGGAGCAGATGTTGAGCTACACCGTAATGCGCGACTGAGCAGTTCTACACTGTCACTCGCCGGTTCCGGCTTATTGAATTCCCTCTGTGCACAGTTGTACTACCCGATTCCGTCGCGCGCCCCGTTCGGCAAGGGCGGGCTGGTTGCTGTCCACCAGCCTGCAAATTCAGTAAGATTAAGGTGCTTAGAACTCACCCTCCCAACGTCGGGACCGGCGTTAGGACTGCCATTTGGTTCACGCAAAATTAATGCGCGGTGAATGCTTTGGTCAACCCCCTGCATGTATGGCAGGTAGTCATCCACGAAAGCAGCCGGCCTGAGTTGGTTGAGGATGTCTGCCTTTGGACTTCGCTCCACCATAACGCTCGAAGTCGCAAAAACCTTCTCTATAGGGAAGCCATGACTGCGCAGGTTTTTTAGCCGGGCATCCACCAGGTAATCTTGCAGTGCAGTAACGCAAACAAGTTCATAGCCGTGATCGTGCAGGCGATGGCATGCATCGACAGCAGATTCCATGGGTGGGATGGTGCTCCAGAATTCGACATCAAATGTCGAACGGAATTTCTCAAGTCGCTCGCCCTCAAGCCTCTCGACGTCCCAGCGGTCTACGGCCCAATAGGCGTTGGGGTCTCTTTCTGCGGGGTAGGTTCCCATTGCTTTCGCCCATGCTTTCGCGTAAGCCAGGTTGTAGTCCAGCAAAACGCCATCAGCATCCAGCGCGATAAGTGGTCTGGGGGACATTTATGAAGCACTCCTCGGACTAAATGTTCTGGGGAAATAAACCGTTGAGTCCCTGCTTTTCAGGCGGTAGCCCATCGCCGGTCTGGGCGATTCAACATTTAGAAAACCATCTTCTTCCATGAAATCAGCCTCTAGTGCCCGGGTACGTAAGCCGCCCCTGTCTATCGGCCGCCTCAGCACAACTTCGTGTGTCTTTTGCAACTGGGGAAGTGTGAAAGGTTCGGGCAAGAGAAACGCCGGTAATGAGGTGTACCCGAGGCCGTGGACTGTCGACAACTGAACTGCGGGCAGTAAGGTCAAGGTGGGGGGAACTCTCCCCCATGCAATTCAGGCTTGAACTCCGCAAGCATTTTTGCAAACGGCGTATCTGCCGGCGTACGCACCCGCAACCAGGCACCCAAGGTGTCGCGCAAGCACGGTTCGCACAAATCGACCTCAACCCGATTACCGTCACCAAAAATCGAGTCACGGCCCGCCTCGAAACCGACCGATGTCATCTCAACGAAGCCAACCTCGCCACGTTCGGCCTCTTTGCCGCACCGGTCACATCGGATTTGATGCACCATGCTGACGGTCTGATATGTCTTAAGTTGCATTGAAGCCTCCTTGTTTGCCCATGAAGAAGTGACGCTCACCGAACACGTGAAAGCTCTTCAGCCACCACATCAAGAAAGGCGTCTCTCCACTCTTGCGGTGTCAACGCGGCAAATGCAGGAGGTGATGCACCCAGCATCATTGCCATGGCAGTCCAGCCAGCAAATATGTTTTGCGGGGTGCGCAGAAAACTCCAGAGCAAAGTGGTGTTGACGCCAGCTTCACGGTAATCCAGGAGAATCTGTTTAAGGAGTGACTTGGCCACGCATTCATTGAGTTGAAACTTGGGATAGAGCGGGCCGCCGGCTCGGCCTGGCGCACGAGCGGCGAAGATTTCGCCAGCACACTCCTCCTCACGGATCATCTCGGGCGTGCACTTCATCCGTTCTGCCATCTCTTCGACGGTGAGAACGCCATATTCATGCTTAAACCGATCACGGTCCCGGTCCTCAACAGCGGGTTGCAACTGTTCGACGATCAAAGCAATCTCCTCCTGGGGCATTTGACCGATGGCCTCCAGTGCCTGGCTTAATTGCAAGAGCTGCGACCGCACCATATCCACGCTCTCTTCATTCGCGGTCCTGAGCCGCCCAATCAAGATTCTGGATGGCGAATCGTTAACGAGGTTTGTGGCATCGCCAGCTAAGGAGGAGGGCGGAAGTGGTACAGCGTCGATCAACCCCATGTCCAATCCCGCAGCCACAAGCGCGGCCGAGCTAGCCACAACCAGCAGCAGTTGGTCGTTTTTTGCGTTGCTGTTCGGCATTTGTAAGAGGCTCTTCAGATTTCCAGTGAAATTGGAAATAACTCAATTTCGTACGAGTTCATTTCCAAATATCTCTTGAGCAAGCAGTTGCCGTCGCCAATTGACGAATGCGTTTCCATGTTGTTTTGCACGGCACAGAGAGCTCGACCTCAATTTGGGCAGCGGCGTCCGCAAGAATATTGAGGGGTGCATCGTCAAGTAATGCTCGTAACTGCGGAATGTAGCTTTTTGGGGCGGACCCTGTAAGCAAGGCCTCACGAAGTGTCTCGGGAGGAATTTGTTCTCGATAACTGGTGCTGCTTAAGCGAGCTGCAGTGTGCAAAGCCGTGGGGAACTCTGGACCTGCTCGTGGCTTGCGGATACCAGTTACTCCCAAACCGTAACCGAGGACATTTAGCAGACGTTCAGCCATCGTCATGCTCAGGTCGGGAAGTGTTCCGGTTTCAATCTCTTTCAGAGTTGATTGCGTGAGTCCGGATAAGTTTGCCAGGCGCTCTTGGCTAAGACCCATCTCACACCTCTTACTCACGACAAAGCGCGAAATCTCACTGGCGATCGGCATGGTTCAGTCGCGGTTTGTTCTATCTTGGATATCAGGGAATTAATGGAAATGGTGCCAAAACGCCCTAGTGGTCATCGTCTTCAAGTTTCGATTTGCGCAGACTCAAGTCCAGCTCAGCAAGAAAGTCATCGTCCGTCATCAGACTTTCGATTCCCACAATCCGCGTAACTATTTCCCGCTCAATGGCGGCCTGTAAGACTCTGATGGCGCGTGCCATGGCAGCTTCGCTCATCTCAAATTGCCCTGAGGAATGGTAGGTCGTGCCCGGGCGCATCAGAAACTCGCAAACGAGGTAGAGCGACGGCGCCAAAGAAGCCTCCGAAGCATCTCGATCATCAGGCTGGGATTCCAGCTGCCTCAGATCCCGGGCGAGGCCTAGCAGCACGGATTCGTTAAGGGCAGATGGATACAGCAGATGCAACGGGCCGGTTTCACCGTGGCGAGTTAACTCCTTTAAATTTACGGATGTGTGTGGGCGGAGGGATGCGAGCATTTGCCGGTCCTAGCAGTGCCAAATACCTCTATTATTAGCTGTCTATAGACACGTGTCAAAAGTATACCGATTTGTAATAGTCGCGCTTGATGCGACCAAGCAAAAATGAACCTTTAATGAAAGCTTTGGCGATTGAAATTAAAGCGCGGCGATTAGCATTGAAAATGAGCCAGGAAGTTCTCGCGGGAAAATGTGACCTCGATAGGCCCTACATTTCGCTTATAGAAGTGGCTCGCAAGCAGCCTACCATCAGTGTGTTGCTGAAACTAGCCGAGGGATTGGAGTACGGACTACCGGAGATGATGCAAAGAGTCGTGGACAGGTATCTCCTTGAATCGTCCTGAACTACTAGAAAATCGAGACTATGGAGCGCCCGTGGTCATCGGAAGAATCTTGGCACCTTTATGCTTTCGACACTCTTGCAGCAACATGTAGAGCAACTGAACCTCATTTCCCAAGACCGATATTTTTTCATTCGCGGCGTTCATTGCCAAACTGTGGGAAGTCTTGAGCTGAGTCAGTTCCTCCTGCAATCGCTTTGCGACGATCTCAGGGTGCTCGGCCGATGTTTTGGCTCGAAGCGCCGCCACCTCAGCCATGAAAGCATCTCTCAGCTCAGGCGCACGGTTAAGAGTGGCTCGACCTACGCCCGCCTCAAGGGCCAGGTTTGTTGCATTAAGGGCATAACTTTTGGAGTGGATGGGCTTGCCCGCCAGAAGTCGGTCTGAGGCCAAGGCAATCTTGACCGCAGAATCCTTTACGGGTGACAGGGCCTTTTTCATGCGATCTCCTTTCTTTCAACACCCAATACCTGGCTCACCTGTAGCTTTGCGGCTTCGATTCTCTTGACTTGCAACGGCTGAAGTTTTGTGCTGTCTTTAAGATAGTCGTCCAGTTCTTGTGCGTGCTCGCCCCAGCGTACAAGATGTACCTGATCTATTACGGAATTCGCGCATTTTGCGGGCTGGCAAGAGTCCAGCAGAGGAGACTCCTGTCCTCCGCATAAAGCGTAATTAGGATCAAAACAGCAATCATTCAGAATGCCAGGATGCATGCGTGCTGCGCGATTTTTGAGCAACTCTCTGAGCCGCGCAGAGTTTGCAACCATCAAGCCTCCACCAGTGCTGTTGTTAAGGTCGAGAAACTCTTGTTCCAGTCCCGTCGCGCCTGGCCCTGTCAGTCGGGCGCCGGCAACCCAACTTGTATAGCGATCAACCAAAGAATCGAGATTGCTCAAGTATTGTTCCTGCGCAATTTCTGCGGCGAATCCCGACTCCGAATGCCCGCCATATCCTTCGGTTACTTGCATGTGTACATGTTTGAAGTGAATCTTTCCGGCAACCGTGCCAAATGGTCGGTTGACGATGTGCCAGGCCAAAGTCCGCCTGAACTGAGCCGAGTTCAAAGGCCAGGATTTACCGTCCCAGTCCGGAATTGCTGCAGTCATACTAGACCTCCCGGCCAGCACGTTGACGTGGCACATGAACTCACGCAATTCAAGACCGATACCCTGTCCAAGGGGATCGTTGTGTCCGGTGCCAAAATCATCACGCAAGTTACGTTTAAAAAGGTAGCTTTGCGGAGACGAGCCAAGTGCCAAATGCAAACTCTCAAGCATCTCAATCGCCCTAGCTACGGGTTCGATAATGACCCATTCTTCAGGCTCTCCACGCGCATGCTTGTTTTTCCACGCCATTCCCTGAACTTTCCACCTATTGGCCACGCCATCAGTTGTTCGCTCCTCTCGCACACATCCGACCTTGAGACTTTGCAATTCGGAATCTCGCATCCCGCTCAGATATCCGATCATTGCGTATGCAGCAATGAAAAGCATTCTGATTTCGCGCTCCAAGGCAACGCCGATCAGGCTACCCCTGCGCAGCGAGAGCAATGTTTCAGTGTTTTCGATGCGCTGAATTTGCCAGTCCAGACCTACTATGGCCACCGCAGATCGGAATTGCGTAGTGACTTCTCCAACTTGCCGTATGTTTAAAGCATTGCAGATTTGCCATAGAGCTAAGAGCAATTGTTGGTCGGTGATGCCAGCGGTATTCTGTGGCAATCTTCCTGTCATCCAGCCTTCGCTAAGGCGTGTTCGTTTGGTTTCTAGAAAACGAACGAATTTAGCTTCCGACGGCAAAGGCGGCGAAATGCTGGGGAATCCGATATTGCGCGTAAGGTGATAGCGGATGAGTCGTTCCACTTTGTCGTTCACGCTCGCAACGCTTTGCAGTTGGGTGGCGACTTCAGGGGGAATCAGGCTTTGCCCATTTTTCGTCCTGGTGATTGCCAGGATTATTTCTTGGGAAAAATTCTCAACGTACCGCAGACACCATTGCAGTAGAGGTTGGGCAACCGCCTCCGGTATTCGGGGGGTCGAATTTTCGGCATCGCGTAATCTGTACTTTTTGCCCGTGACGCGCGAAGGTCCGCGTCCGCGCCAGGGATCAAACCGCAATGGCATGGTGAGGTAGCCACCATATTCTGCAAGGCACTGCAATGAATACACCATGAAATTGTCCTGGAGGCTTGACTTCGCGCTCCAACGGGCCAGCCAGCGATCCAACATCTCCTGCGTCAGGTCTTCCAAGGTGTTAATTTGCTCATGAGCTTCAATATCACGGAATATGGTGAGCAAGGCACCTGTGACTAGAGCCACCGATTGCGGCTTTATCACGAAAAGATTGCCCGCACGGTAACGCATGCGAGCATATGAGAACTCCTTGAGAGCAAGAGCTATATGGAGCGAGCGACAGGCGTCGAAATTTAATAGGTAGGGGTTGGTTCGCGCGTTCGTCCGGAGCACTGCTTCCCCCAGGCGCCATACACCATCCTTAAACTGAAGTTGGGAGGGGTCTCCGGTTCGCGTTGGAAAGCCTTCAAGAACCAGGGCATCATGGCCGACTTTGCTGCTAACGGCATGGGCCCGCGAAGGTGATTTTGAAATCGAATACTTCATCAGAGTTGCCCTCGCAAAATAATGCTCGGCGGTAACAAGGCCTTGCCGGGATGCAGCTCGAATGAGTGCTCGGCATTCTCAAGAGCGGCCTTTGAAAATTTGGGGAGAATATTTCTTTCGATTTGCAGGTATGCCATCCCATGGCGAGCATTCCATTCAAGCTCGCTCATGTTTTCACGTTCACCGACTATCCACGCCCTGTAGGCATAAATTCTCGGAAGATGACGATCAATAACTACTGCATTTTTGCAGCTGAAGCAGTTGCCCGGCCTGGAATTGCACAGCGTTCCAGGGGTCTCAAAAGGAGAGGCCAGGGGATCACGACATGCAGAGACCCACATGTCTTTTTTGCCAGAGGAAATTTCCTCCGACTCTTCAAGGAAAATTTCAAGTTCAGCGGCGATCTGCGCTGGGTGAGATGCTGTTGAAACAGCACTGGACATCACCGCCTCGTACGCTGCACTCTGACCCTCGGCGATAGTGACCTCATGAAGTTCTCTAAGTGCGGGAATATCCGCATAGTGATTGACCGCCACGGCATGGGAATGATCATTTCTTGCAAAACGATCGATTTGGCCAGCAGTCTGTTTGTACCAGCGCTCTTTGTGTGATTTGCGCAGGCCAACAAGATTAAGCGTTCGGATGGGCTTTCCAGCGTCATCCCGCAAATCTATCTCTGCTAAAAACCTGTAAACCGCTTCCTTTTTTGCACATCGGAACTTGGGCACTGAAATGGTTCTTTCATGCACCGCCAGCCAAAGCTCTGTCCTACCCGCGATTCTCCTGAGGCGCTCACATATTACGTCCAGCGTGGCAACTAGTCCGCCAGGACTCGATGAGCCGGTCGCTCGAAATCGTTCAGAAACAATCTTGTGTCCGGCACGATATTTTTTTGAGCTTAACGTGACATGGTGTTTGGTCTGGCTGGAGCGGCAGTTGATCAGCATCTCTCTGACCACCGCAGGCGGCCAGCCCGACTCAATGATGAACAGCAGGAAAAATGGGACAAGATCTTCCATTGTGGGAAAAATCTCCGCCTGGACAGTGGAAATTCGAACATCAAGGCCCAAATGATGAGCTCTGTTAATAAGCTTGACGGTCAGGTGCTCTGGACCAAGTGGGCCAATTTTGTCCGCCAGCCAGGCACGGTTGGCAGCCACTGCCCACACATGCGCGTCACCACCGCGAGGATCGCACCCTGCTGAAATCAAAGCTTCGGCTTGAACAGTGAGTCGATGTGTGATGGTCGGAATTCTTGCTCGGCAGGCTTTGACGATTTGTGCAATGACTGCTGGCGAATAGGAATTCTTGAGCTTTCTGACCGGCGCTCCCATCGGATGTACGTAACTCAGGCGCTGTACAACGGTCATACTCAAAGAATCAGGTGGCAGATTTTTCAAGACAGTGAATACGTCCATACACGTGTCATAGCCCCCCCATACCGGTCCTTTGGGCATGACAGACATGACCCAACTGTCTAGCATTTCAGCCCGTAGCATGTAGGGCGTTACAGTTTCTGGATATCTCGATTCGATGTAGCCAAAAAATAGAATCAAATCCTTTTGCGTCCGACGAACTTGACCATTTGTAACCCGCAGTCGGGACAACACGTCTTGAAAGGAAGTGACAACATTTCGTACAAGTCGTGTACCCGTGACCGAGGAGAAATCGATTTCAATTTCTTCGTCAAGTGTTGTAACCTTGAAGCGCATGGCGCCGATCGTCGAAATCGGCTGCTCCACCGCTTTCGGTTGAACATTGCCGAAATTAAGCTTTCGGGACATCTTGGCTACGAGATTTCTGCTGCCAAATCTATTTGCCAAAGATCCAGTGCGAGATCAGCGATTTCTACTGCTTCATCGAGGTGCGTCAAGTACTGGTAGGTAGTTTCCAAAGAGCTGTGTCCCAACATCCGTTGCAAGATTCGCAGCGGATCGGCTATCAGGCGCCGATACTTTGCGGCATCGACATCGGCTTTTAGCTGAGCAATGTCCGTTTTGCTGATCATGGTTTCGATCAGACGTTGAAGCATATGTACTGCAAACGTATGACGGAGGGTGTGGGGTGTGACTTCCATCGGAAAGCCGAACGCTGCGCACCTCGCACAGGCGTCCTTGAAAATCCCTCTCCATGATTCCTGGGATAGCATGGAGCCACGGTCGCTCATCCAGAGTCCGACTGGCTGAGCGTTTCCGTCACCTTGGCGTTCAACCAACGTCCTGCGTCGGTCAAACGTTGCTTCGTTGACGCTTTGCACGTTCGCGTTGCCGACCATGCGATATTTGCTTTCAGATGTGCGGATCACCACATCCTGCGTTGACCAAAAATCGTGTCCTTCGCGCAAGGAAATATTTTGAAGGCAGTTGTCACGCTCGATTTCCACGTAGTCGTGAATTCTGCGCAGCAGTTGAATATTGACTCTCACCGGGCGGCTTTTTCGCCCCTTCGCGATGCCGCTTGCAATATCCATTTTCAAACTCTTGCCACCTCCGTCCCTGGTATAGAGATGGGGTAGCTCCCAAGTTAAAAGTGCTGCAGCTTCAGTAACTCGAAGGCCAGTTTCTGTTATCAGATCCGCAAACAGGACATTTCTAGTGGCGTGCCGGCCGGTGAATTTTGGATCTGGGTTACCGCAGGGCAAAAGCCCGCGAAGCCCGACCTCCCTGAAAATACGATAGTCCTCTAGTGAAATGCACTTAACGATGATTTCGCCGTTTTCGGGGTCTCGTAAAACGTTTGTCCGGATTGCTGCTGATCTTCGGTTGTTCCGGCTCGGGCTGGAGTACTTGAATTTGAAAGGGGTTACATCGATCCACTGTTCTTCTAGCGCATATCTATACAGACGATCAATGGCGCACAGCGCCCGATTCCAAGAACGCCCAGACAATTTTGCGCCGAATAATTCCGCATCTGGGCCGCGACGCACTGCTCGGTAATGGGTTACTTGCTCCTTCGTCGCATTTATCCAGTGCGTCCCGTAGACCTGATCCAGAAACCGGATGTATGCGCTGATGTCTCGCGCATACGCTTTCCAAGTGAAGGGGGAATGACAACCATCGGTAGCCAATTCTCGAAAGAAAGCATTTAGTTGGTGTTCGTACTTGCCTGCCTTGTCTAAAAAAAATGGCAAGCCAGTAGTTACTAGAAAGCGGTGAGACGCTTGTACCGCCTCTAAAGAAGCTGGCGAATCATCTTGGATCTCCAGTCTTCGAGTGAAGTAGAGGTCATATCCAGCAGACGATAAATCAGCGGTTTCGAGAGGTAAAACTTGAATTTGTTCCATTCCGAAGTGTAATGGGCAATATCAAGCAGGATTGCAGTGGACGCTCTGAGGTCGGGCTACATGAGACACAATTAAATCAATGGATAATCGTATTTCTCGCTGACCCAATAGTCGGCCAGCACAACGCCGGGGTGGTAGACATTGGCCAGCATCAGTGCGGGCTTGCCTGCAGAGGGTTGTGCCAGACTCGGCGTGGGTGAAAGCAGGCTGCCGGAGGCGAGCAGCATCGCCAGAAGGCTGGCGCGCAAGACCAGCGCCCTATTGAAAAGTCTCTTCATGATGCTCCCTGACGACGTTTGAACGCCTTGTTTTAAAGCTGGTCGCTATTCTTTTGATAGCTGCTCACGTACGTATCTATTGGCCTAGAGGCTGATTCGATGCCTAAAAAAGGCCTTTTGGGGCCATTTTTGAGCTTCAGGTGGCTTCAACAGCTCCCGCAAGGTTGGATTGATACGTAAAATGTATTAATTTCCTTGTAAACTCAAAATTAGTCAAGATTAATACAAAAATTGTAATAATCGCCCATCAAGACTCTGCCGGCTCTGCAATGCCGCCCACCACGTTGCTGAAACCGCCATCAACGTAAGTGATCTCGGCGCTGACCCCGGCGGCCAGGTCGCTCAGCAAAAACGCGGCCACATTGCCCACGTCTTCAATCGTGACGTTGCGGCGAATGGGTGAGGTGTCAGCCACCACGCTCAAAATCTTGCCAAAACCCTTGATACCGCTCGCGGCCAGTGTTTTGATCGGGCCCGCGCTGATGCCATTGGCGCGCATGCCCCGTTTTTTGCTGCCGAGTGACTCGGCCAGGTAACGTACCGATGCTTCCAGGCTGGCCTTGGCCAGGCCCATGGTGTTGTAGTTGGGCACAACCTTGTCTGCCCCCAGGTACGACAGTGTCAGGACCGACGACTTGTCATTGAGGAAGGGCAGGGCAGCCTTGGCCATGGCGGGGAAGCTGTAGGCGCTGATGTCATGGGCGACGCGAAAAGCCTCCCGGCTCAGGCCGTCCAGGAAGTCGCCTGCAATCGCCTCGCGCGGTGCAAAGCCAATGGCGTGCACAAAGCCGTCAAAGGTCGGCCAGGTTTGGGTCAGGTCAGTCATCAACTGCGCAATCTGTTCATCACTGCCCACGTCGCAGTCAAACACAAGCTTGCTGCCGAAGTCTGCGGCAAATTCAGTGATGCGGTCTTTAAAGCGTTCGCCCTGATAGCTGAAGGCCAGCTCTGCCCCATGTGCGTGGCAGGCTTTGGCGATACCGTAGGCAATCGAGCGGTTGGACAGCACGCCCGTGATCAGCAGTTTTTTGCCGGTGAGAAAACCCATGTGTGTTGCTCCAGAAAGTGACCGGCGGATTCTTGTTTGACACCCGCCCAAGTAGTGCAGAATTGTCGCATGGTGCGATTCGAAGTCGCCTGTAGTTAGCTTCATTTCAGTAAGCCAGGAGTTGCATTTACCTCTGTAGAGCCTAGGTTTTACACGAGGGAAATTCGCAATGAACACAATGTAATCCGCCCCTGCGCGAACGCATTGATGACCATCCCGCAACGGGCTCGGTCAGTGCAAAACGGTCTTCAAAGCTGTTTTCTGTCTCTTTTGAACAACGAGTTACATTTTGTAGCAAAACTGTTTTGCCCGCACTGGGACAAAAGATCCGAATAGGTGACACCAACTCATGGTGTCTTGTTTTTCCACCAAAACCACGCTTGGAACAGCGTGATCTCGTCTATGCGTGCGTCCCGGGTAACTGGGAGGTGCGGAGCCATAGATAAACCACTCGCACGGCGACGTGCATAAACCAAAGGCGACTTTGGGGAATTGCTGGGAGCAAGACCAGCAAGAGCGGACGAGATAAAGGGTACGGGAAACGTATGTGAACGTTCGTCAGAACCGCCGTCACAATTAAACAGCTAACACTTGTGTCCACGGGCAACCGTGGGAGCTGTGACCAAAACGGTACTCGCGTCTGGAATCAGTGGTCATGCACTTTGATTCGTTCCCAACAAGCGCGCGGCGGAGAGAACGTCCCTAACCCCTTTCGTCGGTTCGCCGACCGACGGGACATCGTGAGGAACGAAGTAAGCCCGATACATCGCTGACCTTAGGAATAGGGCCAGCAACCTGCGCGTAAGCAAAGGCCGAGGTGTAGCGGGTAGAGGAAGCTGCAAAAAGCGAAGGGGCGCATGTAATGTGCGTCATAGCGGTTCAAGATTTGCCGCAGTGCGAAAGCACGCAGACTTGCAGCAGGTGCGACAGCGTAAAAGCTATTGCGAACTTACACCCTAGGGGGCACAAACCCCTTGGGGTGTGTGCGTCCCCGGGGTGTCAACGACATTACCGGAGGAAGTATGAAAAACATCCAAGGCAGCAATGCCCCAGATGCTGCGCCTACGGACGATCAGCAGTGCGAGTGGCATTCCATTGATTGGGGTGCGGTGACTCTGTTCGTAAGTAAGGCGCAATCGCGCATAGCGCAGGCAACAAAAGACGAAAACTTCCGACGAGCCGCAAGGCTTCAAAGAGGTTTAGTCCGATCCTGGCAGGCCAAGGCATTGGCAGTCAGGAAAGTGACGACAAACCAAGGAAAGCGGACGGCTGGCACCGACCGTGAACTCTGGGACACGCCACTTCAGAAATGGAAAGCCATAGAAAGGTTAGGGCAGAAGGGATACAAGGCCAGTCCATTGCGGCGGGTCTACATTCCAAAAGCCAACGGCAAAGAAAGGCCGCTAGGCATCCCTACGATGTTGGATAGAGCTATGCAGGCACTCTACCTGTCAGCTCTTGAGCCAATGTCGGAGTGCAGAGCCGATCCGAACTCCTATGGGTTCCGGAAAGGTCGCTGTACGCAGGATGCCTGCGCGCAGTTGTTCAACTCCATCGCCTCGAAGGCCTCGGCCTCTTGGGTGTTGGATGCGGACATCAGCGGGTTTTTCGACCACATCAACCATGACTGGTTATTGCGCCATGTTCCTATGAACAAACGCATATTGAACCAGTGGCTCAAGTGTGGAGTTGTCGAAAAAGGCCAACTGGTGAGTACTGATGAGGGCACCCCGCAGGGGGGCATCATCTCGCCGACGCTAGCGAACTGGACGCTGGACGGTCTGGAACGGGGTCTACAGGCGCACATCCGTGCGACTCTGGGCGTTGCGAAAGGTCAAAAGGCCAAGGTGAATCTGGTGCGGTACGCGGACGACTTTGTAGTGACTGCCAACTCGAAAGAGTTGTTGGAAACATTGGTCAAGCCTTGGGTGGAACAGTTTCTGCGCGAGCGGGGATTGGAACTGTCCGAGGCAAAAACGCGGATCGTACACATTGATGAGGGATTCGATTTTCTTGGGTGGAATTTCAGAAAGTATTCTGGAAAACTGCTCATCAAACCAAGTCGGAAAAGCGTGAAAGCGCACTACGACAAGGTCAAGGAAATTATCTCCAAGTCGATCTCGGTGAAAACTGAAGTGCTGATAGCAAAGCTCAATCCGGTTCTCCGTGGGTGGGCGAACTATCACAAGGGGGTGGTGGCGAAACAGACATTTAGCAAGTTGGACTTCCAGATTGGCTGGAAACTGATGCGCTGGGGTCTCAGGCGCCACCCCCGCAAGAGCAAGCTCTGGGTGCGTGAGCACTACTGGCGGAAACCCGGCTCGCGCTGGGAATTCACCACAGATGTCTTGACGGTTGACGGATCAGAAAAGGATGCGTCACGGCAGAAGGGGCCACTGTATTTGTATAAGCTTGCGGATACAAAGATAGTGCGTCACGTCAAGATTCAGGGGGCTTATAACCCCTTTGATCCTGAATGGGAACCATACGGCGAGGATTTGAGATTTAAACGAATGTCGCAGGACATCGTGGACAACATCAGATTCAAGTTGTGGGCCTCCCAGTACGGCAGCTGTGCGTTGTGCCGTATGCCGATTGAGTCTCTCGCGGATTGTCACGACCACCATATCGTGTACAGGATGCATGGAGGTTCAGACGCTTTGTCGAATCGGGTGCTCCTACACCCGATCTGTCATACGCGTGTTCATATCCTAGGTTTGGAGGTTACCAAGCCGGTCCCAGTACGGGGACTTTAATCTGGAGCAGTAGACTAGGGCTATGCAGCCTGTTGATGCTATGAAACCAGTGGTCGTGCGTGAGCCGTATGCGGTGAAAGTCGCAAGTACGGTTCTTAGGGGGGGGGAAGGCAGTGATGCCTTCTCCCTACCCTCCCGGGATTTGTCTCTTTTGAAGGCTTTGATGCTGGTGAGCTTTGCTTTGCCGGTGCCCGCATCCCATGCCGCCCATGCCTACGCCCAGTTCGGCGACGTGAAGTATCCGCCCGGCTTCACAAATTTCAGCTACGTCAACCCGAACGCGCCCAAGCAAGGTGAAATCCGCATGGTGCCGCCGACGCGGCCGACCAATTTCGACAAGTTCAACCCCTTCACGCTGCGCGGCACTGCGCCTTACAACATAGGCGGCCTGCTGCTTGAAACACTGCTCACCGGCAACTCGGAAGAGCCCACCACCGCCTATGGCTTGCTGGCCGAGGACGTGGACGTCGCGGCCGACAAACTTTCTGCCACTTTCCGGCTGAACCCCAAGGCAGTTTTTCACAATGGCAAGCCGGTACTGGCTCTTGACGTGGTGCATTCCTTCAAAACGCTGATGAGCAAGGAAGCCGCGCCGCAGTTCAAGACCATTTACGCAGAGGTGAAAGATGTGGTGGTGGTCTCGGAGCGCGTGGTTCGCTTTGACTTCGCCACGCCCAACCCCGAATTGCCGCTGGTAGTCGGCGGCATGGCGGTCTTCAGCCGTGACTGGGGCATGGCGGGCGGCAAACGCAAGCCGCTGGACCAGATTGTCTCGGAGCCGCCGATTGGGTCCGGCCCCTACAAACTGGCATCGCTGGCCATGGGCCGTGACATCACCTATGTGCGTGACCCCAGGTACTGGGCCGCCGACCTGCCGACGCGCAAGGGCCTCTACAACTTTGACCGCGTCACCTACAAGATTTACCTCGATGACACCTCCAAGTTCGAGGGCCTGAAGGCCGGTGAATACGACTTCATGCGCGAGTTCACATCGCGTAACTGGGCACGGCAGTACAAGGGAAAGCAGTTCACTTCCGGCGAGGTCGTCAAACGCGCTTTCGAGAACAAAAATCCGGGTGACTTTCAGGGCTACATCTTTAACCTGCGCCGCCCGCAGTTCCAGGACATACGCGTACGCAAGGCCATCAGCCTGGCGATGGACTTTGAGTGGATGAACCGGCAGCTGTTTTACGGTATTTACAAACGCGTCGACGGTTACTTTCCCAATAGCGAGTTTCATGCCGAAGGCCTGCCCAAGGCGGACGAGCTGGCCCTGCTGGAGCCCCTGCGCAGCCAGCTCAGGCCTGAAGTGTTCGGGGTGGTGCCCAAGTCTGCAAGCACAGCGCCGCCCGGCAGCCTGCGCGAAAACCTGCGTCAGGCCCAGGCATTGCTCAAGGACGCGGGCTGGACTTACCGCGACGGTGCCTTGCGCAATCAGAAGGGCGAAGCCTTCACCATGGAGTTCCTCAACGACCAGCCTTCACTGGTCCGAATCGTGGGTCCCTTCCAGAAGGCGCTCGAAAAGCTGGGCATCACCATGACTTACCGTGTTGTGGATTTCTCACTCAGCAAACAGAAAATGGATGCCTTTGACTTCGACATCACCACCACGCGATTGCCCGGTAGCACCGCGCCTGGTGGAGAACTGCTGGACCGCTGGGGTTCTGCCGCAGCGAAAACGCCCGGCTCATCCAACGTATGGGGCATTGCTGACCCGGCCGTTGATGCGCTGCTGCAAAAAGTGGTGACAGCAAAGACCCGTCCCGAGCTGGGTGCCGCCATGCGTGCGCTGGACCGTGTGCTGACGACTGCTTACTACTCTGTCCCCCAGTATTACGGCGACGCCTTTCTCATTGGCTATCGGCCCAAACCGTTTGTGTTGCCAGCGACCATCCCTCCGTATTACGAAGCCGATACCTGGGCCATGAGCACCTGGTGGGCGTCTGAGACCAATAAATAATGGCCCCCACGCTTTTCACTTCATGTAATGCGCTGCCCCCCGAGGGGGCTGGCCTTGCTTGGGGCGGCCCGGCGCGGCGGCCGTTTTACTGGTCCGCAAAGCGGAAAATTTAAAATGGCCAGCTACATCCTCAAACGCCTGCTGCTGATGATTCCGACGCTGTTCGGCATTCTGCTGGTGACGTTTGCCATGGTGCAGTTTGTACCGGGCGGGCCGGTGGAGCAGATGGTGTCGCAGCTGCAGGGCCGTGATTCCGGCGGCGAGCGCGCCGCAGCATCGGGCGCAGGTTACAGGGGGCGTCAGGGTGTGGACGCCAAACGCATAGAAGAGATCAAGGTGCTTTACGGCTTCGACAAGCCGGTGCATGAGCGTTTTTTCCAGATGCTGGGCCAGTTTGCCCGCTTTGACCTGGGCAACAGTTTTTACCAGCGCAAGGATGTCTGGCAACTGGTGAAGGAAAAGCTGCCGGTCTCCATCAGTTTGGGCTTGTGGACCTTCTTCATCAGCTACCTGATTGCCGTGCCGCTGGGTGTGGCCAAAGCGGTGAGGGCGGGAACGCGGTTCGACTTCATCACCACGCTGATCGTGCTGGTCGGTTATGCCATACCGGGCTTTGTGCTGGGCGTGGCGCTGGTGGTTATTTTTGGCGGGCAGTTGCAGTGGTTTCCCCTGCGCGGGCTCACGTCGAGCAATTGGGAAACCCTGAGCTGGGGCGCAAAAATCACCGATTACCTCTGGCACATCACGCTGCCGGTCATGGCCATGGTGCTGGGTAATTTTGCGGTAATCGCGGTGCTGACGAAAAATTCATTTCTTGAAGAAATTCGCAAGCAATATGTCCTGACTGCGCGTGCCAAGGGCCTGAGCGAGCGGCAGGTGCTCTGGAAGCACGTGTTTCGCAACGCGCTTATTCCGCTCATCACAGGTTTTCCTGCAGCCTTTATCAGTTCTTTTTTCACGGGTGCGCTGCTGATCGAGACGCTTTTTTCGCTGGATGGCATGGGCTTGCTCGGCTATGAAAGCGTGATCCGGCGTGACTATCCGGTGGTGCTGGGCACGCTTTATCTATTCACGCTTATCGGCCTTGTGACCAAGTTGATCAGTGACCTCTGTTACGTTTTGGTGGATCCCCGTGTCAAGTTCGATTAGCCCCCCTGAAGCAGCACCTTCTCGAGCTGAGCCAGTCGAAGTGGCCACGCCTGGTTCAAAAAGGCCTGTCCTGAGCTCGTCCCGAACGGTCTCGATAAGTCCCGGTCGGCGGGCTTGGAACCGATTTCGGCGCAACAAGCTGGGCTTCTACAGCCTGGTGCTGTTTTTGGCGCTGCTGGTCATCAGTTTGTGTGCCGACGTACTATCCAACGACAGGCCGCTTGTGGTCAGCTACAAGGGTCAGCTTTACTTTCCTTTGGTCAAGGACTATTCGGAGAAGACTTTTGGCGGTGATTTTGAGACGCCGGCCGATTACCTGGACCCGTTTATCAAGGACAGGATCAGGCAGGGTGACAACTGGGCCATCTATCCGCCCAATCCCTACGGCGCAAGAACCATCAATTACTTTGCCAAAGAGCCCAACCCGTCTGCGCCGTCGCGGGACAACCTTCTGGGCACTGATGACAGGGGGCGCGACCTGCTGGCACAGCTGATCTACGGTTTCAGGTTAAGCGTGTTGTTTGGGATCGTGCTGACCATCATTGGAGTGCTTCTTGGCGTTGTAGCTGGCGCAATCCAGGGCTATGCGGCTGGCAAGACCGATCTGGTATTTCAGCGATTTATAGAGATATGGGGCTCCATGCCCCAGCTTTACCTGCTGATTATTTTCAGCGCCATATTCACTCCCAGCGTTTTGCTATTAATAGTCCTGCTGAGTTTGTTCGGGTGGATGGGACTGTCGGCTTACATAAGAGGCGAATTCCTGCGAAATCGCCAGCTGGACTATGTGCGTGCTGCGCGGGCGCTGGGCGTCAGCAACCTGCAGATCATGTGGCGGCACATCCTGCCCAACAGCATGACGCCTATCGTGACTTTTATTCCCTTTGAAATGAGCTCTGCCATTCTTGCGCTGACCTCGCTCGATTTCCTCGGACTGGGCGTGCCGCCGGGGACACCTTCTCTCGGCGAACTGCTCAGTCAGGGCAAAGCGAATATCGATGCCTGGTGGATTTCCCTCTCGACGTTTGCGGTGCTTGTCGTGACCCTGCTACTGCTGACGTTTATGGGCGATGCGCTGCGCGATGCGCTGGACCCCCGCAAGGTCGACAAATGAGTACCAATCTGCTTGAAGTCAGGGGTTTGAGTATTTCCTTCGCAGGCAAGGAGGTTGTTCACGGTATCGACTTTCACATCGCCCCAGGGGAAAAGCTCGCGCTTGTCGGTGAATCGGGTTCCGGTAAAACAATCACCGCCCTGAGCCTGCTGCGCCTGTTGCAGAACGCAGCCGTCAGCGGCACGGCAGTGTTCGACAGCCGCGAGGGCGAACTGGACTTGCTGGCGGTTGAAGAAAGCCGGCTGCGCGGCATTCGCGGCCAGGACATCGCCATGATCTTCCAGGAACCCATGACGGCGCTGAACCCCTTGTTCAGTGTGGGCGACCAGATCGGGGAAGTGTTGCAACTGCACAAGGGCCTGACCCGCGCCGACGCCTGGGCTGAGGCCATCAAGTTGCTGGCCGATACGGGCATCTCCGAGCCGGAGCGCCGCGCGCAGTCCTTCCCGCACCAGTTGTCAGGGGGCCAACGCCAGCGCGCCATGATCGCCATGGCACTTGCCTGCCAGCCGAAGTTATTGCTGGCCGATGAACCCACAACGGCGCTGGATGTGACCGTACGCAGCCAGATCCTGGACCTGCTCGCCGGGCTGCAGCAGAAAAACGGCATGGCCGTGTTGATGATCACCCATGACCTGAACCTTGTGCGGCGTTTTGCCGACCGCGTGGCGGTCATGGA
This sequence comes from Pseudomonadota bacterium, assembly GCA_040388905.1. GTDB lineage: Bacteria > Pseudomonadota > Gammaproteobacteria > Burkholderiales > Burkholderiaceae_C > Polaromonas. The sequence continues at coordinate 479,077 of JAZKAY010000001.1, forward strand.
GAACGGCTACATCGTCGAACAGGGCAGGGTAGGCGAGGTCTTTGCCAACCCCCAGCATCATTACACCCGCAAGCTGATCGACAGCGCCCCGGCACGTGACCTGCAGGAGGCACCGCCCAATGCCGCGCTGGCAGGCGTGATGAAGGCGCAAAACCTGCGCGTGAGCTACCCGGTGGTTCTGCCGGGCATCAAGGGCTGGTTCAAAAAAGGCGAATTCGTGGCCGTCAAGAGCGCCAGTTTTGAGATTCCAGCCGGCCAGACTTTGGGCGTGATCGGCGAATCAGGCTCCGGCAAGTCCAGCCTGGCGCTGGCCGCCCTTGGGCTGCATCCGCATCAGGGCGAGCTACAGGTGGTTGGCAAGGCCTGGGGTAGCAATGCAGCCGCCAACAAGGCTTTGCGCCGGGCCGTACAGGTCGTGTTTCAGGACCCGTTTTCATCGCTTTCGCCGCGCATGACGGTTGAAGCCATCGTCGGGGAAGGCCTGCTTGTTCACCATCCCGAACTGAACGCCGCCCAGCGGCAGGAAAAGGTTCTGGCCGCGCTGGCTGATGTAGGCATGCTGGAGTCGCAATTTCCGGGATTGTTGCAGCGCTATCCGCACGAATTTTCGGGCGGCCAGCGCCAGCGGCTGGCCATTGCCCGTGCGCTGATGGTCGACCCGCAGTTGCTGGTGCTGGATGAACCCACCAGCGCCCTGGATGTGACCATACAAAAACAGGTGCTGGCTCTGTTGCAGCGCTTGCAACGCGAGCGCGGGCTGAGCTATTTGCTGATTACACACGACGTGGATGTGATCCGCGCGATGGCGCATCAGGTCATTGTGATGAAGGACGGCGAAGTGCTGGAGTCAGGCCCTTTGACGCAGGTCCTGGACTTCCCCCAGCACCCGTACACGCGTACTCTGGTGGCGGCCCATTCCCCGGCACTTGCGATGTAAATGGAGTCGGGCACGCAAAGTGCTTGCGCGAGCCTGTTTCACAGGTTACAATACCAGCTTCACGACCAAATGGGCGGGTTCACACCGCCCATTTTTTTTGGGCGTTTGTTTTTGATGGGTTGCCGGCGAAAGACGCCAAACCCTTGATTTTTACGGCATTGCTTTTAGATACTGAATGGCTTCACCCAGCACCAACGAAACGATTGAGCAGACCGTCACGGGACTCGGTTACGACCTTGTCGACATCGAGCGCACCACGGGTGGCTTGTTGCGTGTGACGATAGACATGCCCTACGTCGCTGATGCCGAGCAGTTCATCAATGCCGAAGATTGTGAAAAAGTCACGCGCCAGCTGCAGTTTGTGCTGGAGGTTGAAGGTGCTGCCTATTCCCGGCTCGAGGTGAGCTCGCCGGGCATAGACAGGCCGTTGCGGACTGAAAAAGATTTTGGGCGTTTTGCCGGTGAGCTGATAGACCTCACCCTGAAGGCGCCGATTGGTGTGGCGGCAAGCGCCGGCTCGACGGTGTCGGCCAACCAGAAAAAGTTTCGCGGAACGCTGGAGCGCGCTGGAGATGCATGGCAGATCGTCTGGAGCGACGAACCGCCGGTAAAGCCCGGCCAGCGCGTCAGCAAGAACCGCGTGCCGGCGCCTTTGCAGGCCCTGGGCTTCACGCTCGATGAAATACAGCAGGCGCGTCTGGCGCCGGTGGTGGACTTCAAGGGGCGCAAGCCCCGGAATTCGGATAAGGGCGCGAAGGCCGTGCCTCCTGCCGATGTGCAGGCAGAAGATTGATTTCTGGAATTGTTTTGAGTGATTTTTTGAGTGAAAGGCTTGTGAAATGAATCGCGAAATGTTGATGTTGGTTGATGCCATCTCGCGCGAGAAAAATGTCGAACGCGACGTGGTTTTCGGCGCGGTCGAGCTCGCCCTTGCGCAAGCCACCAAAAAAGTTTATGCCGGTGAAGTTGATATTCGCGTGGCGGTTGACCGCGACAACGGCAATTACGAAACCTTCCGCCGCTGGCTGGTCGTCCCTGACGAAGCCGGCCTGCAGAACCCTGAAGCCGAAGAGCTGGTCAGCGATGCGCGCGACGAGATTGCCGATATCGAAGAGGGCGACTTCATCGAAAAGCCGGTTGAAAGCCTGCCCATCGGCCGTATCGGCGCACAGGCTGCCAAGCAGGTCATCCTGCAGAAGATCCGTGATGCCGAGCGCGAAATGCTGCTCAACGAGTTCATGTCGCGTGGCGACAAGATATTCGTCGGCACCGTCAAGCGCATGGACAAGGGCGACATCATTGTCGAATCCGGCCGTGTTGAAGGCCGCCTGCGCCGCAGCGACATGATCCCGAAGGAAAACCTGCGCTCCGGTGACCGCGTCCGCGCCATGATCATGGAAGTCGACACCACCCTGCGTGGCGCCCCCATCATCCTGTCCCGTTCGGCCCCTGAATACATGATCGAACTTTTCCGCCAGGAAGTGCCTGAAATCGAGCAGGGCTTGCTGGAGATCAAATCCTGCGCCCGTGATCCCGGTTCGCGCGCCAAGATCGCCGTGCTGTCGCATGACAAGCGCGTCGACCCCATTGGCACCTGCGTCGGTGTGCGCGGCACCCGTGTCAACGGCGTGACCAACGAACTCGCCGGCGAGCGTGTTGACATCGTGCTGTGGAGCGAAGACCCTGCCCAGTTCGTCATCGGCGCGCTGGCCCCGGCCAACGTGTCATCCATCGTGGTGGACGAAGAACGTCACGCCATGGATGTCGTGGTTGACGAAGAAAACCTGGCCATCTCTATTGGCCGCGGCGGCCAGAATGTGCGGCTTGCAGCTGAGTTGACCGGCTGGAAAATCAACATCATGACGGCCGACGAGTCTGCTGAAAAGCAGGCGACCGAGACCGACTCCAGCCGCAAGCTCTTCATGGAAAAGCTGGACGTGGACGAGGAAATCGCCGACATCCTGATCTCGGAAGGTTTCACCAGCCTTGAAGAAGTGGCCTATGTGCCGCTGCAGGAAATGCTGGAAATCGAATCTTTCGACGAAGACACCGTCACTGAGCTGCGCACCCGTGCCAAGGATGCGCTCCTGACCATGGAAATCGCCAAGGAAGAGAACGCCGAAGGCGTCTCGCAGAACCTGCGCGATGTCGAGGGCATCACGCCCGAGCTGATTTCCAAACTCACCGAGGCGGGCATCAACACCCGCGACGACCTGGCCGACCTGGCCACGGACGAACTCACCGATATCACCGGCCAGTCTGCAGAAGACGCCACGGCCCTGATCATGACTGCCCGTGCACATTGGTTTACCGATGAGCCCGCAGCCGCCACCGACAGCCCTGCACCTGCAGTGGCTGAAGAGCAATGATCATGGAGGCCAGTCAGGAAAACCACATATGTCCAGTACCACTACCGTCGCTGAATTCGCAGCTGAACTCAATAAATCCCCTGCAACCCTGATCGAGCAATTGACCAGTGCAGGCGTCGCCAAGGCGCAAGCCAGCGACCCCTTGTCCGAGGCCGACAAGCAGAAGCTGCTCGGCTTTTTGCAGGCCAGCCATGGCACTGTCTCGGCCGAGCGCAAAAAAATCACGCTGGTGAAAAAATCCACCAGTGAAATCAAGCAGGCCGACGCCACGGGCAAGGCACGCACCATCCAGGTTGAGGTTCGCAAGAAGCGGACTTTTGTCAAACGTGAAGACGGCACCGATGCGCCTGCTGAAGAAGCACCGCCTGAAGTCGTTGCCGCTCCACAGGCTCCTGTGGTCGATAACGCTGAACTGCTGCGCCGTGAAGAAGAAGCCAACCGCCACGCAGAACTGCTGCGTCGCCAGGAAGCCGAACTGACCGAAAAACGCCGCCTGCGTGAAGAGCAGGACGCAAAAGAAGCCGCGCAGGAACAGGAACGCCAGGCCGCCGCAGAAGCTGCGCAGACGAAGGCAAAGGCTGATGCTGAAGCAGCTGAAAAAGCCAAGCCTGCCATCGGCAAAAAAGTAAAGGAAACGCCCGCAGCTGTTGCTGCCGCCGCAGAGGCGACCAAGGCATCCGAAGCCGCCGCTGTCGAACAGGCAGGCAAGGCTGCCGATGCTGAAGCGCAAAAAGCCGCCGCAAAAGCAAAGGCCACGGCCGAGTTCCAGGCGGATGCCGCCAAGACTCTTGACCTGCAGGACCGCCGCAAGAAAGCGGAGGCTGAAGCCGCAGGCATTCGCGCCATGATGAATGCGCCCAAGCGTGTGCTGGTTCCCCACGTGGACCCTAAAGCCGCCATCAAGGGCACGCTGCACAAACCGGTTGGCGCGCCAGGCGCCAAACCAGCACCTGGTGCGCCTGCTGCGCCCGGTGCAGCAGGCAAGAAGGAAGTCAAGTCAGAAAATCTCTCTTCGACCTGGAAAGAAGATGCGGCCAAGAAAAAGGGCCTGCCAAGCCGTGGGGCAACCCCGGTACCGGGCCGTGGTAATTTCCGCAGTGGCCCGCGCGGCCGCCGTGGCAATGACCGTGATTCGCGTCCCGAATCAAACTTCGTCGCGCCGACCGAGTTCAAGGCCATTGAAGTCCATGTGCCTGAAACCATCACCGTGGGCGAACTCGCCCACAAGATGAGCGTGAAGTCCAACGAGGTCATCAAGCATCTGATGAAACTCGGCCAGATGGTCACCATCAACCAGCCGCTGGACCAGGACACCGCCATGATCGTGGTGGAAGAAATGGGCCACAAGGCCGTGACGGCTGCGCTGGATGATCCGGAAGCCTTCACCGATGAAGATGTCCAGGGCCAGCAGGCAGAGTCGCTGCCGCGCGCACCGGTCGTCACCGTCATGGGTCACGTCGATCACGGCAAGACCTCGCTGCTCGATTACATCCGCCGTGCAAAGGTCGCGTCTGGCGAAGCCGGTGGCATTACCCAGCACATCGGTGCCTACCACGTTGAAACCGAACGCGGCATGATCTCCTTCCTCGACACCCCGGGTCACGAGGCGTTCACCGCCATGCGTGCCCGTGGCGCCCAGGCCACCGACATCGTGATTCTTGTCGTCGCAGCCGATGACGGTGTGATGCCCCAAACCAAGGAAGCCATCAAGCACGCCAAGGCGGCTGGTGTTCCCATCGTCGTGGCCATCAACAAGATCGACAAACCCGATGCCAATATGGACCGGGTCAAAGGCGAGCTGGTCACTGAAGAGGTGATCCCTGAAGAGTTCGGCGGTGATTCACCATTCGTGCCGGTCTCTGCCCGTACGGGTGCCGGTATCGACCAGCTGCTCGAACAGGTGCTGCTGCAGGCCGAAGTGCTTGAGTTGCGGGCGCCGGTTGATGCGCTGGCCAAGGGTCTGGTTATTGAAGCGCGCCTTGACAAGGGCCGCGGCCCCGTTGCGACCGTGCTGGTCCAGTCCGGTACGCTGAAGGCTGGCGACGTGGTGCTGGCAGGTTCCACGTTCGGCAAGGTTCGCGCCATGCTGGACGAAAACGGCAAGCCTATCAAGACTGCGGGTCCTTCGATTCCGGTCGAGATCCAGGGCCTGACAGAAGTGCCGCAAGCCGGTGATGACTTCATCGTCATGCTGGACGAACGCCGGGCACGTGAGGTCGCCACCTACCGCGCCGGCAAGTTCCGCAACACCAAGCTGGCCAAGCAACAGGCGTCGAAGCTGGAGAACATGTTCTCCGACATCAACGCCGGCGAAGTCAAGATGCTGCCCATCATCATCAAGGCCGACGTGCAGGGCTCCCAGGAAGCACTCGCGCAGTCGCTGCTCAAGCTGTCGACCGACGAGGTCAAGGTACAACTGGTGTACTCCGGTGTCGGCGGTATTTCCGAATCCGACGTCAACCTGGCGATTGCTTCGAAGGCCGTGCTGATCGGGTTCAATACCCGCGCAGATGCCCAGGCACGCAAGCAGGCTGAAGGCAACGGCATCGACATTCGTTACTACAACATCATTTACGACGCTGTAGACGAACTCAAGGCCGCCATGTCGGGCATGCTCACGCCGGACAAAAAGGAAGAAGTCATCGGTACCGCCGAGATCCGCCAGGTGTTCAAGGTCAGCAAGATCGGCTCGATTGCCGGCTGTATGGTCACATCCGGTGTGGTCCGCCGCGCTGCCAGGCTGCGCCTGCTGCGCGAAAACGTGGTCATCTTCACGGGTGAACTCGACTCGCTCAAGCGCTTCAAGGACGATGTCCGCGAGGTCAAGGAACAGTTCGAGTGCGGCTTGAATATCAAGAACTACAACGATATTCAGGAAGGCGACATCCTTGAGTTCTTCGAGATCAAGGAAGTGGCACGTACCTTGTAAAAACCCGAAGGTTCGCCGCTAGGCGGGCCTGACGGGACACAAGACCTCATCTTTCCATGCGTAAAAAGTCATCCACCCCCAATCGCGGCTTTCGTGTTGCCGATCAGATCCAGCGTGACCTGACGGAGCTGATCGCGCGCGAATTGAAAGACCCGCGGGTCGGGATGGTGACCATACAAGCCGTCGAGGTGACGGCCGACTATGCACATGCCAAGGTGTTTTTCAGCGTGTTGATCGGCGACCCGGTTGAGTGCGAAACGGCGCTCAACCAGGCCGCCGGTTTCCTTCGCAATGGCCTGTTCAAGCGTTTGATGACGCACACGGTGCCCACCCTGCATTTCCACTTCGACCGCACCACAGAACGTGCGGCCGACATGAACGCCCTGATTGCCAAGGCGGTTTCTTCCCGCGCCCAGGACGACTGAGCCAGCGCCGTTCCCCCTGGACAGGTTCGGGGGCCAACGGTGCCAACCGGCGTTCGGCCTGTGCCGCGCGCTGAGCCTGTCGAGACCTTATGACGCAACCTCTTGTTCAACGCCAGAAAATACAGCGACGTCCCGTGCATGGCGTGCTGCTGCTCGACAAGCCGCTGGGCCTGTCGAGCAACCAGGCGCTGCAAAAAGCCAAATGGCTGCTGCGGGCGGACAAGGCCGGCCATACCGGTACGCTGGACCCTTTGGCCACCGGCGTGTTGCCCCTGTGCTTTGGCGCCGCCACCAAGTTCAGCCAGGTCCAGCTGGAGGCAGACAAGACCTACGAAGCCCTCATCGTGCTGGGCAAAAAAACCAGCACCGGCGATGCCGAAGGCGACGTGATTGAAACCCGCCCTGTGCCTGCCATTACGCCGGAATTGCTGGCAGCGATGACGCAGCGGTTTACCGGCCCGCTGGCGCAGATCCCGCCCATGTACTCGGCCCTCAAGAAAGACGGCAAGGCGCTGTACGAATACGCCCGCAAGGGTGAAGAGGTCGAGCGCGAAGCCCGCCACATCGTCATTCACGAACTGAAACTGACCCCGGCCACCGATGTGTCCGGCCAGCCCGCCGTGTGGCTGGTGGCCCGGTGCAGCAAAGGCACCTACATCCGCACCCTGGGCGAAGACATCGCCGAAGCCATGGGCTGCGGCGGCCACCTCGGTTCGTTGCGCCGTGTTGAAACCGGCGGTTTTGTGGCCGACGGCTGTGTCAGCCTCGCCGCCCTGGAAGCCATGACCGAGCCGGAGCGTGAGGCGCGCCTGTTGCCGCCGGAATCGCTGGTTGCCGCCTATCCTTCTGTCACATTGGATGCCGACAATGCAGGGCGTTTCCTCAGCGGCCTGCGCCGCCGTGGCGAGCCGGGCCAGTTTGGTGCCGATGCGCCCCTGGTGCAGGTGTACGGCTCCGAGCCAAAAGCATTCCTGGGCTCGGCCCACATCACGGCCGATGAACTGATTCCCCAACGCCTGCTGAGCCCGATTGAGATACAGGACATTCTTCAGGCCGCTGCAACGCATGCGGCACCGGCATCAGCGGCCACGGCCCTCCAGCACTAACCACCAACGATTTTTTAGTTTCCAGCCTCCAGAAAGCGAACCATGAGCCACAAACAAATCCGCAATATTGCGATCATTGCCCACGTTGACCACGGTAAAACCACCATGGTTGACCAGTTGCTGCGCCAGTCCGGCACCTTTGCCGAACACGAAAAAGTCGTCGACACCGTGATGGACAACAACGCGATCGAAAAAGAACGCGGCATCACCATCCTGGCCAAGAACTGCGCCGTGACCTGGGAAGGCACGCACATCAACATCGTCGACACCCCGGGCCACGCCGACTTCGGCGGTGAAGTAGAGCGCGCGCTGTCCATGGTTGACGGCGTTGTGCTGCTCATCGATGCGCAGGAAGGCCCCATGCCCCAGACGCGTTTTGTGACCAAGAAGGCGCTGGCCCTGGGCCTCAAGCCCATCCTCGTCGTCAACAAGGTCGACAAGCCGGGTGCCCGCCCTGATTTTGTGGTGAATGCCGCTTTCGACCTGTTCGACAAGCTTGGCGCGAACGATGAACAGCTCGATTTCCCCGTGGTCTACGCCTCCGGCATCAATGGCTGGTCGTCGCTTGAAGAAGGCCCACCCAACGAGCAGTGGGGCCCTGACATGTCAGCCCTTTTCAACACGATTTTGAAGCACGTGCCGCCGCAAAAGGGCGACCCTGAAGCCCCGCTGCAACTGCAGATCTCTGCACTCGACTTCTCGACCTTCGTCGGCCGCATCGGCGTTGGCCGTATCAGCCAGGGCACCATCAAGCCCATGATGGACGTGGTCGTCATGGAAGGCCCGGACGGCAAGGCCGTGAAGGGCCGTATCAACCAGGTGCTGACATTCCAGGGCCTGGAGCGCGTGCAGGCGACTGAAGCCGGCCCCGGCGAGATCGTGCTGATCAACGGCCTGCCGGAAATCGGCATCGGCGTCACCATCACCGACCCGGTCAACCCGTCACCGCTGCCCATGCTCAAGGTTGATGAGCCGACCCTGACCATGAACTTCTGCGTCAACACCAGCCCGCTGGCAGGCCGCGAAGGCAAGTACGTCACCAGCCGCCAGATCTGGGACCGCCTGCAGAAAGAGCTGCAACACAACGTCGCGCTGCGCGTCAGCGAAACCGACGAAGAAGGTATTTTTGAAGTCATGGGCCGTGGTGAACTTCACCTGACCATCCTGCTGGAAAACATGCGCCGTGAAGGCTTTGAGATGGCTGTCTCCAAGCCGCGCGTGGTGATGAAGGAGGTCAACGGCGAGAAGCACGAGCCTATCGAGCTGGTGACTGCAGACATTGAAGAGCAACACCAGGGTGGCGTGATGCAGGCACTTGGTGAGCGCAAGGGCGAGCTGGTCAACATGGACCCGGACGGCCGTGGCCGCGTTCGCCTTGAGTACCGCATTCCTGCGCGTGGCTTGATTGGTTTTACCAATGAATTCCTGAATCTGACACGTGGTTCTGGCCTCATCAGCAACATCTTTGACCGCTACGAAGCCCACAAGGGCGACATTGGCGGCCGCAAGAATGGCGTGCTGATCTCCATGGACGCCGGTGAAATCTTCACCTACGCCCTGGGCAAGCTGGACGACCGTGGCCGCATGTTCGTCAAGGCGAATGACCCCGTATACGAAGGCATGATCGTCGGCATCCACAGCCGCGACAACGATCTGGTCGTCAATGCCACGCGTACCAAGCAGCTGACCAACTTCCGCGTGTCCGGCAAGGAAGACGCGATCAAGATCACACCGCCGATTGAATGCACGCTCGAATACGGCGTTGAATTCATCGAGGAAGACGAACTGGTCGAGATCACGCCCAAGTCGATTCGCCTGCGCAAGCGTCACCTGACGGAGAGCGAGCGGAAGCGGGCGGGCCGTTGACCCCCACGGTGGATGTGGCCCCCACGTTCGCTCACTTCGTGTAGCTCTCTGCCCCCCGAGGGGGCCGTTCGCCTGCGGTCTGGCGGAGCCAGTCCCGCGGCTCTGCTTGCCTTGCAGTGCGACTGTAAAAGCCGCGTTGTGATGTGGGCTTGATCTGCGATTCAACGCAACGAAGCCGGGATTGCGAAGAAGACAATCCGGAGAAAGCATGAAACTCACGCACGCCAAAGCCGTCGCCCTCATGGTCCTGGTGACCCTGATGTGGTCGATTGCGGGTGTGGTGACGCGGCAGCTTGAATCAGCGCGCAGTTTTGAGGTGACTTTCTGGCGCAGCTTCTTTACTGTGTTGTCGCTGCTGGTCATCTTGCCGGTGTTTCAGGGCAGGGCGGTTTTTGCGAAGATCCGCCACGCGGGTTCGGCGCTCTGGCTGTCGGGCGTGTGCTGGAGTGTGATGTTCACCGCCTTCATGGTGGCGCTCACCATGACCACGGTGGCCAATGTGCTGGTCACCATGGCCATCAGCCCCTTTGTCACAGCATTGCTGGCACGCATTTTTATCGGCCACCGCATTGCGCCACGCACCTGGCTGGCGATTGCCATGGCCGGTGCAGGTATTGCGTGGATGTATGGCGCACAGGCTGACCTGTCGCAACACCTGGGCGGTACGCTGGTCGCGCTGCTCGTGCCGCTGGCCAGCGCCGCCAACTGGACGGTGGTGCAGCACAGCCGCCGTCATGGGCAAAATATCGACCTGGTGCCTGCGGTGCTGGTGGGCGCGGTCATTTCATCGCTGGCCACTTTGCCGCTGTCGCTGCCTTTTTCAGCTACCCCGCATGACCTCGGCTTGCTGGCGCTGCTGGGCCTGGTGCAACTGGCGATACCCTGTGTGCTGTCGGTGCTATGCGCCGGGGTGCTGAAAGCGCCTGAAGTCGCCTTGCTGGCTTTGCTGGAAGTGATCTTCGGCATCCTGCTCGCCTGGCTGGGTGCGGGTGAAATCCCGGGCGCAAGTGTGTTGAGTGGCGGCGCGCTGGTGATCACCGCGCTCATAGTGAATGAATTGATTGGATGGAGACAGAAATCATGAGCGAACAAACGGTAAATACAGAGAACAAGAGCGATGTGATTGCAGAACGCCGGGGAAGCGCCGGCCTTTTGACGCTGAACCGTCCCAAGGCGCTCAACGCCCTCAGCCTGCAGATGGTGCGTGACCTGACGGCGGCGCTGCTGGCCTGGCGTGACGACCCGGCCGTGAACCTGGTGGCCATTCGCGGCACCAATAAAAAGGGCCAGCCCGGCAGTGCTGAAGCACTGTTTGGCGGCTTTTGCGCGGGTGGCGATATCCGTTTCTTTCACCAGGCCGCGTTGGCCGGTGATGCCGCGCTCGAGGACTTCTTTACTGAGGAATACAGCCTCAATCACCTGATCCAGACCTACCCCAAGCCTTTCATCGCTTTTATGGATGGCATCGTCATGGGCGGCGGCATGGGCCTGTCTCAAGGGGCTGCGGTGCGCATCGTCACCGAACACACCAAGATGGCGATGCCCGAGACGAATATCGGCCTGTTCCCCGATGTCGGCGGCGGCTATTTTCTGAGCCGTTGCCCGGGCCATGCAGGCGAATACCTGGCTCTGACGGGCGAGGTGATCAATGCAGAAGAGGCCATCGGCTTTGGCCTGGCAGACGTGAAACGTGATGCTGCCGAACTCCCCGCCATCTGGGAAGCGCTGGCCAGCCAGAACTTTGCCTCGGTTGACGCTGCCAATGCATGGATCGCCAAAGAGTTGCCCGCAGACGTGGCGCGCGGCAAGGCCGATACCGCGCACATCGACGGCTTCTTCTCGCTGCAGCGCGTCAAACATATGGTCGATGCGCTCGAAAAAGCAAAAGACGACGCCTGGGCAACCAAAGTGGCCGGCATCCTGCGCAAACGCTCACCGCTGATGCTGCACGTCACGCTGGAGCAGATCCGCCGCGCCCGCGGCATGAACCTGGCCGACGACCTGCGCATGGAGCGCGACATGGTTTACCAGTGTTTCCATCACCGGCCCGGCACGGCCAGCGAAACAGTCGAAGGCATTCGCGCACTGGCGGTGGACAAGGACTACGCGCCGAAATGGAGCCCTGAGCGCATCGAAGACGTGAAGCCGGGCATGGCCGATGCGTTTTTTGTCAGCCCGTGGGCGGCGGCGGAGCATCCGCTGCTTGCGCTCGGCGCCTGATTCACTATCATTTCAATAGCTGCTCACGCTCGTATTTAAAGGGCTGCAGCCTGATTTGATGCCTTTTTTGAGGCGATTTTGGCTATTTTGGGGTAATCGTACCTTCCATGCGGATTGACACGGTTAGTTCCGACTTCTAAGGCCCATGCGGTTCCTGGCATGTTTCAGTTTCAATTAAAGTGGCGAATCGTCCATTCCCGGGTGTTTCATGGCCAACTACGAATTGCGCTATGTGGGTGCTGACAGCCTGCCAAGCCGCCTCTCTGAGTTTGATGTTCAGCAATATTTCCGGCTTTCAGCCGCGGATGTAACGGCGATAAATGAACGTTTCCGAGCGGATCGCCGAACTGCCGTCTCCGTGCTGCTGGTATTCCTGCGGACTTGCGGACGGCCTCTTGACCGGTTTTCTGCGCTTCCCAAAACGCTGCTCGCCCACATCGGCGAGGCATTTGGTGTTCAAGCACCCACCATCGCCACCTTAAGGTCTCTCTATACCCGGCGGCAAACCCTGTATGAACACCAGTTGTGGCTCAAGGACTATCTTGGTCTCAAGGATATTGACCAGGCTGGCAGCAACCGCCTCGTCGGTTACTTGAGCGCACAGGCCAATGAGGTTAATTCTGTCGATGAACTGGTGACGGCGGCAAACCATTGGCTTTACGACCATAAATTGCTCATACCCGGCGACCGGCAGGTGCGCGATCTCGCCCGTCAGTGCCATGCCCGCGTCGATGCGGACATCCTCAAGCAAATCAAGGCTGTCATTCCCGCCAGCACCATCACGCGCTTGCAGACGGTTGTGTTTGGACTGCACAAAGGCGGCTCCTTCACGGTACTGGAGTGGATCAAGACACCGCCCAAACGCCACAGCCCGACCACACTCGCAGAAACCCTCGAAAAAATCCGCTTCCTCAAAAGCCTTGAAGTCCACACGTGGATGTTTGATTCCATCCCGCTGGAGAAACAGCGCGGCTACGCCCAAGCTATCCAGGCACGCCGCCCCGCCAAGACCCGGGAGCTCAAGGAGTCATCGCAGACCATTGAGCTGGTTTTCTTTTTGCGGATCAGCCTGCTTGAATTGACGGACATGGTGATTTATCAGTCGGGCCGGCGGGTGTCCGACCTCGTCCGCCAGGCGTATGACAAAACCCAGACCCGCCAGGCGCGCTCATCTGTGGAGTACCGCGAGCGCCTCGTCTCCATCAAATCCCTCGTGGACGACACCAGCCGGTCAGCCGATGAGCGTTTGGCGGCCATCGGCGAACTGGTGGCGGACGTAGTTCAGGCCGCCAACAACAGCCACGCTGCAAGCGTTCGGCAAATGCTGACCGAAGAACCCACCCGGGTGCGGGCGCTGCTCAGCAGTCTGCAGGATCTGAACTTTGAGGGGCGAGCCAATGACAACAGCCTGAAGCTGCTTACCTCGCTCAAGGACATCTACGCCGGCAAGTTGACCGAACTGCCCCAAGACCAGGCTTTCCCCATCGACAAACCCTGGCGGAACCTGGTGGATGACCCTGACCGCAAAAAAGCCCTGAGAGCCCTGGAAGCGTGCGCAATGGTGGGCCTGCGTAAAAGCCTGCGCCGCGGCTCGGTCTGGATAGACCACAGCTTCTCCTACCGGGAGAAAGACCAGATGCTGATCGCACCTGCTGTCTGGGCCAAGGACCGTGAGCGCCACCTGTCCATTCTCGGCCTGCCGGCGGATGCAAATGCTTTTCTGGAGCCGCTGCTCAAACACATTGAAGCCGGTCTGCAGGCGGTGGCAGACGCCAAACAGCAAGGCAAGCTCAGTGTAGATGCCCAAGGCACCCTGCACCTGCCCGCGTTGCAGGCCTTGCCCGAGGAAATTGATCCCAAGCGCACGCGCGATCTGATGTTCAAGCAGATCGGGGATGTGCAATTTCCCGATTTGTTGCTGGAAATGGATGCCCAGACCAATTTCAGCGAGATTTTGCTGGCACGCCGGGCCAGGGATGAACGGGAACTGGTCGCCTTGTATGCCGCATTGATCGCCCACGGTACGGAGATTGACGCCAAGAGCGTGGCGGCCATGACGCCGCAACTCGATCCGGACCAGGTGTCGGTGGCCATGCGGGCGCTGGAAGCCTCCGGACGCCTTCGCCGGGCGAATGCGCGCGTGGTCGAGTTCCAGGGCCGGCACGCGATTGCCGAACTCTGGGGCAGCGGCAAAACTGCCTCCAGCGACATGATGAGCCTGGATGCCTCCAAGCATCTCTGGAACGCCCGGGTAGACCCGCGACGACGCACCCATGCTGCGGGCATGTACACCCATGTGCTTGACCAGCACGGCATCATCTATGACCAGCCGATTGTTCTCAATGAGCGCCAGGCCGGTCCGGCCATTGAAGGCGTAGTTCGCTACAACGACAGCACCGACCGGGTACGCCTGTCACTGCTTGCCGTCGATACGCACGGCTATACCAATCCAGCCATGGCGATTTCCAAGTTACTGGGGTTTGATTTATGTCCCCGTCTGCGTGACCTGGCCGAGCGCAAGCTGTTCCTGCCGCGCATCATGAAAGCGCCGGAAGGACTGGACCAGGTGCTGGTACGTGATGTGTCACTGGGCGCTATCCGCAAGGGCTGGGATGAACTGTTGCGGCTGGCTGCGTCGATTCGCAGCGGCCGCGTCAGCGCCAACGTTGCCCTGCAGCGCTTTGGCAGCGCCGCGCAAGGTGACCCGGTCCATAGGGCAGCCGACCAGTTGGGTCGGCTACTGCGCACGCTGTTTTTGTGCGACTACTTCAGCAATACGGCGTTTCGCCGCGAGATTCACACCATCCTGAACCGAGGCGAGTCGGTGCACCAGCTGCAACGCGCAGTCTATTTTGGCAAGGTGTCCCCGGAACGTGGGCGCCGGCGCGACGAAATGATCGCGATATCCGGCTCACATACCTTGCTGACCAACCTGGTAGTGGCCTGGAACACCCACCGCATGCAGGAAACCGTCGACAAGTGGCGCCGTTCCAACCAGAAGATCGAGGACGCATGGCTGGCGCGGATGGGTCCAGCCCACTTCTCGCACGTGAACTTCAGGGGAATGTTCAAATTCGGTGTGTCAAGGTATGCAGACATGCTGCTGACCCAGACAACGGCACCGTCAAGACGGAGCGCTTGACAGGTCAACTGCGGGTCCTACCTCCCTTGGCTACCTATCACCTCAATCCCAATAGGTGTCGGTGGCGGGTTCGTGAAACGAGGTTTCCAGCAGGCACTGGTTGTCCTCGGCGACGCGGTACATGTCATCCAGCAGCGTGGCGATCACCTCGTCCAGCAAGTCGCGGGACAGGTAAGGAACCGCCAGCTCGTAAAGCGTGCCTTCGGTGTTGAGGCGCTGCATGGCAAAACGCTCGAAGCAAGTCTGCTCGATCAGCCGGTGGCCGCGCGCCAGGCCGCGCGACTGCTTGCTGAAGCGGGCCAGCACCATCGTGACGCGCAGTACCGCCACGGGCGTCGCTCCCTCGGCCAGCGGGCGTGGAATTTCGGCCTGTTCGGTCAGCAAGAGCAAAGGCGGTGGTGGCTGCGCGGCTGCCGGCGCCAGAGCAGGCAATCCCTGCTCAAACCGGGCTTGCAGACTGGAATCCGACGCATCCAGGTAGCGCATGGCCGATTTGATGTCTTTCCAGCCGACGTATTCCATCAGTTCCTTTATGTCCCAGCCACTGGCGCGGGCCCAGCCAGCAAAGCCACGGCGCATGGAGTGGCTGCTGTACTCTTCGGGCGCCACGACCCCGGCTTCCGTGAACAGGCTGCGCAGCATGGGGATCAGGCTGTTGGCGTGCAGGCCTTCCTCGGCGACATGGCCCCAGCGGTCGATCTTGCGGAACACCGGGCCCTCGGTCAAACCGGCCAGGCTGACCCAGGCGTTGAAGGCGTCTACAGCGCACAGGCGGGACAAAGCCGGGCATTGGAAGGTCCGGCCCTGCAGCTGCCTGTCGCCTTTGCTGCGGCCCAAGTAGCAGGACATACCCTGGCCGGGTGTGACTTCGGTGTTTTCAACGCGCAGGTTGACCAGTTCGTCGGAGCGAAAGCCGCGCCAAAACCCCAGCAGTATCAGGCTGCGGTCACGCGTGTGGCGCAGCAAGGCCGGCTGATCGCCGGAGCGCTGGGCATTGCCGATGGCGGAATCGAGCCAGTGATCGACCTTCTGGAGCATTGCCAGTTCCAGGGGGCGTGCGCGCTTTTCTGCAACGGTGTGGACGGAGCGAATGCCTTTGAGGACCTGATGCACCAAGGGGGATTTCGTGGGATCTGGAAAACCTTGGTCGGTGTGCCACCGTGATAGGGCTGCTAACCGCTGGCGAAGGGTATTAATGGCCAACGTGGGGCCATGGTCCGCCAGGTAGCGGGCAATGGCATCAGCGGTGGAAGGCAGCAGGCCCTTCCACTCGATTTCAAAGTGGCGTATGGCAGAAGCGTAGCTTCGGCGCGTGTTGTCGCGCTGGGCAGCCTCAATGTACTGGGCAAGACGGGTCATCTCACTGTCGCTACGGCGCGCTTTTGAACGGTTTTAAAGCAGACAAGCGAGCGTTTAAGCGGCTCTGACCTCATTGAGCAATTCGGGATGCCGGTCCAATACCTTGAGCAGTTTTACCAGCGCCAAGGGTGGCTTGGTCCGACCATTCTCATACCGCGAAAACGCATTCACGCCACCGCCAAAGATCTCCGCCGCCTCGCGCTGGTCCAGGGCGAGCTTATTCCTCACTCCGACGATAAATCCCGGATCGACGATGGAGGCGTTGACCTGTTTGTTGAAAGCCAACATGGCCGCGCTGGTAAGTGTCGACTCCGCCATGTTCAGTACCGCTTCGTTGCATGCCGGGCAGAAGTCGCCAGTCACCGCAGGGATCACAGTCGCCTCTCCCTTGTAGGTATAGGGCATGTCGCGTGTATCGCTAACCAGAGTTGCGGACGCGCAAGATGGGCATTTCATTTCATAACTCCTTGAAAGACACGATGAGCACTTCATTGATCACTGTCAGCTTCAAATAAACCTCGCCAGCCGGCGTGGTCGGTCGGTACACGTCCTGCCAGACTTGGTGGTCTGCGTGGCTGGTCATGCTCTTGTAGAAGTCGGATGTCGTCATGGCCATGACGACAGCAAGCATTCCGTCAAAATCAAAACCCATTTCAGCACCACCGCTCAATGCCGAAAATGTGGAGCGAACCCTTCCGGCCTCCACCATCGCTTGGGCTACGGCTAATTTGCAGTGAGGGACGCTCTTTTCCACAGAAATAATTTTAACCTACTTGGTTATATTTGGCAACTTGGTTAATTTTTCATCGCAGGGCAATTTAGGGAATCGGAAAAGCGCTAGGGACTTGGCGAAACTCGTTCAGGCATCCGTAGCTCCGTTGACACGTTTATACGAGTTCCTGGCTTTTGACTTGATTTTTGCCGCGCTACCCACTCGCTGATGAACGCCGTGAACGTGAACTGAGTGATTGCGATCAATATTTTGCTCCGGAGTAAGCCTGGCAGCCTATTCCAAGTGATTCAGGATGCCGCACTCCGAGGCGATACGGTCAGTTGTGCATTGCTCCCGCAAAGCCTTTAAGTCTTTTTGCAAAATCTTCAGCTCCTTGATGCGGGTGGCTGCGTGTCCGATGTGCTCGTCAAGTAGCGCGTTGACCTGCTTACAGTTTTCTTCTGGCGCGTCTTTGAATTGGAGGAGCGTCCGAATTTCCGCGAGCGTCATATCAAGCGAACGGCAGCTCCGGATGAAGCCGAGTCTCGCTAAGTGCTCGAGCCCGTAGAGGCGGTAGTTTCCGTCCGTGCGCGGAGGTTCATTTATCAAGCCCTCGCGCTCGTAGAAGCGGATAGTTTCCGCTTGGGTTTGGGTTAATTTGGCGAGTTCACCGATCTTCATAAAAAAGCATGCCCAAGGTCGCAATATCCGTCGTAAAGTGCTTAAAGAGTATGGCCTGCCCCAGTGACAGTGCCGATTGGCACGACTTGCACAAGGCAACACGCGTGCATTCAATGAGCTGACTGCGGCGACAAATACTACGACGTTTGGGGCGGTTTGCAGTAACGTGATCGTGGGTAAGGTCCTGCTCAGCCGTGTATTGGAGGAGCCTCGCTTGCACCGCGGTGCTCGGGGCTGGTAGAACATAGGCGGGTTCGCGGTCCTACGCAACAAACCACTGGCCACGCGGGATCAAGGCGATGTCGATCATGACCCAAAGGACTGTGAGCAGACTCGAGCCTGAAGCTGGACAATTTATGCCTTCTGTTGGGGTTGCCGGGTAGCGATGAAGGAAACAAGCACCAAACAAGCCGCACCCAGGGTGATGGCTATATCTGCCACATTGAAGGCTGGCCAGTGCGATCCAGCGATGTGGAAATCTAAATAGTCGATGACATGGCCGCGGGCGGCACGATCAAAGGCATTTCCCAACGCGCCTCCCAGGATCAGACTGAAGGCCAGCGACTCCGTGGGTGGCCTAGGTTGCCGCAGCATCCAGATTAACCAGAGGGAAGCAACGATCGCGATGCCCAGCAAGAACCAACGCTGCCAGCCACCGGCCCCGGCAAGAAAACTGAAGGCGGCGCCAGGGTTCAGCACGTGGACCAGGTTGAAAAAAGACGTAACCGGATGGGACCAACCGAGGGGCGTGGCGGCGTCGATGGTACTTTTGGCGGCTTGATCGGCGGCGAGTACGGCGAAGGAGAGAAAAAACCAAGGCCAGGGACGGTGAGTTTGCATGTTCATTTCTTGGAAATCGGGTCGGCTGAAGGGTCGGAGATGGGCTCCGGCGACATGCGTAGCGCATCCTTCACCTGCTTGTCGGTCAGCGTGGCTGCCGGTGGCGGCGTACTGGCGATACCGGGGAACACCGCGAGGATGCCTACCATTGCCATCTGCAGCATCAGGAAGATGTCTATGCGCACATGCTCATCGCGCTGCAGCGTGAAGGCTGCCATCAGCAGCACCACCGGCGCGAAGAAGTGCGGCTGCACGTCGTACATGGTCGACGACGCCATGCCCAGCAGCTTGCGACTGAACGCATTGCCGGCGATGAGGACGGCATTGGCCAGCAGGCCCCAGCGCACCGCGAACGCCATCCAGCGATTGATGGTGTCGATGCGGCCCGCCAGGCGAAGCACTGCGGCGAACTCGAAGGTCATCGCCTGGCCCGCCACTTGTCAACTGCTCGTTTCAACGACACGGCCCATCCATGGGTCGCTACTACGCAAGCACCGCCGAGAAGGAAGCCGGCAACAACATCCGCTGGGAAGTGCGCCCCCAGTGCCACGCGGGACCAGACGACGGCTGCCGCGATTGCGAGTAGAAGCAGCCGGAAAGGCCAGGGACCCAGGGGCCAGAGGCTGGCAACGACGGCTGCAGTATAGACAGCATGGCCGCTGGGAAAGGCATAAAGGCTGTCGGGTGAGCCAAGCACCCAAGCCATATCGTTGGCATACAGGTCCGAAGGTCGCGGGAGTGCAAACGCGGCCTTGGCAGTCCAGGCAAGGAGTATGGCGACCAGGACGCCGACACCGAACCGGAACGGCGCCAGCGCCGCGGGCTCGGAACGCTTGACGGCCCGCCAGCCCAGCAGCGCCACGCCCATGAGTGGCGCGCCCCAATAACTGCCGATTGCGGAGAGCAAGCGTGCAAAGCCGATCCAGTCCGCCGGCATGGATCGGTTGATCCACAGCATTAGTTGGGTGTTGAGACCGCCCCAGTCATACACCCAGTGCCGCAGCAGTCCCATGTCGCCAGTTCCAATCACAGTCACGCGTCGCGCGTTTTCAGCAAACGCAGGCCGTTGAACACCACGATCAGGCTTGCGCCCATATCGGCAAACACCGCCATCCACATGGTGGCTTGGCCCGTGAAGGTCAACGCCACAAAGATCACCTTGATCCCCAGCGCCAAGACGATGTTCTGCGTGAGCACCAGTGCGGTCTGCTGCGACAGCCGGATGAACGCGGGGATCTTGCGCAGGTCGTCATCCATCAGGGCGACGTCGGCCGTCTCGATGGCCGTGTCAGTGCCGGCGGCGCCCATGGCAAAACCGATGTCTGCGCGCGCCAGCGCCGGCGAATCGTTGATGCCGTCGCCCACCATACCGACCTGGCCTTGACCGCCCGCCAGGCTTTCAATGGTGCGCAGCTTGTCCTCGGGAAGCTGGTCACCCCGTGCCTCATCGATGCCTACCTGAGCGGCTATCGCGTTGGCCGTGTGCTGGTTATCGCCGGTCAGCATCACGGTGCGCACGCCCATGGCGTGCAGGTTCGCGATGGCTTTCTTGCTGCTGTCCTTGACCGTGTCCGCCACCGCAAAAATCCCCAGCACCGCCGACTCGTTCATCACCATGACCGCTGTCTTGCCTTGGCGTTCCAATCCCTCCAGCGTCGACTGCAACGCCGGCGTGCTCAAGCCGCGCTCCTGGGTCAATCGATGGTTGCCTAGGTGCAGCAAAGTGCCTGCGATCTGCCCACTGACGCCCCGGCCGGGCAGTGCCTTGAAGTCCTGCACCTCCAGCGCCTGCGTTGCGGCTTGCTTGGCGTGCCGGGCGATGGCCTGAGATACAGGGTGGTCCGACCGCGCGGCCAGGCTGGACGCCCAGCGCTGCACCATGGGCTGGTCGCCACTCAGGGCAACGAAATCAGTCTGCTCGGGCTTGCCGTGGGTCAGGGTTCCTGTCTTGTCCAGGGCCAACACCTTGAGCTTGCGCCCCCCCTCCAGGTAAACACCGCCCTTGATCAGAATGCCGCGTCTGGCGGCAGCGGCCAAGCCGCTGACGATGGTGACTGGCGTAGAGATGACCAGCGCGCATGGACAGGCTACCACCAGCAGTACCAGCGCCTTGTAAATCCAGTCAAACCAGGCGCCACCGAAAGCGAGCGGCGGAACAACAGCAACGAGCACGGCCACCGCAAACACGGCCGGCGTATACACCTTGGCGAACTGATCGACGAAGCGCTGGGTTGGCGCGCGGCTACCCTGGGCCGACTCGACGGCATGGATGATGCGTGCCAGCGTCGAGTTGTTTGCGGCAGCGGTGACCTTGTACTCGAAGGAGCCGGTCTCGTTGATCGTGCCGGCAAAGACCTGGTCGCCCTCGGCTTTCTCGACCGGCAGGCTTTCACCGGTGATGGGGGCCTGGTTGATCGCGGAACTGCCAGAGGTGATGATGCCGTCCAAGGCAATGCGCTCCCCCGGCTTGACCCGCACTACAGCCTGCAGCACAACTTCCTTGGCCGGCACTTCCAGCCAGGCGCCGTCGCCCTGGCGGACGGTGGCGGTGGCGGGTGTCAGCTCCAAAAGGCCACGGATCGCATTACGGGCGCGGTCCAGAGACTTGGCTTCGATCACCTCAGCCAGCGCAAACAGGAACATTACCATCGCTGCTTCGGGCCAGTGGCCGATCGCCATGGCACCGGTCACCGCGATGGCCATGAGCGCGTTCATGTTCAGATTGAGATTTTTCAGCGCGATCCAGCCCTTCTTGTAAGTGCTGAGCCCGCCGGTGGCAATGGATACCAGCGCGAGTGCGACCACCATCCAGTGGATGCCGCCGTTGGCCCAGTAGACGACTTCGGCCAGTACAGCCGCCACTCCCGAGAAAATCATCGGCAGCCAGTTGGTCTTCGGCACCGGTAAGTCCGCATCACGTGGTTCATCCGTGGTTTGCACCACGGTTTCGTATCCCAGCGATTCGATGGCTGTGACGGCCTGGGTGATGGCCTCAGGTGAATGCTGGACTGTCAAGGTGCGCTGCATCAGGTTGAACTGCAAGTCGGCGATCCCTGTCATGCCCTCCAACTTTCCTCGAATGAGTCCTTCTTCGGTCGGACAATCCATCTCGGCGATCTGCAGCACTGTCGTGGCGACGCCGGCGGCATCTTGGCGCTGCGCCTTCATACCGATCGCGGCCAGAGCCTGCTCTATGGGTTCGGAGGAAGGGAGGGTGTGGTCAACAGTCAGCACGCGTTGCATCAGGTTGAACTCGAGCTTGGCAACGCCCTGGACCTTGCCCAGGCGGTCACGAATCAAGGCCTCTTCGGTGGGGCAATCCATGTTTTCGATACGGTAGCTGACTGTGACTTCATTGCCAGCCTTCGCGGCCTGGGCCACCGGCGCGCGCTCGGGCGGTACCGTCAAAGCGGGGACAGCCTGTGCTTGCGCGGATCCAGCGCGTTGGGCGCGCATGCCAATTGACACCAAAGCGGCCTCCACGGGCGCCAGTGCTGCAGCGTTCAAGGTCACGGCCAGCTTGCGTTGCGGGAGATCAAATTCCAGTGTTTTCACGCCGTCCAGCTGCCTCAAACACTCCCGGATCATGGCTTCTTCAGAGCGGCAATCCATGTTGTCAATCTGAAACACGACTCGCTCGTCGGCGGACTGGACGCCGTCAGCCTGGACCTTGGCCCTAATACCGATGGAGGTGAACACCGATTCCATTGCGGAGCGAGCTTGCTCATCGTGGGTCACCAAGAGCGTGCGGTTTTTGAGATCGAACTCGAGGGCTTCTATCCCGTCGAGTTTTGCGAGATGGGCGCGAATCAAAGCCTCTTCGCTTGGGCAGTCCATGTTCTCGATGCTGTAGAGCGTCTTGGTCAGACCAGCCCGCCGCTGCGGTCGCATGCCGATGCTTTGCAAGGCCTCTTCAATGGCGCCGAGGGAGGTCAAGGTGTGCGTGACCACCAGCGTGCGCTGCTTCAAGTTGAACGCCAGATTGCATACGCCGTCGAGCGCACCCAGGCGCTGGCGGATCATCGCCTCCTCGTTTTTGCAGTCCATGTTGTCGATGTAACAAGTGGCCGTGTCGGACTTCGACGATGTGCTGCATCCGCAGGATGAAGATTCCGTTTGACTCATGGGGATTCCTGTTTGTGAGGCGGGGTTTTTGGTAGATTTGATATTAGGCAACCTATAGTTGCTATAGAGTCAAGCTTTTTAGTGGGGATTCAGGATGCTGCGAATTGGAGAGCTCGCAAAACGCGCCGATTGCCAGGTGCAGACCATCCGTTTTTACGAAACCGAAGGCCTGCTGTTGGAGCCAGCGCGCAGTGAAGGTAATTTCCGTCTTTACGACGAAAACCACCTAGAGCGCCTGCTTTTCATTCGTCGGTGCCGATCACGTGATATGACGTTGGACGAAATCCGCAACTTGCTCAGGTTCCGAGACCGGCCCGAGCTGGACTGTGGCGAGGTCAACGAGCTGATCGACGCCCATATCGTCCAGGTGAGGTCGAAAATTCGTGAACTCAAGGCGTTGGAGCAACAGTTAATCGAGCTGCGGCGCTCTTGCGATACTGTTCGCTCGGCAAGGGAATGCGGCGTTCTCCATGGCTTGGCGCAGGCGATTTAGCGTCATAAAGCGGCGCACCTCTGCCATCTATGCAGACGGTACAGCGGGTAGCGCGCGCTTATGCGCTGTGCGGCGGTAAGTCGCCACGATGAGTTGTGAGGGAGCCAATTTAACTGGCAGACCTTCCAGAAAGTCATCGATGTCGTCGTAACTAACACCCAAGGCTGCTTCATCGGGACGTTGAGGTTGAAGGGATTCCAAATCCGCCGTGGGAATTTTCCCGGCAAGGCTTGCATCCGCTCCCAGAGCAGATGCAATGGCCCTGACACGGCGCTTGGTTAATCCGGATAATGGCGCTATATCACAGCCACCGTCACCAAACTTGGTGAAAAACCCCATCAAGGCTTCCGCAGCATGGTCTGTCCCCACCACCAAACCACCGGTCGCCCCGGCCACAGCATATTGGGCAATCATGCGCTGGCGGGCCTTGATGTTGCCCAATACAAAATCCTCGTGGAAGGCATCGGTGTAGCGCATTCCTCCCGCCTTCAACGCCGCAAGCGCGGCATCCGAAGCTGGCTTGACATCGACGCTTAGGGTTTGGTCTGGAGCGATGAAGGTTAGCGCGCGTTGCGCGTCTGCTTCGTCGGCCTGGATGCCATAGGGGAGCCGC
The DNA here is from genome assembly GCA_040388905.1 of Pseudomonadota bacterium. GTDB lineage: Bacteria > Pseudomonadota > Gammaproteobacteria > Burkholderiales > Burkholderiaceae_C > Polaromonas. Next base: position 502,894 of record JAZKAY010000001.1, read on the forward strand.
ATGGCGATGAAGCGGACCTGCAGGCCCTCGCTGCGCAGTTGCTCAACAGCCCGCTGGCACAGCAGGCCGGTAACCGTGGAATCAACGCCGCCGCTGATACCGAGCACCAGGGTCTGCGCTGCGGCGGATCGAACGTACTCTGCGACAAAGGTAGTGCGACGGGCGATTTCAGTAGCCGCGTCGAAATGGCGCGACACGCCCAGTTCGGCGGCGATGCGGACTTGGTCAACTGTGGAAGCCATGCAAATCCTTACTCGTTTACATTCGTTTCAGGGTTCCACGATCTAGCTCCGGTGGCCAAGTGGCGTGATCGAGCAATCCCATACGACCTGTGCCAACGTTGTTGGGCGGTATGCGTCCCGCCAGATGCGCCAGCGGCGTCAATCTTAGTCTCACGGCCAGTGCCAGCGGCTCCAGCCGAGTCCTAGGCCTCAAGGCGGATAGCTTCGGCAACCCACCGCGTATCACGGCCGCCGCGATATAAACGCCGCCAGCCTTTGCAAAGCGGACTTACGCGATTCTCTGGCAGCATTACCTTGGCAGTGGACATCAAGTCTGTGTTCCTGGTCATGGCCGTATTTGGCTCTGCAACGATGTGGATGGCCGTTTTTGCCGACATGGACGCAAGCTTGCTAGTAGTCGGAAATGGTCTTCGCCCGCTACTTATAAAAGTTCAATGCTTGATGCACCGATGACTTTTTAAGCGATCCGCAGTTTCCTGCTTGAATACGCACTCTGCGTAAGTCTTGCATACGCACAGCCATAAGAAATCTAAACTACAATCATTCTCATTTGTGGTGATTTATCTCACCACTTTCATATGAAAAAGCTTTACTTTTTCTTCACGTTGTTGCTCAGCGCGGTGCTCCTGTCCCAAGCGCATGCCGACGAGCTTGCTACCCAGAAACAAGCCAAGCAGATCTGGCAATTGCTTGATTACGTATCGGTTGACTATGGGAAAGCTGTGAAGGATGGCCAAACGGTCAGCCAGAACGAATACAAGGAAATGCAAGAGTTCGCGCAGAGTGCCGAACTGCAATTGGCTGAGCTGCCGGACAACGCAGGGAAATCTGATTTGTTAAGGAAGGCAGCTATCCTGCGAAACAACATTGCCGCAAAAGCAAGTGCTTCTACCGTCAGTGATATGGCTCATGGCCTGGCGTCGAGCTTACTGGTGCTGTATCCGGTGCCCATGTCTCCCGCCAGGCTGCCTGATCTCCAACAAGGCATGCGCCTTTATCAGAGTCAATGCGCCGCTTGCCATGGATTAACCGGGCATGCTGATGGTCCCCTTGCCTCCAAGCTGAGCCCGCCGCCCATCGCCTTGGCAGATCATGAGCGTGCGCGTGAACGCAGTGTTTTCGCGTTGCAGCAAATAATTACGCAAGGGGTCAAGGGCACTTCCATGCGGAGCTTCTCCGAGCTGACAGATGATGAACGATGGAACATCGCCTTTTTTGCCTCTACGCTTTCTTACACTGACAGTGATCGCCAAACGGGTGCAAGGCTATGGTCTTCACGTTCTGATCTACGCGTGGCCATACCTGGACTTTCAAAGCTGAGCGAGGTTTCCGAGTCAGCATTGGGGAAGGTCGTCAATCCAGAGAACGCCAAGCCAATACTGGCCTATCTGCGAAGCACGCCCGAGGCGCTCAATGCGCAAAGCGCGGAGAGTCTGATCATCGCAAAAGATAAATTGAGGGCCAGCCTATCCGCCCTCGACGGAGGCGATGCGCCAACAGCGTCCAAATTGGCTTTGTCTGCCTACCTCGATGGTTTCGAACCAGTTGAGCCTGCATTGGCTGCTAAAAATCGCCCTTTGTTTGAAGACATCGAAAAAAATATGGGCGCTTTTCGAAACGCCATCACAGCGGGACAGAAGGAAGAAGCGCGTTCGATTGAGAAAAAACTGCAGGGCTTGCTGACGGAGGGGCAATCGGCACTCGGAGCGTCCAACGATCCCTTGTCAACCTATCTTGGCGCCTTGACTATTTTGTTGCGGG
>JAZKAY010000002.1:0-322194 GCA_040388905.1 Pseudomonadota bacterium
GCAAGGCGCAAAACGCAGATGGGGCAGACCCCATCAAGGCTTTGCAACGCCGCGCGCGGCCTTTTTGATCACAACCCGGAGGGAACGGGGTGAAAACAGCGCCACTCTGCGTTGCACTCCCAGGCAAGGCAGGAGCCTTGCCGTTGGCGTGCGCCTTGATTGACCCTGTTTTCACCGCGTTCGCACTCCTGAAAATAGTGTTGAAAGGCCCTAAAACCTGGGCAAATCCGGGTGCGCTATTTTCCCGGCGCGCACCAGCATCTTTCCGTACTCCGCACAGCGGTTCAGCGTCGGTATGACCTTGCCGGGGTTCAGCAAGCCCTTGGCGTCAAACGCACGCTTGACACCAAACATCTGCTCGTTCTCTTCAGCAGAAAACTGCACGCACATCGAGTTGAGTTTTTCAACGCCGACGCCGTGCTCGCCCGTCACGGTGCCCCCCATGGCGACACTGGTTTCAAGAATGTCCGCACCAAAGAGTTCGCAGCGACGCAGCTGGTCTGCATCGTTTGCATCAAACAGGATCAAGGGGTGGAGATTGCCGTCGCCGGCATGAAAAACATTTGCACAGCGCAGCTGGTATTTTTTTTCCATCCCTGCAATGGCCAGCAGTATGTCGGCCAGGCGCTTGCGCGGAATGGTGGAGTCCATGCACATGTAGTCGGGGCTGATGCGGCCAGACGCGGGGAAGGCATTCTTGCGGCCGCTCCAGAACCGCAGGCGCTCGGTTTCGTTCTGGCTGACCGCAATCGCCGTCGCACCGCAGCGCGTCAGCACCTCGCTCATGCGGCCGATTTCTTCTTCGACCTCTTCGGCGGTGCCGTCACTTTCGCAAAGCAATATGGCTTCAGCCGTCAGGTCATAGCCTGCATGTACAAAGTCCTCGACCGCGATGGTCATGGGCTTGTCCATCATCTCCAGGCCTGCCGGAATGATGCCTGCCGCGATCACGGCTGCTACTGCGTCACCGGCCTTGCGCAGGTCATCAAAGCTGGCCATGATGCAGCGCGCCAGTTGGGGTCTGGGTATCAGCCTGACGGTGACTTCAGTGGTCACGGCCAGCATGCCTTCACTGCCAACGATGATGCTCATCAGGTCGTAGCCCGGCGCGTCCAGCGCGTCACCGCCAAACTCAACCTCATCGCCTTCAATCGTGAAGCCGCGCACCTTCAGTACGTTGTGTACGGTAAGACCATATTTCAGGCAGTGCACGCCACCTGAGTTCTCGGCCACGTTGCCGCCTATGGTGCAGGCAATCTGGCTGGAAGGGTCGGGCGCGTAATACAGACCATGGGGCGCGGCTGCTTCCGATATGGCGAGGTTGCGCACGCCGCCCTGAACGACGGCTGTACGGCTTGCCGGGTCGAGCTTGAGGATTCTGTTGAACTTCGCCAGCGACAGCGTCACGCCCAGCCTGTGCGGCATTGCACCGCCGCTCAAACCCGTGCCAGCGCCACGCGCAACAACCGGAATATCCAGCGCGTGGCAGGTTTTCAGCACGGCCTGCACCTCTGCATAGGTTTCAGGCAATGCAACGACCAGCGGACGCTCGCGATAGGCAGTGAGCCCATCGCACTCATACGGCGTGGTGTCTTCGCTGTTCCAGAGCAGGGCATGCCCCGGCAAAACCTTCTGGAGCGCCCGGACGACCTGTGACTGCCGTTCGGCCCGTTCGAGAATATCGCCTTGCAGGGTTGAGGTGGGTGCGTTCAAGTCGTGCTCCTGTGCTGACTTGAACTATAGAGCGGGTTTGGGTTCTCCGGGCTGAAGAAAATTATACGCCTTCATGAAAAGGCATGCCAACTGTGTCCCACTGTCCGGCACCCCGCGTCAACTCACAGCGAGAAGGGCAATGAGGTGGTTTTGATGCGCAGCGGAACCGGGGTGTGCCTGTATGGCATGCCGACATCGCCAACCAGGTGAGCGGCCACAGCTCTGGCCTGCCGGCCTATCGGTTCTATAAAGCGGCTCACCTGGCCGTTAATGGAAATGCAGTCACCCAATGCATGGATGTGGGCCTGGCTGGTGGCCAGCGTGCCGGCATCCACCGCTATGCCGTTGTTCCAGGCCAGGCCAGCGCGGATGGCCAGCCGATCGGGTGTTTGCAGACCGGCCGCCACCACGATGTGGTCCACCGTGAATATCTGACCACACCGTGTGATCACTTCCTTGATGTTTGAATGGCTCGTCAGCCGAATCTCGCTGACCTGTACGCCGCCGACGAAAGTGACGGGCAGCGGTGCCCATGCGTCGAGCAGCTGCTGCGATTGCGCTTCGTTCAGAGCTGCTGCCAGCGGCCTGGTGGCGATGTCAATCAAAGTCACGGCGTGCCCCGCCAGTGCGAGGTCGTTCGCCAACTCGGAGCCAATCAGGCCTGCACCGACCACTGCGATGCGCTGTGGTGCGTTGCCAAGCATGCTGCGGAATTTTGCGTACGCCTGCAGGTGATTGATGCGCCAGCATAGCGCGGGTGGAAACTGTGGCGGCAGCCATGCCTCTGCACCATGCGCCAGGACCAGTTGCCGGTAACGCAGCGTTCCGCGTGTGGTGCGCACCTGGCGGTTTGCCGGGGTAACGCGCACAGCATGTGTATTTGTCATCAACCTTATATTCAGACGGCTTGCTGCTGCAGAGCCGGTTTCCCGCGCCAGCTTTCCGGGCGCAATGCCTTTGGCCATCGCAACCGACAGCATGGGTTTGTCGTAAACGTCACCGTTGCATGAAGTGATCATGGTGATGGTCATGCTGGCATCCCGGGCGCGCAGCGCTTCTGCCATTTGCCAGCCTGCACGGCCTGCGCCCACAATCACTGTGCCCGCATCACGGCGGAGCGCTGCGTTGTGCGCCTGACTGTTGTTGGTACTGCTGCTCCTGCGCGCTGGCGCTTCCACGACATAAGGTTCAAAATCAGACTTGGTCACGCCGCACAGCGGGCAGGCCCAGTCATCGGGAATATCTGCAAACCGGGTGCCCGCTGCCAGACCGCTGTCTGCATCACCTTTCTGCTCGTCGTAAATCAGGCCGCAGGCGCGGCAGATGTATAACGCCCAGGGATTCACGGGCATGCTCATGCGGGTTGCTCCGTGGCGCTGAGGCGCGCGATTTCCTTGCGCAGGTGCTTGATGGCAGGCGTCACGATGGCGACGAAATGTGACTCACGCACACGCCTTTGTACATCGGATGTCATGAGATAACCCCGCGCGCCCTGGTGCAGCAAGGCAGACTGCGCCGCGCGCAGGGCAAGTTCGGATGTGTGAGCGCGCGCATCGAGCACATCGATCAGGAATTCCTTGTCCTGGCTGTAGGGAGTTGCCGCCAGCGCCATGATGCGTGCGTTCAGATCGTCCAGTTCTGCCTGAAGCTCGTCGGGCCTGTCTTCCAGAAATTCATTCACGTGGCCGAGCTGGCGCTCGACCTTCCACATCGAATCAATGGCACCCTGCACAACACCCAGCCCCATGCCCGTCTGCAGCAGGATGAATGCAGCGCGTATGCGCCCTATGAAAGGCCGCACCGGGTGGGCAATCAGGTCTTTCGCGCCCACAAAATAGTTTGTCAGCCGAACCGCCCAGGTGTTGGTGCCTTCCATTGCAGAAAACGAAGGGCAGTTGCGCAGCTCGACACCTGGCGCGTTGCAATGCACGATGAACATCACTTCCGACTTTGTGGCGGCTTCCGCAGCGCTGTCTTCGACATCCGCAACTGCGCCGAAGTAGTGGTCCGGCCCCAGGTTGCTGACCCAGGGCAATGTGCCGTTCACCATCCAGCCGCCTTCCACCTCGCGTGCATGCAGCAGCAGGGTTTCTATGCCCGCAAACGTTTTCATGGGGTTGGACATGCCTGTGGCACCCAGCGTCAATCCGCTGTTGTGCAGTGCCAGGCGCTCACCCATCAGCGCAGGGTTGCCGGATTGCTCCATATAAGTACCGCAGACTTCATGGCACCAGACCATGAAGCCCGTGGCCCCGCAGACGCGAGAGATTTCAGACATCGCCCGGATGGCAAGCCCATAGTCAGCAGGTCTGTCGCCCTGGGCGATGTGGGCACTCAACGCACCCAGCTCGCCCAGCCGCTGCAGGATGGACTTCGGGTAGATGCCGCGGCGATCAATGTCATCGGCCAGTTCTGCCAGCGGGCCATCGGCCAGAACGCGTACCGCCTCAACCAGTGCGTCAGCGGCGGCTGCCGGTGCAAGGCTTTCGGCTGCGTGGTCTGCGGGCACTCGATCAAGGACTTCCATAAAAGCTCCAGTGTTGTGCAGGCTGTGCTCAGGCCAAAGCTATCTCGAAAGGAATCGGGTTGCGCATGCTGTTGGCAACCGGCGAATAGAAGTTGGCATGCTGGACGATCTCGTCCAGCACCTCGCGGCTGGCATCGCCTTCAAGCACCACCTTCACGCGAATCGCCTGAAAGCCCATGTCTTTGGCCTCCTTCAGCGCGCCACCTGCGCCCCAGGCAGCGGGGTTGCCGATGTCACCTTCCATGAAGATCTCCAGCTTGCTTAAGCGGACCTGCTTCCAGGTGGCCACCGCCGTGATGCCTACGGCCAGGCAACCGCCCAGGCCAGACAGCACGATTTCGCCCGGTGCCGGTGCCGTGTTTTCGCCGAACAGGTGCAGGGGCTCATCCACGACCACCGGCTGGTGGTCGCCTACATAACTGAGCGAGCGGTACATGCCCTGCATCACCGTGTGGACCTTGTTGGTCCCGCGTGAGGCCGGGTTGGCCTTGCCCTTGGCCGCAAAGGCCGAGAGGCCTTCTGCGTCAATGGGTTTGAGGTAAGCCTTCACGGTGGTTGGTGCGGCGGCTGTCGGGGTGTCAACGGACATGAAAAGATTCCTTGTATGGATGTGGGTGGGGGCCAGGCTGCGGGTCAGGCGGCGAGTGCCAGTGCCGGTGGTTTGGCCTTCATGATGGGTGCGTCACTTTCAATCGGCAGCGAGTCGTCGCGTGACCACTCGTTCCACGAACCAAAGTACATGCGCACGTCGCTGAACCCGGCCTGCTTCAGCGCCAGGAAGGTGTTGGATGCGCGTGCGCCCTTGAAGCAGTACAGGTAGACGGTGTCGTCGCTCGCTATGCCTGCGGTGGCGCACTCGGCCTGAACCTCGAGGGGTGACTTGAACACCGGGCCCTGCGCGGAAGGCTTCATGAAGCGGTACCACTCAATCCATTTGGCACCGGGCAGGCGGCCCTTGCGTGGGGCAAAGTCCTTGCCGTAAGGGGACGAGCTTTCGCCGGTCCATTCGTCGATGTCGCGTACATCGAGCAAGGCGATATCGCTGCCCAATGCGGCCACCACGTCATCCTTGGTCAGCATGACATCAGTTGCCGCAAGATCGGCCGGAAAGCTGGCTGCGTTTGGCACCACGGCTTCGGTGCTGACCGGCAGGCCCTGCGCCTTCCACGCAGAAAAGCCGCCATTGAGCACCTTGACCTTGGGGTAGCCCAGCCAGGTCAGCAGGTAATAGCCGCGGCAGGACTGGCCGTAGCCGCTGTTCAGCGCGTCCTCATAAAACACGGCGGTTTCCAGACCCGACAGGCCAGCTGCGCCAAAGTGCTCTGCAAATGTTGATTTGAGGGCGGTCAGGCCCTCAGCCGTCGAAGTGGCGAGAAAGGTGAAGATTTCGCGCATGTTCACGGCACCGGGCAGGTGGCCGGCCGCGTAGGTGTCGGCGTCGCGGGTGTCGATGATGACCACCGGCTCGGTGCCCATCATGCTTGAAAGTTGTTCGGGGGAAACAAGAACGCTGGTCGTCATGGCAATCTCCAGGAGGGTCACGGCACATGCCGTCCCCATCTTTATTGCAACGCTCGTGCCAGTTTTGTGCCGCCCTGGAATTCAAGTCAAAAAATAGCGTAAGCCCAATATAGAAGAGGCCAATCTGCTATGAATTAGATAGCTGCCGTACAGGCCGTTTATCAACACGCCCTGCACAATGTCTACAAATTGTCGGCATTGTGTTGGCCGAGTTTTTTCAACCGGTAGCCAAACTGCCGTACTGTCAGGCCCATGGCCTGCGCAGCACGTGACTGGTTGCCGCCGTGCGCCGCCAGCGCTTCCTGAAGCTGCGTGGCCGAGTGCGATTGCGCGGTCTGGTAGTCGCGCACCAGCGGGGCAGATGCCATGGTCAATGGCGCTGCGACCGGTTTTGTGGGAGGTTTTGTGCTGATCGTCGACGGCAGAAAGCGCTCCAGCTCACGGCTTGACACCATGGTGCTGTCCGTCAGCAGCACCAGCCGCTCGATCACGTTGCCGAGCTCGCGAATATTGCCCGGCCACGGGTGTTGTTCCAGCCGCGCCAGCGCATCGGACGACAGGCTGACATTGCGCTGGTTGTCCTGGTTGACGCGGCTCAGGAAGAGAATGGCCAGCGCGCGAATGTCCTGCCGGCGCTCCCTCAATGAGGGCAGGCGGATGGGAATGACATTGAGGCGGTAGAACAGGTCACGCCGGAAGCTGCCCGCCTGCACGTCAACTTCCAGGTCGCGGTTGGTGGCTGCCACCACACGCACCGACACCCTGACTTCGCGTTTGCCACCGAGGCGCACGATGGTGCCCTCCTGCAGTGTGCGCAGCAGCTTGGTCTGCATGGCCAGCGGCATCTCGCCAATCTCGTCCAGAAATATCGTGCCCCGGTCGGCCTGCTCAAACCAGCCGGCGCGTGCCGTCTGCGCCCCGGTGAAGGCGCCGCGCTCGTAGCCGAAAAGTTCTGATTCAAACAGCGTGTCGGGAATCGCTGCGCAGTTGACCTTGATAAACGGCTGGTCGCGTCGCTGGCTTGAGAGATGCACCGCCCGCGCGAACAGCTCCTTGCCGGTGCCCGATTCACCCAGAAGCAGCACGCTGGCGGTAGCCTCCGACACGCGCTCAAGTTCGCTGAGGGCCTGCAACAGCGCAGGGGATGTGCCGATGATGCCGTAGCGTGCAGCGGCGGTCTCCAGCGCACGTTCGAGCAGCTGGTTCTTGGCCTGCAGGGCACGCGTTTTGTCGGCCACCAGCGCCTGCAGCTGCAGCAACTGCCCCGCCAGCGTCGCCAGGATTTTCAGCACCGCCACATCGTCATTGAGTTGCCGGTCACGGCTGCGTATTCGGTGGCAGGCCAGTACGCCTATGACTTCGCGGTTGACCTCAATCGGCAAGGCGATGAAGGCCACCACCTCCTGCGGCAGCTGGGCGCGTGCCACCGAGCGCGCCAGGAACTGGGATTCGGCATCAATGTCCTGCACGATGATGGGTTGCGCCGTTGCCAGCACACGGCCGGTGATGCCCTCACCGGGGCCGTAACGCCCACGTGCCATTTCTGTTTTGGTGAGACCATAGGCGTAGCGGATGGATGAAGAAGGGCCTGCATGACCGGGTGGGCGTGTCCCCGGCTTTCGATCAGCAAGGCCTTCAAGGGCGATGTCTCCCACAAAGTCGGCCAGCACAATGCGGCCGCGGTTGAGGCCCAGCAGTTCCGAAATGAGGTGCAGCATTTCCCTGAGCACAACTTCCGGCGCAAGGCTCTTGCCCACCAGGCGCATCACCTCGCTCATCAGCAGGAGTTCCTGGGCGCGCCACTGCGGATTGGGCGCGGTATTCGTCGGGGATGGGTGGGCGGCTGGAGCTGAAGGCATTCCCCAGACTAGCAATAAACCGGCCTGAAAACGCGTTAGTCGTGCTTTCAGGCCGGTTTATGTGCGCAGTGGAGTGAAGCCGGACCCGCCAGAGGCTGGCGAGCCGGCCTGCCGGGTTCTAGCCGCCGAGAAGGCCCTGAATGATGTCCACAATGATGTTGTTCTGCTGCTGGACCAGCACGACATCACCGCCCAGGCGTGCGTAGCGATAACCGTAGGGTGCAGGGGGCAACATGCGGACAACTGGCGGGGCTACGGAATACAAGGTGACGCCGCGCGGGACGGGCTGGCCAACCGCCCAGTTACGTGCCTGTCCGGGGGGCAGGCAGCCATTGTTCTTTTTGGCAAGGCCGGGAGGGCAGCGCTTCGCACCGCCGTAATTCGTGGTGTAGTACTCACGCACGTACGTCCGTTGCTGGTCATTGAAATAGGCGCCCTGCTTGATCTCTTCACGCTGGCGTTTTTCCGCATGTTTGTTTTCCTTCTTCTCATGCTTCTGGCCGTGTTTGCCTTTGCCATTGCCGTTGCCGTGATCGTCGTCATGGCCCTTGGCAAAAACGGGGCCTGCAATAAACAATGAAGTGATCGCGACAGCGACGAGGCGGCGGGCGAGGGATGAATATGTCATGGCGGGTAGCTCCTTGTGTTTGGGAATGTTCACACAAGTTCAACGTCCGGTTCAGTGGCGCTGTTGACCCGCCCGCGTAGGACGGCGCCGCTACCGTGGCCCCAAGCGCGGGTAATCCCGGGGGCGCTATGCCCGCATCAAGTCCTCGATCTCGTCCGCATCCACCGGCACGCCGCGCGTCATCAGCTCGCAGCCGTCTTTTGTCACCAGTGCATCGTCTTCGATGCGGATACCGATGTTCCAGAACTCTTTCGGCACGCCTTTGGCCGGCCGTACATAGATGCCGGGCTCAATCGTCAGCACCATGCCTGGCCGCAAAATGCGCGAGGGCTTTTTCATCACGGTCTGGCCCAGCATGTCTTTCTCCTCGCGGGGCTTGCTGCCGGGCTCGGTGTAGTCGCCGCAGTCATGCACGTCCATACCCATCCAGTGGCTGGTGCGGTGCATGTAGAACTGCCGGTACGCGCCCGAAGCCAGCACGTCATCGACCTTGCCGTGTTTCTTTTTGTCGAGCAGGCCGGTGTCCAGCATGCCCTGGGCCAGTACACGGGTGGCGGCGTCGTGCGGGTCGTTGAAGCGTTTGCCTGGCCGGGTGGCCTTCACGGCCGCGTATTGCGCCTCAAGCACGATGTCATACAGCGTGCGTTGGGCAGGCGTGAATTTGCCGTCAGCCGGGAAGGTGCGCGTGATGTCGCTGGCATAGCCATCAAGTTCGCAGCCTGCATCAATCAGGCACAGCTCTCCCGGCTTGAGCTCGGCCGTGTCGGCGCGGTAATGCAATATGCAGGCGTTGGCACCGGCGGCCACGATGCTCGTGTATGCCGGGAATTGCGAACCATGACGGCGGAACTCATGCAGCAGTTCGGCCTCAAGGTGGTATTCACGCGCACCGCCTTTCACAGGCTCACGCAGCATGGCGGCGGAAGTCTTCATGGCGCGTACATGTGCTGCAGCCGAGATTTTTCCAGCTTGGCGCAGTATGGCGATCTCGTGCGCGTCCTTGGTCAGGCGCATTTCGTCGAGCAGGCTGCACAGGTCGTGCTGGCTCTGCGGGCATTCCGCGCCCATGCGGGCTCTTGCGCGCACGCTGTTGAGCCAGCCGTCGACCTGCGTCTCCAGGCCCTTGTGCGTCGCAAACGGAAACCACACCGCTTTCTGGTTGGTGAGCAGGGCAGGCATTTTTTCGGCCAGTGTTTCCACGCTGAACGCCGCGTCCAAACCGAGGGCCGCCGGTGCCGCCTTGGGGCCAAGACGTATGCCGTCCCAGATTTCCCGCTCCAGGTCCTTGGGCCGGCAAAACAGGGTGGTCTTGCCGCTGGCCTCAATCACCAGCCAGCTGTCAGGCTCTGTAAAACCGGTCAGGTAATAAAAGTAGCTGTCATGCCGGTAAGGAAAGTCGCTGTCGCGGTTGCGTGGTGACTCGGGCGCGGTGGGCAGCAGTGCAACGCCGCCGCCTGCGGCCTTGAGGGCGCGTGCAACGGCAGCGCGCCTTTTTTCGTAAACCTTGGTGCTCATGATGTGTGGCTCGTGGTGGCGTGAATGGCGGGGGTGGGGTTGTTGAGTTCCTTCAGGCGCTCCGGTGTACCCACATCTGTCCAGGCTTTTTCATACAGCTCGGCGCTCACCTGCTGATTGTCCATGGCATGCCGCAACAACGGTGCCAGTGGGGCCTTGATGCCGGCGGGGTTGCCGAAGGGCAAGCCGTCAAACAGCGCCTTGCGGTAGATGCCTATGGTGCTGAAGGTATAGCGCGGCTCGGTTGAGGTGGCGGGCAGGTTCAGCGCCAGACCGTCTGCGCTTAGGCCAAAGTCGCCTTTGGTGTTGTGCGCCGGGTTGGGCACCAGCCAGAGGTGGGCGAGTTTGCCGCTGGCGACAAACCGGTCAACTGCGGCCTGCGTGAATTCAAAGTCCGGCACAAACACATCACCGGCCAGAACCCAGAACACATCGCCGAGTAAAGGCAGGGCACGTGCAATACCCCCTGCTGTTTCGAGCGCACCGCCAAAATCAGCGCCCTCATGTGACCAGGCCAGTGACAGCGCGCTGCCCTCAAAATGCGCCGGGATCTGCTCCCCCAGCCATGCGGTATTGATCACCAGTCGCCTGAACCCGCCAGCAGCCAGCGCATCGGTATGCCATTCAATCAGCGGCTTGCCGCGCACCTGTAGCAGCGGTTTGGGCGTGCTGTCTGTCAGCGGGCGCATGCGTTCACCGCGCCCTGCGGCAAGAATCATCGCGGTGGCGCTGGTGCTGGTACTTGTGCTCAAGACTCGTCTCCGCGATCAAGTGAGCGCTGTTCGGTCCATTCCGGGGCAAAAAGATCTGCCAGCAACTGCATCAATGCCCTGGCGTGGGCCTCGTGTCCCGCGACCAGGTCAGTGATGCATATGTCTATGAGTACCGATTTCTGGCCGAGGCGACTGTGTATCGCCACATGCGCGCCGGGCAGTAGCACCGCCCCCGACAAGCCGCCTGGCGTGCCGTCCGCCCCCTGGAAACTCTGGAACAGCTGGCTGCTTGACGCGAGGCCCAGTCTCTGAAGGGCGCTTTGGCACCAGGCTGCGAGCTTTTGGCCATCCAGCAGCCAGGCTGGCTCGCAGCGGCAGTTGTGGAGGTCGGCGGTCAGGTGAAGCCCTTGCATGCCCCCACTTTAGACCATGCCGCCATAGCGTTGACCTGCCAGCCCCGCCGGCGCGCCTAAACCCCACCAAAAGGGCCGTCATGCCCGGCCCGTTAAAATAATGGGCTTTCCCCCCGATTACCCGATCTTTTCCCTCTGGAGCAGCCTGCATGGCAAACACGCAATTGATGGCGGGCGCGATACGCGCACTCGCGATGGACGCCGTACAACAAGCCAACTCCGGACACCCCGGCGCCCCCATGGGCATGGCCGACATGGCCGTTGCCCTTTGGGGCAGTCATCTCAAGCACAGCCCGCACAACCCCAACTGGTTCGACCGCGACCGTTTTGTGCTGTCCAACGGCCACGGTTCCATGCTCATCTACGCGGTGCTGCACCTGACGGGTTACGCACTGCCCATCAAGGAGCTCAAAAACTTCCGCCAGCTGCACAGCAAGACCCCGGGCCATCCTGAATACGGCTACACCCCCGGCGTTGAAACCACCACCGGCCCGCTCGGCCAGGGCCTGACCAACGCAGTCGGCATGGCGCTGGCTGAAAAGCTGATGGCCAAGGAGTTCAACCGTGACGGCCACAAGGTCGTCGACCACAACACCTATGTCTTCATGGGTGACGGCTGCCTGATGGAAGGCATCAGCCACGAAGCCGCTGCACTCGCCGGCGCGTGGAAGCTTGGCAAGCTGATCGCCCTGTATGACGACAACGGCATCTCGATTGACGGTCAGGTTGCGCCCTGGTTCATCGACAACACCGCTGTGCGTTTTGCCGCCTACGGCTGGAACGTGATTGGCCCGGTCGACGGCCACGATGCCGAACTGGTTGCCAAATCAATTGCCGATGCGAAGAAGTCCGCTGACAAGCCGACCCTCATCATCTGCAAGACGCACATCGGCAAGGGTTCACCGAACCGCGCCAACACCTCCAAAGCCCACGGCGAGCCGCTGGGTGCTGATGAAATCAAACTGACCCGTGACGCCATCAACTGGCCACACGCCCCGTTTGAAATCCCCAAAGAAGTGCACGACGACTGGGATGCCAAGGCCAGGGGCCTGGCGCTCGAAGCCGACTGGGACGCGAAATTCGCCGCCTACAAAACTGCGCACCCCGACCTGGCTGCCGAATTCACCCGCCGCATGAAGGGCGACCTGCCCAAGGGCTTCTCGCAGCTCGCAGTCGATACCGTCATCGGTACACATACCAAGGCTGAAACAGTCGCTTCGCGCAAGGCTTCGCAGCTCGCGCTTGAATCATTCACCGCAGGCCTGCCTGAACTGCTGGGCGGCTCGGCCGATCTAACCGGCTCCAACCTCACCAACACCAAGGCCACACCGGCCCTGCGCTTTGACCTCAATGGCGACGTTGTTCAAGTTGAAGGCGCAAACGGCCAAAAGGTCGGCGGCCGTCACATCAACTACGGCGTGCGCGAGTTCGGCATGGCCGCCATCATGAACGGCATTGCGCTGCATGGCGGCTTCATTCCCTACGGCGGCACTTTCCTGACCTTCAGCGATTACTCGCGCAACGCCATCCGCATGGCCGCGCTGATGAAGATCCGTGTCATCCACGTCTTCACGCACGACTCCATCGGCCTCGGCGAAGACGGCCCAACCCACCAGTCGATTGAGCACGCTGCCAGCCTGCGCCTGATCCCCAACCTTGATGTCTGGCGTCCGGGCGACACGGCTGAAACGGCGGTGGCCTGGGCCGTTGCGCTTGAGAACAAGAACAAGCCGACAGCACTGCTGCTCAGCCGCCAGAACCTGCCTTACGCACCCAAGAACGACCTCGGCCAGATCAGCAAGGGCGCTTACGTTCTGGCTGATCCCGCAGAAGTCGGCCTCAACAAAAAAGCCCAGGCCGTCATCATCGCCACCGGCTCCGAAGTGCAGCTCGCGCTGAAGGCACAGGAGCTGCTGGCTGCTCACAAGATTGCCGTGCGCGTGGTCTCCATGCCCAGTAACACCACCTTCGACAAACAGAAGACCGCCTACAAATCCGAAGTGCTGCCCGAAGGCATTCCCCGTATTGCGGTCGAGATGGGCGTGACCGACGGCTGGTGGAAATACGGCTGTGCGGCGGTTGTCGGCATCGACAGCTACGGCGAGTCCGCACCTGCACCGGTGCTGTTCAAACATTTTGGTTTCACGCCTGAAAACGTGGCCGACACGGTTCGCAAGGTGCTGCGCAAGTAAGCGCGGCATTCAAAGAATTTCAACTTCCTGGAGCAACAAAAAAATGGCTATCAAATTGGGTATCAACGGCTTCGGCCGCATCGGCCGCAATGTTTTCCGTTCGGCGATCAAGAGCTTTAACGACATCGAAATCGTCGGCATCAACGACCTGCTCGAGCCCGAATACCTGGCCTACATGCTGAAGTACGACTCGGTGCATGGCCGCTTCGACGGTGAAGTTTCTGTCGACGGCAACACGCTTATCGTGAATGGCAAAAAGATTCGCCTGACGCAGGAGCGTGACCCCGCCAACCTCAAGTGGGGCGACATCGGCGCCGACGTGGTGCTCGAGTCCACCGGCCTCTTCCTTGACAAGGCTTCCGGCGAAAAACACCTGGCTGCCGGCGCAAAGAAGGTGATCTTCTCGGCACCGTCGAAAGACGACACCCCGATGTTTGTCTTCGGCGTCAACGACAAGACCTACAAGGGCGAGGCCATCATCTCCAACGCTTCGTGCACCACCAACTGCCTGGCACCCGTGGCCAAGGTGCTGAACGACAAGTGGGGCATCAAGCGCGGCCTTATGACCACCGTGCACGCAGCCACAGCCACGCAAAAGACGGTTGACGGCCCGAGCAACAAGGACTGGCGCGGCGGCCGCGGCATTCTTGAAAACATCATTCCTTCCAGCACCGGCGCAGCCAAGGCTGTCGGCGTGGTCATCCCCGAGTTGAACAAGAAGCTCACCGGCATGTCTTTCCGCGTGCCAACGTCTGATGTGTCCGTGGTTGACCTGACCTGCGAACTCAACAAGGAAGCCACGCTGAAAGAAATCTGCGCCGAAATGAAGGCGCAAAGCGAAGGCGCACTCAAGGGCATCCTCGGCTACACCGAAGACAAGGTCGTCGCCACCGACTTCCGCGGCGACACCCGCACCTCTATCTTTGACGCCGATGCATCCATCGCGCTTGACGGCACCTTCATCAAGGTCGTCGCCTGGTATGACAACGAATGGGGCTACTCCAACAAGTGCCTTGAGATGGTTCGCGTCGTGTCGAAATAAGCGATTCCAGGCAGCCCTTAAAAAAGCGCCGTGAGGCGCTTTTTTTATGTCATTTATCTATTCATTAATACCGATAATTGCAGTATTCATACAATGAGAACAAAATAGATAATTTATTCATTCATCTATTCATAAATCAATTCAATGGCCCATCTTTCCACCTCGGTTGATCTGGTGCTCGGCGCCTTGCGCATGCGGGGTGGCGTGGCGACCAGCGCAGAGCTGCAAGGCCAGCTGGGGTTGAGCCAGCCGACGATTTCGCGTGCACTTGCCCCGCTGGTGGCCTCGGGCGAGGTGCGTGGCCTGGGCGCTGCCCGTGCGCGTCGTTACCTGCTGCCGCGCATGGTCGAAGGCGTGGGCGCAGAAGTGCCCATCATGCGTGTGGATGGTGAGGGGGCCGTCACGTCGTTTGGGCGCATGATCGCCTTGCCCGGCGGGCGATTCTGGGTTGAAGAAGCTGACGGCCTCAGCCAGCCGCATGATGGGCTGCCCTGGTTTTTGAACGATATGCGTCCCCAGGGTTTCATGGGCCTGACCTTTGCCAATGCGCATCCCGAATTGCAACTCGGCGCCAATCCCAGGCGCTGGAGCGATGACGATGCCCTTAAAGCTCTGGCCACTTTCGGCGAAGACCTGCCCGGCAACCTGATTGTGGGCGAACAGGCATTCGAGCGTTTTCATGGCCTGGCCTCCCGTGCTTCGCGGGTCGATTCCTGGCATGACTATCCCGCGCTGGCCGAAGCGGCCATGCAGGGCGCCTTGTCTGGGTCTTCGGCTGGCGGTGAGCAGCCCAAATTCTGTACCGTCAGCGGTGGCCGGCATGTGCTGGTCAAGTTTTCTCCTGCGGGGGATCTGCCGGTAAGCCAGCGCCTGAAAGACCTGCTGGTCTGTGAACACCTGGCGCTGCAAACCCTCAAGCAGGCAGGCCGCCCCGCCGCCAACACAAATATTTTTGCAGCGGGAGGGCGTGTGTTCCTGGAGTCGGAGCGGTTCGACCGTACGGCGAAAGGCCGCATCGGCATGGTGTCGCTGGAAGTTTATGACTCGGAATATGTGGGCAAGATCGATAACTGGGCCGCGACGGCCAATCGCATGTCTGAAAGCCGCCTGCTGACGCCAGAAGATGCAGCGCAACTGCGCTTTCTGGAGGCGTTTGGCCTGCTTATCGCCAACACTGACAGGCACTACGGAAACATCTCGCTGCTGCTGAAAAACGATGACTGGTTTCTCTCCCCCACGTATGACATGCTGCCCATGTTTTACGCGCCCATCAATGGCGAGCTGGTTGAGCAGGACTTCACCAAAAGGCCCTTGAACCCGACTGCCGCGACGCTGGGCGAATGGGAACCCGCCAAGGCGCTGGCGATGGCATTCTGGGAAACCGTCGCCGCGCACAGCCTGGTGTCGGCCGGTTTCAGGGCGATTGCGGCCGGCAACCTGAAAACATTGCGGGGGCTTTGACCGCCCTGTCTGAACCGGGAAACCAGGCTCCATACGGGCCTGATGTCATGCGTTCATCAATAGGGTTCAGTCAGCGCATCAGCAAAAGCGTCAGGCTGGTGATGGCGATGATGGCGACGACAACAGTCACCGCAGCCAGCATGAGCAGACGGGCGCGATTCACCTCGATGCGCTTGACCAGCTGGGTGTTCTGCTCGGCCAGCGTCCTGATGAGGTCGGCCGACGCCAGCATCTGTTCGTGCAGCTCGCTGGCGGCGGCTTCCATCGCCTGAAGCCGTTTCTCCATGGCCGCCATGCTGGACGGGCGGTCGTCCACGACAAGGGACGTTGCTTTCTCCAAAGCCGGTTTTTTGCCCACCGTGCTCCAGAGCTTCTTCGCACCTTCTGCAATCTTCGGTGCGTTGCTGATCACGTCAGACCAGGGAACCAGCTGCAGCACAGCCATCCAGCCAATAGCCATTGTTTGTCCTTCTGTCCTTTTGTCCGTTAACCGGCGTGGCCGGGTTCGTCCTTGCGCAAGGTCTCTGCGCACAGCCGCATCAGCTGGCGCAGGTGTGAGCGGTATGAAATGGCCTCGTGCCACCTGTCGGTCTGGTAGACCTCGTGATGCGGCGCATCCGGGCCGTCAAGCGAGCCAATCGCCACGTAGGTCAGGCCTGTTTCACGGTCTGTGCGCGACGATGCTTCAAGGCTGAGCAGGGGTACGTCAAAGGCGTGGCCCTCGGCACTGCGGCGCATCGATGTGAATTCGAGCGTGCAGCTGTCCTTGAGCGCCACCTTGTGGCGCATCTCGCGGGGCACGGCCTGGGCGAAGGCATTAAGGCTGGCGATGTGCTCCGCAGCCGTCATGCGTTTGCCGTCAGTTGAATCTTCTTCGGGGTAGCCCTTGCCCTGGTACATCACGGCGGCCAGCACGGCTGCAATCAGGAACATGGCAAGAAGATGCCGGCGGCCAACGCCGCGCGGTTGAAAGGCAAAGGGCATGGTGTCTGGGAGAGGTCAGGAACGTAAGCAGGAACTGTGAAGGTGACGTGGGGCAGACGCCACAGGCGCGAGGTGCATGGATGATTCTAGAACCCGTCAACAAAGCGCCCGTCATGCTTTCCGACCTTGCCGGAGGGGCTTGTCCAGGCAAGCGGAATCTCGCAGCGTCCAGGCAATGCGGTCGGTGGATATCGTCAGTGCAAAATGTAAAGTCGACTTGTCATTTTGGGCGAGTCAGGCGCGCTGGGGCCGTTCTAAAGCCTGTGGAAGCCTCAAAATGCCTCAAAAACACCTGTTTTTAGGCATTAATTCGGCTGCAGCCCAATAAATACGTGCGTAAGCAGCTACTAAATTTATAGCAATCAGCCTCCTCGCAGCAGTCAGGGAGTCAGCTCGCCCCGGCCATCACCCCCGCCAGCCAGTCCACAAACACCCGCACCCGGGGCGACAGCTGGCGGTGGTGGGGGTAAAGCACAGACACCGGCAACGGCGGCGGGCGCCACTGGGGCAGCACCTCGCACAGGCTGCCGTCGTCCAGCCGTGCGGCAATGCTGTAGCGCGGCACCTGCACCAGGCCCAGACCGGCTGCGCAACTGGCGGCATAGGCATCGGCGTGGCTGACCGTCACATTGCCCTTGAGCTGCACGGTGCGCAGCACGCCGTCCACCATGAACTCAAACGGCAAGATCTTGCCGCTGCGGTTGGAGATGAAGTTGACGGCGCGGTGTTTGCGCAGCTCTTCAATGCTGGTCGGCGTGCCGTTGATCGCCAGGTATTCGCGGCTCGCGCAGGTCACCTGCTGCAGCTCGGCGATGCGCCGCGCCACCATGGTCGAATCACCCAGCTCGCCGGCGCGCATCACGCAGTCCACGCCCTCGCGCACCAGATCAACATACCTGTCGCCCATGCCGATCTCCAGCTTGATGTCCGGGTAGCGGCTGCAAAACTCGCCTATCACCGGCAGCACAAAATGCCGCGCCTGCGTGCCCTGCAGGTCGACGCGCAGCTTGCCCTTGGGTTTGCTGCTGTCGCCTGAAAACGCCGCCTCGGCTTCTTCAACATCAGCCAGCAGGCGCAGGCAGCGTTCGTAATAGGCCGCGCCGTCCGGCGTGGGGCTGACGCTGCGCGTTGTGCGGTTGAGCAGGCGCGCGCCGAGGCGTTTTTCAAGCTGCTGCAGCGCGTGGGTGGCGGTGGCGCGCGGCAGTTGCAGGTCGTCTGCCGCCTTGGTGAAGCTGCCAAGCTCAACGATGCGGGTGAACAGCCGCATGGCATCAAATTTGTCCATGCAGTGCTTTCGGTGGCGTTGTTATTGTTGGCATTAATTGAATAGTAATGTCAATTTATGGCTATTTATCTTGTTTCAGATAAACAGAACAATCAGCTCATCGTTCAATTAAAGGAGCTTCACCATGATCCAGATCACCACCCCACAAGTCGCCATCGTCACAGGCGCCTCACGCGGCATAGGCGCAGCCATCGCCCAGCGCCTGGCCAGAGACGGCTATTCGGTCGTCATCAACTACGCCGGCAGGGCACCTGAAGCGCAGGCGGTGGTCAAGGCGATTGAAGCTGGCGGTGGCAAGGCCATCGCCGTGCAGGCCGATGTGGCCGACCCGGCTGCCGTCAAAGCCATGTTTGATGAAGCCATCAAGGCCTTTGGCCGTGTCGACGTACTGGTCAACAACGCCGGCATCATGCCGTCCGGCCTGCCGCAACTCGGTGAAACCGACGACGCCACCTTCGACCGCACCTTTGCCGTCAACGTCAAGGGCACCTTCAATGCCTTGCGCGAGGCGGCTAAACGGCTGGAGCAGGGCGGGCGCATCGTCAACTTTTCAACCAGCGTGATCGGCCTGGCCCTGCCGGGTTATGCGGTCTATGCCGCAACCAAGGCTGCGGTCGAAGCGTTCACCAACATCATGGCCAAAGAGTTGCGCGGCAAAAACATCACCGTCAATGCGATTGCGCCCGGCCCGACGGCGACCGCGCTATTTCTCGACGGCAAGACGCCCGAGATGATTGAGCGCATGGGCAAGATGGCACCGCTTGAGCGCCTGGGCACACCTGAAGACATCGCCAGTGCGGTCGCCTTCCTGGTCGGCAAAGATGGTGCGTGGGTCAACGGCCAGACCCTGCGCGCCAACGGCGGCCTGGTCTGACGTTCAGGCCTCTCAAGTCCTGGTTCGACGCAGCTCGGCAAGCATGCTGATGATGATCAGCCCGCCAACCACGGTGATGTGTTCAAACGCGAACATCTTTTCGTGAAAGGCCTGCTCGCCGGTCATCTCCCAGAAGCGGTGCGCGATGAAGATGGTCAGTATGGTGAACACGGCCAGCGCGCCTGCGCCCAGCCACGCAAAACGGCTGCCCGAGATGATGAGCGCCGAGCCGCCCAGCTGCACGATGATGGTGGCAATCGCGTAGATCGCAGGCGGGTTCAGGCCGAACATCGCCATCTCTTTTTGCGCGTTGGCAAAGTCCGTCAGTTTGGCGATGCCGCTGCCCCAGAAGATGAAGGTGAGCAGCACGGCACCGACGTAATACAGCCAGCGCGCGTGCAGCAGGGCCTCAACCGATTTGTTGATGGATGTGAGCAAGGGTGTCCTCCATTGTTATGAAGGCGGCAGTCTAAACCTCAACGCCCGGGTGCATCAAGGGCTGGGCCGCACGCTGTTTGCGTTTTTGCGCAAACACTGCGGCCCGCCGGGCTATCAGGACTTCTTCGCGGCTGCCAGGGCTTTGGCCTCGGCCAGGTGGCCTTCAACCTTGGGCAGCAGCTTGTCCGCCAGTGCCTTCAGGTCGGCATCCTTGCCGTCTTTCTGGATTTTTTTCAGCAGCTTCACGGTGCTCTCATGTGCGCCCACACCTGCGTGCTTCGCATACTCCTTGTCGAAGAGATTGCCCGACAGGGCCTTCAGGCCGGTGGCCTTGGTCTTCTGGATCACGCTGGGCCCCGTGGGCAAGGTCACGGCCTTGCTGGTGGCCAGCTTTTCGATCTCACCCAGCGCAGCTGTGTGATCGTCGATCATCATCTGCGCAAACTTTTTGGTGGCTGCGTCTGATGACTTTTCGAGCGCCAGCTTGCCAGACTCGACCTCGGCCATGTTGCCCTGTGCCAGGTCGCCGAGCAGTTTGGCGTCACCCCGTGAAAGCTTTGACGGGTCTTCTACCGTCGCTGCTTTCATGTCCGCTTTGGCCTTGCTCATGGGCGCTGCAGTGCCAGTGGTACCGGTAGCGGTTGATGAGGTTTGCGACCAAGCCGGCGTTGCAGCAAGCATGAAGGCAGAAACGCCTGCGGCAATAACGGTCAGGCTGGTTTTTTTGAGGTTATGGGTGGGTAGCATGTTGATCTCCTTGAGAAAGCATTTGCAATTGATGAATGAAGCGAACTGCGCGCATCTTTGTTGCTGCCATGTGCTGCTGTTGCTGCTGTTCGCATCGGTGGTTCAAGACTGAATGCTTCATCACCTCGGCTTCGCACGAATTCTTCAGCCGTGCCTGTAGGACCTGTCCCTCGCGCGTGCGGCAGCTTGTCGCCGTACGGCGACAAAAACAGGTAAAGAGCAGGCCCTGAAGCGCTCTTTCATCGGCGTAAACCCATATGCAAATAGATAAAAGACACAGCGCTTAGGTAAATAGCGCTTTGTGGCTGAAAGCATCTGCAATCTGGTCAACCGCTGGCTGTCTGGGGCGTTGAACATCCAATCGCCGTGAACAGGTGATTAATTACCTAGTCAACATCCAAAGGACATTCTCATGAACAAACTGCTTGCTACCCTGATCGCCACCCTCTTCGTCGGCGTTGTGTCTGCACAAACCCCTGCTGCTGCTCCTGCAGCACCTGCTGTTGCTGCTACCCCAGCTGCAAAAGCTGAAGTCAAGGCCGACAAGGCTGTTGCATCCGCTGTCAAGAGCGAAGCCAAGGTTGACGCCAAGGCCGACGCCAAGGTAGCGAAGGCCGAAGCCGCAGCTGCAAAGAAGAAGGCTGCTGCTGAAGCCAAGGCCGCCAAGGCCAAGGCAAAAGCTGATGCAAAGGCCGCCAAGGCTGACGCAGCTGACAAGACCAAGGCAGTAGCCAAGGCTGAAAAGACCGGCGCCAAGGCCGACGAAAAAATGACCAAGACCGCAGTGAAAGCTGACGAGAAGGTTGGCGCAGCCAAGGTTGAAGCCACTGCCGACAAGGCAAAGGCCGCTGCTACCACCACCGCAGTCAAGGCAGAAGTCAAGGCTGACGTGAAGGCAGCTGGCGCGAAGTAATTCCCGCCGGGCTCACGCCCTCAGGCAAAAAGACAGGCCCCGGCCTGTCTTTTTTTATGCGCGTTTCAAAAGGGCGGAACTGCGGGAAATGCGGGTTTGCACCCGTAAGTGTTTTCACTAGGTGGCCTCGGGATAGTGCCCGTCTGGCCGCTAGAATTTCGGGTCGCCGTAAAAAAGCGATTCGTATAGACAGTCAAAATACTCCATAGGATAAAAAATGAACAAATTGCTCGCCTCCCTGATCGCCACCCTGTTTGTCGGCGCTTCTTTCGCACAAGCTCCAGCCGCCAAGGTTGAAGCCAAGGCCGACGCCAAGCCAGCTGCTGCAGCCGCCAAGGTTGAAGCCAAGGCCGACGCCAAGCCAGCCGCTGCAGCCGCCAAAGTTGAAGCCAAGGCCGACGCCAAGCCAGCTGCAAAGGCAGCAAGCAAGTAATCACTGATCGGGCTGTGCATCAGCCCTTCAGCAAAAAAGACAGGCCATGGCCTGTCTTTTTTTATGCCCGTTTCAAAAGGACCTTTCCAGTTGGGGGCATGGTGAAGGGATTTGCACGGTGATCGCTAGAATGCATTTCAAGGGACCGTCGCAAGCCACCTTCAATAGGGGCCACTGGAGATAACCATGAAGTTTCTCAGTTTTACCCGTGATGGCCGCCCAGGCTACGGCGTGTTGCTTGCACAGGACCACCTTGCGGATCTGGGGGCCGCCCTGCCGCAACACCCTGACCTGCGATCGGCGATTGACGCCCTTCACCTGCACGGCCTCCTTGAGATTGCAGCCACCCTGAAGCCAGGCCTTTTGCTCACGGATGTGGAACTGCTGCCGCCGGTTCCACAGCCGCGCAAGATCATCTGTGTCGGCCTCAACTACAGGGCGCACGCGGCGGAGGGCGGTTTCAAGGTTCCGGTGTTTCCATCCACGTTCATTCGTTTGCAGGACACGCTCGTCGCATCGGGCGGTGCCATCGTCATGCCTGGCATGTCCTCGCAGCTCGACTTTGAAGGCGAGCTCGCCATCGTGATCGGCACAGGCGGCAGACATATTCGCACTACCGATGCGCTCAAGCATGTTTTCGGCTATGCCTGTTTTAACGACGGCTCGCTGCGCGACATACAGTTCGGGCATTCACTCGCGGCAGGCAAAAACTTTCCGTCGACCGGCGGGTTCGGCCCCTTCATCACCTCGGCAGACGAGATACCTGACCCTGCCAGGCTCAGCCTCACAACGCGCCTGAATGGCGCAACTGTGCAGCGCCAGTCGCTGGACGACATGATCTTTGATGTGCCCACCATTCTTGAATATGTTTCCAGCTGGACGCCACTCTCACCCGGCGATGTGATCGCCACCGGCACGCCGGCTGGCGTGGGTTTTGCACGAAAGCCCCCGCTGTGGATGAAACCCGGTGATGTCATTGAGGTCGAGATCTCAAGGCTCGGCGTCCTGCGTAACTTCGTCACCGCTGCCTGATTGCTTTCTCACTGTCTGCCTTTTTTAAAGGAGTTCCCATGAAAACCAAGCTGGCCCGTATGGCCGTTGCCTTAATGCTTCCGGTTGCAGCGCTGGTGACCGGCGCAGCGCAGGCCCAGGACTTCCCCAACCAGACCATCAAGTTTGTGGTGCCCTATGCAGCGGGAGGGCTGCCTGACGTGATGGCCCGCATGGTGGGCCAGAAGGTGTCTGACGCCACCGGCCAGCCCGTGGTGATTGACAACAAACCCGGCGCCAGCGGCATCATCGCCGCCGACTTTGTGGCCAAGGCCAACCCTGACGGCTACACGGTGTTCGTGGGCGATATTGCGCAATATGCGCTCAATCCTGCCTTGCGCCAGAACCTGCCCTACGACACACTGCGCGACTTCAAACCTGTGACACACGCAGTGCGCGCGCCGCTCTTCCTGATGGTCAATACCTCCATAGGCATCAAAACGGTGGCTGATTTTGTGGCCTACGCCAAAGCGCATCCAGGCACCAACTACGGCTCATCGGGCAATGCCAGCGTGCACCAGCTCGGCATGGAGCAGTTTGCACAGATGGCCGGCATCAAGCTGACGCACATTCCCTACAAGGGTGTTGCCCAGGCCGTGCCCGCCCTGGTCGCAGGCGATGTGCCGGTGATGTTTGTGTCGCCCACCTCAGCGGGTGCAGCGGGTTTTATTGCCAGCGGCAAGATATCGGTGCTGGCAGTCGCTTCGCCGCAGCGCTGGCCCGGCCTGCCGGCTGTGCCCACCATGTCGGAGGCGGGTTACCCGGTTGAGGCGGTCTCCAACATCGGCTTTCTGGTGCCCGCCAAAACCCCGCCCGCAGTGATTGCACGCCTTCAGAAAGAACTGGTTGCGGCATTGAAATCCCCCGAGATCGAAGCACGCATGCCAACGCTGGGCGCGGTGGTGATTGCCAGCACACCTGATGAGTTCACCGCACGCATACGCTCCGAGCAAACCATTTATGCAAAGCTGGTCAAAGACACCGGCGTGAAGGTCGACTGATGAAAAAAGAAATCGTCAACGTTGATGTCGGGCTCTCAAAAACCCCCTTGTCTGCCGCCGTCAAGGCCGGTGGTTTTGTTTTCATATCGGGCACCCCACCGCGCGAAGCCGGTGAAACCAAGGTCGCCATGACAGACGTCAGGCGCCAGACCGAACTGGTGCTTGACGGCATCAAGCGCCGGCTGGAGGCATCCGGCTCGTCGCTGGAGCAGGTCGTCAAGATGACGGTTTATGTCACCAATGCCGGCTACTACGACATCATCAATGAGGTCTACCAGCGGTACTTTCCGGTGGACCCGCCTGCGCGCACCTTCGTCAATGTCGGCTCATGGCCATGGGCTTTTGACGTTGAGATGGACTGCATCGCCATCGCCGAATAACCCGCTTGCATCCTGACACAGGCATCACGAGGCCTGCGCAGGCTGCCGCGGTTGCGAGAGCGGCTTGGGCGCAAAGCTGATGGCGATGCCCTGCGCCGTCACCGTGATCCTGTCAGGCTGCAGGCCCATGCCATCGGGCAGCGCAAGGTCTGCAGGTTTGAGCTGGTGCAGCACCACGTCCTGCAGTGACTGCTCGGCCAGTTGCGGCCCATAGGTGGACAGCAGCGCCGCCACGCCCGGTGCGAGCTTGTCAAACCGCAGCGAATTGACCTTCAGCTGCGTCGCGCGTATTGACAGGTCTGAAGGCTCGAACCGCAGACCAAAATCCACATCAAACATGCCCTTGTAGCTCTGGTTCAGTGCCTGACCGGCAAGGTCAACGGGGGTCTGCACACCCAGGCGGTTTTGTTCCGGCAGCATGCGCAGCTGCGGTGTTTGCAGGGTGATGTCAAACAGGTTGCGCGCCGGGTATTTGCGCGGAAACCTTTCGGCCACGGCCTGCTGGATCTTTTCTTTCGAGATCTTGTAGGCTGCCTGCGCGTGGGCAGGCAGCACCGCATATACGGCGGCACCCAGCGCCAGGCGGCTGGCGGAAACGATCAGCAGTCTGCGGTTCATGTGGGCATCTCCGGGTTTCATGGTCTGCCCTTTCATATGAGGGTCAAAGTGACGTTTGCAACACGAAGCATGCACAAGGCGGGCAAGTCGCTGATGTCGGAACTGTTAGCCCGCGCAAGTCTTGTAACAGGCTTGGGGCTGCTTCGTTTTGGAAGCTTGACACCCGGCAGTCATTTCTTTATATTGCCAATTGGTTATATAAACATCTGGCAATTTATGAACAGCAGCAGCACACTTGATCTTGCTTTCGCCGCCCTGGCAGACCCGACACGCCGCGCCATCGTTGCGCGCCTGGCTCTGGGCGAGGCCACCGTCAACGAGCTGGCGCAACCCTTTCACCTGACCCAGCCCGCCATCTCCAAACACCTCAAGGTGCTTGAGCGTGCGCGCCTGGTCTCGCGCGGCCGCGCCGCACAGACGCGCCCCTGCCGGCTTGAACTTGAGCCGCTGCAGGAGGTCGCCGGCTGGATGGCCTCTTACCAGAGCCTCTGGTCCGACAGCTTCGACAAGCTTGATGCACTGCTGCAGGCCGGTCATGCAGCAACGAATTCAACCGCCCCCGTGAAAGGAAAGAAAAATGCCCGCAACTGATCAACCCGTCGCAGCCATCACCTTTGAAATGACGCGCAGCTTTGATGCGCCGCTGGTCAGCGTCTGGCAGGCCTGGAGCGATGCCGCGCTGCTGCAACGCTGGTGGGGGCCCAAAGGCTGCACGCTCGAAGTCGCGCGCCTTGAGTTCCGCCCCGGTGGCTTCTTTCACTACGCCATGCAGTTCCCGGGCACGCCAAAGATGTGGGGCCGCTTCAGTTACCGCGAGATCGAGCAGGGCAGCCGCATCGTCTGGCTCAACTCTTTTGCCAACGAGAACTGCGGCATCGCGCGCGCCCCGTTTGACGACGCCTGCCCGCTCGAGATTGAAAACACCGTCGTGTTCACAGAGGCCGCCGGCAAAACAACAGTCGCCCTGCGTGCCGTGCCTTTCGGCGCGACGGCGCCCGAGGTGAAGTTCTTCAATGACCTCAAATCTTCGATGCAGGAAGGCTACGGCGGCACGCTGGACCAGCTGGGTGACCTGCTGAAGAAGGGTTAGATCGCGGCCCGGCGCACCACACCCCGCCTGGCCGCGAGAAGCCCAAATGTAAAGTCGACTTTACATTTGGGCTGATTTAGACACCAAAAACCCGGCCGCGCGGCATTTGGGGGCCAAAAACAGGCCTTTTTAGGGGGGAAAAACGGCTGCAGGCCAATAGATACGTGCGTGAGAAGCTACTGAATTAATAGCAATTCCCGTGTGGCCGGATGTCCGGGCGCAGTCCGGCGCAGCGGCTGTACAGCTTGCAGGGGCAGGGCTACCTACCTGCCGACCACCGACCAGCCCGCCTTCTGGTTGGTCTTGTCGTTTTCGTATTCCCAGCGCGTGCCGCAGTTGTCGCAGCGGTACTTGGTGACAGACACCAGCCCCTGGCGGCGCTTTTCCTGCCGGTTCTCGCCCTGCACCAGCTCAGGGTGGCCAGGTGCCTTGCGCCAGTTGCGCTGTATGCCCGCGCAGCCATCGCACATCACGCGTGGGGTGGCTTCAACGGGTGGCGGTGGGTCTTGGGTCATGGCTGTCTTCTGAGGTGTGGGGTGTTGCCTGCCTTCAGGCGAAGGCGGCAGATGCCCCATTGTCGCCGCTGGCCTCCCCGCCTGTCATCCCGCCTCCCCAGTCTGTCATCCCGGACTCGATCCGGCGTCCATTCCCGAACCTCCCAAGCGCAAGCTGCGCAACAACCGGTGCGCCGCATCGCCCATGTCCGCCGGCTGCTGGTTCTTCGCCTGCAGGTAGTGGTGGGTAAACACATCCAGGTAAGCCGCCAGCGTCTCGGCCACATGCACCTCACCCGCCAGCGCCATGCACAGCGCCGCAACCTCTGATGTGCAGAAGTGGTCATCACGCCGCGAGCGGCGCAGCCTGTAGTTCGACAACTGCTCGCTCTGCAAACTCAGCACGGGCAGGTGGTCGAGGTAAGGGCTTTTCCGAAACATCTTGCGCGCCTCGGGCCAGGTCGCGTCGAGCAGCACAAACAGCGGGCGTTTGCCGACTCGGGGTTCATCGGTGTCGGCAAGCAAGGTCGATGTGATCACCCGCCCCTCGGCCAGCCCTTCACCGGGGAAGACCACATAAGCCTGCCACTGCGGGTCAGCCAGCAAGGCCAGCAGGGCAGGGTCAACCTCGGTGCGCGTCCAGCCAAAGGCAAAGGTGTCAGGCACCACATCAGCCACCAGCCAGCCCGTGTTGCTGGGCTTCAGCGCTTCGGTATCGGCCATCAGCAGGCACACGCCCGCGCGAGTCGGTACGCTGGGGCGCAGCTCACACATGCAGTGGTCAGGTGGGAGCCGGCAGCCCGCGCAACGCCCGCCCTTGGGGCCACCGCGTGCCAGGAATGGCTTGGCGCTGCGTACGATGCGTTCAGTGCGCAAACGGCTGACCGCGTGGGGCGTATCTTTTGGGAGCAAATTTGCATTCATAACATGTTGTTTCATAACAGTTTACGGTATAAATAGCATAAATCTTATAAAATACCGAAATGCTAGAGACAAGTGCAACCGTAGCCCGCCAGTACATTGACGCAGTTTCCGTCTTTGAAGCTTTGGAAGAAGCTGGCGATGAAGCCGCGCAGGTGCGTGGCGGCATGTATTGGCACGCAGGTCCGCCGTCATCGCCCGAGTCCAGGTACCTCGTACGCACCACACCTGCGGGGGCTGAAACCAGTCTTGGCCTGCGCTCGCCAGAAACCGAAGCCATCTACGAGCGCTTCACCCAGCGCAAGCGCGACAGCGCCGAGCGCGTTACCGCTCTGAAAACTGCGCTTGAGCAACACCAGCGCCTCAACCGCGCCCTTCGTGTCGGCCGGGTAGACCCGTTGGTCGTGGCCTTGTTGAACCGGCTGGCCAGCACCCGGCTGAGCCCGCACTTCAGGGTGGTCGGCACTCACGCGCTATACGCCTACGAGGCCATCGCCGGTGTGCGCCTCGACTCAGATGCACTTGCCACGCGCGACATCGACCTGCTGTGGGACACCCGCAAACGCATCCTCTTTTCTACCCAGCTGGCGAGGGTCGACAGCTCGATGCTGGGCGTGCTGAAAAAGGTCGACAGCAGCTTTCGCATGCGAAGAAGTCAGCAATACACCGCCGTCAACAAGGATGGTTTTGAGGTCGACATCATTCGCCGCGAGCGCGCAGGAGACGACCCGCACCCCATCAAGCTCAGCGACGAAGATGAAGACTTCTGGGTTGCCCAGGCGCGCCGGGCCAATGTGTTGCTTGACTCACCCGGCTTTTCTGCCGTCATCGTCGCCACCAATGGCGCTATGGCACGCATGAATACGGTACACCCCGCTACCTTTGTCGCCTTCAAGCGCTGGCTGGCAAACCAGACCGGCCGAGAGGCCATCAAGCGGCGCAGGGATGTGCTGCAGGCCGATGCGGTGCGGCTGTTACTGGAGAAATACCTGCTACCGGCTTGATACGTGCGGTGCGCAGGCCGGTACATCAGCAGGCAGGTGGGCCAGGTCAGGCAGGTTTGTGAATCGCGCAGAGCTTGTTGCCGTCGGGGTCGCGCAGGTAGGCGATGTAAAGCTTGCCCGCCGCGCCGTCACGAAAACCCGGCGGGTCTTCACAGGTGGTGCCGCCGTTGGCAACGCCTGCGGCGTGAAAGGCATCAACCTGCGCGGTCGACTGCGCGGCAAACCCGAGGGTGCTGCCATTGCCGTGGCATGCGGCCTCACCGTTGATGGGTGTGGTGATGGCAAACGTGCCCGATGGGTTGCGGTAGAAAAAGCGGTTTCTGTTGGCCACACCCGGGCCATAACCCAGCGCGCCCAGCAGCGCATCGTAAAACTTGCGGGAAGCCTCAAGGTCGTTCACACCGACCATTACATGATTGAACATTGTTGTTTGTCTCCGTTGGGTGCCCGGGGTGGGGTGAAATTGAACCGGTGCTGATGGTACTTGAGGCTTGCTGGTTTGAGCGTCCCGATGTCAGTCATGAGCAGGCAGATGCCCGCATTGGCAGGCAAGCGCGGCCGCAGGTCACAGATGCAGAGGGTGGGTGCGAGCTGGCAGCTAGCGCAGCGCCCACCGCTGGGCTGCCACGTGCGAGAAATGGTTTGGCGCTGCGGGCTAGGCGGACTGTGGAGGCGGGAGACGGCGTGAAACATAGGCGCATGAGAATTGACTAAACGGCATTGTTCAGCCATCGGTTAGTTATTAGCTTTACAGCGGCAGCGTCAAGAGGCGCTTGAGCCCAACCGGATACAAAGCTTATGTCGTTTGAGTCGGGAAGTTGATCTGGCGTCAATTCGCGAATTCGAATGCGGGCTGGCAATGCAGCAGCCTCCCCCACAAAAACGGCTTCTCGCCTTGAGAGCGAGGACAGCATTCGGGTTAACCCAGCTAAGCCATCAGGCAAAAACCGTCCGACATGTTCTTGGTCCGCACCATTGCTTAGGCGTAATACGATCCATGAGTTGCATTGGGAAAGAACGGTGCTTTCTACGTCGGATGGGCGTTGTGACACCAACATAAGACCGAGTCCATACTTTCGCCCTTCCTTTGCAATTCTGCGAACCGCCTCTTGTGCTTCACGATACTGGGCCTCGCCCCTGTCCGGTACATACCTATGAGCTTCCTCGCAGACTAAAAGAATAGGATCCTTGTCTCGCTCAGCTCTGGACTGCCAAACTTTGTAGCTAAATAACAAGCGACAAATCATGGCTGCCAAAGTTCCCGCAACTTCATTCGGCGCTCCAGACACATCGATTATTTTTATTGTTGCGCCCGATTCAGAAAGGCCCGTCAGTTGAAGTATTGCGCCTTCCAACGTGTCTGCTGCATCCTCTTGCATCAAAAACTTCACACGCGGATCAGTTCTCAAAACATTCAATTTGTCTAGAATTGACTCATGAGATTTTCTCTCGGTAGCAGAGGCACTGACTACGCTATTAGCCTTTCTCCCCTGCACCTTATCGATGTGTTTAATAAACTCATCAAGCGAAAATTTGCAAGGCTTATCGCGATCAAAGCCGGCAATATCACCGACCGTTTTCCCCGCACATAGGACCGACTGCTGATCACCGACAGGATCAGCCGGTAGTGGCTCGACGATCCCCGCACTCACCATACGCGAGTGCTTTAGTGCCTTGTAAACAATATTGTTTTGTGAGGTGGCTTCTGCTTCTGTCTTTCCAATAATTAAGCTTCTCAGTTCGTCTCCAGTCATCAGCCAGAAAGGAAGACGCAATGGCTCAATGCCCGCTGCATCGCCTGCCGCAGCTGTGTATGCACGAAGGACATTTGCCTTGTCCTTTAGTGCGGAACCATATTCGCCATGCGGATCAATAATGACAATCCGAGGCCTAAGAGAAGTACCTTGTTTATCTACATGTTCAATTACCGCTCGCATTAAGGCCGCTACGGTCCCTGACTTGCCCGAGCCGGTTGAGCCAAGAACGGCGCAATGCTGGCCAAAGAGCTTATCTAGGTTTGCGCGACACTCCGCTCCATTTCCGCCAACATATTCACCTATTGATACAAGTGGAGACGCAGTTCCATCTTCCGCTGAACTTTCGGCAGAAGTAAAAACCAACTCGAGTTCTTCGGACGTGGTTAGATACACACCCTGCAGAGGTAGGGGGTAAGTTTCTACACCACGGGCAAAGCGGAGTTCTCTTTTTGCTGGCATCCAAGTGCCTTGTGCAAAAAGGTCGGCTTCGAGAATGCGAGAGTCGTCTCCTGGCGCAATTGGAGCGCCTCCTTCGGCGACCGCAATCTCCGAACGCATTCTCAGAAGACGGACATAGGCAAAAAGAACCCTTCGCCCGTAGTGAATCTTTACTATGCTGGCCAGCTGTCCGATAGGACAAACACGACCATCAACAACTCTCGAAAGCTCTGAGATTTGCTGATCAAGCTCTACACGGATTGCTGTTCCGCTAACCTCAACCACCCGCCCAATGAGCAAGTCGTCGTGCTCTTGAAAAGGACTCATGTGATTGCTCCTTCTTCAAGAAATTTGGTGACGCCAGCAAATGTCCACCAATCCAAAGTCTTCCCGGCGACTGGCTCCACCTTCGATGAGCCGTTATAGATGGCTTTATCGCTTGCGATATAGATGCGAGATCCAAAATCGGGATGGTTTGCCCATCTGATTAGTGTTGGACATGGCTGAGTTGCGGGCGCACCGCCCGGTGCAGAAAGCTC
Organism: Pseudomonadota bacterium; assembly: GCA_040388905.1. Lineage (GTDB taxonomy): Bacteria > Pseudomonadota > Gammaproteobacteria > Burkholderiales > Burkholderiaceae_C > Polaromonas. The sequence goes on from JAZKAY010000002.1 coordinate 30,551, forward strand.
TTTGGAAAAGGCAATTACGGTTGTTTTGTTTGTTCTCTGCGACAGCGCGTTCTCGATTTGCGAGTTGATGTGGTCGTCGCCGAAGCTGTAACCAACTATTGCCAGTAGATGACTATCTGATACTGCAAGGGTTCTCCTAAAGCAATCGAAAATCCTCGCAAAAGGATCCTTCTGCGTTTCTATGTACTTTGTGGCTTGAGGATATATGAGTGTCGAGGATAGATCAGCTAGATATTTCACGCCGTATCTGACGCGAAGCAGCCCTGATTTGGAGTCCTGAAACCAATCTACTGAACCATGTAATTTGAGCACTTGGTGAGTCCGCCCTACGGATAGTTGCTCCGGTCCGATATTCTGGCCATTCCAATATGCAATTGCTCCGCCCGAAAACCCATCTATTGCGACACGCTGCTCCATTGCGAGTGCATCTTCAAGAAGCGTGTCGTAGTTAGTCGTTATAAATCCAACCCTCGATCTTGCCTCTAAGTTGCTACGGGTTTTAAATAATTTCGCCACAAAATTCTGATGCGCAGTTATTTCGACCAGAGGGGCACCATGGGTGCCGATTGCTTCTGCGACACCTCCCGAAGCCGGCGTATATCCGTATCGGACGGTCTGAGCAATCGCTTGAACAATAGATTTATACGCACCCTCAAGTTCTGGAAGAGAAAAATCATTGCCACCCAAAAAACTCTTTTTATTCTGCGATCGCTCAGCTAATGCAAGCAAGTCACCTAGGTGGCTAAGGATGTGTTCAACATGCGACGCTGGAGGCAAGTCCGCTTTGACTAGCGCAAATATGTGCGCATCGGTACCAGCCAGAACTGCTTCCACGCGGCTAGTTAGTGGGTACATCAGTGGTATGCCCGAGCTAACACTAACGCCTGCACCTAACAACCATTGTTGCTTGCTAAGCTCCAAAAGCTTGAGAAGCTCGTCAACCCCATGATCGAATGATTTCATTTCCCCTCCTTCTTTTTGTATATCCAATCATTATCGGAAAACCAGGAAAAGCCTAGGGGGCTGACGCTTAGACTTAAGTGCAGGCATGCTGCAACCGCATCCAGATGCAATTTTTGCGATTGGATTGCCTCAATACTTCCGAATTTGTAGGTAGTCCAAATCTCAACCACGTCCCCCATCACCAGGAGGAATCAGGCGGGATCAAAACTGGGACGGATCAAGCCCGGGATGACAGAGAGGAGGCCAACTACCGCCCGCTCAGCCCTTCCAGAACTGCTTCGTAGCAATCCGCGCACCTTCAGCCATAGCCGCCATCTTGGCCCACACAACATCCGGGTCAACAGCGGCCTGGCCCACCCAGGTGCCGTAGCCGCAGTCGCTGCCTGCAATGACGTTCTCGCGGCCGACGAGGTTGGCGTAGCGGCCTATGCGTTGTGCGATCAATTCGGGATGTTCGATGAAGTTGGTTTTTGATTCGAGCACGCCGGGGATGAGCACCTTGCCTTCGGGCAGCTTGACGCTTTCGAACAATGTCCACTCATGCGCATGGCGCGGGTTGGCTGCTTCGAACGAGATGTATGAAGGCTTGGCCTTGAAGATCACATCGATGATGTCGGCGAGCGGCACGTCGCAGTGGTGCGGGCCTTCGTAGTTGCCCCAGCACAGGTGCATGCGCAGCTGCTCGGGCGGGATGTTGGCGACCGCGTGGTTCAGCACCTCGATGTTGAGCTGGGCGTTTTTGCGGAACTCCTTCACAGGCAGGTCGGCAAACTGGATGTGCCTGCCCATGGCCAGGTCGGGGCAATCGAGCTGCAGCACAAAGCCGGCTTTGGCTACCGCCTCATATTCAGGCCGCATGGCTTCGGCGATGGCGTAGAGATAGGTCTCGCGGTCCTTGTAGTGCTGGTTGGCAAAGAAGAGGCCGACCACACCGGGCGAGGCGGCGCTCATGAAGCCTTCTTCTGACTTGACTGTGGCCAGTGCGTCTTTCAGGTTCTGCGCATCTGTGTGGGCGGCTTTGGCGTCGCGCACGGTGATATCCCCGGTGCAGGCCGGTGTCTTGCGGCGTGAGCGGCCGGGGTCACCGAACACCTTGCGCTCAAGTACGGGGAAGTCGTTCAAATCCTGGTATTTGAACGAGTTGCTCTCGCCGCCGAAGCCGTCCAGCCTGTCCTTGATGTAGGTGGCATAGCTGGGCTTGCTCATTTCGCCGTCGTTGATGATGTCGACGCCGGCCTGGGCCTGCTTGCCCACCACCTCGGCCACCGCAGAGCGGATGCGTGCATCCAGCGCAGCTGGGTCTACCGGCACGCCTTCTTCCTTGGCGAACATCATCTTGATGAGATCGTCCGGCCTGGGCAGGCTGCCGGTGTGGGTGGTGAGAAAACGGTCGGTGCTGCGCTTCATGTCTTGTCTCCTTGTTGTTGGGGTGGCGGCCTGGGTGGCCTGTTGAGTGTACGTAAGGCATGGGGCGGCAGGCCGCCGGGGTTTCAGGTCAAGCCGGGCATCGTCCTACATACCGGCTTTGGCAGCAGTCCTAGGATGTTTGCTCCCCCGGGAAGAAACCTTGACCAACACCATCCACCAGGAGACCATGCAATGGAAAACTACCATGTCAAAAAGCATCATGACCACTGGGACCTGACCAGGGAAGGCGCCGCACAGGCCGCCATCTCCAAGCCCACAAAAGCTGAAATCATCTCGGCGATGGAGACGTTTGTGAAGGACAAAAAAGTGTCCGTGAAAATACATGGCGAAGATGGCCGCTTTCAGGAAGAGCGCACCTACCCTCGCAGCAGCGACCCCAAACGTTCACCAGGCTGAGGCAGATCATGAAAGCCGATTCAACCCCCGAATACACAGGCCTTCGCGAAACGCTGCAACGCCTGCAAGCCGCACCGGTACCTGACCAGTCCGCCATTGACCGCGTGATTGATGAGCTTGAGCAGGTGCAGCTGCGCATCAAGAACGAGCAGACGGGCATCACGGGCAACAACCCGAACGAATGAGTATGGGGCGGGGCGGTGATTTGCCTACGGTGCCTGAGGCGCGCGGATGACGCAGCATGACGGGTGCCTGCACAACCATGGGTTCACCATAACAACCTACGGAGAAACATCATGGCAAGCACTGCAAAACCAGCAGCCAAAAAAACCGCACCCGCCAAAAAGGCCGCAAGTGCAAAACCCCAGGACGCGATTGCGATGCTTCGGGCCGACCACAAAAAGGTGAGTGGCCTGTTTGACGAGTATGAAAAAACCAACTCCGCCGCGAAGAAGTTCAAGCTGACGAATGAGATCTGCACTGAACTCACGGTGCATGCAGAGGTCGAAGAAGAAATCTTTTACCCTGCGGTGAAAGCAGCATTGAAAGACAAGGAACTGGTGCCTGAAGCGACTGTGGAGCACGCCACGCTGAAAGACCTGATCGCCCAGGTGAAAGACAAGCAGCCTGATGGTGAAATGTTTGACGCCAAGATCAAGGTGATGTCTGAGTACGTGAAGCACCACGTCAAGGAAGAGCAGAACGAGATGTTCCCCAAGGCACGCAACACCAAACTCGACATGGTGGCGCTGGGCGAGCAGATGATGGCGCGCAAGCAGCAGTTGCTGGGCGCTGGGGTCTGAATACCCTTGTACCAATGAAAAAGCCAGTCAATGACTGGCTTTTTTTTATGTCGTGGTGGGAGGCAGAAGGTTAATCAACTGCGTACTCGGTGATCAGGCCGGTGGCGCGCATGCTGCTCAGGTTGGCTGCGTGTGTCTTGCAGAACTCCACGAGTTTCTCGACATCCTGCGCCTTGTCAAAGACCTCATCCGCGCCGAGTTGCCGGCAGTGGTCAAGCACGCGCTGCTGGCCATAGCTGGTCAGCACCACCACTTTCTGCCTGGCAGACCGGGACTGCACTTTTTTGAGCACACCAAAGCCGGTGCCTATGCCCAGAAACAGAACGATGGCGAGGTCCCAGTTGCCATCATTGGCGCTGAGCCATTCCTTGGCATCCGCTTCACTGGACGCGACCCCCACGAAGCGCAGGGGGGCGATTTCTTCCATCGCGTCTATCAGTGTGTCACGAATGTCCTCCCGGTCTTCAACCAGGAATGTGCTTAAAACCATAAATCAACCTGTTTAATGTTCTTGGTTCTAACTTATGGTGCGCTGCGGGCCTTGAAAGTGGGCTGCTGCAGCCTCCAGGCGTAGGTGAAGTCTGACCTGAACCCGAAACCGGCATGCGCCTGGCTATACAGGCTCTTCACCCGCAACAAGGCCGTGGTCCTGCATGAAGCCGACGTAGGCCGCGTGCAGCCCGCAGTAGTTGATCAGGTTTTCGATATCAAGGCTTTTGTCAAAAATCTCGTCAGCACCCAGATCGCGGCAGAACCGCAATAACCTTGAATTCATAAATCCGGTGAGCACCACAACCTTTTGCATGGGGCTGCGTGACTGGCAGGCCTTCAGTACGCCCAGCCCGCTGCCGTCGGGCAGCCTCAGGTCAACAATCGCCAGGGTCCACTCGCCTTCATGGCTCTGCAGCCATTGCCTGGCCGAGGTTTCGTCAGTGACGATGCCCACAAAGCGATAAGGTGTAAGCGCCTCCATCGCCTCGATGAGCACATGCCGTGTGTCCTCGTTGTCTTCAACCAGCAGGGCGTTGAGCGTTGCGGTGCCCGTCATGGCCACAGGGGCGGCGCATCTGTCCGGGTCACCGGCTGAGAGTCAAGAGGTGGGGGAATGTCGCGCGACGCGCCGTCGTCCTCAAGCGCGCTGACCTCGACCTTCATCTCGTCTACTTTCAGCGGTGTGCCGCCGTAGTCAGAAATAAAGGCCACGTCAGCGGCGTCGCGCCCATACGCGAGAACAATGCGGCCGCCCACAGGCCGCGCCTGCGTGGCGTCAAAGGTGTACCAGCGGCCACCGACAAAGGCCTCGAACCAGGCGTGCAGGTCCATCGGGTCAAGCTGGTGCAGGTAGCCGACCACAATGCGGGCCGGTATCTGCAGGCTGCGGCAAAGGGCGATGCCGACATGCGAAAAGTCGCGGCACACACCAGCGCCGTGGTTCAGCGTGTCCATCGCATCGGTGGTGGCTTCGCTCACACCGTATTTGTATTCAAGGTTGTGGTGAATCCAGCTGCGGATTTTCTCGACCTGTGCATAACCGGCGGGTGCGTCACCCACAATTTCGTGCGCCCGCTCGGCCATCTTGTCCGAGGGGCAATAGCGGCTTTGCAGCAAATACAGCAGGGCGTCGTCGGGTAGCTCTTCTATGGGCGTGGCGGGTGCATCAGGCGCGACGGCTATCTGTGCCTCGACCGCCATGGTCACTTCAACAGCGATGTGCATCTCGCCGCGTGGCACGACCAGGCGCTGGCACAGGTTGCCGTAGCTGTCGACATACTCAGTCGTGGGCACCCAGGGCTGCAGCTCGTAACGGTCACTGATGATCCATTGCGCAGCGCCGCTGCGTGGGCGAAGCATGGCAACAAGAGGGGTATCGACCGCAGCGGTGACGGTCATGGTGCAGGAGGCTTTGAGTTTCATGTGAGAGTGTCGGGATTGATTGGCGGGACAACAGGCGTGAAAAGCCAAGCGTAGGCTGGCGGCTTGTGGCGGCGTGTAGGCCGTTGGCCGGGCCTGCTGCAAGCCAAAACTTGAAAAGACGCCCAATTCCCTGCGCTTGCCGGGGTTAATGCCGGGCTGTAAACTCACGCAACATGATAAGTTACATGAAATCAAAAGGCCGCCTGTCGGCCGTGCTGCACGCCCTGCTGCACATGTCCGGGCGCGGCGCGCCCATGACCTCAGAGGCGCTGGCCGAATGCCTGCACACCAACGCCGTGGTGGTGCGCCGCATGATGGCCGGCCTGCGCGACGCGGGCTTCGTCGTGTCGGAGCGCGGCCACGGCGGCGGTTGGGTGCTGGCGCGTGACCTCTCGACAGTGACGCTGCTCGACGTGCAGATGGCCGTGGCCGATCCCACCGCTGATGCGCCCGCCGCACTGGCCGAATGCCTTGTCGAACGCGCCGTGCACAAGGCGCTCGATGCCAGCCTGCACGAGGCGACCGAGCTGTTGAACAAACGCCTGGCCCAGGTCACGCTGGCCGATCTTGCAAAAGATTTTCACGAGGGAATGCGCGCCTGGCAGGCGGCGCACCCCGGCCACGTGCACGGCACGCCACACGCAAAGGATTGATATGGTTTATGACGCGATCATCATCGGCGGCAGTTTTTCAGGCATGGCCGCAGCGCTGCAACTGGCACGCGCCAGGCGCAAGGTACTGGTGCTTGACGCCGGCCAGCCACGCAACCGCTTTGCCGCCCATTCGCACGGCGTGCTGGCGCAGGACGGCCGCGCCGGCAGCGACATCCTTCTGGATGCGGCCGCACAGCTCAAGGCTTACCCGACGGCGCAGATCTACCGCTGCAACGCGACGGCCGTTTCGCGTGAAGGCGGCGAGCTGGTCGTCGAGGTCGACGGCGGTGCGCGCTGGTTTACCGGCAGGCGCGTGTTGCTGGCCACCGGCGTGCGTGACGAGCTGCCACCCATACCCGGGTTGCGCGAACGCTGGGGCGTGACGGTGATGCACTGCCCTTATTGCCACGGCTATGAGCTTGATGCCGGCGCGATCGGTGTGCTGGGCGTGAGCCCGCTCTCGGTTCACCAGGCCCTGCTGGTGTCGGACTGGGGGGATGTAACCTTCTTCACCGACGGCAAGCTGAACCCGGATGCCGATGAGCGCGACATGCTCGCGCGCCGCAAGGTGAAGATCGAACCCATGGGCGTGGCCGCGATAGAAGGCGATGCCGGTGATGCGCTGGATGTGAGGCTGCTCGATGGGCGGCGCGTAACCCTGCGTGGCCTGTTCGTCGGCAGCCGCGTCGAGGTCGCCAGCACGCTGGCCCAAGGCTTGGGTTGCGAGATCGAGGAAACACCGCAGGGCCACATCATTAAAACCGGCCCGGACAAGCAGACCACGGTGCCGGGCGTCTATGCCGCCGGCGACACCGGCCAGATGATGCAGAGCATCACCATGGCCATGAGCGACGGTGTGTTTGCGGGCATCAACATGCACCGATCGTTGATCTGGGAAGAGGCGAATGGGGAGTATGTGGTGGCTTGAGGCTACTGCGCTCGAACCGGGAGCCACTGCGAACGTGGTCGTTTGAGGCTGGTGCCCTTCACTTGGAGACGGGGGTGGCCCGGTGGCTTTGTCATCCCGGACTCGATCCGGGATCCATCCCCGCTTCGTTCACCATGGATTGCGGATCAAGCCCGCAATGACAGACAACGGAGACTGGAATTTGTCTTCTGTTTATTTCTCCCCACCGACGTCATCGAGCACCGCAGGTTGCCCCGTAGCGAAGCCGCCGGGCTACCCCCTGCCTGCTCGTGAAGGGCACACCGCATGAACCACGCCGTGCATCACGACTCAACCTCGCATCAACAGGCTGGCGGCGAGGCCGATCAGTGCGCAGGCGCCGAGCAGGGGCATCACCCCCACCTTGAAGCGGAACAGTGCAATGGCTGCGCCTGCGGCGATCAGTGCCGACACGGCGTCGAAGCGCCCGCCAAAGCCCTGCGACCAGAACACGTGGTACGCGAAGAACATGGCCAGGTTGAGGATGACACCCACCACTGCTGCCGTGATGGCCGTGAGCGGGGCGGTGAACCTGAGCTTGCCGTGGGTTGATTCGATCACCGGGCCGCCCGCCAGGATGAAGATGAAGGACGGCAGGAAGGTGAAGAATGTCACCACGGCGGCGGCGACTGTGCCTGCCACAAAGAGAGCATCGGGGCCAAAGACCTGAGCGCTCCAGCCGCCGAGGAAGCCGACAAAAGCCACCACCATGATGAGCGGGCCGGGTGTGGTCTCGCCCAGCGCCAGGCCGTCAATCATCTGCGCGCCTGTCAACCAGTGGTGGTGTTCGACAGCGCCCTGGTACACATAGGGCAGCACGGCATAGGCACCGCCAAAGGTCAGCAACGCTGCCTTGGTGAAGAACCAGCCCAGTTGCGTGAAGGTGCCTTTCACGCCATACAGGGCAATCAGCACAGCCATGGCAAGCAGCCAGAGCCCGATGCCCACACCCAACACCTTCAGCAGGTGGCTTCGCGAGAACATCGCATGCGCGGGTGTGGGGGTGTCGTCGTCGATCAGCGCTGGCCCATAACCGTGGGTTGCAGCGCCGTGACCGCCACCCATTGAGAACACGCCGGGTGCGATGCGCGCGCCGAAGTGGCCAATCAATGCCGCAGCGATCACGATGAGCGGAAACGGTGTGCCAAACGCAAAGATGGCCACAAACGCCGCAGCTGCGATGCCCCACATCCACCGGTTCTTGAGCGCGCGGCTGCCTATGCGGTGCGCGGCATGCAGCACCAGCGCGGTGACAGCGGGCTTGATGCCATAGAAGATGCCGCTGACGGCAGGCACATCGCCAAAGCGCAGGTAGATCCACGAGAGCGCAACAAGAATGAAGAAGGAGGGCAGCACAAACAGCGCGCCCGCCACAATGCCGCCCCAGGTGCGGTGCATGAGCCAGCCTATGTAGGTGGCGAGCTGCTGCGCCTCCGGGCCGGGCAGCAGCATGCAGTAGTTGAGCGCATGCAGAAAACGCTTTTCACTGATCCAGCGGCGGCGCTCGACCAGCTCGGTGTGCATGATGGCGATCTGCCCGGCCGGGCCGCCGAAGCTGATGAAGCCCAGCTTTAACCAGAAGCGGAAGGCTTCAGCGAACGAGACGGGTAGCGGCGGGGATGTTGGTGAGGATGGCGTGACGGTGTCCATGAAGAAGTCCACTGAAAGTTATCAGCACTTGGACGGGACACCGTCTACCTCTTGCGCAGCTTGCAGCTGCACTTTGGCCGGGAGGCTGGTTTCCCGATTTCGGGATCGTAGCAGAGGGGCTTTGTTGAAGGGCAGCACCCCTCAAGCAACCCGCCCTTACCTGTCGTTACGCTTTCCAGAGATTATTTGTTGTCATCATGTCGATAAACCCCGACCCCGTTCGTCGTCATGATGTAGACCATCCGACAACCAAATGACTACAAGGAGCAAACATGCAGAAAATCACCACCTTCCTGACCTTCAGGGACCAGGCCGAAGAGGCCCTGAACTTCTACACCTCGGTGTTCAAGGGCGCAAAGGTCGGCCACACCCGCCGTTACTTCAAGGGTGCCCACCTGCCCGAAGGTACCTTCATGACCGGCACCTTGGAGATCGAAGGCCAGACCTTCATGGTGCTCAATGCGGGCGCTGACTTCGGTTTTGGTGGCGGCGGTTATTCGCTGTTTGTGGACTGCAAGACCCAGGAGGAAATCGACCACCTGTGGACGCGGCTTTCTGAAGGCGGCCAGCAAAAGCAGTGCGGCTGGCTGCAGGACAGGTTCGGCATCACCTGGCAGATCGTCCCCGGCATCCTGAGCAAGCTGATGACCAGGAACGACAAGGACCCCGCAGCGGCCGACCGCGTCATGCAGGCCATGATGAAGATGACCAAATTCGACATCCAGAAGCTGCAGGACGCCCACGACAACCGTTGATTTCAAGGGAGCCACCATGCCGACACAGATGTACGTCAGCCTGCCAGTGAAGGAGCTGGACAAAACCGTCGCCTTCTTCACCGCGCTGGGTTTCAAGTTCAACGCGCAGTTCAGCAACGGGAAGGCCGCCTGCATGATCGTCAACGAAGGCGCCAGCTACGTGATGCTGATGGCCGAGCCCTTCTTCAGGACCTTCACACCCAGGCCGGTGCCGGACGCCAAAACCACTGCGGCGGCCCTGATTTCACTGTCGCAAAACAGCCGCGAAGACGTCGACGCGATGGTGAAAAAAGCCATTGCCGCCGGTGGCAGCACGCTCAACAATCCGCAGGACCACGGGTTCATGTACGAGCATGATTTTGAAGACCCCGACGGACACCTGTGGGGCGTGATGTGGATGAACCCCGCGCATGCCACCGCACCACAAGCCACGGGCCAGCCGGCCTGAGTACTTTCAGATCCAGAGCAAGCCACCAACCCAAGGAGCACACCATGCAAGTCCAGCCCTATCTCTTTTTTGAAGGCAAATGCGAAGAAGCCCTCAACTTCTACAAGAGCGCGCTCAACGCCGAAGTCACCATGCTGATGCGCTACAAGGACAACCCCGAGCCGCAATCCGCCGGCGACGGCTGCGGCCCAAACGCGGCCAACATTCCGCCTGAGAGCGTCATGCACGCCAGCTTCAAAATCGGTGACACCGAGGTCATGGGCTCCGACGGTATGGCATCCGGCAAGCCCGAATTCAAGGGCATCACACTCTCGCTCAACCCCACAAGTGAAGCCGAAGCGAAGAAAATCTTCACAGCGCTGTCAGAAGGCGGCACCGTCAACATGCCGCTGAGCAAAACATTTTTCTCGCCGCTGTTCGGCATGGTGGCCGACAAGTTCGGCGTGTCGTGGATGGTCAACCTGACCTCTGAAATGCCGGCTAAATAATTAACCCGACCTGAACCGGAGACAAAAAATGGAAGCAGTAAAACCCACCCCCGAACACGAATGGCTCAAGCAGTTGCTGGGCGACTGGACCCTGACCGGCGAATGCGACATGGGCCCCGGCATGCCACAGGCCAAAACCACCGGCACCGAACACGCACGCGCACTCGGCGATTTGTTTGTCGTCGGTGAAGGCACGGGGGAAATACCCGGCGGCGGCACCGGCACCATGCTGATGACGCTGGGCTATGACGACGCGAAGAAGAAGTTTGTCGGCAGCTGGGCCGGCTCCATGATGACAGGCATGTTCTTCTACGAAGGCGAACTTGATGCCGCAAGAAAAGTGCTGACGCTGAACACCGAAGGCCCGAGCTTCAAGGGCGACGGCACGACGGCGCGCTACCAGGACGTCATCACCATCATCAGCCCCGACGAACGCACGCTGCATTCGCAGACGCCAGGACCGGACGGCCAATGGAAGCGCTTCATGACGGCGACCTACAGGCGTGTGAAAAAATAAGCCATGGACCTCCACCTCTACTGCCACCCCTTTGCCTCCTATTGCCAGAAGGTGCTGAGCGCGCTGTACGAAACCGGCACGCCTTTCAGCAGTACGGTGGTGGATCTCGGCGACGAGAAATCGCGCAACGACTTCTACGCCATCTGGCCGGTCGGCAAGTTCCCGGTGCTGGCCGACCGCACAGCCGGGCAGATGATTCCCGAGTCGAGCATCATCATCGAATATCTCGCCGGCACGGTGAAAGGCGGCGCCGCCTTGCTGCCGCGTGAGCACACCATCGCACTTCAGGTGCGGCTGTGGGACCGCTTCTTCGACCACTACATCCATGAGCCGATGCAGAAGATCGTGACTGACCGCATCCGGCCGCCCGGCCAGCACGACCCCCACGGCGTCGCGCAGGCCCGCAAGTCGCTGTCCACGGCCTACGGCATCGTGGACCGCCACATGGCCGGCAGGCTGTGGGCGGTGAATGACCGCTTCAGCATGGCCGACTGCGCTGCGTCCCCGGCGCTCTATTACGCAGCCCGCGTAGCGCCGATACCTGACAGCCTGCCCGGCCTGCAGGCCTACCACCGGCGCCTGCTTGAGCGGCCATCATTTGTGCGGGTGCTGAAAGAGGCCGAGCCCTATGCGCACTTCTTCCCGAAAGAAAACCCCGAATAAAGCAGGGGGTGCGCAGCGGGCCGCGATGCGGGTATGCTGCGCCTCATGATGTTTCGGCCTTCCCGCAACCAGGCTACCCGCAGCTTCTTCAACGCCCGATGGGCCGGCTATACCGCATTTGTTTTGGCCCTGCTGCTCATGCTTGGCGGCTGCGCTACATCACCTGGTTCTTTACCCTGGCCAGCTGCAGCGCCGCGGCTCTCGGCCGAAGACGCCAGCGACGTCACCATCTACGCCATCAGCCTGGTCGGCACGCCCTATCGCTACGGCGGCAACACACCGGCATCCGGCTTTGACTGCAGCGGGCTGATAGGCCATGTCTACAAGACCCACGCCAACATATTCGCCCCCCGAACGGTAGCGTCGCTCACCAACTGGGGCCAGCCGGTAGCCGCGTCTGCCGTGCGTACCGGCGACCTGGTCGTATTTGTGCAGAACGGGGTCGCCACGCACGCCGGCATCTATGTGGGTGAGAACCGTTTTGTGCATGCACCCTCAACCGGCGGCGAGGTGCGGCTGGACCGGCTGACCTCGGTGTACTGGTCGCGGCAGTCGTATTCTTTCCGCAGGCCCTGACCTGGGGGTTCCGGTTTTGCAAATCTATCGCAGGCCGTCGCGTCACGCGCGCCAAACCCCCATGCCGTGCGCTTGAAAGCCGATCCGGTTACCCTTATATGCCTTGTTTGAAAGCCCGGCCAGATCCAGCCGGGCAACTGCATAAAGACCAGAAAGACCCACCATGTCCAGCTCCAACGCAGGCGCCAGCCCCATCCTCAACATCAAGCCGCTCGGCGCCCGCTGGGAGACGCTGGACCCTTTCCTGTTCTGCGTCTATCACGACGACGCCTACCCCGAAGCCAATGCCGACATGAGCCCCAGGGCCTCGCTGGCCGGCCGCGACATCGGCCAGGACTTCAGCCGCAAGGACGGCTGGAGCATGTACCACGGCCAGACCGTGCCCGGCTTTCCCGGCCACCCGCACCGTGGTTTTGAAACCGTGAGCATCGTGCGCAAGGGTTTGATAGACCACTCTGATTCGCTGGGTGCGATTGCACGTTTCGGCCAGGGCGATGTGCAGTGGCTCACTGCAGGTCGCGGCATCGTGCATGCCGAGATGTTCCCGCTGCTGAAAGAAGATACCGACAACCGCATGGAGATGTTCCAGATCTGGCTGAACCTGCCCGCCGTTTCAAAAATGGCGCCGCCGCACTTCAAGATGTTCTGGGCCGAAGACATTCCCGACACCGTTGCCAAAGACGGGCAGGGCCGCGCCACGCATGTGTCCGTCGTCGCGGGCAAGCTGAAGGCCGGCAATGAAGCGATTGACCCGCTCGCACCGCCGCCTGATTCGTGGGCCGCACGTGCGCATGCCGACCTCGCCATCTGGACGCTGCGCATGGAGCCCGGCGCTAAATGGACATTGCCCGCCGCATTGAAGGGCACCAACCGCGTGCTGTATTTCTTCAAGGGCCAATCGGTCACGGTCGCAGGACAGGCCGTCAACGGCAGCGGTGCCATCCAGCTGCAGGCCGATGTTGCGGTCGAGCTGGTCAACGGCGACACGGTGAGTGAGTTTCTGGTGCTGCAGGGCAAACCGATCGGCGAGCCCGTGGTGCAGTACGGCCCGTTTGTGATGAACAGCCAGGCCGAGATTGTGCAGACCATGCAGGAGTACCAGCGCACCCAGTTCGGCGGCTGGCCATGGGGCGACTACGCACCCACGCATGGGCGCGATCCGGCGCGGTTTGCCAGGCACCCTGATGGCAAGGAAGACCGGCCGCAGGTGGAGACTGCGGCAGCTTGAGTCAATCGGGTTGACATACCACGGGGCGGGATGCGGGAGTGGCTTGCCTGGGGCGAGTTCTGTGCCCTTCACCTCCTCCCCTCCGCTACTCTTGATTCATGCCCGTCTTACCCCTTGATTTCTCGGCGAACCCAGAACTCGTCGCCCACCAGCTCATCGGCATGACCCTGCTGATAGACGGCGTGGGTGGCGTCATCGTCGAGACCGAGGCTTACGACCAGAGCGACCCGGCCTCGCACACCTTCGGCGGGCAGACGCCGCGCAACGCCGCGCACGGCCCTTTGACTCACAACCCGCAGGGAACGGGGTGAAAACAGCGCCACTCTGCGTTGCACTCCCAGGCAGGGCATAAGCCTTGCCGTCGTCGCGCGCCTTGATTGACACTGTTTTCACCGCGTTCGCACTCCTGAAAACAGGGTTAGCAGGCCCGGTTTGCCGCGAGCCCGGTCACGGTGCCGGGGTGCTGATACGGGCGATGGAGCCCACGCACGGGCTGGAGCGCATGCGCGAGCGGCGCGGGCTCCCCGACATTCGCCTCCTGTGCGCTGGCCCGGGGCGGGTGGGGCAGGCGCTCGCGGTTGACGGCAGCTTCAACCACATGCGCCTTGACAGGCGGCCCTTCAAACTGGTGGGCCAGCCAGACGCTGCGACTGTGCGTGTGCTCACCGGGCCGCGCATCGGCATCAGCAGGGCGGCGGATGTGCCCTGGCGCTTCGGGCTGGACGGCTCGCGCTTTCTGAGTCGGCGGTTCCAGAGAGTATTTTTACTATCTAATTGATAGCTGGTCACGCTCGTATCTACTGGCCTGCAGCCGTTTTGGGGGTCAAAAAAGGCCTGTTTTTGGCGTTTTTCCGGCCTCGGACCGTGCCTGGGCGGGCCAGACAGCCCAAAATGTAAAGTCGACTTTACATTTTGCCTGCGAGTGTCATTCCGGCTGTATGCCGCCCGCCTGAATCGCCTTGCGGGTGCGCTCGATGTCTTTGCTGAGGTAGCTGCGGAAGTCCTGCGCGCTGCCGGCGGCGGGTACGGCGCCGTTGGACTCGAAGGAATCGCGCAACGCCTTTTGCTGCAGCGCTATCACCAGCGCCTTGCGCAGGGTGTCGGCCACCTGCGGCGGCAGGCCTTTGGGCGCCATCAGGCCTATCCAGCCTGAAAACTCGAAGCCGGGCACGGTGTCTGCCAGCGATGGCGCGTTGGGAATCGGGTGCGCGTCCTGCGCCATGCTGTGGCCCAAGAGGCGCAGCCGGCCCGACGACACCAGGCCGAGCGCGGCAGGGGCTGGTGTCAGCACCCAGTCGGTCTCACCCGACACGACGGATGCCACGCCTGCGCTGCCGCTCTTGTACGGCACATGCAGTGATTCAAACCCCGCCGCGTTCTGGAAAGCCAGGCCTGCCAGGTGGCTGGCCGAGCCGATACCGGCGGACGCCATGTTGGTCTTGCCGCCCTTGGATTTGGCGTAAGCAATCAGGTCTGCAGTATTTTTGACAGGCAGCGCGGGCGTGCAGACGAGCACATTCGGCAGCAGCGCGACCAGCGATACAAAGTCGAAATCGTTCAGCGGTTTGTAGGTGACGGCTTTCTGCAGCAGCGGCGCGACAGTGATGGAACTGCTGGACGCGACGATGAGTGAGTAGCCATCAGGCGCAGAGGTCTTGCCGGTCTCGATGCCAATGGCACCCGCTGCACCGGCCTTGTTGTCAACCACGATGGCCTGGCCCAGCGGCTGCGTCATCTGGTTGGCGACGATGCGGCCTATCGTGTCCACACTGCTGCCCGCCGCATTCGGCACGATGAACTTTACGGGCCGCTGCGGCCACGCGCCCTGCGCGAAGGACTGCGACGATGCGGCCATGGCTGCAAGCATTGCAGCGAAATCACGGCGGGAAATGTCGGAGATGTTGCTGGTCATGTCTGTCTCGCCTTGTTATGAGTTGTTCTGACCTTCAGGCCAGGCCGAGTAACTTTGCGGCATTGCCACCGGTGATCGCCTTGAGGTCTTCGCCTGCCAGTCCGCAACTCTTAAGCCAGCCCACCGGGTCAGCCTCGCCCACCGGGTAGTCGCTGCCCATCACCAGCCTGTCGACGCCTATGCGGTCTTTCAGCACCTGCAGCACCTGGGGGTCGTACACCGTGGTCTCGTAATAAAAGGAGCGCAGAAAATCACCCGGCTTGATGCCGCCGGTGTTGCGCACCGTGTCGGGCCGGTTCAGCGTATTGCGGTCGACACGGCCCAGGTAGTGGGGAAAGTAACCGCCGCCATGCGCCATCACCACTTTCAGAGCGGGGAACTTCGTCATCACGCCTTCGTAAATCATCGAGGCCATGCACTTGGTTTCTTCAATCGACTGGCCCAGCGAGTTCCACAGCGCGTACTGCTGGAACCACGGGTCGCGCGCGCCTTCGGGGTGAATCCAGGCGGTGATGTTGTGCTTTTCAACCGCTTCCCAGAACGCGTGGTACTGCGGCGCACCGACGTACACACCGTTGTAGCTTGATGCGACATTCGCCACGCGAAGGCCCATGCCGATGCAGCGTTCAAACTCCTGCATGGCGACGGCGGGGTCCTGCAGCGGCAGCACAAAGCTGCCGACGAAACGCGTGGGGTGGTCGGCCTGCCAGCGCGCGGCCTGGTCGTTGCAGCGGCGGCAAAGTTCGAGGTCGGTCTGCACATCGGCCCAGCTGGTGCCCTGCAGCACGGTGCTGACCGTGAGTACGCCGATGTCTATGCCGCGCGCATCGAGGTCTTCGATGATGGCCAGCGGCTCATACATGCGCTCCATCGCGTTCTGGGTGCCGGGGCGCGGCGTTTTGGAAGGCGTTGCACCAAAGCCGGTGAAGACCGTCTTGTTGGTCGACGCCGCGAAAACGCTGCGCTCCAGCATGTGGACATGAAAGTCCACGACAGGGGTCTTGCTGGTCAGGGGTTTATTCATTGGGTTTGATGTTCGCAATACGTGCCACCTGACGCCACTTGCCGAGGTCGTCGTTCAGCAGCTTCGTCAGCTCCTGTGAGTTGCCGGACGCGGGCTGCACGTGAATGCTGGTCATGCGCTGCGCCATGTCGGGCTGCGAGGTGATGCGGTTGATTTCGCTTTCGAGCTTTTTGACGATGGCGGCTGGCGTGCCTGCAGGTGCGAAGAGCCCGGCCCAGAACTGCATCTGCAAATCCGGCATGCCTATGCTGTTCATGGTCGGCACGCCCGGCAGTTCGGCAAATGGCGTGGGCGACGTGACGGCCAGCGCACGCAGGCGGCCGTCGGCGAGACCGAGCGCCGCGGGGCCGGGGTCGACAAAGGCGGTGAGCAGGTCGCCGCTGATCATCGCGGTGATGGTCTCGCTCATGCTTTTGTACTGGATGAATTCGCCAGTCGTCTGCGTCTTGATCTTGAACTGCTCTGCCGCGAACTGGAAGGCCGGGCCTGACCCGCCGTAGTTGGCTTTGTTGGGGTTGGCCTTCACATAGGCCACCAGTTCCGGCACCGTGCGGATCGGCAGTTTTGAATTGACCAGCAGCACCAGCGGGAAAGTCGCCACCAGCGCGACGGGCACAAAGTCTTTCTGCGCGTCATAACGCAGCTTCGGCGTGAGGATGGGCGTGAACACCATGTTGCCGATAGGCCCCATCAGCAGCGTGTAGCCATCGGCCGGCGACTTCGCCACAAAGTCCGTGCCTATGATGCCGCCCGCACCGACCTTGTTCTCCACCACCACGGGCTGCTTCAGCGAATCCGCCAGCCGCGTGCCAATCAGCCGCGCCAGCGTGTCCATGCCGCCACCGGCCGCCTGGCCCACGATGATGCGCACGGGTTTGGCAGGAAAGTCCTGCGCAAAGGCAGGCAGTCCCGCAAGCGCGGCGGTTGCCGCTGCGATAGCCACCATGCCCTTGCGCCGGTTGATGCGATGTTGTGTATTCACGATGCTTGTCTCCGTTCTTATTTATCTCAAAACCAGCCAGTCCCCGTTTTCGCCAGGGCTGGCGCGGAACCGGCTTAGCCGGGCCGCAGGCAGCGTCCCCTTTCAAGGGGAGGGCAGGCTACACGAAGTGAGCCTGAGCAGGGGTTATTCCGGCAGTACGCCGATTTCCTTGGTAATCGCTGTCCACTTCACCATCTCGTTTTTCAGGAAGGCACCCGTCTGATCGACCGACACATTCGGCTCTGCGATGGGACCAATGGTGGCGATGCGATCTGCCACTTCCTTGTCGGCCAGCATGGCGCCCAGGTCACGGTTGAAGCGTGCGATGGCTGCAGGCGGCGTGCCCACCGGTGCGACGACTGCAAACCAGCCCACCATGTCGAAGCCCGGCATCTTTTCGGACAGCGAAGGCACCTGCTCCCAGCCGGCCACACGTTTGGCCGAGGTGGTGGCCAGCACGCGAATGCGGCCCTGCTTGGCCAGCGCTGCGGTCGAGGCCAGGTCAGCCACGATGGCATCAATGTGTTTGCCCATCAGGTCCTGCACGCCCACGCCCACTGACGAGTAGGACACCAGGTTGGCCTGCGCGGCACTGCGTGCGTTGAACAGGCGCGCAATCATGCCGCTGAAAGTGCGTGGGCCTTCATTGCCCAGTGTCAGCTTGCCGGGCTCGGCCTTGGCGCGTGCGACCAGTTCTTCGATCGACTTGATGGGGGAGTTGGCATCCACCAGGATGGCAAATGGGCTGCGCGCTACAAAGGCGACAGGCACAAAATCTTTCTGCGCGTCGTAGGGGAGCGTCTTGAAGAGCAGCGGGTTGGTGATGAGCGCGGCGGTGGTGGCGAAATAAAAGTTGGTGCCATCAGCCGGCGAGCGTGCAGCGAACTGCGCGCCAATCGTGTTCTGGCCGCCCGGCTTGTTGTCGATGATGACGGGCTGGCTCCAGGTTTTGGCCAGGCGCTCGGACAGCAGGCGCGCCACGTTGTCGGGGCCGGAGCCGGGCGGCTGCGACAGGATCAGCTTGACGGGTTTGTCGGGCCATGCAGCGGTTTGCGCACGGACGTTGGGCAGCAATGTGACCAGCGATAGTGCGGCAAATGAAAGGGCGAGCAGTCTGCGGTTCATGGTGTTGTCTCCTTGGGTTTTCTTTAATCGTTGAAAAGCTTCAGTTTGAAATGGCGCTACAGGTTTCAGATACAGCTTCGTTCTGGTGTGCTGAAGAAGGCCAGGCCTTGTGCCAGTCGGCCATCAGCTGATCGAGTTCTGACTGGCTGGACGCGGTGCCAAAGGTGTAGTGGTCGGGGCGCACGATGGCCGCGTGGCAGTTGTGCTTTTGCATCCACAGTGCCGTGACCCCATCAGCCTCTGTCACGGTCTTGCCGAGCGCGACAAGCGCCATCGGCGCATCCGGTGATTCAAGCGTGCCGTCCATGACGAGCCGCCAGCCGTGGCCGAATTGCCTGTCCATCAACACGGCGCCACCCGAAGCCGCATTGATGCGCGGTTGCGGAAACAGCGTGCCACGCCCGGTGGTCATCGCTGAGGACAGCAGGCCGGTTTCCAGCCGGGGGATGACGTCCTGGCGCGGCGTGTCTTTCACCACGCCACCGCATTCGTCCAGCATGCGTTTGTCACGCGCGCGGGCCTTGTCGAGGTCACGTTCGCAGATCACCGCGCCGGCGGCCTTGATGCGGGTGGTCAGGTCGCGCACATGGCGCTTGCGTTCTTCACCGTAGCTGCCCAGCAGCATGTCAGCAGCATGGCCCTGCACTTCGCCCTTGAGCGCAGCGTCCAGCTTCCACGACAGGTTGGCCACGTCGCGAATGCCCTGGCACATGCCCTGGCCCATAAAGGGCGGCTGCTGGTGCGCGGCGTCACCGGCGAGAAACACGCGGCCCTTGCGCCAGTCGTGCGCCACCAGTGCATGAAAGCGGTAGCTGGCCTGACGCCACAATTCGCCATCTTCAGGTGTCAACCAGCGCGAGAGCAGCTTCCAGGTGTTGTCAGGCTTTGCGACCTCGACCGGGTCTTCGCCCTCTTTCAGCGAGATCTCCCAGCGGCGGTGATTGCCGGGGCCTATGACGATGGTGCAGGGGCGTTCAGGCTCGCAGTACTGCACGCTGGTGAGCGGCAGTTTTTTAAGGCCCTGCTCGTTCACGAGCACATCCACCACCAGCCAGGGTTCGTCGAAGTCGAGGTCATCAAGTTCAATGCCGGCCTGTGCACGCACGGTGCTGGTCGCGCCATCGCAACCAATCACGTAACGGGCCTTGACAGCCTGTTCATTGCCGTCACTGTTGCGCAGCTTCAGCGTTGCGAGCTCTTCGTCCTGGCTCAGCGACAGCAGCTCCACGCCGAGTTCAATGGTGACTGACGGCAACGACGCAGCCTTCGCGCGCAGGATGCGCTCGACTGGCGGTTGTGTGAACACGTTTGATGGCGTGTAGCCCAGCGGATACGGCGGCGCCACCATGGTCATGCGGCGTATCAGCTGGCCATCGACACCAAAATATTCAGATGGGGTGAAGGGCTCCATGTGCGGCAACACGTCATCAGCGACACCGATCTGCTGGAACACGCGCATGATTTCATGGTCGAGCGCAATCGCGCGTGGCTTCTCATACACCGTGCTGCTCTTGTCGCAGACATACGTCTTCAAACCGGCCTGACCGAGCAGGCTGGCGGCCACGGCGCCTGAGGGACCGAAACCGACGATGGCGACGTCATACACGGTGCTCATCAGAGAGCCTCGTCGACCAGTTCGTTGGCGATCGGGTTTGAAAGCAGGCCGACCTTTTCAATCTCGACTTCATACACATCGCCGGCCTTCATCCAGACCGGCGGTGTGCGCGCCTGGCCCACGCCCGCGGGTGTACCCATGACGATGACATCGCCCGGCTCAAGCGTCAGCACATCGGCCAGCAGTTCAATCGTCTCGGCGACGCTGAAAATCATGTCGCTGGTGTTGGCGTCCTGCATCACCTGGCCATTGAGGCGGCCCCGGATCCTGAGACCGGTAGCACCAGGGGCCAGTTCATCGGCTGTGACCAGCAGCGGGCCGAAGGCGCCTGTGTCGTCAAAGTTCTTGCCTATGGTCCACTGCGGTGTTTTCTTCTGGTAGTCACGCACAGACATGTCGTTGAAGCAGGCGTAGCCAAAAACGTGACTGAGCGCAGTGGCCTGTTTGGTGTGACGGGGTACGCGGGTGCCGATCACTACTGCCAGTTCGGCTTCATAGTCAAACCTGGTCGAGACGGAAGGCACGCGGCCCACAGCCTTGTGTGCAATCAGTGAGCTTGCACCACGAAAGAAAAACCACGGGTAATCGGGTTTGTCGCGGCCGCCTTCCCTGGCGTGGTCAAAGTAGTTCAGGCCCAGGCAGATGATCTTGCCGGGCTCGGGTACCAGCGGGGCGAGGGTGAGGCTGTCAAGCTTCAAACGCGGTGCGCCGGATGCGAGTGCAGCTTTGCCTGCAGCAGCGAGGTCTGTACCGGCGGTGAGTGCGGCGCGCATGTCGGCGGGTACTTGCGGCTGTGCCGCATTGAGGTCGATGACGTCGTTGCCATCTACCAGGCCGAGGCGGGGTTGGCTGTCTTTCAGGAAAGTCGTGAATTTCATTTTTTAAAAAAGTGAGGGAAAGAAGAAGGAGAAAAAATCAGGCCTGTGAAGGCACAAAAAAAACAGCGCGCTGGGCTTCCTTCAGCCTTGCGCTGGGTGGTGCCGAAATGCCCCAGTGATCGACGCGCCCTGCGGGCCACTTCCAGTCGTCTGGCATGCCGACCTTGTAGCTGTCGTCTACCTGCTGCACGTCGGCGGTGTATTCAATGACCACACCAAACGGGTCGATGAAATAGTTGAAGGCGTTGTTGCCGGGGCCGTGGCGGCCGGGGCCCCACTCGATGCCATGGCCTGCGTCCTTCATGCGGCCGCCGCCGCGCATGACTGATTCGATCTCGGGCATCACGAAGGCGATGTGGTTGAGTGCGTCGTTGTCGGCATCACCCAGCGCCAGGCTGTGGTGGTCGGCGTTGCAGTTCATGAAGGCCATGATTCTTGTGCGGTCTATCAGGCGAAAGCCAAGGGCCTCTTCAAAGAACTTTTGCGACTTTGGGATGTCATGCGCGTTCAGCACCACGTGGGCCAGGCGCATCGGGTGGTCTTTTGATTCGCCCGCATCGCTGTGGCGTTTGTCACCGTAGACCACCTGTATGAGGCGGCCGTCCTGGTCGCGCACCGTCAGGCCCTTGCCGCCTGCGGGGTCTGCCAATTCGCCCACCGGCTGCGCGATGCTGCCACCGGCGGCCACGGCGCTTCTGGCGATGTCGCCCAGTGCGGCTTCCGAATGGGCGCGGAAGGTCACCTGCCTGATCTGCGGCTTGTCGCCGCCCTGGTGCAGCGACAGCAGGTGGTGGTCTGCGCCGGTGCCGCGCAGGTAGATGACACCGTCTTCGCGGGCGATGACTGCCAGTTTCCACACCTCGGTATAGAAGGTTTCGGCTTTTACCAGGTCTGGCATGTTGAGGGAGACGCTGCGAAGCGCGGCAATCGTGGGGGAAGTCATGCGGGTGTCCTTGCAGGAATGTTCATGCCGAGAAAGCGCTCGGCATTTTTGAATGTGAGTTGTTCGAGTACGGAGGCGTCAAAACCGGTTGCGTTGACCCGCTCCACCGGCGTGCGGTCGTGAAAGTTGAAGGGGTAGTCGGTGCCCAGCATGAGCTGCGTGCTGCCGAACATGTGGGTGAGGTGCCGCAGCGTCGGGGTATCGAACACCAGCGTGTCGAAATACAGCTTGCGTGCCTGCTCGGTCGGCGACGTCTGCACCTGCTCTTTCAGTGCAGGGAAAACCGACCAGCCCTGCTGCAGGCGCGGCAGCAAACTTGCCAGCGTGCCCCCACCATGGCTGAAAGCGATGCGCAGCTTTGGGTGGCGCAGCATGAGGTTGCTGGTGATGACCGATGCAGCAGCCAGGCCTACATCTGTGGGGTAGCCCAGTACCTGCTGCAGCGGCGGCGGGCCGACGAGCCTGTCCATGCCTGAAGGTTTGACGGCGTGCACAAAGACCGATGCGCCCAGGGCCTCGCAGGCTTCAAAAAAAGGCTCAAAGTGCGGGTCGCCAATCACCTTGCCATTGACATTGCTGCCGATCTCGACACCAACCATGCCGAGGACCTCCACGGCGTGGCGCAGTTCGGTGATGGCGAGGGCTATGTCCTGCAGCGGCACCGCGGCCATGCCTATCAGTGCGCCATTTGATTCGGCCGCCATGGCTGCAATCTGTTCGTTGATGAAGCGCAGCAGCTGCTGTGCCTCATGTGGTTCAAACCAGTAGGAGAAGAGCTCCGGCATCGGCGAGATGACCTGCCTTGCCAGGCCCATTTGCGGAAGGTCGGCCAGGCGGCGCGTGGTTCTCCAGCATTTCTCGGAGACCGTGCGGTAGTTCTTGCCGGCGATCATGATGTGCCGGTGGCACAGGCCGTTTGCATTCGGCGCTTCGGCTGTCGATGGCCAGAGTTTGGGCATGGGCCCGCCGAAGTAGGCGGGGAATTTTTCGGGCACGACGTGCGCATGCACGTCTATGCCGCAGGCGCAGGGAACAGTCATAACCGCCTTTAACCGTGTTGCAGGCCTGCTGCGGCTATGCCCGCAATACAGATGGCTTCATCTTCGTCACCTGTGCCACCAGATGCACCCGCTGCACCGATGATGGCGCCGCCGGCATCCTTGATCACCACGGCACCGGGCTGGGGCAGAAAGCGGCCCTGGGCTGTCGCTGCAAGTGCATTGAAAAAATTCGGGTTGCCCTTGGCGCGCTCTGCAAGCACCCGGCTGGAGGCGTCCATGCCGACCGCAGCCCATGCCTTGCCGGTCGCCACGTCGATACGGAACATGCTGGCCCCGTCTTCGCGCTGTGCGGCCTTGAGGTGACCTGCGGCGTCAAGCACCACCACGGCCATAGCCTTGTAGCCGGCCTTGCGCGCTTCGGCCAGTGCCGTGTTGATGATGGTGTTGGCTTGCGCCAGGGTCAGTGTGGTCATGGTCTTGTCTCCGTCAGTACGCATTTGTGCCGCGCAGGAATGCGCGGCATGCGTTGAATGATCGAAGTCTAGGCAGGCTGCCATCATCCATCAAGCCAATATTCTGGATATATACAATCCATGGCATGGATATACGTTCCATTGACATGAACCTGCTGGTGGTGTTTGACGCCATGATCGAGCACCGCAGCGTGACCCGCGCAGCCGAGGCCATAGGCCTGAGCCAGCCGGCGATGAGTGCCGCGGTGGCGCGCTTGCGCAGCTGGTTTGACGACCCGCTGTTCGTCAAGACCGGCGCAGAGATGAAGGCCACGCCGCGTGCGCTGGCGCTGGCCAAACCGGTGCGCCGTGTGATTGACACCGTCAAGGGCGAAATCCTGCAGCGCTCGGGCTTTGACCCGCAGACTACTGACCGCATCTTTACCCTGTTGATGCCCGATATTGCCGAGGTGAATTTTTTGCCGAAGCTGCTGGCGGAGATTTCAAAGAACGCACCAGGCGCCAGGATCCGCACTGTGTCACGCTCACGGCCTGCTGCGGCTGAGGCGCTGGAGTCGGGCGAGGCCGAGCTGGCGGTGGGTTACTTTCCAGACCTGCACAAGGCCGGTTTTTTCAGGCAGAAACTCTTTGACAGCCCGCATGTGTGCATCGTGCGCGCCGACCATCCCACAGTCGGCAACAAGCTCACCATGAAGCAGTACCTGGCGCTGTCGCATGTGGTGGTGCACCCCGAAGGCCGCGAGCATGTGTTTGAGCTTTTCCTGGGCGCCCAGGGCCTCAAGCGGCGTGTGCTGCTGGAGCTGTCGCACTTCATGAGCCTGCTGCCGGTGATCGAAAGTTCGGACCTGATCGCCACAGTGCCGTCGGATCTGGCCGATGTGTGCCAGCGCTACACCAACATCCGCATACTTGATGCACCCATCAAGTCACCTTTGATAGCCGTGCACCAGTTCTGGCACAGGCGTTTTCACAAGGACCCGGCCAACGTCTGGCTGCGGGGTGTGATCCATTCATTGCTCGCGGCTGGCTAGCGTGCAACATCAGGCATGCCGGGGCGGCTTTGGCAGCCACGCAAAACCCAATGCACCGATGGCCAGCAAGGCGGCAATGCTGGCGAGCACGGCGGTGTAGGGTTCTGCGCCGTGGGCGGCCGCATAGGTGGCTACCGTGCCGGTAAACCACTGCATGACGGCAACACCCATGAACATGGACATCGTGAAGAGCGCCATGGCGCGCCCGGTGATGGCGGGCGAATAGGCGTTGCGCACATCGGCGTACTGCAGCACCAGGTAGCCCGAGAGCAGCCCGATAAATACAGGGCCGATCACGTCTATCCAGGTGCTGTGGGTGAACGCAAACACGGTGAACAGCGCAGCCATCAACAGGGTGAAGCCCACCAGCCATTTGCGCCTGCTTGCCGGGCCCGGGTCCAGCCGGCCAAAAAGCGGTGCGCTGATCTGCGACGCGATCGACATGATGATGGCCACATTGCCGCTTTGCACCAGGGAGAAGTCGTGCCGGTGCATCAGCAGCGGCCCCAGCCAGAGGCCGCGCAGGGAAATGAAGGAGGCGTAGCCCACGCAGCCGAGCAACACGATGCCTGCAGTGTGCGGCAACAAAAACAGCGAGCCGAATTTGCGGATGGCTTCACCCATGGCCTCTTTGGGTTGCGGGCTGGCGTCACCGGGCAAGGCGGGTTCATGCACCAGTGCCCAGATCAGCAGCCAGGCCAGCGCACCCATGCCGCCCAGAGCTGCAAAGCCCATGCGCCATGATGTTGCTTCAATCAACCACGCGAGCGGCGTTCCTGTCAGCAGCATGCCGACCCCGCTCAGGCCCAGCGTGATGCCGGCCACCGCAGCGAAGCGCTCAGGCGGAAAGTGGCGTGCGATGAACACCGTGCAGACCAGGAAGGCTGGCGCGCAGCCTATGCCGATCAGGACCTGGCCGGCCACCAGCATGCCGTAGCTGCCAGCCATCGCAGACAGGACAGAGCCGGCAATGGCAATCGGGAATGCCGTGAGCACGGTACGCCGTACGCCGTGCAGGTCAATGCCTATGCCCATGAACAGCTGCATCGCACCAAATGCGAAATGGAAGGAGCCGGCAAAGGTGCCCAGCGCCTGCGCACTCAGGTGAAAGTCGTTTTGCAGCGGCGCCGCCATGATGGCGCCGACCGTGCGGTAAGCCTGGCTGAGCGTGAATGCGGCCGTCAGGGCAAACAGCATGACCCACAGGTGGCGGCCTTCTGCGGGAAGGGCTGAATTCGAGGCGGAGTCCTGAGTGGGTCGTGTGGTCATTAAAGGTGGGCTTTGAATTGTGCGGGCTGCGATGCGGCCTGCCGCGGGGCTGGGCGCAGACCCGAGCTTAACAAGCGGGGGCTGATGACTTCCGCACCATCAGAGAGCATCGGGCGCACCAAGATTTAACCAAACATCGCAACCAAATTTACCTTGGTTGTATTCATGCGCTTGCGTGCTGGATCATGCGCCTGGCGTTTCACTGACTAAACGCACTCACCGGCGACTGGGGTTGGGAAAATCAGAATAAATTCAATTAAATCAACATCATTTTATGATTTCAACTTCGACAGCAGAAAACAGTCCCGCTTTTTTTGAGCAGCCGAGAAGGCTAGAAACCTTGATCTCAAGTCAGGAATTTTCCGGGTTGGCTTGGTTTATGCATAGCAAAAGAAACAACCAAATACAACCAAGTTAACGAGGTTGACAACATTGGTTGAAGATGGTCGAATTAATCAGCTTCTGTTTTTGACTTCAAGGAATATCGTTATGACCAGCACTGTTGCCGAACCCACAACCCAGATTGGCCGGGAAGAAGAGCTCAAGGCCATGTATGCGCAGATCAATGCCAAAAACATGTTTCCGTTCTGGGCCAAGCGCTCGGATGTGGAGCACGACGAGATCAAGCAGCTCATGGAGGGTGTCAAGGCTGTGCCTTTCCACTGGAGCTACAAGCGCGACCTCGAACCGCTGATTCACCAGTCGGCCCGCCTGATCAACCATGCGGACTCCGACCGTCGCTCGCTGGTGCTGGTCAACCCGGGCCTCAAACCGAAACGTGCCACCGTCACCACGCTCTACACGGCCTACCGCCTGAATGACGCGAACGAGGTGATGCCGCCGCACCGCCACACCGCCAGCGCAATCCGCCTCGGCCTGACTGGCCAGCAGAACTTCACCGGCGTCGAAGGCGAAGACATCGTGTTCGGCCATGGCGACATGGTGCTCACGCCGCGCGATACCTGGCACAACCACGGCAACGTCGGTTCCGAACCGGCGATCAACCTGTCGGTACTCGACTACCCGCTGGTCGAGACCCTCAATGCCCTGCAGTTCGAGCATGACTACAAGGAAGACGGCAAGCTCAAGAAAAAGCAGACCGCGCGCTTCACGCCGGACTACTCGGCCCGCATGTACGGCACTGGCGGCATGACGCCGCGTTTCGTGGACCACCGCCGTGGTGGTGGCGATTCGTCGCCCATGTACGTCTACCGCTACGAAGCCATGCGTGAATACCTGGAGCGCAACCGGGAGTGGGACGGCAACCCCTACGAAGGCCTGCTGGTTGAATACACCAATCCGATTCGTGGCGGCCCGGTCTACAAGACCATGACCTTCTTCATGCAGATGCTGCGCCCCGGAGAGAAGACGCTGGCGCTCAAGCAGACGGCCAGCCTGCTGATTTCCCCGCTTGAAGGCGCGTGCAAGTGCATTGTTGACGGCGAGTCTTTTGCGGTCGACAGCTTCGACACCATGGCCGTGCCCGGCAACGGCTGGATGGAGCTGCATAACACCAGTGCCACCGAGCCTGCCATCCTGTTCATTGCCAGTGACGAGAACGCGCTGGATGCGTTTGGCCTGCTGCAGCGTTTTGGCCGGACGGCTTCCGGCGAAGTCGTTCGCCTGGTCTGAGGAGATCTTTTGGCACGCTCCCTCAATACACGCCTGCTCAGCCATGTGGACTGCCCCGGCGGCGGCCAGGTCTGGGTAGAAAAAAACATCATGTATGTCTCGCACATGCGTCCACCTGATGGCACTTCCATCTACGACGTGTCTGACCCCTTGCACCCGAAGTTCCTGTTCACGATGAATGTGCCCATGGGCTGGCACTCACACAAGGTGCGCGTGCAGGACGACATCATGATCGTCAATTACGAGAAGTTTCGCGAAGGTGCGCCCGATTTTGGCGGTGGCCTTGGCATCTTTGATGTGTCGAAACCCGGTACGCCAAAGCTGATCAGCAAATGGCAGGTCAGCACCAAAGGCGGGGGCGGTGTACACCGTTTCAGCTTTGATGGCCGTTATGCCTACATCTCGCCGACGGCAGATGGTTATGTCGGCAACATCATGAAGATTCTCGACCTGGCCAACCCGGCCAAACCAGAGGAAGTGTCGAGCTGGTGGATTCCAGGCCAGCATATTGCCGGCGGTGAGGAATACCCCTGGGACAACTTTGTGACGCCGCGCTGCCATCATCCGCTGCGCCTGGGTGACCGCCTGTATGTGTCGTATTGGCATCACGGGTTTTTTATCCTCGACATCTCGGACATGTCGCGGCCAAAGCTGGTGTCGGGCGTGAACAGCAGCCCGGCGCATCCGCACCCGACGCATACCGCGCTGCCGATTCCATGGCTGCTCAAGGAGCGCAACATCCTGCTGGTGGCCGACGAAGACGTGGCCAAGCTGAGGCCGAGTGCGCCGGCCTTTACCTGGATTTACGACATCACGCATGAGCAGCAGCCCATGCCGATTTCAACCTTCCAGGTCGAAGGCATAGACATCGACGGACGGCCGCAGGAGGCCATGACGGGCTGCCACCAGCCATCGGAAAAGTTCTTCAACAACATCATTCCCTTTGCGTGGTTTGCGCAGGGCTTGCGGCTGCTGGATATTTCCGACCCCTTCAGGCCGAAAGAAGTTGGTTTTTACGAACCGGATGTGCCCGCAGGCTACCAGCGTGTGTCGTCCAACGACGTGACCATGGACGAGCGCGGCATCGTTTACCTGCTGGACCGCCAGCAGGGTCTGGACATCATCGAGTGCTTCCCGCACTGACCATTCACCCCAACAAAAAAGAGACGCAAAGGAATCACCATGAGCAATCCCAACGTGCAGGTCTACGGCAAGAAAAACCCCAACCTGCCCTTTCACCCTGCAGTTCGCGCCGGGGACTTTGTCTTCCTGTCGGGCCAGGTGGCCAAGGACGAAGACGGCAACATGGTCAGCGGAACGATAGAACTTGAAACGCACGCCACCATCAAGGCCTGCCAGCGCATTCTGGAAAGTGCCGGCTGCACGCTCGATGACGTCGTCAAGGCCACCATTTTTCTTGAAGATGCACGTGACTTCGGCCGCTACAACGGTGTCTTCAAGGAGTACTTCCCCGAGGGCCGCCTGGCGCGCACCACGGTAGAAGCGCGCGCCGCCATCTCGACCCGCATCGAGATTGAAATGACTGCCTACAAGCCGCTGGCGAAATAAGCCGGCAAAGCCACACACATCCATCACCACATCAAAGGACACCTCATGTACAAATTACTCGGCCGCGCCACCTCAGGCAATGTTCAGAAAGTCATCTTCCTGCTCAAGGAAATCAACGCCGCCTACGAGCGCGCGGACTATGGCCGCCAGTTCGAGAACACCACCACGCCCGAGTACCTGGCGATGAACCCCACCCAGAAGGTGCCGACGCTGGTCGACGGTGACCTCACGATCTGGGAGTCGCACACCATCCTGCGTTATGTTGCCGCGAAAGAAAAATCGGCCTTGATCCCGACCGACATCGGTGCACGCACACAGGTCGAACGCTGGATGGACTGGCTGCTGGCCGCGCTCAATTCAGCCTACCTGGGCGGCTTTCGTGATGCCAAAAAGACAGAGGCGGAACGCGCACCTGACACCGTGAAAAACCTGGTGACCGAACTGGCGATTCTTGAAAAGCAGCTTGGCAAGACACCATGGGTGGCCGGCGCCGGGTTCAGCCTGGCAGACATCGCGCTGGGCCCCATCGTCAAGCGTTGTGTGGCTTTCCCTTTTGACATGCCGGCCACGCCGAACATCAGCGCCTGGCTGGCAAAGCTGGCGGAGCGCCCGGCGTTTGTCGCGGCGACGGCCGCCTGAGTTTTCCGACGACAGTCCATACCCACAAGACCATGCGCATGCTTCCAGAAACCACCATGCCCCCTTCCTCCCCGACCGCAACAGGCAGCGACCAGGCCCATATCTGGGCAAAGGGTGTATCGGTTGATTTCAGCCACGCGGGGCAAACCAACCGTGTGCTGCACAACATTGACATGTCCATCCCCAAGGGCGGATTTGTATCGCTGATCGGCCCGTCCGGCTGCGGAAAAAGCACCCTGCTCAAGGTACTGGCGGGGCTGCTGCAGCCTGCCGAGGGTGAAGTGCGTGTGGCGGGAGTCTCGCCTGCAGAGGCCGCGCGCCAGCGGCGCATCGGCCTGGTGTTCCAGGAGGCCACCCTGATGCCCTGGAAAAACGCCATCGACAACGTCAAGGTGCTGATGGAGGTGGCATACAAGGACAAGCCCAAGGCCGAGATCGCCGAGCGGGCGAGCGAAATGCTGCGTCTGGTCGGCCTCGAAAAAGCGGCAGAAAAACGGCCGTCGCAACTCTCTGGCGGCATGCGTCAGCGTGTGGCCATCGCGCGTGCCCTGGCCATGGACCCTGAAGTGCTGATGATGGACGAGCCCTTCGGTGCGCTTGATGCCATCACGCGTGAAGAGATGAGCGAATTCCTGCTCGAGATCTGGCAGCGCACCGGCAAGACCATTGTGTTTGTGACGCATTCGATTGACGAGGCCGTGTTCCTCTCGCGCGAAGTGCATGTCATGGGTACGGGCCCTGCGCGCATCGTCGAGACCATGCCCATCACCCTGCCTTATCCACGGGTTGAGGAAACCTATTCGTTGCCTGGTTTTGCAGTGGCCTCAGGCCGGCTTCGCAGGCTTTTAAAAGACGGTCACGGATCGAAAGCAGCATCATGAGCAGCGCCACAGTCACCACCACCAACGCGGCGAACCCTGCCAACCCCGGCAGTGCCGCAGGCCTCACGACGGCGGGGCGCGTACGTCACGCATTCAACAGCATTCTTCCGGCAATCATCCTGTCCATCGTTGTGCTGGTGGTGTGGGAAGCGATCTCGCGCATCTTCAAGCTGCCGCAGTTTGTACTGCCTGCGCCATCGTCGATAGGCAAGATACTGGTCACGCGCCAGGCGTCCCTGTCGCAGGCGGCCTGGGTTACGGCGGAAGAAATCCTTTATGGCTTCTTGCTCTCCACTGCTGTGGGCATGCTGATTGCCGTTCTGATTGCACGTTTTGAACGCATGGGCCGTGCGGTTTACCCGCTCATGGTGCTGTTCCAGAACGTGCCCAAAATTGCGCTCGCACCGCTGTTCATCCTCTGGTTCGGCTATGACCTCGCGCCCAAGATCCTGCTGATCGTCGTGATGGCGTTTTTCCCGGTGGCCCTGAACATGCTGGTAGGCCTGCAGTCGGCTGACCCCAATCTCGTGACGCTGATGCGCACGGTGGGCGCGTCGCGCACGGAAATCCTCATGCGGGTGCAGATCCCGAATTCGCTTCCCTACCTGATGTCGGGCATCAAGATTGCGATCACGCTGAGTGTGATTGGCGCCATCGTCGGCGAGTTTGCCGGGGCTTCGGCAGGGCTGGGTTACATGATCCAGTTTGCTTCGACACAGATGGAAACGTCGCTGGTGTTTGCGGCACTGATCCAGATCTCGCTGCTCGGCATGTTCTTTTACTACGCCATTGAATTCATCGAGTGGAAGTACATCTCCTGGGCGCCCAAGCTCTGAACTCCGTTTTAGCCAATCTCCCCTGCCTCTGTCCCTGTATGTCCCTGTTACCCCATCAATCCTGAAAGGATGAAAGCCGTGAAAACCTTATCGAAACTTGTCCGCTGTCTCTCCATTGCGGGCGCCGCATTTGTAATGACCTCTGCCGCGCTGGCCCAGGCCCCCGCGAAGATGGATGACGTGTCTGTCCAGCTCGACTGGATTGTTCGCTCCGACCACGCGATGTTTTTTGTGGGCAAGGAAAAAGGCTTTTTTGCACAAAACGGCATTAACCTCACAGCTGTCCGCAAGGGCACGGGCTCGACCGATGCATTGCGCCTGGTCGGTAACGGCAATGCGGAGTTCGGTTTTGCAGACCTGCCCACCCTGATGGTTGGCCGTGTGCAGTCGGTACCGGTGGTGGCCCTCGCGGCGGTCAACCAGAAGAGCCCGATGGCCATGATCTCGATCAAATCCAAAAAGCCCATCACCAAACCCAGTGACCTCAAGGGCATGAACATCGGCGTTCACTCGTCTGGTTCGACCTATGTCTTCCTCAAGGCCTTTCTTGCCGCCAACGGCATGAGCCTGGCTGACATCAAGCAGAGCACGGTTGCGCCTCCGTACGAGAGCTTTCTGGTGCTGGGCCGTGTAGATGCAGTCCCCGGCTACATCAATGCAGAAGTACCTGAGCTGGAAGACAAGGTGGGCGGCGCAGGGTCGCTGTCCATCGTGCAGGGTGCTGACTTTGGTTACCGTGCCTATGGCTCGGGCATGTTCACTTCTGAAAAACTGATTGCCGAGAAACCAGACCTGGTAGCGCGCTTCACCAAGGCGTACCTGCAGGCTTTCCAGTTCGTGGCCGAGAACCCCAAGGAAGCCGTTGAAATCATCATCAAGCTCAACCCTGAATACGCAGCCAAGGCAGACATTTTGAACAAGCAGTTGCAGACCAACCTGACGCGCAGCTTCTTCAGTGACGCCACCAAAGCCAACGGCCTGGGTGTGATCACGCCGCAGCAATGGAAAGAAACTGCAGAAACGCTGATTGCACAGGAAGTCCTGCCGAAAACAGCCAGCCTGACGGCCGGTTATGACATGCGCTTCCAGACTGCCGCCAAACCGGCACGCCGCTGATTTTTCAACTTCACCACAACCCGCCGCATGACTTCACCCAGCAAAGCCACCGGACCCCAGACAGCCCAGGCGCCCGCCAACAACGGCCTTTTTTATGCGGGTGGCTGGCATGCGCCAGTGGCTGGTGAGTACATTGACATCACCGAGCCCGGCAGCGGCAGGCGCCTGGGCCGCGCACCGGTCGCCACCTCCGCTGATGCAGAGCTGGCAGTGGCTGCGGCCAAAAAAGGTTTTGCTGTCTGGCGTGATACGCCGCCGCTGGAGCGGGCGCGGGTTTTAAAAAGCATTGCGGTAAAACTGCGCCTGCATGCCGATGAACTTGCGTTGCTGGATGCAGCGGACTGTGGCAACCCGGTGAAAGAGATGGCGGCGGACGTGATGGTGGCGGCCGCGCTGTTTGAATTTTTTGCCGGGCTGGTGACCGAACTCAAAGGCGCTTCTATTCCCATGGGGCCGAACGCCGTCAATTTTTCAGTGCGTGAACCACTCGGTGTGGTCGCACGCATTGTGGCTTTTAACCATCCCTTCATGTTTGCTGCCGGCAAGATGGCGGCTCCGCTGGCCGCGGGCAATGCCATCATCATCAAGCCACCGGAGCAGGCCCCACTGTCGGCCTTGCGCCTGGCTGAAATCGTGGGCGACATGCTGCCGCCGGGTGTGCTCTCCATCCTGCCGGGTGGCCGCGAGGTTGGCATGGCGCTGGTGGGGCACAAGGATGTGGCCATGATAGGCCTGGTCGGCAGCGTGCCGACCGGGCGCGCCGTCATGAAGCTGGCGGCAGAGCGGCTCAAGCCGGTGTTGCTGGAACTCGGTGGCAAGAACGCGTTGATCGCCTATCCCGATGTAGACCCGGAAGAAGTGGCGGCCGGCATTGTGGCTGGCATGAACTTCACTTGGTGCGGGCAATCGTGTGGCTCTACCAGCCGTGCTTTCGTGCATGCCGATATTTACGATGAGGTCATTGCAGCGGTCAAGCTGCAGTGCGCGCACTATGTGCCTGGCTTGCCGACCGACTACGCAACTTCCATGGGCGCCATCATCAGCCGTGAGCAACATGACAAGGTGATGGGCTTTATTGCATCAGCCAGATCCGAAGGCGCAACGCTCGTGTGTGGCGGCCAGGTGCCCGATGCGCCTGAACTCGCTGGCGGCTTTTATGTAGAGCCCACGGTATTCGCCGATGTGACACAAAACATGCGTATCGCATCGGAAGAGATTTTCGGACCCGTGCTGTCCATCCTGAAATGGACCGATGAAGAAGCCATGATGGAAGACGTCAATGGCGTGGACTACGGCCTGACCTGTGCGATCTGGACCAATGACCTTGAAAAGGCACACCGCACGGCACAGCGCACGCAGGCGGGTTTTGTCTGGATCAACGAGGTTGGCAAACATTTCCTCGGGGCGCCATTTGGCGGCGTCAAGCAGTCCGGCATAGGCCGTGAGGAATGCCTGGCTGAACTGCTGGCTTTTACGTCCGAGAAGAACATCCACATCAGCCTGCGGCGTGTCGCGCGCAAGGCCTGAGGTCCTTCATGCAAGAGACATACGACTATGTGATCGTGGGTGCCGGCTCGGCCGGTTGCACACTGGCCAACCGCCTGAGCGAAGACCCCAAGGTCAAGGTACTGCTACTTGAAGCTGGCGGCTGGGACAGTGACCCCTGGATAAAAATTCCGCTGGGCTGGGGAAAGATTTTGCAGAACCGCCTGCACGACTGGATGTATTTTGCCGAGCCAGAGGCCAATGTCGATGGCCGGCGTGTTGAATGCGCGCGTGGCAAGGTGGTGGGCGGCTCCTCATCGACGAACGCCATGGCCTGGGTGCGCGGCAACCCGAATGACTTCAACCGCTGGGCCAGCCGGTACGGCCTGCCTGAGTGGGACTATGCGCATGTGCTGCCCTACTTCAAGCGCCAGGAAAGCTGGGAGGGCGGATCGACATCCGAGCGTGGCGGTGACGGCCCTGTCGGTGTGCAGCGCTGCAAATATGAAGACCCGCTGATCGAGGCTTATGGCGAAGCCTCCAAAGCTGCCGGTCACGCCTGGACTGATGACTACAACACAACCCGGCAGGATGGTTTCAGCCGTCTGCAGATGAGCATTCGTAACGGGGCACGCTGCAGCACATCGGTCGCCTACCTGCGGCCCGCCCTGCAACGCCCCAACCTGACGGTCAAAGTCAATATTCTTGCATCGCGCGTGCTGCTTGATGCGGGAAAGGCGACGGGTGTCGAGTACACCGAGAAGGGCCGTGTCAAAACCGCAGGTGTGTCGCGCGAAGTGCTGCTTTGCGGCGGCGTTATCAACACGCCGCAGCTGCTGATGCTCTCGGGCATTGGTGACCCTGAACAGCTCGCGGCGCACGGCATCAGGACGCGGGTGGTCTTGAAGGGCGTGGGCGCCAACCTGCAGGACCATGTGTCGGTGGTGGTGATGTACCAGCGCAAAAAGCCCGGGCCTTTTCACCGCATGATGCGGCTGGACCGCATTGGGCCGGCCATCATTCGTGCCTGGCTCACGGGCAAGGGTTTTGCAGCCGATGTGCCCGGTGGTGTGGTGGGCTTCCTCAAAAGCCGGCCCGGCCTGGACACGCCTGATCTGCAGATGCTGCTGACAGCGGCGCCGTTGCCCGCGTGGCCTTACCTGTGGCCGTTCAAAAAACCGTTCAATGACGGCTTTGCGTGCCGCACGGTCATGCTGCACCCGCAAAGCAGGGGCAGGGTTGAGCTGGCGTCGAAAGACCCTGCCGCGGCGCCAAAGATATTCCAGAACTTCCTCGGTCATGCTGCAGACTGGAAAGCCGTACGTGCGGCCATTCGCCAGATCCGCGAGATTGCAAAACAACCTGAACTCGCGCCTTTCATGGGCCGCGAGACGCTGCCTGGCCCGCAGTGCGAGACTGACGAAGCACTTGATGCGTTCATCCGCAAATCTGCCATCACTGTTCACCACCCGGCCGGCACCTGCCGCATGGGATCGGTGGACGATGCCATGAGTGTGGTGGACACCAATTTGCGTGTGATCGGTGTCGAGGGGCTGCGGGTGGTGGACGCCTCTGTCATGCCTGACCTGACATCCGGCAACATCAATGCCCCCGTGATCATGATCGCCGAGCGCGCGGCTGACCTGATTGCCGGGCGGCCCACGCTGGCCCCGGCCTTCTGAGAAGGCGCCGGCAGGATGTTTCCACAGTCCATCGCGCAAGGGTCACGGCACAGCGTGCTGGTGGCGCATCCCCTGTCCGATGCGGCGATGGACAGGCTGCAGACTTTTTTTGACGTGGAAACACGCATAGCAAAAGAGGTGCCCTCGGGCGACGACCTGGTGGACTGGTTGCGCGGCAAGGCTGGCATCATGGCTGACACGCGTTTTGTGTTTGACGGCCCTCTTGTGCGCCGCCTGCCTGCACTCAAAGCCATCTGCAATCTGGACGCCGGCCATGGCAACCTTGATCTTGAAGCCCTGACCCGTGCCGGCATACGTGCCACCAGCACGCCGGACGCCGGCTCCGACCAGCTTGCCACGGAAGCTGCGGCGGATGCGGC
Source organism: Pseudomonadota bacterium (assembly GCA_040388905.1). Classification (GTDB taxonomy): domain Bacteria; phylum Pseudomonadota; class Gammaproteobacteria; order Burkholderiales; family Burkholderiaceae_C; genus Polaromonas. The sequence goes on from JAZKAY010000002.1 coordinate 66,452, forward strand.
CTGGCGCGAGATCAGGCGGTGGCTGGCCAACGCATCGCCGACTTCAGGCAAAGAGGGGCGTTACAGCGGCCGCTGGTCGCGCCGCGTGTTGCTGGCAGAACCCGTCAATGCCGCGCGTCTGGGCATCGTGGGTGCCGGTGCGTTTGCCCAGGCACTCGCGCTGCGTGCGCAGTCAGACAGCTTGCAGGTCCTGAGTCCTGCGGCTGATGCGGTGACTTTCTGGCGCAGCGCCGATGCCGTTGTTCTGGCAGGCGGTGAAGACGCTTTCCCGTCATCTGTTACCGCCGCTGATATGGGCCTGATGAAGCCAGGTGCGTGTGTGTTCAATTTCTCGGGTGAGAAGGCCGTTGCAGCGGACATTCTTTCTGACACCAGTCTTCGCGGGCGCCTACTGAACTGTGGTCCTGCATCGGGTAACGGTTTGGGGGCAAGCGGTGAGGCCATGCTCAACCGCACGCTGGTGGCCGCCGAGGACCTGATTGCATCGCTGGGGTTCGGGCGCAACAGCTGGCATCCGCAGCATTTGCTGAACCCCGACATCCTCTGCGACTCCTGCTGTTAAATCTGGCTGCAGTGGTTGCGTAAGCGGGTTGCTGCTTATTCCGTCGTTGGGCCTGCGGGGTTCAGTGAAATCCTGTCAAGAATCTGGGACTGCACCATGTGCAGGTGGGCGCGCATGGCTTTTTCGGCACCATCAGGGTCGCGTGCGGCAATCGCAGCGGCAATCAGGTGGTGTTCGGAGTCGCGCTGGCGCAGACGGGCAGGAGGCCGTGGTTTGACGTTTTGCACGTAAATGCGTGCATCAGCGCCTATCTGCCTTAAAAGTGCGTACAAGTCGGCAGCCAAGGTGTTGCGTGTGGCTTGGGCGATCAGGCGGTGAAAGGTCAGGTCAGCCGATGAGCTCTCGGTTTCTGCCAGGGTGGTGGCTGCTTTTTCGATACGGGCGATTTCAAGCGGTGTGGCGCGCAGGGCTGCGAGGCGCGCGAGTATGGGCTCCAGCGCCAGGCGCAGTTCAATGACTTCCAGCGGGTTGGTGTCACGGGCCAGGGCCGCCCCGCCACGTGCCAGGGCGGTATGCCTGCGGGGTGCACTGCTGGCCAGTTCCCCGGAAGCACGCATGCGTATCAGCGCCTTGCGCAGGGTATGGCGGTTGACGTTGAGCTGCTCGCACAACATGCGCTCCGCAGGGAGCTTTTTGCCATCAGCCATCCGCCTGCGAAGAGTCTCGACAAGGCTGTCTATATCGACTTCCCGGGCGGCTGGACGGACCACTGTATTCATCGCCTCAGTATACGACCGCGCCTGGTTGCACGCTCTGGTTACACGGATGGTTGAAGGCCTGGTTGTCCTGCTGCCTTGGCCGACGCATCCTAATGATGATGACCGTGTTCGCCGTGAACGTGCTGGTGGGCAATTTCTTCTTCAGACGCGATGCGTACATCGGTGACCTTGAGCGTGAATCGCAGTTCTTTGCCTGCTAGTGGGTGGTTGCCGTCCAGCAGCACGGTGTCGCCCTTGATTTTGGTGACGTTGTAAATCTGCACCTGCCCATCGTCACCCCGGCCCTCCAGCTGGCCGCCGACTTTTACCCCGGGCGGGAACTGCTTCTTGGGCAGGGTGCGCAGCAGGCTTTCATCGCGCAAGCCAAAAGCGTCTTCGGGCTTGAGCTGAAGAACCACCTGGTAGCCGGCCTCCTGGCCGTCCAGCGCTTCTTCAATTTTGGGCAATGTGTTGCCATAGCCGCCGTGCAGGTAAACCATGGGTTCCTTGCTCTCTTCTATGGTCTTGCCATTGGCTTCCGCCACCTTGAATTGCAGGGTCACGGCCGTGTTTTTTTCGATTTTCATGATCTTCCTTTGGCCGCCGGGTGGCGCGCGCAGGGGTGAAATCTTAGCAATGAAGCCGCACCTGCAAAAAAGTGGTGTTTTTGCGAGCCTGCGGGTCTGCTGCTGTTGCAATAATCAAGGCAAAAGCAGCTTTAAATACCCGTACGACACCTTATCTGTCCAACATGAAACCACTGGATACCGAGACGATTGAGCTGCTCTCTGCGGCACCTGTGACCCGGCAGCTGTTTGTGCTGTTGCACGATCAGGGGGGCACGGCAGCCGACATGCTGGCGCTGGGCAATCTGCTGGGCGATGCCTTTGCCGAGGCTGCGGTGCTGATTCCCGAAGGGTTGACCGGCGCCGATGCCCTGCCCGCGCTGACCGAATTTCTGCGTATTCAGCAGCAGCGCTTTGACGTGCTGAGAACAGATGTGGCGCTTGCAGGTCTGGGTACGGGTGCTGACCTTGCCCTGGCGCTGGTTGATGCGCATGACGGCATGGCGGGCCGCGTACTGGCCTTTGGCAGCGCTTATGCCGGTGCCGGGGGCAGCTTTGAAAAGGCCCCGACGCTGACCACACTGCATTTGCTGCATGGGCAGATGGACCGCATCGCGCCGGTTGCGCTGGCGCGTGGCGGGTTTGAGCGTCTGATGGAGTTGAGCGCAGACGCGACGCTGGATGTGGCGGCCTCTCTTGGGCACGAACTGCACCCGGCGCTGATGGACCAGGCCGTCATGCGTTTGCAGACCTGCGTACCCCTGCGTTACTGGCGCGCCGCCTGATTCGCCGGTGCGGCTGCCGGCAACCCGGGCCGACCTGACCAGAATCAGCAGGTTTTTAACTGCTTGCCCGCAAGGAATGGCTTGATGGCTTCCAGCTGGGGCCGCAGTGCAGCATCAACTGCAGGCAGGCGCAGTTTCTGACCACGCGCTTCGGTCACTGTCTGTATGACCTTTGCCGTGCGCACGCCCTGTCTGGTGATGCGGGCTATATGGGCATCTGCTTCTGCCCTGGATGGAAAGCTGCCGAGCGACAGGCCGGGTTCCATGGCGGGATTGCCCAGTGGCTCAAACGAAACCCTGAGCCGGCGCAGCTCACTGCGTTTTTTCTCCAGTGCGTCTGCATCGCTGTATTTGCCCATGTAAACCATCCAGCGCCCCGGCTCGACAATGTTTTCAAGCCCCCAGCTGTTGGGTGGCAAGGCGCTTTGCAGCCGGTCACGCAGGACGACAGTCTGTTCTTCGTTGAACAGGCCGGCCTGCAGGCATTCTGCGGGGCCTGACGGCAGGTTCGCGCGGGAAGCCGCTGCAAGCGGAGCCGATACTGTCGCCGTACTGCTTCCTGAAGTGGTCGTGAGGCTTGTACTTGCAGGCATCGTGGTGGATGCCGGGCTTGAAGCTGCCGGAAGGGTTGGCGAGCCTGCCGTGCCAGTTGCCTGTGGCGGAACGGTGATGCGCATGGCCTCAGGCCGCAGTTGCTGCGCCATGCGTTGTGGTTCGGACTGGCTGGAAGGCGAAAAACCGTAGGGAGCCAGCAGGTTTTTTGTCCAGGCAAAGTAGGCGGCGTTGGCCAGAACCAGCAGCAGGACCAGCAGCCTCAGCATGACGCACCCCTGCTGGCGATGTTGATGGAGGCAGGCCGCACACTGACTTCGGAGCTGGTGATTTCTTTCATGCCTGCAGAAGTATGCACCAGCAAGGCGCCGTTTTCGCCTGCACCGTGGGCCGTGCCATGTGTGCCGTCAGAGAGCACGACATCACGGCCCGCGAGAACATCGCGCCGCGCAAAACGGGCCTGGAAAGGCGCAAAGCCGAACTGCTCGAATGCCTGCATCGCCTGCACCAGCGGCGGCACGATACGCAGCAGGGCTTCCGGAGCATCGATGTCGGGAAAGACATCCTGCAGGCAGCCGGGCGGAAGGGGCGTGCTGGCCGGGTTTGGCTGGTTGTTCGCCGGTGCGGCGGACTGGTGGGGCAGTGCAAGTGACCGGATGTTGATGCCGGCGCCTATCACCACGTAGCGCATGTTGCCGACGCTGGCGGTTTCAACCAGGATGCCCGCGAGCTTGCTTTCGCCATCAGGGCCTGAAAGCCAGAGATCGTTGGGCCATTTCAGCCCTACGCGCGCCTTTGCGCCATGGCCGGGGTCCAGGCTTTCAGCGATGCTGATCCCGACAGCCAGTGAAAGGCCGGACCAGTCAACCGGGTTGAGCTGCATGCCCAGCGAGAAGGTCAGGCTGTCGCCACGGCTGCTTTGCCAGTTACGGCCCATGCGGCCACGGCCTGCGGTCTGCTGCTCCGCGACGATCAGCGTCGGTTCTGGGCGTGGGGCGACGCCATCGGCACCCCGGAAGCGGCGCATCAGCTCGCTGTTGGTCGAATCGATCTGCGGCAGGGCTTCAAGCGTAAAGCCCTCCAGCGAGGGCGCAATGGCCTGCCAGATGGCCTCCAGCGGCCAGCGAATGGGGGTGATGAGGGCGTCTGTCACTGGATGCCTGCGTGACGGTAGCGCTCAGTCTTTTTTCTTTTTCTTCTTTTTCGGGTCGTCTTTGGCGGCGCTTTTCCCGCCAGCTTTCTTTTCGGCTTTTTTCACTTCCTTTTTCTTCCCTGCCTTTTTATCCGCCTTCTTGCGCGCTTTCTTTTTCCCGTCCTTGTCCTTGGGGGCAAGCAGGGTGCCGCGGCAATCGGCCGCACCGCACCAGCAGGGGTATTCGGCCTTCAGTTTCTTCGTGTACTTGGCGTCGATGATGAGGCCATAGTCGTAAAACAGTTCTTCGCCGGCCTTGATGTTGCGCAGCGCCTTGATGAAGACGCGGCCGCCTTCTTCATCGGCTTCGCAGTTGGGGTGGCAGCTGTGGTTGATCCAGCGCGAGGAGTTGCCCCCGACCTTGGCGTCAATCACATGGTCTTCATCCATGTGGAAATAAAAGGTGTGGTTGGGGTCTTTCGGGTCGTGCGGGTGGCGGCGCAGCGCTTCCTTCCAGGTGATGACTTCGCCGATGTATTCGATCAGCGTTTCGCCTTCTGCAATGTCTGTCAGTGCAAATACGCCCTTGCCGTGAACGCCGGAGCGGCGCGTCTGTATGCGTCGACTGTCGCTTGCCGGTGCGGTGGAGTTGGTGGGCGCAGGGGTGGCCGAAGCCAGGTTTTTGAGCACGGCAGAATTTTCGTGAAAATTTTGGTATGGTTAATTCATGCATGTGCGCGCGTGTGCGTGCGCGCGTGCATGCGCGAGAAGACCGTATTGTAGTGATGCAAAAAGTCTGCCATTTTTCAACCTGGAGTTTTGATGCAAGAACGTCAGCTGACCCGCCGCAAGGCGATTCGCTCCTCCCTGCAGGTCGCGCTCGCCCTGGCTGGCTGGGGTGGGCTGCCGGCGCGGGCAAAAGGCTCTGAAAAGCCTTTGCCCAAGGTAGGGGCCGTGCTGCGCCTGCCGGACGTGGCCTTGCTGGATGGCAAGGTCTGGCAGGCAGCTGACATGCGCGGAAAGACGCTTGTGGTGTACTGGTGGGCCAGCTGGTGCCCTTTTTGTGCGGTGCAATCGCCCCATATAGAGGCGCTCTGGCGTGCACAGCGGGCCAATGGCCTGGAGGTGCTGGCCTTGTCCATAGACAAACAGGCGACGGCCGCCTCTACATATATGAAGGCAAGGAACTACAGCTTTCCTGCAGGCATGCTCACGCCGCAGGTGGCGAAGTCGCTTGCCAAGCCCGCCGGGTTGCCGGTGGTGGTGGTTTTGAAGGTCAATGCCCAGGACGGGCGCACAGGCAAGGTTGTTTTTGCCGAAGGCGGGGAAATGTTCCCCGAAGATATTGAAGGTTTGAAGAAGTACTTATGAAAACCCTTGTGATTGCAGAAAAGCCCTCGGTGGCGCAGGACATCGTCCGCGCCATCACGCCGACGGCGGGCAAGTTCGAGAAACACGACGAATATTTCGAGAGCGATGAGTGGCTGATCACGTCCGCTGTGGGTCACCTGGTCGAGATCCAGGCGCCGGAGGAGTTTGACGTCAAGCGCGGCAAATGGAGCTTTGCCAACCTGCCGGTCATACCGCCGTATTTCGACCTCAAACCCATGGACAAGACCAAGACGCGGCTCAACGCCATCGTCAAGCTGACCAAACGCAAGGACGTCAGCGCGCTGGTCAATGCCTGCGATGCGGGCCGCGAAGGCGAACTGATCTTCCGGCTGATCCAGCAGTACGCCAAGAGCAAACATCCGGTCAAGCGCCTCTGGCTGCAGTCCATGACACCGGCCGCCATACGCGAAGGGTTTGAAACCCTGCGCAGCGAAAAGCAGATGCAGGGCCTGGCTGATGCGGCGCGCTCGCGTTCCGAAGCCGACTGGATGGTCGGCATCAACGGCACGCGTGCCATGACGGCGTTCAATTCGCGTGACGGCGGCTTCTTCCTGACGACGGTGGGTCGTGTGCAGACGCCTACGCTGTCTGTGGTGGTGGAACGCGAGGAAAAAATCCGCAAGTTCATTTCCAGGGACTACTGGGAAATCCACGCCACCTTTCTTGCCGAAGCCGGCGAGTACCCGGCCAAGTGGTTTGACCCCAAGTGGAAGAAGGCCATAGCCAATGCAGACAATGCCGAGCCCGATGCAGAGCTGAAAGCCGACCGTGTCTGGTCTGAAAAAGAAGCGCGCGCGATTGCCGAAGCGGTGCGCGGCAAGTCTGCCACCGTGACGGAAGAAAGCAAGCCGACCACGCAGGCGGCTGGCCAGCTGTTTGACCTGACCTCACTGCAGCGCGAAGCCAACGGCAAGTTTGGCTTTTCGGCCAAGACCACGTTGTCTATCGCACAAAGCCTGTATGAGCGCCACAAGGCGCTGACCTATCCGCGTACCGATTCGCGCGCGCTGCCTGAAGACTATTTGCCGGTCGTCAAAAAGACCTTTGAAATGCTGGCCGACAGCGGTATGAAGCACCTGGCGCCTCACGCACTGGTGGCGCTCAACGGCAATTACGTCAAGCCGAACAAGCGCATTTTTGACAACGCCAAGGTGAGCGATCACTTTGCGATCATCCCCACGCTGCAGGCGCCCAGCGGCCTGAGCGAAGCCGAACAAAAGCTTTATGACCTGGTGGTGCGCCGCTTCATGGCCGTGTTCTACCCCAGCGCTGAATACATGGTCACGACGCGTATCTCGCAGGCCGTCGGGCACAGCTTCATGACCCAGGGCAAGGTGCTGGTCAAGCCGGGCTGGCTGGCCATCTATGGCAAGGAAGCCGAAGACGAAAACACCGACGAGAAAGACGCCAAAACGCTGGTGCCGGTCAAACCCGGCGAGATGGTGCGTGCGGAAGTATGCGAAGCCAAGGGCCTGAAGACCCGGCCGCCCGCACGTTATTCGGAAGCAACCTTGCTGGGCGCCATGGAAGGCGCGGGCAAAACCATTGACGACGACGAGCTGCGCGAAGCCATGCAGGAAAAAGGCCTGGGCACCCCGGCCACACGCGCTGCGACGATTGAAGGACTGATCGCCGAGAAATACATGCTGCGCGAAGGCCGCGAGCTGATCCCGACGGCCAAGGCCTTCCAGCTCATGACGCTGTTGCGCGGCCTGGACGTGCAGGAATTGTCCAAGGCCGAACTTACTGGCGAGTGGGAGTTCAAGCTCGCGCAGATGGAGCATGGCAAGCTGAGCCGCGAAACCTTCATGGCCGAGATCGCAGCCATGACCGAGCGCATGGTGCTCAAGGCCAAGGGCTACGACAAGGACACCATTCCCGGCGACTACGCCACCTTGACAGCGCCCTGCCCCAACTGCGGTGGCGTCATCAAGGAGAACTATCGCCGGTACACCTGCGTGGGCAAAAAAGGTGACGATGGCTGCGGCTTCTCGTTCGGCAAGACGCCGGCTGGCCGCACCTTTGAAGTGGCCGAGGTCGAGCAGTTCCTGCGCGATAAAAAGATCGGCCCGCTGGATGGCTTCCGCTCCAAGGCAGGCTGGCCCTTCACCGCCGAAATGGTCATCAAGTTCGATGAGGAAACCAAGAACTACAAGCTGGAGTTCGATTTTGGCGACGACAAGAATGCCGAAACCGGCGAGATCGTCGACTTTGGCGAGCAGCAGTCCCTCGGCCCCTGCCCGCGCTGCGCCTCGCGTGTGCTGGAACTGGGTAAAAACTATGTCTGTGAAAAGTCCGTGCCAACCCTGGCCCAGCCGACGCCAACCTGCAACTTCAAAACCGGCCAGGTGATATTGCAGCAGCCGATTGAGCGTGAGCAGATGCACAAGCTGCTTGAAACCGGCAAGACCGATCTGCTCGACAAGTTTGTCTCCATGCGTACGCGCCGTCCCTTCAAGGCCATGCTGGCCTGGGACAAGGAGGCCGACAAGGTGAACTTTGAGTTTGCTCCGTCGAAGTTCCCGCCGCGCAAACCGGCTGCCGCCAAAACCGGCACCATCAAAACACCGTTCGGCAAGACAGTGGCCGTGAAAGCCGCTGCAGGCGGACCTGCGGCGAAGAAGGTTGCGGCCAAAAAAGTCGCTGCCAAGAAAGCACCAGCCGCCAAAACCGCCAAGCCCAAGGCACCGCGTGTCGCCAAGCCCGGCGCAGGCCTGGTGCCCAGCGCTGAACTGGCAGCGGTCATCGGAAATGAACCGGTGGCCCGCACCCAGGTCATCAAGAAACTGTGGGACTACATCAAGGCCGAAGGTTTGCAGGACGCAAAAGACAAGCGCTCCATCAACGCCGATGCAAAACTTTTGCCAGTTTTCGGCAAGCCGCAGGTGACGATGTTTGAGCTGGCCGGTGTCGTGGGCAAGCACCTGAAGGCTGAATAGGCCTTCTGCAGTTTTTTGGTGCTATGCCGCTGCGCGGAACTCCGTCGGCGTCATGCCGTGATGCCGCTTGAAGAGATGGTTGAAATGCGAGACATCGTTAAAGCCGGCGCCATAGGCCACTTCTGAAACTGCAGCGTTGCGCTGCACGGACAGAAGTTGTGCGGCCAATGCCAGCCGTTCGCGGTTGAGTTCGGTCGTGAAACTGGTCTGCGTTTCATGAAGCAGCTTTTGCACCAGCCGTGTGGACATGTTCAGCTGCCCTGCCGCCACGTCAAGCGACAGCGCCGGGTCGCTTGCGCGGCGGCGTATGTAGTTGAGCACGGCTTCGCGCTGGAGGTCGCGTGAGGCGCCGCTGCCCACGCCACCCTGGCGTGAGGTGATCTTCAGCAGGTTGCAGATGTTGTCGGACAGCAGGTTGATGTCGTCGCGGGTCAGGTCCTGTGTGCCCGACGACAGCTCTTTCAGGTAAGACAGCAGCACATCTGAAAACGGCCCCGATGGTCTGAGTGCAAACGCATGCGAGCGCCGGATATTTGGCAGGCGGCTTTCAATGGAGTGCACGGGAAGCTTGGCGACGATGCGGCTCACGTTGTCGGGAAACGAGATGTGCATGGGCAGCCGGCCGTCGATGACTGCCAGCTCGCCCGGATGCAGCACGATGCGTGTGTCGCCCTGGGTGATGTAGGCCTTGCCCTCAAGCTGCCAGCTCAGCAGGTAGCCTGCGCCACCCGCATCGCTGGCCCGTTCGCCGCGCCCTGCGAGGTCATGCGGCTTTGATGTGAAGGCCGCGCAACTCACGTCGCCCTGGCGCCGCGCAGAAATCTCCGCAGAAAAATCTGATGGCGACAGTCGGTTGACCGAGACGTTATGGATCATGCTGCAGATGAACTGCTGCCATGAGTCGGCCCGGTCGGTCGCCGCGTGCCTGTCGGTATTAAAAGTCAACACGTCCATGTCTGGCCTCGGCTGGAGGGATGGTGTGCCTGATTCTGCCATTTCAGCCGCCATTGGTCACTTGCTTGTGACTTCTATGCCGTATTTGCCGGGCGCAATGATGCCGTTCGGGTCCAGAGCCTTCTTGATGGCCGAATAGGTGTCCCGCAGTTCGGGAATGATCTGGTCCATGTGCAGGGACTGGTAGTCGACAGGTGCGCGCCCGACGCCCACGCCCCGGCGTGCGAACTCGACAGTCAGTTCGCGGTAGCAGGCGTCGGCGCGGGCGTTTTCATCGGCGTTGTCCTTGTTCCAGACCAGCACATGCAGGCCGCGCGCAAAACGTGCGCTGGCCACATGCATGACCATGTAGTCCATGCCGTGCTTTTTGAAGATGCTGCGGCCCAGGTGGTCCAGCTCAAGCGCGTGACGCCCGACCATGGGCGTGCCAGGAAGAAACCACGAGTTGCCGCTGCCGGGCCGCCACTGCAGCATGCCCAGTTCAGTGATGCCGGGCCGGCCCGTCATGGACTCAATTGATACGCGCAGTGGAGGGATGGATGCGGCTTCTTCATGGCTTATATAGCGCGCCTTGCCGCTTTTTTCAAAATGCCCGCGCACCCGCTGGATCATGGGTTCAATGGCCGCATCCGAGGCGCCGTAGAAAAGCCCTGACACCTGCCACGCACCCAACCCGTGCCTTGCCTGCAGGGCCTTGCGTGCACCGTCTGAATACGATGCCTTGCTGCCGGCGAGGTATTCCTCGTTCTTCGCTTCGGAGCTGATGGCATACAGGTCGTTGGAGATGCGGAACAGCGTCGGCACAAAATTCGACAGCTTGAGTGGCCGGCACAGGTCGATGATCTCGGAGATGTCGTCGTCATCTGGAAAGGTGAAATGAAACGAACGCGCCACCGGCGGCCGGGGCATCAGCCAGACGCCCACCCTTGTGACGATGCCGTAGTTCGACTGCGAAAACAACCCGTCCAGCGCGGGTCCGGCAGAATATTTGGAGACATGCCAGTTCAGCAGATTGTCGGTATCGAGTGCGCCGTCGCCGGTGCGTATGACCTTGCCGTTGCCGAGCACGATTTCCATGCCGCAGAGCATGCCGAAGTGGTCGAAGTAGGGGCCGTAGCCTGCACCCCGGTCAAGTGCGTTGCCGATGACGCCGCCGTGCGGCGGCCCCGAGGTGGCAGACACCATGAGCTTGTCGCCGCGCCGCGCAAGTTCGTCGTGCAGCATCTGGAAGCTCACACCCGGCTCCAGTACCGCATAACAAATCTCCTCATTGACTTCGAGGATGCGGTTCATGCGAAAACCGAGGTCCACCACCACTTGCCCCGACGCGATGGGTGCGCGCGAACCGAGCCCTATGTTGTTGCCTGTGCTGATGGGATAGAGCGGCACGCCATGTGCGTTGGCTGCGGCAACAATGGCCTGGACGTCTGCGGTGGACTCCGGAAACAGAACCGCACCCGGCACACGCTTGTCGGCTGGCAATGTGTGTTCGCCATAACGTTCAAGTGTGGCGGGACGGGTGTCTACCCACTGCGCATCCAGCGTCTGCCGAACCTGTCCCAGAAATGCTGCAAGTGATGCGGCTGTCGTCATGGTGTTCTCCTGTGTGGCTGTTTGAATGGCTTGAAAATCTGTTCACCAGATCGCCTGGTCCGGCGTGTCCTGTGCAGGTGCGCGCGGGTGGATATGTATGACCTGTTCGCTGCTGATCTTGGGTATGGCCAGGGCCTGCATGTCCGGCGCCTGCGCTTCCAGCGTCACGCCGCGTAATGCGCGCGGCAGCTCGCCGCCATGCGCCCAGTCCAGCAGTTCCACGGTGTGGAGGATGGGTGTGCCGCTGTAGTGCGCAATCTGCGTCAGGCAGCCGATGTTGCCGGCAGCAACGATTTGCGGACCGGTGCTGGCAATGTTTTTCGCCTTGCGCTCGCCGAGCTGTTTTGCCATGCCGGGCTGCAGCAGGTTGTAGGTGCCGGCTGAACCACAGCAAAAATGCGCCTCGGGAACGTCGCTCACCATGAAGCCGGCTTGTCTGAGCAGTGCACGCGGCCCGGCGGTCACCTTCTGTGCGTTGCGCAGTGAACATGCATCGTGATAGGTCACGCGCAACCGTTGCGGGTGTGATGGTGCAGGCAGCTCCATCTTCACAAGCCACTCCGATATGTCGTAGCTGATGGCGGCGATTTTTTCGGCGTCCCTGCGCGTTGCCTCGTCATCCAGAAACAGGTGGGCGTAGTCCTTGACGGTGGTGCCGCAGCCCGATGCGTTGATGATGATGGCGTCCAGGCCATCGCCATTCATCTCGGCCAGCCAGGCCTTGATGTTGCGCCTGGCCGAAGCCTGTGCGGCGTCGGCAATGCCCATGTGCAGGTTGAGCGAACCGCAGCAGCCTGCCGATGCGGGTATCACGATCTCGCAGCCAAAACGTGTCAGCAGGCTGATGGTGGCGTCGTTGATGTGGGGCGCGATGACCGGTTGTACGCAGCCAGCCAGCAATGCAACCCGCCACCTTCGTGTGCCCTGCGACGGGTAAACCGAGAGGGCCGGCTTGTACCTGGCGGCTTCCGCTTTGGGTGGAATGAAATCCATCATGTTGCCCAGGGTTTTGGGCATCAGTCGCTTCAGGGGCTTGCCTATGCGGCCCAGTGCCATCAGCGGCGCAAACAGGGCTGGCCTCGGCATGGCCCAGGCCAGCATGCCGCGCATGAGCCGCTCGGGAAGCGGGCGGGTGTAGTGCTTCCCGATGTGTACACGCGCGGTGTCAACCAGATGCATGTAGTCCACCTGCACGGCACAGGTGGTCATGCAGGACATGCACGACAGGCAGCCATCCAGATGGGCAACCGTCTCGCGTTTGGGCGGTGCGTCGCTCTCCAGCATCTCCTTGATGAGGTCTATGCGGCCGCGTGGGGAGTCGTTTTCGTCATGCAGCAGCACATAGGTCGGGCAGCCTGAGGTGCAGAAACCGTAGTGCTGGCACGACTTGAGGATCTTGTCGGCCTCGGCAATATGGACGTCGGCCAGTTGCTCCGGTGAAAAATGGGTTTGCACGCGATGCCTTGAAGGTTTGGGTGGGAACAGCAAATGCTTTTGGGCATTGTTGAACTTCTGCACACATCATTCTTGGCAGGGCGCGCATGGCGCTTGGCAGGCTGCGCACGCGTCAGTGCTGGCGCAGGTTTTCGCCTTACTCCGGTTTGAAGGACCGGGGCACAACCTTCTGGCGGGTGCCGGGCTCGGCCCGGCTTTCCTTGGTCCTGGCAACCGCTGCCAGAAAATCCGCAAGTACGGCTGCATCGTCAATCGTGTCCGAGCCCGGCTGGTGAAATTCCGGGTGCCACTGTGTGGCGGCAATATAGCTTTTGGACTTGTCCTTGCGGCGAATCGCCTCGATGATTCCGTCGCTCACGCTGAAAGCCTCGGCCTCGAACTCCGGCGCCAAATCCTTGATTGCCTGGTGGTGAATGCTGTTGACGCGCACGCGCTCGACCCCGGGGTAAAGCGCAGACAGGCCGCTGCCCGGCACGATGTCTATGCTGTGGAAGTTCTGGTCGTAGCTTTCCTGGTCGCGGTGCACAAAGGATTCGGGTACCTGCGTGTTGATGTCCTGGTAGAGCGTGCCGCCATAAGCGACGTTGAGCAATTGCAGGCCGCGGCAGACGCCGAACATGGGCTTTCCGACGGCCTCGAATGCGGCCACCAGCGCCTTGTCGTACTCATCGCGCACCCGGTCGCCTGACCAGCGCTCCTCCAGCGGCGCCTCGCCGTAGCTGCCGGGCCATACGTCGGCGCCACCATGCAGCACCAGGCCGTCCAGCCATTCGGCGTAGTGGGCATAGGTCACGTCCCCGCGCTGTGTGGAGCCTGTGGGGCAGGGCACCATGACGACCATGGCACCGGATGACATCAGCCAGTGGGCGATGGATTGCTCGACGTATTGCAGGGTTTTGCCGCTGAACAGCGAGCGGGTGGGATCAGCATGGGAGAAGCAGGCCGAAAGGCCAATCTTGAGGCGGCTGGCGGTAGGCATGTGGGGTCAGATTTGTCCGGGTAGCTCCATTCCCGTGAAGCGTACCGCAATGCGTGTGCCCAGTCCATTCGGCGGCGTAGGCGGATGCCCCGGCGTGCTGGCATCCTCAATGCTGATCGTGGCATCGTGCTGGTTGGCAATCTCCAGCACGATGGCCAGGCCCAAACCGGAGCCATCCACGTTGGTGCCGAGCGCACGGTAAAAGGGCTGGAATACCAGCTCGCGTTCTGCTTCCGGGATACCCGGACCCGAGTCTTCAACAATCAGCATCAGCACGCCGCTGAATCGGTCCGTCATCAGGCGCAGCGTGACCTGGCCTTTTTCGGGTGTGTAGTTAATGGCGTTGTCGAGCAGGTTGCGCACCAGCTCTTTCAGAAGTGTCGGGTTGCCTTCGAGCTGTGTGGGCTGCTCGCCCGCACCGGGGCCGTCATAACCGATGTCGATTTTTTTCTCAAGCGCGCGCGGTACCGAGTCGGACATCACTTCAGACACGATGGTCACCAGGTCCAGCCGCTGCTTGGCCAGGCTGCGGCCCGTGGTCTCGGCGCGGGCCAGTGCCAGCAACTGGTTGACGGTGTGCGTGGCGCGAATGCTGGACTGGCCGATGTGTTTGAGCGACTTTTTCAGCTCGTCGGCATCGGTTTCGCGCTGCGCGAGGTCGGCCTGCATGCGCAGCCCGGCCAACGGTGTCTTGAGCTGGTGGGCCGCATCGGCGAGAAAGCGTTTTTGGGTGTTGAGCGAAACCTTGAGGCGGCTCAGCAAATCGTTGATCGATGACACCAGCGGCGCGACTTCTTCCGGCACGGCGGTGTCGTCGAGCGGACTCATGTCGTCGGACTTGCGCGCACGGATACGCTTTTCAAGCTGGGCCAGCGGCTTGATGCCGCGCACCAGCGCCAGCCACACCAGCAGGACGGCCAGCGGCAGCGTCACGAACTGCGGCACCATGGTGCCCTTGACGATTTCGGTGGCCAGCGTTTTGCGTTTTTCAAGCGTTTCGGCCACCTGAACCAAAACGGAACCACCACCTTTCACATCGGTCTTGATCCACGTGTAGGCCACACGCACATCCTCGCCCTGGATCACATCTTCACGCAAACGCACCTCGCCGTCGCCAACGCGGTCTTCATCAGGCGGCATGGGCAGGTCGTGCTCGCCGCTGAGGTATTCGCCCTTGGTTCCAATGACCTGGTAGTAGACGAGGTCGGTGTCGTCGGCCCGCAAAATCTCGCGCGCCGGGCCGGTGAGGTTGAACTGCACCTGGTTGTTCTTGATGACGACCAGCTTGGCCAGCGCCTGCACGTTGTATTCAAGCGCACGGTCAAAAGGCTTGCCGGCAATGTTCTGCGCCACCAGCCAGGTCAGCGCCAGGCTGATGGGCCACAGCAGCAGCAGCGGCGTGAGCATCCAGTCCAGGATCTCGCCGAACAGGCTGCGGCGTTCGCGCTGAAATAACCTCAATGCCACAAATCAAACGCGGCAGTGTTGGTCAGCCGGCTTTCCTCTTCATGCAAGCAGGAGCCGCGGAACCGGCTTCGCCGGGCCGCAGGCGGGGCGGCCCCCTCGGGGGGCAGGAAGTTACGCGAAGCGAACGACCGTGGGGGCAACATCAGCCTGGGATTTTTTCCAGGCAGTAACCGAGGCCGCGCACGGTCGCAATCCGCACAGGCCCTTTTTCAATCTTCTTGCGCAGGCGGTGGATGTACACCTCAATCGCATTGTTGCTGACTTCCTCTCCCCATTCGCAGAGGCGCTCGACCAGCTGGTCCTTGCTGACCAGGCGGCCTGCGCGTTGCAGCAGCACTTCGAGCAAACCGAGTTCACGGGCCGACAGCTCGACCATCAGGCCGTCAATCGTCGCCACGCGGCCGGCCTGGTCGTAGACCAGCGGGCCGTGCTTGATGGTGCTGCTGGCGCCGCCCATGCCGCGGCGGATCAGCGCACGCACGCGTGCTTCGAGCTCCTGCAGTGAAAAAGGCTTGGCCATGTAATCGTCGGCGCCGTAGTCCAGGCCCTTGACGCGCTCTTCCACGCTGTCCGCGGCTGTGAGGATGAGAACCGGCAATGACGAGCCGCGAGCACGCAGGCGCTTGAGTACTTCCAGCCCGTGCATGCGCGGCAGGCCAAGGTCGAGGATCAGCAAATCGAATTCGGTGTTGGTGAGCAGCGCGGCATCGGCTTCGGTGCCGCTGGCCACATGGTCGGCGGCTGCGCCCGAGGCACGCAGGGTGCGCAGCAAGCCGTCGGCAAGAACCTGGTCGTCTTCGGCAATCAAAATGCGCATGGCTGTCTCCGGGAATAGATGGCAGGGGGCGGTTGCCGCTGTCAGCTCGTCGTTGTTTTGTTTCTGCCTGAATTTTAGGCGCTGTGGTTCAGTCTCTCGATGTTTTTCATGAGCATGGCGCTTTATCTAGACTTCGCAAGCAGGGGCCGCGGTCCGGCTTTGCCGGCCGCAGGCGCAGCGGCCCCCTCGGGGGGCAGGGAGTTACACGCAGTGAACGACCGTGGGGGCTAGCCAGCATAGGCCTCCAGTCCCAAAGCCACCACCGTTGCTACATCCTGCCCCACGGCCTGGCGAAATTCCTCTTCAGCCTGCGCCACCGCGCGCCGGAAAGCCTCCAGCCAGAGCAGGCCTGATTCGGTGAACACTACACGCTTGGCCCGCTTGTCGTGCGGGTCGTCGGCGCGTGTGACCAGCCCCCAGGCTTCGCACTGCGTAACCAGGTCGCCCATGGCCTGCTTGCTCATGCCGGCGCTCAGGGCAAGCTCGGTCAGGCGTGAGCCGCCCACGGCCAGGTGGCGCGTGATGTGGATGTGCGCGGCGCCCACCTGGTCGCGCGCTGCGAGGTTTGAAAGCGCCAGCGGCACATGAATATTGGTCGCCATCAGCTGAAGCACGCGCTCGTCAAAGCGCCGCAGGGCATTGCCCATCAGGCGGCCCAGGTGCGTGATTCGCCAGCCGGTGTCCGGGGTTGAAACTGCGACTGGTTCCAGCGTGTTTTCCATCAAAACAATGCTAACCCAACTAGTCAGGCAAACTGACTAAAAATGGGGTTTACTTATTTTTATAGCGCTCATAAAGTACTGGTCATGCATCCAGCGCTGTTGTTAATTGCAGCGGGTGGAAAGCAAGAGATCACATTGCCATAGTTTTGATACATCATTGATTTACAAGGAGATTTTCATGGAACTGACCAGCAAACTCAACCCCGCACAAAACCCTGTACAGACCGCCGCGCTGAACACCGAAAAGGCCAAGGCCCTGCAGGCTGCCCTTGCCCAGATCGAAAAACAGTTCGGCAAAGGCACCATCATGAAGCTGGGTGACGGCGAAGTGATCGAGGACATCCAGGTCGTCTCGACCGGCTCCCTGGGCCTGGACATCGCACTTGGCGTCGGCGGCCTGCCGCGCGGCCGTGTGGTTGAAATCTACGGCCCTGAATCCTCGGGCAAGACCACGCTGACCCTGCAGGTGATTGCCGAGATGCAAAAGCTGGGAGGCACCTGCGCTTTTGTCGATGCTGAGCACGCACTCGACATCCAGTACGCCTCCAAGCTGGGTGTGAACCTGCAGGAACTGCTGATTTCCCAGCCCGACACCGGCGAGCAGGCGCTTGAGATTGTGGATTCGCTGACCCGCTCCGGCGCGGTGGACCTGATCGTCATCGACTCGGTGGCGGCGCTCACGCCCAAGGCCGAGCTTGAGGGTGAAATGGGCGACTCGCTGCCCGGCCTGCAGGCCCGTTTGATGAGCCAGGCGCTGCGCAAGCTGACCGCGACCATCAAGAAGGCCAACTGCATGGTCATCTTCATCAACCAGATCCGCATGAAGATCGGCGTGATGTTCGGCTCGCCCGAAACCACCACAGGCGGCAATGCGCTGAAGTTCTACGCCTCCGTGCGCCTCGATATCCGCCGCATCGGCTCCATCAAGAAGGGCGAAGAGGTGATCGGCAACGAAACCCGGGTCAAGGTGGTCAAGAACAAGGTGGCCTCGCCGTTCAAGACGGCGGAGTTCGACATTCTTTATGGCGAGGGCATCAGCCGGCTGGGCGAGGTGCTCGACCTGGGTGTGGCCGGCCACATCGTCGAGAAGGCTGGCGCGTGGTACGCCTTCAACGGCGAAAAAATCGGCCAGGGCCGTGACAACTCGCGTGAGTTCCTGAAAGAAAACCCCGAACTCGCCATCGAGATCGAGAACAAGGTGCGCGAATCGCTGGGCATCCCTCTGGTCGCCATGCCTGCAGCCGCCGAAGCGCCTGAAAAAGCGCCCAAAGCCCTGAAAGCAGACAAGGCTGACAAGACCGAGAAGGCCGAGAAGGCCGCCGCCTGAATCCGACCGGCTTTGCATTGAGCCCGGGAGCCGCGCTTGTATTCAACTGAACCGGAAGAAGGCGGCGCAGGGGCTGGCGTCAAAAAGGCCGGCTTCGGCCTCTCGCTCAAGGGCCGGGCCCTGCGTTATCTGGCGGCGCGCGAGCACTCGCGTGCCGAACTCGAACGCAAGCTGGCCCCGCATGAAGAAACGCCGGGCCAGCTGGCGCAGGTGCTTGACGAGTTGCAGGCCAAGGACTTCATCAGCGAGGTGCGTGTTGCCGAATCGGTCGTCAATCGCAAGGCCGGCAAATTCGGCGCGGCGCGCGTGCGGCACGAGTTGCTGGGCAAGGGACTGGCCTCCGATGTGGTGGCCGAGGCGATGGACGGTCTCAGGGCCAGCGAGCTGGAGCGGGCCCGTGAAGTCTGGCGCAAGAAGTTCGGCGAGCCAGCTCTCGACCCAGCCGGTCGCGGCAAGCAGATGCGCTTTCTGGCGTCACGCGGTTTTGGTGGCGATGTGATCCAGCGGGTGCTGTCGGGTGCTGGGGGTGCGGCTGATGACGAATAGCCCCCATTTGCCAGCCCGGGTCCCCCGCCAGTCTGGCTGTTTGCTATTAAATTAATAGCTGCTTACGCACGTATTTATTGGGCTGGAGGCCGATTTGAGGGGTAAAAAGGGCTGTTTTCAGGCCTTTTTTGGGTTCCAGGGCGATTTTTCAAATGCCTGGTCGACTCGCAAGTGGAAATTTTGCCGTATACGTTAAAAATTTAATGTATACGGCAAAAAATGCCTTTTTACAGCCCCAGCATGAGTTTGAGGTTCTGTACGGCGGCGCCAGAAGCGCCTTTGCCCAGGTTGTCCAGCCGGGCGATCAGCACTGCGTGGCGGTAAGCCTCGTTGGCAAACACGCGCAACTCCATCTTGTTGGTGTCGTTGAGCGCCAGTGCATCCAGCTTGCCTGATGCCGGCGCATCTTCAACCGTGACCCATTCGCTGCCGGCATAGTGGCTTGCCAACGCATCTTTCAGTTGTGCCGCAGTTGGTTTGCCGGGCAGCAAGTCCAGGTGTAGCGGCAGCTGGACCAGCATGCCCTGCTCGAAGTTGCCAACCGACGGAATAAAGACAGGCCGGCGGGTCAGGCCGGTGTAACGCATGATTTCCGGCAGGTGTTTGTGCTCCAGCCCCAGGCCGTAAATCTCGAACAGGGGCGCGGTGCCTGCGTGGTAGGCCTCCATCATCTGCCGCCCGCCGCCGGAGTAACCGCTCACAGACGGCAGGCTGAGGGGGTGATCATTGGGGATCAGTCCGGCATCGACCAGCGGGCGAATCAGCGCGACTGCACCCGTGGCGTAGCAGCCCGGGTTGCCGACGCGGTCAGCCGCAATCACCGCTTCGCGCTGGCCTGCAGCCAGTTCAGGAAAGCCGTACACCCAGCCCGGCGCGGTGCGATGCGCGGTCGAGGCATCGATGATCTTGGGCTTTTTGCCGTCCATCGCGTCGATCATCGCGACCGACTCACGCGCCGCATCGTCGTGCAGGCAGAGAATGACCAGGTCGACTTTTGACATCAGGTCGCGTTTGGCGGTCGGGTCCTTGCGCAGCTCGGGCGCAATGCTGACCACTTCAATCTGCGGCATGGCCTGCAGGCGTTCGCGAATCTGCAGGCCTGTGGTGCCGGCTTCTCCATCAATAAAAACTTTGGCCATGAAACTCTCTCCGCAAAACTGGAAAACTGAACCGGCGCAATTGGCGCCAGCATGCACTTATTAGAGAACAATTCCGTGACAGGGCCGCAGGCGGGGGTCTTTTTGGGGCGTGGGCCGTGCCCGGAAATTGTGCGTCGCACCATGATACAGTTCTGCCTTGCTACTTCCAGCGGCCGCTAACATGGCGTCTGGGGTGGCGCGTACGGCCTTCAGGTAGCCTTGAAGCGCCGCCACAGGTTCCGCGAAACCCCTGTTGCTTACCCCCCCCTTTATTGAATCCTGAAGGTCTTTCATGAAAATTCACGAGTACCAAGGCAAGGAAATCTTGCGTAATTTTGGTGTGCCAGTGCCACGCGGCATTGCGGCATTTACTGTGCAGGAGGCGGTTGAAGCCGCACAGAAACTCGGCGGCCCGGTGTGGGTGGTCAAGGCCCAGATCCACGCAGGTGGACGCGGCAAGGGCGGCGGCGTGAAGGTTGCAAAAACCATTGAAGACGTCAAGCGCATCGCAGGCGAAATCCTCGGCATGCAGCTCAAGACGCACCAGACCGGCCCTGAAGGCCAGAAGGTCCGCCGCCTCTATATTGAAGACGGCGCCGACATCCAGAAAGAATATTACGTTTCCTGCGTGACCGACCGCGCTACGCAGAAGGTCGCGTTCATCGCCTCGTCCGAAGGCGGCATGGACATCGAGGAAGTGGCACACAGCCACCCTGAAAAAATCGTCAAGCTGTATGTAGACCCGCTGGTCGGCCTGACCGACGCACAGGGCAAGGAACTGGCAGCCGGCATCGGCATGCCTGCCGACTCCGTCGCGCAGACCGTCGACGTGCTGCAAAAGCTCTACAAGTGCTATATGGACACCGATGCATCGCTGGTTGAGATCAACCCGCTGAACCGCAACAGCAAGGGCGAGATCATGGCGCTGGACGCCAAGTTCAATTTCGACCCGAACGCGCTGTTCCGCCACCCTGAAATCGTTGCCTTCCGCGACCTTGACGAAGAAGACCCGGCCGAGATCGAGGCCAGCAAGTTCGACCTGGCCTACATCAGCCTGGACGGCAACATCGGCTGCCTGGTCAATGGCGCAGGCCTGGCCATGGCGACCATGGACACCATCAAGCTGTTCGGCGGCGAGCCGGCCAACTTCCTGGACGTGGGCGGTGGCGCCACGGCCGAGAAGGTCACCGAAGCCTTCAAGATCATGCTCAAGAACCCTGAAGTCAAGGGCATCATGGTCAACATCTTCGGCGGCATCATGAAGTGCGACACCATTGCCGAAGGCGTCATCAGCGCCTGCAAGGCCGTCAACCTGTCGGTTCCGCTGGTGGTCCGCATGAAGGGCACCAACGAAGACCTCGGCAAGAAGATGCTGGCCGATTCCGGCCTGCCCATCATCGCGGCCAACACCATGGCCGAGGCTGCGCAAGCGGCCGTCAAAGCCGTCAGCGCCGTCTAAGCCCAAGCCCCGAAGCGAAAGAAAAAACCATGTCTATCTATATCAATAAAGACACCAAAGTCATCACGCAGGGCATCACCGGCAAGACCGGCCAGTTCCACACCCGCATGTGCCGCGACTACGCCAACGGCAAGAATGCCTTTGTGGCAGGCGTGAACCCCAAGAAGGCCGGCGAAGACTTTGAAGGCATCCCGATTTACGCCAACGTGACAGAGGCCGCCAAGGCCACCGGCGCGACGGTGTCCGTGATTTACGTGCCGCCTCCTGGCGCTGCCGCCGCCATCTGGGAAGCCGTTGAAGCCAACCTCGACCTGGCCATCTGCATCACCGAAGGCATTCCCGTGCGCGACATGCTGGAAGTGCGCAACCGCATGAAGGCCAAGGAAGCCGCCGGCGGCAAGCGCACCCTGCTGCTGGGCCCCAACTGTCCAGGCCTGATCACGCCAGAAGAAATCAAGATCGGCATCATGCCCGGCCACATCCACCGCAAGGGCCGTATCGGCGTGGTCAGCCGCTCCGGCACGCTGACTTACGAAGCCGTGGCCCAGCTGACCGAAATCGGCCTGGGCCAGTCCAGCGCCGTCGGCATTGGTGGCGACCCGATCAATGGCCTGAAGCACATCGATGTGATGCAGGCTTTCAACGACGATCCAGACACCGATGCCGTCATCATGATTGGTGAAATCGGCGGTCCGGACGAAGCTGAGGCCGCCATGTGGTGCAAGGAAAACATGAAAAAGCCCATCGTCGGCTTTATCGCTGGCGTCACTGCACCTGCAGGCAAGCGCATGGGCCACGCTGGCGCGCTGATCTCCGGTGGTGCCGACACTGCTGATGCCAAGCTCGAAATCATGGAAGCCTGCGGTTTCACGGTGACGCGCAATCCTTCCGAGATGGCCAAGCTGCTCAAGGCACTGCTGTAAACCGCCTCGCCGCAAACCAGTAAGCGTTATTACGAACGGGGCTTACCCCCGGTTCGGGCTAAACTCAAAAAAACAAAAAAAGCGCTACGTGGCGCTTTTTTTAATTCATAACAGGAGATTGCCATGTTTTTCGGACTTGATCTGGGCTCGCCCATTTTCTGGAGCGCCTTTGGCTCCATACTGCTCGCCAATATCGTCCTTTCGGGCGATAACGCCGTGGTCATCGCCATGGCCGCACGCACGCTCAAACCCGAGCAGCGCGGCAAGGCCATCTTCTGGGGCAGCGCCGCCGCCATCGTGATGCGGATCGTGTTGACCATCGTCGCCATCCAGCTGCTGACCCTGCCCTATCTCAAGATCATCGG
Organism: Pseudomonadota bacterium; assembly: GCA_040388905.1. GTDB lineage: Bacteria > Pseudomonadota > Gammaproteobacteria > Burkholderiales > Burkholderiaceae_C > Polaromonas. The sequence goes on from JAZKAY010000002.1 coordinate 88,824, forward strand.
CGCCTTCCTGCTGGTCTATATCGGCGTGGACCTGCTCAAGGCCGAAGAAGAAGAAGAAGAGGGCATCCATGAGATCAACAGCATGGCAGCTGCCATCCGCACCATCCTGATCGCCGACCTTGTGATGAGCCTGGACAACGTGCTGGCCGTGGCCGCCGCGGCGAAGGGCAACCTGCCGCTGCTGGTGCTGGGCCTGCTGGTCAGCATCCCGCTGATCATTTTCGGTGCCACTCTGCTGACCAAGGTGATGGAGCGCTTCCCCATCATCATCACCATAGGCGCTGCATTGCTTGGCTTCCTGGCCGGTGAAATGCTGCTTACAGACCCTGCGGTCGTCACACGCTTTGGCGCCCTGGGTGAACACACCGTGACGGCAGGCGGAATCGTGGGTGCGATCATCGTTGTCGCGCTCGGCACCATGCTGGCAAAACGCAGGCCCAAATCGACCCCTTCAGCCTGATTCCATGCGGGTTGGCGGCCGGTAACCCGCTCCGCCACTTATTTGCAACAGAAAGCCCGTTCCGCGCTCAAAAGTCACTTGTCCAGCCTGTAGCTGTCTGTTAACGTCATCATTTGGGAGACTTGTAACCTTTCAGCAACAGCTGCGAGCGTCTTTACAAGCGACAACAAAATGACGGCTAAATCCAGCGTGGCAGCGCACGGCGAATCAGGACAAGGGGCGGGAAGTGGGCAAAACATCTAGCAAACTCAGCCAATTCTGGCGCGCCGACTGGTTTGTGGGCGTGCTGGTGGTCTTTGCTGTACTGTTATTGCACGGCTTTACCGACTTTTTTGGAACGCTGGAACGCCGCTATTACGATTTCGCCAGTACCAGCACCTCCCGCCAGCCGTCGGACCGGATTGCCGTCATCGCCATCGATGACCAGAGCATTGCCAATATTGGCCGCTGGCCCTGGCCCCGTGATGTCCATGCCCAGCTGATTGACCAGCTCACTGCGGCCAAGGCCAAAACCATCGCGCATACCGCTTTTTTCTTTGAACCGCAGACCGACCGTGGCCTGGTGTTCATCCGCAAGATGAAAGAGGCATTGGCAGATCCGGCCGTGGCCCAGGGCGGCGTCAATGAGCAGTTGGGCAAGGTCATTGCAGAGGCAGAAATTGCACTTGATACTGACGCCAAGCTGGCTGCCAGCATGACCAGGGCTGGCAATGTTCTTGTGCCGTCTGTCTTTTCCCTGGGCGTACCGCAGGGCCGGCCCGACAACCCGCTGCCTCCCTATGCGCTCAAGAGCGCTGTAGACGAGCCCAACGGGTTTTCACTTTCCGCCGTTCGCGGACAGCAGCCCATTGAGATGATAGGCTCGGCGGCGGCTGGCATTGCCCATCTGAACCAGCTTCCGGACGTCGATGGCGCCGTCAGGCAGGAGCCCCTGCTCATCAATTATTTCGGCAAGGCTGTGCCGTCCATGAGTCTGCTGATGGCCGCCAAAAGCCTGAACCTCGGCCCTGCCGACATCAAGCTCAACAATGGCGAATCTGTGCAAATCGGCAAGCTGGTGATTAAAACCGACGAATCGGCACTTATGCTGCCGCAGTTCTACAAGGGCCGGGATGGCCGCCCGGCATTTGCCGTGGATTCCTTCTACGACGTTGTGTCTGGCAAGATTCCCGCGTCCAAATATGCAGACAAGATTGTCATCATCGGCGCCACCGCCGCTGGCGTGGGTACGCAGTTTCCCACGCCTGTTGGGCCCGGGCTGTCTCCTGCCGAGACAATTGCACACATTACCTCGAGCATTCTGAGTGAGCATTTCATTGTGCAGCCGGCCTGGAGTATCTGGGCCACGCTGGGCGTGCTTTTGCTGGTTACGGCCTACCTCATCGCAGGGTTGCCCCGGCTTTCTGCTGGCAAGGCCGCCATCATCACCCTGGTGCTTTTTGTTGTGCTGCTTGTGGTTGAGTTCAGCATGCTGTCTGCCGCTGCGACCTGGCTCAAGTTTGTGTTCCCGGCCTCACTGCTCGTCATCGGGCATCTGGCGCTGACCACAAAACGTTTCCTCATGACAGAGGCAGGCAAGCTCAAGTCGGATGAGGAGTCGGCAGAAACCAACCGCATGATGGGTCTGGCGTATCAGGGGCAAGGTCAGCTGGACATGGCGTTTGACCGCTTTCGCCGCGTGTCCTACAGCGATGCGCTGATGGACAACCTGGGTAACCTCGCGCTTGATTTTGAGCGCAAGCGCCAGTTCAACAAAGCCGAGGCCGTGTACCAATACATGGCCACACAAAACAAGGACTACAAAGGCCTGGAGGCAAAACTCAGCCGCGCCAAAAACCTGTCCGAAACAGTCATTCTGGGCGGCAGTGGTGCGCATCCAGGCGGCACCATGCTGCTTGATGGCGGCGGGGTTGAAAAACCCATGCTGGGTCGCTACCAGGTTGAAAAAGAGCTTGGCAAGGGCGCCATGGGTGTCGTCTACCTCGGCAAGGACCCGAAGATCGGCCGCGTCGTGGCCATCAAGACCATGGCGCTCAGCCAGGAGTTTGAGGGGGAGGAGCTCGACGACGCGCGCGAGCGTTTCTTCCGCGAGGCTGAAACGGCAGGGCGCCTGCAGCATCAGAACATTGTGACCATTTTTGATGCGGGCGAGGAGCATGATCTCGCCTATATCGCCATGGAATTCCTCAAGGGCAAGGACCTGGCAGATGTCACAAAACAGGGGCAGCTGCTGCCTGTCACCAAGGTGTTGTCCATCATCGCCCGCGTCGCCGAGGCGCTGGCTTATGCGCACAAACAGAACGTGGTGCACCGCGACATCAAGCCGGCCAACATCATGTATGACTTTGACAGTGACAGCGTGAAGGTCACTGATTTCGGCATTGCACGTATCACCGATTCCAGCAAAACCAAAACCGGCCTCGTGCTGGGCACGCCCAGCTTCATGTCGCCCGAACAGATTGCGGGCAAGAGGGTCGATGGCCGGTCCGACCTTTATTCGCTGGGTGTCATGCTGTTCCAGATGCTGGCAGGCGTGCTGCCATTTCGGGGCGAATCGATGGCCGAACTGATGTACAAGATCGCCAATGAGCCTGCACCGGACATCCTCATCATCCGCAATGAACTCCCGGGCAAGCTCGCAGACATCGTTGCGCTGTCCCTCAGCAAGCGCCCGGAAACGCGGTACCAGGATGGCGACCAGTTCGCAGCCGACCTGCGCACGGTGATGGCCGGGCTCGGTGATGGTGGCACTGCCCCGGCCGTCGCGCCGCCGGCTGCAGCTTCTGCCGGAGACGAAAAAACCCAGGCATTCCAGGCGCCGGGGGCTAATCCGCAGTTTGACGCGACTGTGGTCCAATCTGCGGCTGCCGAAGCCACCGTTGCCTATCAGTCGACCCAGATATTGGCAGCGGAAAGCCCGCACCATTTTGAAAAGACAATAGTCACCAGGCCGGCGGATGGCTGCGCCCCTGGCGGCGATGCTGATACCGATAACAAACCATAAGCGCAAAGTTACAGGCAAGTCGAAAAGATGAATTACGAGATCTGCACACAAACAGACACCGGACTGGCGCGTGATAACAATGAAGACGCTGTTGCGTTCGATCCCGTTACCCGCCTCTGTATTCTTGCCGACGGCATGGGCGGCTACAACGCCGGCGAAATTGCCAGCGGCATGGCGGTGGCCTTCATCAAGTCTGAAATGGGACGCTGGCTTTCACAGGCGGGCAGGCATGCCAACGCCAAGGAGGTCAGGCGCGCCATGGAAATTTGCGTTGAAAACGCGAACCACTCGATTTTTAACGCCGCCAACTCGAACCCCCAGTACACGGGCATGGGCACCACACTTGTCGTCGGAGTTTTTCAGGATGATCGCCTCATGTTGGGGCATATCGGCGATTCGCGCTGCTATCGCCTGCGGGGTACGGAATTCCAGCAGATCACCAAGGACCACTCGCTGTTGCAGGAGCAGATCGACGCCGGGCTGATTACCCCTGAACAGGCGCTGACGTCCATGAACAAGAATCTTGTAACACGGGCGCTTGGCGTTGAAGATACAGTGATGGTGGAGGTCAACGAACACCGCGCCGAAGATGGTGACCTTTACCTGATGTGTTCTGATGGCTTGTCCGACATGGTGAACAACGCCGTGATTGCGGACATCATGAAGGGTGAAGCAAGCCTTGAGCAAAAGGCAAAACAGCTGATTGCTGCGGCCAACGCTGCAGGAGGCCGCGATAATATTTCAGTATTGCTGGCTCAGGCCAGGCAAGCGTCGGTCAAGCGGGGGCTTTTATCCAGAATGCTGGGAAAATAAGAAGATGATCGAAATATCAAAATCAGACAGGAGTCGGCCATGCCGAAAATGATCGTCTCTATTGACGGTGTTGTGATCAAGGAAGTCCAGTTGACCAAGGACCGCACGTCCTTGGGTCGGCGTCCCTACAACGACATCGTCATCGATAACCTGGCTGTCAGTGGTGAGCATGCTGTGCTGCAAATGTCCGGCAATGAGGTGTATCTGGAAGACCTTAACAGCACCAACGGGACCTATGTCAACGGCAAAGCGGTCAAAAAGCAGCTTTTGCAGAACAGCGACACTGTTGAGATTGGCAAGTACAAGATCAAGTACGTCAATGAGGCTGCAAGTGCGGGCTTTGAGAAAACAATGGTGATCAAGGCCGGTTCTGCGGGTCTTGTGCCGCCGGGATCAGCCTCCGCTGCTCCTGCCGCTGCAGTTCCCGGTGCAAACCTGAGCGCGGCGATCAAGGTCATGTCAGGCGCTGCCGCCGGGCGCGAAGTGGCTCTTGTGAAAGTCGTCACCACGATTGGCAAGCCCGGTGTTGCGGTGGCAGCCATCACCAAACGCCCCCACGGTTTTGTCGTTGCCCATGTCGAGGGAGCAGACAAGCCTTCGCTGAACGGCGCACCCATAGGTGCCGAACCGGTCACGCTCAAAAATGGCGATGTGCTGGAGCTGGCCGGTACACAAATGCAGTTTGTGCAACATTGACGCTCCGTCTTCCCGTCGCTGACGGGAGGGTCTGGTTCGACCTAGAGGCCTCATGAAACTCCTCTCCAGGCACTGGCCCCGCATCGCGGTTACCTTGATCCCGCTGGTGTTTGCATTGATGCATGCCAGCGGCGCCCTGCGCCTGGGGGTGCTCCAGCGCCTTGACGACATCATTTATGACGCGCGGCTTCGTGCCACCATGCCCAAAACGCTGGATGAGCGGATTGTCATTGTCGATATCGACGAGAAAAGCCTTGCGGAAGTAGGGCGCTGGCCTTGGGGGCGCAACAAGCTGGCCGACCTGGTGGGCGAGTTGCTCGACAACCAGAAAATCGCCCTTCTTGGCTTTGACGTTGTGTTTGCGGAGGCGGATGAAAGCTCCGGTCTGAAGCGGCTCAGGCAACTTGCACAGCAGGAAATGCGTGACCAGCCCGGCTTCGCCGACAAGCTCGCGCAGGTGCAGGCCAGCCTTGATTACGACGCCGTATTTGCAAAGTCGATCGAAAAACGCCCGGTTGTGATGGGGTATTACTTCACCAGCGACCGTGACGGGCGTGTCAATGGCGTACTGCCTCCAGCCGTGATGGGCCCTGACTCCCTGGGGGGGCGCCCCATTAAATTTACCAGCTGGAACGGTTATGGCGCCAATATAGAAGCGATTGCCAAAGCTGCTCCCATGGGTGGCTTTTTCAACTCGATTACCGAGGGTGATGGCGTGGTGCGCTCAATTCCGCTCCTCGCGGAATACAAGGGCCAGTATTACGAATCCCTGTCGCTGGCCATGTTTCGTGCGCTCGTGGGCTTGCCAAAAGTCGAGCCCGGCTTTCCGCAGGAGAAGTTCCTGACCCGTAACTACCAGGGGCTTGAGAGCATCCTGCTCAAACAGGGCGGCAAGACGCTGGCGATTCCTGTTGATGATCGCGTCGCGACCTTGGTGCCTTTTCGGGGCGATGGCGGTGTAAGCGGTGGGTCGTTTCGCTATATCTCGGCTGCAGATGTCCTTGCCAAACGCGTCGCCCCAGGTCTCTTGAAAGACAAGATCGTGCTGCTTGGTACGACGGCCCCAGGCCTGCTTGATCTGAGGGTGACCCCGGTGGGGGAAACCTATCCGGGTGTGGAAACCCATGCGAATGTCATTTCAGGCTTTCTGGATGGCAAGGTCTTCGTGAAGCCGGACTATGCGATTGGCTTTGAGGTGGTGGTCCTTGTGCTTGCCGGGCTGATACTCGCGTTTGCCCTGCCCCTCCTGTCGGCACCCAAGGCAGTGGCAGCCAGTGCGGCGGTGGTTGCCGCGCTGGTGGGGCTTAACTTCTGGCTGTATTTGAGTTTCGGACTCGTCTTGCCGCTTGCCAGTGCGCTGGTAATGGCCTTCACTGCATTTGCGCTCAACATGAGTTATGGTTATTTTGTCGAGAGCAGATCCAAACGTGAGCTCGCCAACCTTTTCGGAACCTATGTCCCGCCCGAACTGGTCGATGAAATGGTCAAAGACCCCGACAGCTACAGCATGAAGGCCACGACCAAGGAACTGACAGTCATGTTTTGCGACATGCGGGGCTTCACCAAAATGTCCGAGAGCATGGAGCCGACGCAACTGCAGGCCTTGCTCAACAGCGTGTTCAGCAGGCTTACTGACCTTATTCGCAGCAATCGCGGCACCATTGACAAATACATGGGCGACTGTGTGATGGCTTTTTGGGGAGCCCCGGTCGACACACCCGACCATGCCAGCCTGGCTGTCAAGACCTCCCTCGAGATGGCCAATGCCATTCGGCGGCTCAATGAAGAACACAAAAGCAAGGGTTTACCCGAGATCGGTATAGGCATCGGCCTGAATACTGGCACCATGTGTGTCGGTGATATGGGTTCTGACATACGCCGCAGCTATACCGTGATTGGGGATTCCGTGAACCTGGGCTCACGCCTTGAGGGGTTGTCCAAGACCTATGGTGTCGATATTGTGGTGAGCGAGTCCACGCGCAGGCTGGCCAATGATTTTGCCTGGCAGGAGCTGGACAAGGTCAGGGTCAAGGGCAAGGACAATGCAGTTGCCATCTTCTGGCCGCTGGCTCCGCTGGACGCGATTGACGAGGGTAAATCTGCCGAACTGAAAACCTGGGCGCAGGCTCTCAAGGCGTATCGCATGCAGGATTGGGACCAGTGCGACGTCCAGTTGCTGAACTTGCAGAGGCTGAATGCCAAAAAGTACCTTTACCAGTTGTATTCGGAGCGTGTAGCCTCCATGAGGTTGCTTCCGTTTGATCCCGAATGGGACGGCGCCACGAATTTCGAGACCAAGTAAATCTCACAAGGCAAGAACAAGTTCATGAAAGTACGGGTGTTGGGTTGCTCAGGAGCGATAGCCAAAGACTGCCGAACCACGTCTTTTCTGCTTGACCACGACCTCCTTGTGGATGCGGGCACCGGTGTCGGTGACCTGTCGCTCGAGGAAATGAGTTGCATTGACCATGTGTTGCTCACGCATTCGCACCTTGACCACGTCGCGGCATTGCCTCTGATGGTCGATGCCATTGCTTCGCAGAGAACGACGCCCATCAGGATTCATGCACTGCAAGGCACGATCGATGCCCTGAAAGCGCACATCTTCAACAATGTCATCTGGCCCGATTTTTCAAAAATACCGACGCCGGAGTCGCCGTTCATCAGCTTTCATCCGATAGAAATAGGCCAGACACTTTTCCTGGCGGGTAAATACATCGAGGTCCTGCCGGCTGTGCATACCGTCCCGGCAGTTGGTTATGCGGTGGCCACGGCCAAGGGCTGCTGGGTGTTTACCGGTGATACAGAGCGCAACCCTGCGCTTTGGGCGCGTATCAACCAGCTGAACGTCGCCATGCTCGTCATAGAAACCGCCTTCAGCAACCGGGAGCGCAATCTGGCCGAGCTCAGCCTGCACTTGTCGCCCCATGCGCTGGCCAGCGAGCTTGACTGCATAGACAGGGGCAAAAATTATCCGATCTACATCACGCATACCAAGCCCGCCGAGACCGAATTGATCATGGCGGAAATCCAGCGCTTCGATCAGACCCAGCCGTTTGGAGCCAATGTCTCGCATGACATCCGGTGGTTAAGGGCTGGGCAGGAGTTTGAACTATGAGTGCCGTACTACAGCGCGACCCGGAAGACGAGTTTTTTGACTCACAGATGTTGCCGCCGCAAGAGAGGGGCGTTACCTTTGAAGCGCTTTACTTCAGGCAACTGCAACTGGTCACGAACCGGATTCATGAGACCGAAAACATTGACCAGATCATGCTTGAGGCCAGCCAGGACATCTGCAAGCTTTTCAATGCGGACCGCTTGACCCTGTACGCGATCAACGATGACAGAAGTGCAATTGTCTCCAAGGTCAAGACCGGCCTGAACACCAGCCGGGACCTCAAGCTGCCGATCACGGCACAAAGCATCGCAGGCTATGTGGCCATGGCCAGGCAGATGGTCAACATTGTTGATGTCTATGATGATGCCGCGCTCAAGACAATCCATCCCAACCTGAGCTTTCTTCAGGAGGTAGACAAGCGCTCAGGCTACCGCACAAAACAGATGCTGGTTGCCCCGGTGATGGACGGTGACACCCTTTACGGCGTGCTGCAGGTCATCAACAACCGCAGTGACCAGCCTTTCGGGAAGCTTGAAGAAGATGGCGCCAAACAGCTGTGCAAGACGCTCGGCATTGCAATTCGCCAGCGCATGCAAAAAAGCGAAGAAGGCCAGAGACGCAAGGCGACGAAATATGACGGCCTGGTCAATGAAGGCGTCATGTCCCAGGAGGAGCTCTCAAACTGCATACAGAAGGCGCGCGACGAGGCCCGTTCCGTAGAGCATTTGCTGATGGCTGATTTTCATATCCGCCCGGCTCAAATAGGGCCGTCGCTGGCCAAGTTCTTTGGCGTTCCCTACGAAGCCTTTAATGCCGGACGGATCCGTTCCGAGATGTTGCACGGTCCCCTGAAGCGCGAGTTCATCGAGCAGCAGGGCTGGATACCGCTGGAAGAAGCGCCCGAAGGCCTGTTGATCATGTGCGTGGACCCGGAGGCAGTCAGGGGTGCGCGGGTTGTTCCGCAGGTTTTTCCGAGGATCACCAAGTTTGCGTATCGCGTCACGACACAGACCGAGTTTGAAGAAACCCTCAGCCAGCTCTTCGGTGCAGGCAATGAAGGTGGCTCGATAGACCAGCTGCTGGCAGACATGGATTCGCCCCTGGACAATGATGCCATCGATGATTCGTCGCTTGAGTCAGCGGCGGCCGACAACGAACTCGTCAAGTTTGTGAACAAGGTCATCATCGACGCGTATAACCAGAAGGTCTCGGACATCCACATTGAGCCCATGCCGGGCAAGGCCAAGACAGGCATCCGCTTCCGGATTGACGGGACACTCCAGCCCTATATCGAAGTGCCGGCGCAGTTCCGACAGGCCATGGTCACCCGCCTGAAGATCATGTGCGATCTCGACATCTCCGAGAAGCGCAAGCCGCAGGACGGCAAGATCAAATTCAAGAAATACGGCCCGCTCGACATCGAACTGCGCGTGGCAACCATTCCTTCCGCCGGCGGCGTTGAAGACGTTGTCATGCGTATTCTTGCGGCTGGCGAACCCATTCCGCTCGAAAAGCTTGGTCTGACTGTACACAACAGGGAGCGGCTTGAAAAAACTGTCTCCAAGCCTTACGGCCTGTTTTATGTCTGCGGCCCGACCGGTTCCGGCAAGACCACGACGCTGCACTCCATTCTCAAGTTCCTGAATACGCCGGACACCAAGATCTGGACGGCGGAAGACCCGGTTGAAATCACGCAAAAGGGCCTTAGACAGGTGCAGATCAACAAAAAGGCGGGAATTGACTTCGCGCTGGTGATGCGGGCTTTTCTGCGGGCTGATCCGGACATCATCATGGTCGGCGAGTCTCGCGACAAGGAAACGGTGTCGATGGGCGTGGAGGCATCCCTGACCGGGCATATGGTGTTTTCGACGCTGCATACCAACTCGGCCCCGGAGTCCATTACCCGGCTTCTCGACATGGGCATGGACCCGTTCAATTTTGCAGATGCCTTGCTGGGTATCCTGGCGCAACGCCTGGCCAAGAAGCTGTGCGACTGCAAGGAATCCTATTTTCCCGAAGCGGAAGAGATCAAGACATTTCTTGCGGAGTATTCCGAAGAGTTGCGCAATACGCCTGCCTGGAAGTCCGATCATGCCGGCGAGGCCAAAAAGCTTTATGAGTCATGGGTCAAGCTCTATGGTGAAGGCGGCAAGCTCAAAATGTACAGGGCCGTTGGCTGCGATAAATGCGGAAAGACGGGCTACAAGGGCCGGATTGGCCTGCATGAACTGATGATTGCAGATGACGATGCCAAAAAATTGATTCAGGAGCGCGCCAGGGTGGCCGAGTTGTTTGCGGCGGCCGTGAACAGTGGCATGCGCACCCTGAAGATGGACGGCATGGAAAAAGTCCTGATGGGCATGACGGACCTGAAAATGGTGCGGTCGGTTTGTATCAAGTAGGTGAAAAGTAATGCGAATGATGGGACAAAATTGTCACATCCGCCACGCGAATATGGCAAAAATGTGAGAATTTTTCAGGTTAATCGCAATGGCCCAAGCATATCAGGGGCGTTGCAAAGCTGGCCTGAAAAGTGCTTGGTTTGTTTGACCAAATTTTTAACCCAAGGAGTTTTTTATGAAGCGTTCAATTCAAAAGGGTTTCACCCTGATCGAACTGATGATCGTTGTGGCGATCATCGGTATTCTGGCTGCAGTAGCCTTGCCTGCTTACCAGGATTACACGACCCGTGCCAAGGTGTCTGAAGTTGTCCTTGCAGCATCGGGCGCACGTACCGCTATCGCTGAATATGTTGCTGCGAGCGGCGCTTTCCCAGGCAGTTCAACGGCGGCCAGCATTGCAACGCAGTCATCGAAGTATGTGTCTGGTATTGCTTATGCGTCATCCGGTGCCTCCAATGGCGTTGTCACTGTGACCGCACAGGGCGACAACAGCATTACCGGCGCGACTGTTCAGTTGGTCGGTAGTCTGGCTACGGGCGCGAATGGTGTGGTGACCTGGGTTTGCGGACCTGGAACTACCTCGGGCATGCCAACCAAATATCTGCCTGCAAGCTGCCGCGGCTAAGATATAGTTTCCGATGATAAAAGCCCCTTTAGAGGGGCTTTTTTTTTGATGAAGAAATTCTCTTATTCAACTGTTTCCTTGGGGCCACTTTGGTGTTTGGGCGCGGCCCTGATACTGTCTTTGTGCTGGCTGCTCCCCAACAATGCCCGCCCCTGGACCTCGTTTCATTCTGATGCCTGGGCTGCCTGCATACTGGCACTTGTCAGTCTGGCCGTTCTCGTGCGAGGTGGAAAGACGATAGAGGTACACCTGGTTCCCCTCGTGGTGCTCGCTCTGGGCATGTTGCCACTGGCGCAGTACGGTTTGGGGCAACTGCCTTTTTCCGGGCAGGCCTGGATATCTTCAGCGTACTTGCTTGGCTTTGCGCTGGCCCTCGTGACGGGGGGGCAATGGCATAAGTTCAGTCCCTTGTGGATGGAGCGCATGCTCTTCGGGGCGTTTCTCGTGGCTGGGGTCATATCCGTTTGCATGGCCCTGCATCAATGGCTACGGCTGGGCGAGTCCGCCACCATGTTTGATATATGGATCTTGCCTTACCCGCCTGACCAAAGGCGGCCATATGCGAATTTTGCCCAACCTAACCAGTTGGCCACGCTTCTTGTGTGGGCGCTGGTAGCGTGTGCCTGGACCATCCACCGCGGTTACCTTCAAATGGTTGGCGGGATCGGGGTTGCGGGGTTTCTGCTCATTGGGCTGGCATTGACGCAATCACGCAGCGGCATGGTCTGTGTGCTGGTACTCCTGTCGGCCTGCTACCTCTGGCGCCATCTGGTTAACTCGCGAATCTTCTTTCGTTGCGTCGCTGGTCTTGCGCTGTGGTACGTAGTGCTGCTCTTGATGCTTCCTTCTTTAGGGCAGCTCTTGCTCCTTGACACTGAAATCAACTTTATAGACCGAAGTGCCGGTGAAAGCCGTCCTTACATGTGGCGCATGTTGCTCGATGCAGCAACGCTGCAACCCTGGGCGGGTTACGGCTGGAACCAGGTGTTGCCCGCTCAAATGGCGGTGTCCGAGAGTTATCCCGGGTTGTGGGGTACGTATCTGGCGCAATCCCACAACCTTTTCCTGGATTTTGTAATCTGGGCCGGGTTTCCTGCAGGTTTGCTGCTGACTGCCGTGATTTTGGCGTGGTTCTGGGTAGCTTGCCGGAGGTTGCAATACGCCAGTCAAGCCCTGTATCTGGTGGCCCTTGCGGTAATAGGCGCCCATTCAATGGTTGAGCTTCCCTTGCACTATGCCTATTTTCTGTTGCCTGCGGGTCTGATGGCTGGGGCTCTGAATGCAAGCATGAAAATCTGGTCCCTGGGCTTCCTGGACCGTCGCGTCCTGCTGTTTTTCTGGTGTGCGGCGGCTTCTCTCCTTGGCTTGATCATCAACGACTATTTCCGCCTGGAGAGCGCCTTCAACGATATCCGGTTTGAGAAAGCAAATTTCGTAAACGCGCCCAAGCAGCACATCCCGAACACGCTTGTCTTGAACCATTTGCAATATTTCGTTGAACTCTATGCGATGACTCCGGCAGCCGGGATGCCTGTCGAGGACGTGCGCCGTGCGATTGACAGCACGACCTTCCTGCCCAGTGCGTATAACATCAGCAAGCTGGTCGTGATCCTTGCGCTCAACAAGCAGCCAGACGCGGCCCACTTCTGGATGCGCAAGGCCAAAAGCATGATGAGTCCCGAGAACTACATGAATGCGCAGAAAGACTGGCTGAGGGCTGCGACGCAGTTTCCGGAAATCGCAGGAACGCTGCGTATCCAGGATTAGCACCGGAAGGGAATCCAATGAGAAACAACAATTTTGCGATTTTGCCTGCTGCAGCGTGAACTCAACATCTGATTTACCGGATCGCCGCAACAACATCGAGGCAGTGGGCGCAACAAAAACACAACGGGATGCCGTAAGTAATTTTCTGTTGGCCTTGGTTTGCGGATTGATTGTTGTACCGTGGATCAACCCGTTTGCGCCCGGGCCTTCGCCAGCGGTCTTCCCGCTGCTGCTGTCTGTGCTGTGCGCTGCAATCTTGCTGGCACTGGCCGCCTGCTGGCCCGCGTTCTTTACGGCTGAGCGTCTGGCCTGGCCTGTCGCATCCGCATGGCTGTTCGCCGGGCTTGTCAGTTCGGTGCTGGGGCTGATCCAGTACTTTGGTGTTGCAGATGGCTTGTTGCCATGGGTGAATCAGTCCAGGTATGGTGAGGCGTTTGCCAATCTGCGCCAGCGTAACCAGTTTGCCTCGCTGACAAATATCGCGATGATTGCCCTCATCTGGTTTGGAGTCATGTTTTCACGCAGCAAACATGTACTGGATGCCCGCAGGACCAGAAACTACCAAACCCTGATGTTGATGGCGGCCGCCCTCCTGGCCTGCGGTAACGCCACCTCTGTTTCCCGCACCGGCATGATCCAGCTGGGCCTGCTCTGTGGCTTATGTGTGCTGTGGGCACAATGGCGACATGCCAGCGTGCGCTGGATTCTTCTGGTCGCAGTCGTCGTTTATGTCGTGTCGGTTCTTGCTTTGCCGCGGCTGGCGGGGTTTGACCTGTCGCAGTACAGCATGTCCGGGCGCTTGCGTGCCGGTGACCCGGTTTGTGCAAGTCGCCTGACCCTTTGGTCCAACGTTCTTCATCTCGTCGCCATGAAACCGTGGATGGGGTGGGGCTGGGGGGAGCTTGATTTTGCCCATTACACCGAGATCTATCAGGGGCCGCGTTTTTGCGACATCCTGGACAACGCCCATAACTTCCCCCTGCATCTTGCGGTAGAGGGGGGGGTCCCATTTGCGCTGCTGGTGTGCGGCGCTTTCGTGTTCTGGATATGGCGCAGGAAACCGTGGCTGGACACCGATCCGGCAAGGCACATGGCGTGGAGTGTGCTCGCCATCCTGCTGCTTCACAGCATGCTGGAATATCCGCTCTGGTACGGGCCATTTCAGATGGCGGTGGTGCTCTGCCTGCTCTTTCTTTGCAGGCCAATGGCTGCCTCACAGGCGGGGGAAGCGGGTCAGCCGGCTCCGTCGGTCACCCGCGTGAAGGTGCGCGCGGGGTGCGCGGCATTGTCTTTACTGTTGTTGCTTGCTACCGCCTATGCCCTGTGGGATTACAGGCGGATCAGCCAGATCTACCTCGCCGCCGACAAACGCGATGCTGCCTACAGGACCGACACCCTGGAGAAAATCAGCGGTTCGTGGCTCTTCAGTGACCAGGTGATGTTTGCGCGCCTGCTGATCACGCCGCTGACCCCTGCCAACGCGGCCTGGACTTTCAGTACTGCCCAGGCGTTGCTGCACTACTCACCGGAACCCAGGGTTGCCGAAAAATTGATTGAGAGTGCGGTCATGCTGGGCCGGGACGAAGACGCGCGGGCCCATATGCAGCGTTACCGGGCGGCGTTTCCCAAGGAATACGCGCTCTGGAAGCCTCTCAAGGCGAACCAGGAAAAGCTGGAGGCGCAATAAAACTGCCCGACTTGCCGCCGTGTTTTTCAAGCACCCGTATGTCCTGCATGACCATGCCCCTGTCGACTGCCTTGCACATGTCGTAAATCGTCAACAAGGCAACCTGTACGGCTGTCAGGGCTTCCATTTCGACGCCTGTGGGGCCGACTGTCTCGACGGTAGCGTCACACACGATGCAGCTATTTGCCGAGTCTGTGGTGAAGCCGACATTGACATGTGTGAGTGCCAGCGGGTGGCAAAGAGGAACCAGATCGCTTGTTTTTTTCGCGGCCATGATGCCCGCAACACGCGCAATGCCCAGCACATCGCCTTTTTTGGCGGTGCCTGCCATCACGATGGACAAGGTCTGCGGATTCATTACGATACGACCCTGTGCGACAGCCACGCGCTTCGTATGGTCCTTGCCCCCGACGTCCACCATGTGGGCCTGGCCATCGGCATTGAAATGGGTGAGTCGCGCGTCAGACATCATTGAGTTACAGAACCTTTACAACCAACCCTCATCATAAGACCATGCCCGACATTGCAAACTCGTGGAAGATGCGCTTCAAAGCAGCCGGTGTTCACCTGTGCATCAGCATCGTCCTGGCCATTCTTGCCGCGCTGCTCGTATTTTTTGTCTGGTACCCCTATCCCTACCGGGAGATATCCGGTGGCCGTACGCTTTTTCTTTTGATTGTTGCGGTTGACGTCATCATGGGCCCGCTGCTGACTTTTGCGGTCTTCAATACCCGCAAGCCGCGCAAGGAACTGGTGGGCGACCTCTGTGTCATTGGTGTTCTGCAGCTGGCGGCGCTGGGCTACGGGCTGTGGACTGTGGCCGCTGCCAGGCCCGTGCATCTTGTGTTTGAAATGGACCGCTTCCGGGTGGTGCACGCCATAGACGTGCCTGCCGAGCTGCTTGAAAAAGCATCGCCGGGGCTGCAGACTTTCCCCTTGATGGGCCCGACCTTGCTGTCTGTGCGGCCCTTCAGGGACGCGAAGGAAAGCATGGAGGCGACCCTGGCGGCCCTTAATGGCGTGTCCATCGGTTCCCGGCCGGAGCTCTGGCAGGACTATGAAAAAGCGCGTGCACAAATCGTGTCCAGAGCCAAACCGCTGGCTGAACTCAAGGCCCGGTTTCCTGCGCGCAGTGCGGAGATTGATGCTGCCCTGAAAGCCGCCGGGTCCGGTCGCCCGCCTGCTACCGTTGGCTACGTGCCTATGATGGGCCGTGATACGTTCTGGACTGTATTGCTGGACACCACTACGCTGGAGGTGATTGCTTTTGTTCCGATTGATTCGTTCTAGGTCAGGCCTGCGCCGCACATGCGCCGCGTTGCTGGCCGCCCTGATGGCTGCTGGGTCAAATCCCCTTGCGTTCTCCCAAACCGCATCTGGCGTGTCGCGCAGCGGCTCACTGCCCACCCTGGGCGACAACCTTGAATTGACTGCGGGCGCAGAGCGCCGTATTGGTGAACGCATAGCCGCCAGCATTTACCGGGATCGCGACTACATCGATGACCCGGTGCTTGAAGAGTATGTGCAGACCATCTGGCAGCCCTTGCTGGCTGCAGCAAAGGCGCGGGGTGAGCTGAGCATCGAGCTGGACGAGCGTTTTGCCTGGGAGCTTTTTCTCCTGCGCGACCGCAGCATCAATGCCTTTGCATTGCCCGGAGGCTATTTCGGCCTTCATCTGGGCCTGATAGGCGCGGTGAGCAGCCGCGATGAGCTGGCTGCCGTCATGGGCCATGAACTCAGCCATGTGACACAACGGCATATTTCCCGCCTCATGACCCAGCAGTCCCGTCAGACGCCGTGGATGATTGCCGCCATGATCATTGGCGCGCTGGCAGCCAGCAAGAACGCCCAGGCTGGTGAAGCTGCGATAGTTGGCGGGCAGGCACTGGCTGCGCAGTCACAGCTGAATTTTTCACGCGACATGGAACGCGAGGCCGACCGTGTGGGTTTTGGTGTCATGACAGATGCCGGCTTTGACAGCCGCGGTGTCGGCAGCATGTTTGAAAAACTGCAGCAGGCGTCGCGCATCAATGACAACGGCTCATTTCCGTATTTGCGCTCCCACCCCTTGACCACCGAGCGGATTGCAGAGGCCCAGGCGCGCCTGCAGCTTGCACCGCCTGCAGCGGGCAGGGCCATAGGCGGCGCGCAGGACAGGTTTTTTCACGCAATGATGGCAGCCCGTGCACGCGTGCTGGCCGACCCCGGCGTGGACGTTCTTCGCACCATGGTGGCAGAGGCCCAGCGCCAGTCGCAACCGGTGCAGGTTGCAGCGCAGCCCTCCGCTGCTGATATCCGCAGCGCAGGGGTTTTCTATGCAGGATCGCTGGCGGCGGCAAAGCTCAGGGACTTCCCGCTTGCCCGCAATTTTGCAGAAAGGCTGACGGCGCTGGCAACCGGCACGCCTGCGGCCAGCAAGGTGATGTTGCTGTCGCTTGAGGTGGACCAAATGGCAGGCGTCGCATCGCCATCGGCATCCGGTATTGACATCTCAAAGACTGCCTCGCGCGCAGACCTGATGGTGCAGTCACGCTCGCTGCTGGCGGCTGGGCGCGCAAAAGATGTAGGCGACAAGCTGCTGACCTGGGTGACGGCCCACCCCAAAGATGCGCTGGCCTGGCAAACCCTGGCTATCGCGTATGGCAACCAGGGCCAGAATGTGCGCGCGATTCGCGCCGATGCGGAAGCGCGGGCTGCGCAGCTTGACTACACGGCGGCGCTTGATCGGTTCAAGGCCGCGCAGATCATGATGCGCAGCAATCCGGGTAGTGCCGATTTCATGGAGGGCTCCATCATTGATGCACGGACCCGCCAGACCGAGTCACTTGTTAAAGAGCAGGCGCTCCAGGACAAACTCGATCGCTAGCTGCAGCACTGAATAGATCAGCGAACCGATCAGCGCAGCACCAAAACCCGTGACGTTCAGCCCGCTCACCAGGCTGGCTGCAGCCCAGAACATCAGGGCGTTGATCACGAACAGGAAAAGACCCACCGTGACCAGCGTGACGGGCAGTGTCAGCAATATCAGTATGGGGCGCACAACAGTATTGAGCGCGCCCAGCACCAGCGCAGCAATCAGCGCACCGGTGAAACTGGTCACCACCACGCCTGAATAAAGATAAGCCACAAGCAGCAAGGCCGTGGCACTGAGCAGCCATTTGAGTATCAGTTTCATGGCTCGAAGAATATCACTCCCCGCGCGAAATTCAACGCTGCACTCCCGCAGCACCGACTCACTCTTTCAAGCGAAGCGAGGCTTTAGCAAGCAGGGTCCGCGGAACTGGCTTTGCCAGGCCGCAGGAGCAGCGCCCCCTCGGGGGGCAGCGCAGTACACGAAGTGACAAGCGTGGGGGCTAATCTATCGCGACGAGCAACCCGGCACCCGCCAGGGCAGTGACATAACCGAGCGCGCCCTTGTTTTCCTGCACCTGGCTCTGTGTGACTGGCTGCATGTCCTGGCCGAATTTTGGCCGGCGGGCATCCAGCACGCGTGCCACGCCATATTCCTTCATCAGCGATTCAGTCTGGGCGCAGAGCGTGGTCTGGGCGAGTTTGGTGACGACGGTGTCGCCGTTTTGCTCAAGCAGCGGCAGCAGGCGCGAAAATGTTTTTTCCGCCCACTTGCCGCGCCAGCTTTCGCGTGCGCTGTTGGTAACCCACTTGCTCGCGCGGTGTGTCACGCGCGGTGCGCAGCCCACCACAATCCAGCGCGCGGGGTTGCGGCTCACGCCGTCCGTGTGCATGGGCTGCAGCATTTGCAGCGCGTACGAAGCGTCGTCGACGTAAACGATGATGTTGTCCATAAAGTACTCCTTGGTTGTCGTGGTTGTGAAGTTGCCCGGAAAAAATCAGTCGGTGACCAGGTCGCCGCGGCTGTGCTGCGACCTTCTGGTGGCCCACCAGCCGCCGCCCAGCACACCGGCGATGGCCAGCGCGTAGGTGGCCCATTCGGCGATGGTGTGCATGGTGGCTGCGGACGGCAGTGTGTTGGGGCCGCCATAGACAGGGTCCAGCAGCTGCTCGCTGACAATCATTTTTGCGGCGGTGAAAGCCAGCACGGCCGCGCCAATGTTGATGATCATCGGGAAGCGCTCAACCAGCTTGAGCACCATGGTGCTGCCGAAAACGACGATGGGCACGCTCACCAGCAGGCCGATGATGACCAGGTCAAACGAGCCGTGCGCCGCGCCTGCGACGCCGAGCACGTTGTCTATGCCCATAAGCGCGTCGGCAACGACTATGGTTTTCATCGCGCCCCAGAAAGTACTGGCTATCGGCCCCTGGTGTTCGCCATGGTTCTGGTCTGCCAGCAGTTTGTAGGCAATCCAGAGCAGGCCCAGCCCGCCGACCAGCATCAGGCCGGGGATCTTGAGCAGCCACACCACACCGACCGTCATGGCCGAGCGCACGACAATCGCGCCCACCGTGCCCCAGGCAATGGCCTTTTTCTGCAGGTGCGGGGGCAGGTTGCGGGCGGCCAGCGCGATGACGATGGCGTTGTCGCCGGCCAGCACGAGGTCGATGAGGATGATGGCCAGCAGGGCCGACCACCACGGGGTTGAAAACAGTTCCATCACGCACTCCATATCAAGTTTCGACATGGGCGCCCGCAAACGGAAACAGGCGCCCGATTCGTTCGAAGCCTGTGCGGATCAGATGGAGGAAAGGTGTGCGGAAATGTGGATTGCCGCGAACGCCTCGATCAAACCTGCCCAGGTTTCAATCGAAGGTCTGGCTCGACATGCAGTGTCGCTGCATGCCCAACAAGCCGGAAGTGCGAACTTCGTAATGACGACTTGTTGTAGCTATCTTGCTGCTGTGTCTGTTATAAAAAGTAGTTCAGCAAGACGAGGGAGTTACTCCCCTTCGTAGGATCTATTGGAACTGATCCGGCGTTTTTTTGCAAATGAGGCTTTTCCCTGAGGGCGCGTAGGAGGGCTTCCAGCACTGGAACTGCGCGGGTTCGGGTGCCTGATAATCAGTTGTCCGCCGCCGTCCGGTGCGCGGCTTCCACTTACCAAACCCCATGGCTGGCATTCACATCACAGATATAGAAGCTGCCATCAACTACTGGCGCGAGAAAAAGCCGTCGCCCGACGGCATCACCCTGGCGCCCGAGCTGCGCGCGCTGGCCGAGGTTTATGCGCTCATGGTTTTTTACCATGAGGATGTCGCTTCTGAAAAAGGCTTTCCGCCCAAGGCCATGGCCGCCTGGCAGGCCTGGTACGACACCACAGCTGACACGCCCTGCATCGCCATCTGTTCGACCAGCCAGGGTGACGAGATGTGCAAGGGCTGCGGCCGCACGTTTGAAGAAGTCCAGCACTGGCCGGAGATGTCGCCTGCCGCCAAGCGCGAGACCTGGCGGCGCATCACGCTGGACGGCACCTCCTGGCGCTTCGGCCGGTATTCGGACCGGGCGCTCGAAAAGACCGACAAACCCCAGGAAGAACAGGGCAGCTGAGCCATGCTGCGCCTGGCCCGTGCCCCCAACATCGCGATTGCCGCGTTATGGGCCGATGCGCTGCAGCAGGCCGGGTTTTCAGCCAGCGTGCAGCGCTATTACCTGGGCGGCCTGGCCGGAGAGTTGCCGCCCGACCAGTGTTTTCCGGAAGTCTGGCTGACCCACGACCACGAAAAGCCCGCCGCTGAAGTGATGCTGGACCAGCTTCAGAACATGCCGCAAAGGCGCTGGGTGTGCAGCTGTGGCGAGACGGTCGAGGGCGGCTTCGAGCAATGCTGGGCCTGCGGCGCAGATATGCCGTTTTGACGAAAAGTTAATACCTGTATTAACAAAATGGCCAAAAGTTAATATGGAGGTTAACTTTTAGGGGTTTCCGGCCGCCAAATCCGCCAAAAGAGGCTCCGAGAACCTGAAAACGGCCTAGAAAAGCCTGTTTTTAGGCATTAAATCGGCTGCAGCCCTTTAAACACGTGCGTAAGCAGCTATGAAATATATAGCAATTTGGGTGTGCGGCAAGCGCCGCCCCCTGCAAGGGGGTAACGGGCTACACGCAGTGAGCCCGGACGGGGGTGTTACACACGTTTGGCCAGTTCCGCCGCCATGCCCACATAGCTGGCAGGCGTCATGGCCAGCAACCGGGTTTTCTCAGGCTCGGGGATCTCAAGCGACCTGATCAGCGTGTGCAGGTCTTCGGCCTTGACGGTCTTGCCGCGTGTGACTTCCTTGAGCTTTTCATACGCGCCCTGCACGCCGTAGCGGCGCATCACGGTTTGTATCGGCTCGGCCAGCACTTCCCATGATGAATTGAGGTCGTCCTGCAGCGCTTCGCTGTTCAGTTCAAGCTTGCCCAGGCCGACGCCCAGGGAGTTGTAGGCCAGCACCGCATAGCCGAAAGCCACGCCCATGTTGCGCAGCACGGTGCTGTCGGTCAGGTCGCGCTGCCAGCGCGAGACGGGCAGCTTTTCGCTCAGGTGGCGCAGCAGCGCGTTGGCGAGACCCAGGTTGCCTTCGGCGTTTTCAAAATCAATCGGGTTGACCTTGTGCGGCATGGTGCTCGAACCAATTTCGCCGGCCTTCAGGCGCTGCTTGAAGTAGCCCACGCTGACATAACCCCAGACGTCGCGCGACCAGTCGATGAGGATGGTGTTGGTGCGCGCCACGGCGTCGAAAATCTCGGCCATGTAGTCGTGCGGCTCAATTTGTATGCTGTACGGCTGGAAAGTAAGCCCTAACCCAAGCGGCTCGGGCGTTTCGATGACCTTGCGGCTGAAGGCCTCCCAGTCGAAGTCGGGCCAGGCCGACAGGTGGGCGTTGTAGTTGCCGACGGCACCGTTCATCTTGGCCATCAGTTTCACGCTGGCGATCTTCTCGCGCGCGGCCTGCAGGCGCACCACGACGTTGGCGATTTCCTTGCCCACGGTGGTCGGGCTGGCGGTCTGGCCGTGGGTACGGCTCAGCATGGGCTCGGCGGCGTAGGTGTGCGCCATGTCGCGCATCTGGGCAATCACCTTGTCCAGCGCGGGGAGCAGCACCATCTCGCGGCTGCTCTTCAATTGCAGCGCGTGGCTGGTGTTGTTGATGTCTTCGCTGGTGCAGGCAAAGTGCACGAACTCGCCGGCGTGCTGCAGTTCTGGCCGGGCCTCGAACTTCGATTTGATCCAGTATTCAACCGCCTTCACGTCGTGGTTGGTGGTCTTCTCAATGTCCTTGATGGCCAGTGCATCGGCTTCCGAGAAATTCTTCACCAGGCCGAGCAAGTAAGTACGCGCTCCGGGGCTGAGCGGCTTGAACTCTTTAAAGCCCGCATCAGACAGCGCGATAAACCAGGCGATTTCAACCTGTACGCGGCGGTGCATATAGCCCTGTTCGGACATCAGCGGGCGCAGGGTGGCCAGGCGGCCGGCGTAACGGCCGTCCAGCGGCGACAGGGCGTTGATGGGGGAAAGTGTGGATGACGTGGAGGAGGAACTCATGCCTCAATTGTAGGCGGGTGGCCTGTCATTGCCGCGCGCCGGCAGACCGGTGGTTTGACTCGATAGAATGCTTGCAGGCACGCCTTTTCCCCACGTTGTTCCCTGCACATTCCTGCTTTTACAAGACTCCACGATTCCAGAACAAACATGAAACTCATCGGTTCCAACACCAGCCCCTACGTGCGAAAAGTACGCGTTGTGATGGCCGAAAAAAAGCTCGACTACCACTTCATTGAGGAGGACGTCTGGGCGGCGGGAACCAATATCGGCGAATCCAACCCGCTTGGCAAGGTGCCCTGCCTGGTCATGGAGGGCGGCGAAGCCGTTTTTGATTCGCGCGTGATCGTCGAATACCTCGACACCCTTTCCCCCGTGGGAAAGCTCATTCCGGCCCAGGGCCGGGAGCGCGCTGAAGTCAAGACCTGGGAAGCCCTGGCCGACGGCCTGATGGACGCTGCCATCCTCGCCCGGCTTGAAGCCACCTGGTCAGGCCGCACCGACGCGCAGCGCAGCCAGGCCTGGATAGACCGCCAGATGGCCAAGATCGACGGCGTGCTCAAAGCCATGAGCGTGGGCCTGGCCGACAAGCCCTTTTGCAGCGGCATCCATTTCAGCCTGTCTGACGTGGCCGTCGGCTGCGCGCTCGGCTACCTTGACCTGCGCTTTGCCCATATCGACTGGCGCGGCGGCTATGCCAACCTGGCGAAGCTGCAGGAAAAGCTGACGCAGCGCGCCAGTTTTGTGGATACCTTGCCAGGCTGATTCGCTGGCCAGTCGGCCATTTAGGTGATTTTTAACGTACACGTTAAAAAATAACGAAAAGTTAATATGGGAGTTAACTTTCCGGCGTTTTAGCCCGTTTCAGGCCGCCGCAACACGCCAAAACAGCCCTGAAAGGCCACTTTTGAGTGCCAAATCAGGCTGCAGGCCAATAAAGACGAGCGTGAGCAGCTATCAAAATAGTAGTGAATCCCGCTCGTTTCAAAGCCCGGTGAACCTGCGGATAACCGGAAAGTAAAGCCTGGCGGGCAGCAGCGCCAGCGCTTTCATCCACAGGGTGAAGCGTTTGGGGAAGTGAATCTCGAACGAACCCGCAGCCCAGCCCTTCAAGATCTCCTGCGCGGCCACTTCGGGTGTGATCAGGGCCGGCATGGTGAACTCATTCTGGGCGGTCAGCGGGGTTTCGACAAAGCCCGGGCAGATCAGGCTGACGCCCACATGGCTGTCCTGCAGGTCGACATACAGCGTTTCAGCCAGGTTGATGAGTGCGGCCTTGGTGGGTCCGTAGGCCAGGCTTTTGGGCAGGCCGCGGTAACCGGCGACGCTGCTGATCAGGCTGATGTGGCCTGACTGGCGCTTCGCAAAATACGGCAGCACGGCGTCGAGCACATAGAGCGCGCCGACGTAGTTGACCTGCTGGTGCATCAGCATCTCGCCCAGGTCGAACTCTGTGGCGCGCATTTCCTTGTAGTAGCCCGCGCAGTACAGCACCAGGTCCAGCTGTCCGCCATCGAGCACGGTTTGCGCGGCAGCTTTCACGGCTGCTGCGTCGGCGGCGTCGAATGCCAGGGCAAGGGTGCCGGGGTGTTCAGCTGCAAACGCATCAAGCGCCTGCTGGTTGCGTGCCGACACAATGACTTTTGCGCCTGCCGCATGCAGTGCATGCGCGGTAGCGCGGCCTATGCCGCTGGACGCGCCGACCAGCCACACGGTTTTGCCGTGCCAGTCGGTGATGGTGGGGTTGAATGCCATGCGACGTTCCGGCCTCAGCGTTTGACAAAAGACAGCGTGACCTCGCCCAGCTTGATGCCGAACTTGCTCATCTCTGCCCGGTTGAGCATGACCTTGTCGCTCATCAAATACATCCAGTCGTCGAACTGCACCTCAAGTGTCTTGCCGTCCAGCGGCAGCATCAGGGTGTAGCTCCAGCGGAAGGTATTACCAGCTTCCTCGCCCAGCGCCTGGCCGACCACGTCAGAGGCTGTGCCCACATATTTGCCGTCGGGCATGCGCCTGAGCGTCCAGACGCGGCGCTCTTTGCTGCCGTCGGAATTGGTGAACTCCTCATCCAGAGTGCCCACTTCCTGGCCGGGTGGACCGACCCATGTGCATTTCATGACCACCGTAAAACGCTTGAGCACCTTGCCCGAGCGGTTGGTGAAGACGCCATAGGCATCGACAGTGCCATTGAAATACTGGCGCATGTCGAGCACCGGCCTTTCGGCGGCATAGTCGGCCAGCTGTGGCGCAGCGCAGCCGCCCAGAAACAATCCGGTGGCCAGCAGCAGGCCGAGGGCCGCACGTTTGGTGGTGATGAGGATGTTCATGCCGCAACGCTTTCAGGTTTTCTGATGATGAAGAAATAGAGGCCGGCCGCCGCAAAAAGCTTGAGCACGCAGGGCAGCACGCAGTAGGCGATCACCAGCGCACCCAGCGCTTCTGGTGCGCGAATGCCGGGCGAGTAACCGAACACCGCCAGCAGCGGCAAGGCCAGACCGGCAGCCAGCGCCAGGTTGAGCTTGGTCGCAAAGTTCCACCAGCCGAAGTAGGCGCCCTCGGCCTTGCCCGAATCGCCATTCGCCTGAATCACGCCCGCCAGCAACGCGCCCGGCAGCGCTAGGTCTGTGCCCAGCGCGATGCCCGAGAGCGCGCAGATGAGCAAAAATGCGCCGGTCTGCCCGGCACCAATCTGCGTCGCCCAGCTGAACACGGCAATCGCCAGAAACATGCCGCACAGCCAGCTGGCGGCCAGGCCCAGCCGTTTCACAACGGCCAGCCACATGGGGATGGACAGCGCGGCCGCCAGAAAATAACTGCCGAGAAACAGCGGCTCCATGCTGGCCGGTGCCTGCAGCCGGTCCTGAATGAAAAACAGCACCAGCGTGGCCGGCACCGCACTGGCGATGCCGTTGAACATGAAAACCGTCAGCAGCCTGCGAAAGTTCGCGTGTTTGAAGGGCCGCCAGAGTGCGCCCGCCTCTACGGTGTGCAAGCCGGCTTTCGCCACAGGCCTGACTGCGCGCGACCAGGCCAGCCAGCCGACGATCAAGGCAATCACAAACACCACGGTGGTCGTCGGCAAACCCAGCGCCACAGGCGTGACGGAGGCCAGCACCACGCCGATCAGGCCCAGCCCTTCCCGCCAGGCCACGATGCGGCTGCGCTGCGCCTCATTGCCGCCCAGCATCGCCCCCCAGGACTGGTGCGACACGCTGAGTGCGCTGTAGGCCGCATAGGTGACCATGAGCATCACGCTGGCCCAGGCGATCAGCGCACCCGGCGTACGTACGGGTGGAAAAAACAGCAGGGCGAAACCAATGGCCAGCACCAGCGCCGCGATGGCACCAAGCACAAGAACTGATTTGGCCGAGCGCGCAAAAAGCCGGTCGCTCAGGCGGCCCAGCAGCGGGTCTATGAAGGCATCAAACAGGCGTGCGCCCAGAAGAATCGCACCAAGGGTCGCCAGCGGCACGCCGAACTCGCGTGCATAGTGGTTGGGCAGGATGACATAGAGCGGCAACGCCACAAAAGCCAGTGGCAGGCCCAGCAGGCCGTAGGCCAGGCCATTGCGGGCCGTGAAGGCGCGGGCTTCAGGCCCGTCGCTGCCTGTGCTCACACCGCACCGGCCAGCAGGGCGCTGCGCAGCTTGGGCTCTGATGTTTTGGGCGACAGCCAGATGCCAAAGAACAGGCGCGCGAATTCGGCATCGCGTATCTCGCCCGTCGATTTGCCGTTGACCAGGTAGGCCGCGCCCACGCCGGGCTTGTTGATGCCGGTCACGCGGTCGCCCTTTTTGAAGTCGGGGTAGACACGCATCATCTCGGCAATCCAGGTTTTGGCCTGTGCTTCAGTGATGGTGGCGGAGCGGCGCATTTCGGTGATGGAGCGTTCAGCCACATCGATGGCGTCGAAGTCACGCAGGTAGGCCAGCTCAAGCGCGAAAGGCTGGCTGGCAATGTTGTCTTTTTTGAAGCCCGGCAAAGCCCAGAGGCGTGCGTCATAGACCTGAAAGCCCCAATAGGTCAGGCGCTGTTTGCCGATAAGGCGGTAGCCTGGCAGCAGCTCATTGAGCTCGGCACGCATATCGTCCGGCCCCATGACGGGTGGGCTTGGACTTGCGGGTGCTTCCGTTTGGGCGAACAGGGCGGGCGCGGCATGGACGAGTGCGGCTGAGGCCAGTGCCTGTGAGAACGTGCGGCGCTTCATGGCAGTCCCCGCATCAGAGCTTGCGCAGCGTGTACTGCACAACGTCGGTGTTCGCTTCCATGAAGGCCGCTTCGCAGTAACCGAGGTAGAACTCCCAGATGCGCATGAAGCGTTTGTCGAAGCCGAGTTGCAGGATGCGTGATTCCTGTGCCATGAAGTCTTCACGCCAGAGCTGCAACGTGCGTGCATAGTCCTGGCCAAACGCGAACTCGTCGACCACCTCAAAGCCCGCTGCCCTGGCCTGGGCACGGAACTCGCGCGGGCACGGCAGGCAGCCACCGGGAAATATGTATTGCTGTATGAAGTCGGTCGAGGCGATGTAGCGGTCAAACAGCTCGTCGGCAATCACTATGCTCTGTATGCAGGCATGGCCGCCGGGCTTGAGCAGGCGGGCAACGGTGGCGAAATACTCGGGCCAGTATTCACGGCCTACGGCTTCGACCATCTCGATGGAGCAGACAGCGTCGAAAGGGGCATCACTTGTGGTTTTGCCGATGTCGCGGTAGTCCTGCAACCGTAAATCAGCGCGTTCGGCCACACCCTCACGCTGCATTCGCTTTTGCGCCCAGGCAAGCTGTTCGGTACTCAGCGTCACGCCGACGATGGAGGCATCAAATTCTGTTGTCGCCTTCTCGGCCAGCGCACCCCAGCCGCAGCCGATCTCCAGTACGCGGTCACCCGGCTTGACCTGCGCCATGCGCAGGGCGCGCCGTACCTTGGCGTGCTGGGCTTCCTTCATCGAGGTCTCGGGCGTTTCAAAAATGGCCGATGAGTA
Source organism: Pseudomonadota bacterium (assembly GCA_040388905.1). Lineage (GTDB taxonomy): Bacteria > Pseudomonadota > Gammaproteobacteria > Burkholderiales > Burkholderiaceae_C > Polaromonas. Next base: position 115,814 of record JAZKAY010000002.1, read on the forward strand.
GTTCATCGTGCCGTCCAGCCAGAGCTCGTAAAACGCATTGCCGAGGTCGTAGTGCGCGTGGATGTTTTTCTGGCTGTTGGCTTTGGTGTTGCGGTTGAGCAGGTGCTTGATGCGGTAGGCAAAGCGGCCCAGCCAGGTGCCGTAGAACACGTCCTCGACTTCCTTGCGATTGACGATGAAGACGCGCAGCAGTTCGGTCAAATGCGGTGTGGTCCAGTCGCCGGCGATAAAACTTTCGGCAAAACCGATGTCGCCGGAACGCAATGCCGCGCCGCAGACATTCCAGTTGATGAGGTGCAGGCTGGCCATGGGCGCTTCGCCATTGCCGAAGCGCTGCACCGAGCCGTCGGGCAGCTTGACGGTGAGCGTGCCGTGTTTCAGGCGCAGCAGCATCTTGAGCGCGGCGCGTGCCGCAGAAGGCGCATCAACGGGGACCGAAAAGCCAGAGCTTGAAGGGTTGGAGGTGTTGAGTGTGTTCATCGCGTCACGAATATTTCAGGTGGCTGGGGTTTGCTGATAAAGGGCACATGCTTGCGCCATAACCTGAAGGCCTGCCAGTGGATGCGGGCAATCAGGCCGAAGGTCATGGCCGGGTAGCGCCAGAGCGCCTTGCGCATGCTGGCGGGGGTAAACGGTTCCAGCGTGCCGCTGACGCTGGTCTCGAGCAGCGGGCCGGCGCTATCGTCGTAGTCAATGCGGGCCACGGTTTTTTCAATGCCGCCGTGTGCGCTTCGCATGAATCGGAAGCGGTAGCCGCCTTCGAGGGTGCAAAACGGCGACACATGAAACACCTTGTCAGCGGTGAGTTCGTGGCCATAGCGCGGCTCATCAAGCAGATAGCAGTGCCGTTCGCCAAAAGTGTTGTTGACCTCGACCACAATGGCGCGCAGCTGGCCGTCGGTGGTGTGGCAATACCAGAAGCTCACGGGCTTGAAGGTGTAGCCGAATACGCGCGGGTAGGTGTGCAGCCAGATCTCGCCAGTGGCATCTTCAACGCCTTCGCGCAGCAGCAGCTCATCCAGCCAGCTCACGGCGTTGTCGCGGCCGTCGCCGTGGTCGCGGTCGAAAAAACTGAGCAGCCCTCGCCGGTTGTGGGCGAGCGCACCACTGCCTTCCTTTTGCATGGCGCGCATGGGCAGCATCAAAAAATACGTTGGATATGCAAATGCGTTGCGCGCAGGTTTGAGCCGCGTATGTCTGACCTGGCCAAACCCGAGCATGGGTTTAAGGCTCATGCCTGCGCTCCCGTGTCAATCAGCAACTGCCGCGCCACCTGGAGGCCGGATTTGAGGCCGTCTTCATGGAAGCCGTAACCTGTCCAGGCGCCGCAGAAATAAGTGTTTTGTTTGCCCTGCAGCTGCGGCAAACCGGCCTGCGCACGGATCGCCGCAAGGTCAAAAACCGGATGTGCGTAATCAAATTCACCCATGATGTGATTACGCTCAATCTCGCGCACCGGATTCAATGACACCACCACGGGCTGGGTAAAGGGCAGCGGCTGCAGCATGTTCAACAGGTAGTGAAGGCACACTTGTGCCGACTCGCGGTCTGTGTGCTGGGCGCGTTCGTAGTTCCAGGCGGCCCAGGCGAGCTTCTTTTTGGGCAGCACCGAGGTGTCTGTGTGCAGAACCGCCCGGTTGGGCTGGTAGCGGATGGCGCCCAGCACCTGCTGCTCGGCCTCTGTGGCATCGCGCAGCAAGGCCAGCGACTGGTCGGAGTGGGCAGCCAGCACCACCTTGTCAAAACGCTCGGCCCGGCCATCGGTGACGATGCGCACGCCTCCTTCGCTGTCTCCGTCGCGATCAATCAGCTCGACAGGGGTGTTCAGGCGTTTGTCGGGTATGCCGGCAATGATTTTGTCGACGTAGTTGCGCGCGCCGCCGGTTACCGTCCACCACTGGGGGCGGTTGGCCACCTGTATCAGGCCGTGGTTGTAGCAAAAGCGGATCATGGTGGCGACCGGGAAGGCCAGCATCTGGTCGGTCGGGCAGGACCAGATGCAGCCCATCATGGGCAGGAAGTACCAGTCGCGGAATTCATTGGAGAATTTTCTGGTCTTCAGGAAGTCGCCCAGCGGCTGCATCATCTCGGCCTCTGCGTTGGCCGCAGCAATGGCTGTGGTGATGCGGTTGAAACGCATGATGTCGCGCAGCATGCGCAGGAACTTCCAGCTCACGAGATTGCCGCGCTGGGCAAAGACGCTGTTCAGGCTGGATCCGCTCCACTCCAGGGCCTGGCCGTCTGGGCCGGCGCCCGGCACATTGACCGAGAAGGACATGTCGGACTTGGCGGTCTCGACGCCGAGTTCTGCAAACAGGTTGATCAGGTTGGGGTAGGTGCGCTCGTTGAACACCAGGAACCCTGTGTCCACGCCATGTTTGACAAGGCCCTGCGCGGTGGGCAGGGTGATGTCTACCGTGTGGGTGTGGCCGCCGAAATATTTGTCCGCTTCAAACAGCGTGATCTCGGCCAGGCCCTTGAGCGTGTGGGCCACGGCCAGCCCGGAAATACCGGAGCCGACGATGGCAACGCGCGGCAGGCGTCTGGAGGGGAGGGGCTGACTGCTCACGGTCAGCCTGCCAAATATAAAAATGCTGCGAAGCGCCCCGGCGCGAACGAGGGAGGGAGGGAGGAGGAGGAGAAGCGCCCCGGGATTGCATTCGGACCAGAGTCCAAAAGGCTTCGCAACAATGAAACTGTTTTCTTGCCAAAACTCAATGCATTACCCAATGTAGTTGCATTGCGTGCTGGCCTGTGTAGGAGTAGGCCGCCGCTTTTGGAGTTCCCGGATTTCCAGGAAATTGCAAGGTAAAGTTTTGTTAATTGCGGCAAGGGAAAATTCATTTCAAGGTTGAGCGGCGTACGTCCAGTTGAATGGACGCCATGCCAGTTGTCAAAATGATAAACCCGAAAATACCAATCAGTCAAATAGTGACCAACTGGTAATTTTATTTTGCAGCGGGATTTCAGCGCACAGCCAGCTGTTTTTCGACTTCCCGCACAAAGCTGCCGCTTTTCGGATCGGCCATGGAGTTGAAGCTGACGACGCTCTGGCCATCGCGGGCAATCACGTATTTGTAGAAATTCCACTTGGGGGAGGTGCCGGTTTTGGCCGCCAGCTGCTTGAACAGCGGGTTGGCGTCCTTGCCGGTCACGCTGGTCTTGGCGAACATGGGGAATTTCACGCCAAAGGTGTTTTCGCAGAAATCGGCGATTTCCTTGTTGCTGCCGGTTTCCTGGGAAAAATCATTTGATGGAAAGCCCAGAACGACAAGGCCCTTGTCCCTGTATTTGGCGTACAGCGCCTCCAGCCCCTCGTACTGGGATGTAAAGCCGCAAAAGCTGGCGGTATTGACGACCACAACCACCTTGCCGCGGTACTGGCAAAGCGACTGCGGTTTTTCATCCTGCAGGCGGAGGAAGTTCTGTTGCAGAAGGCCCTGGCACGAGGTGCTGGTGCCCGCAGGGGCGGGGGCTGCGGCCGGGGTGGCTGCCTTCAGGTCTGCAGCACCCGAGGCCATTGTGAACGACAGGCAGGCCAGCAGGGCAAGGCGTTTGAGAGGCGTGACAGGCATGTGGGGCTCACTTTCGTTGTATAGCGGGTTGCGGGGGTGCATCGCAGCTTACAAGCTGTCAGTGATACGTGCAGGAGGGGCGCCCAGATTCACCCACAGGCCGGGCCTGTAAGGTAAACACCTGAAAACCCCCCGCAAAAGCAGCCTAAATGACGAATTGTCATATTAGCGGCCTAAAATCACGGTAGCACCCAGATGCGAAAGGATCGCATCCGAGGCAGATCATGCTGCGTATTACCGTATCACCATGACGCGTCACGGAAACGCCAAGGAGTTCACATGCTTTACCCTGAATTGTTCAAACAGCTTGAGTCTGTCCGCTGGGACATGGACAAAGACATCCCCTGGGACAAGTTCGACGCGTCCAAACTGTCCGACGAGCAGGCGCAGACCATCAAGATGAATGCCATCACCGAGTGGTCGGCCCTGCCTGCCACCGAAATGTTCCTGCGTGACAACAAGGACGACAGCGATTTTTCTGCCTTTATGTCAATCTGGTTTTTTGAAGAGCAGAAACACTCGCTGGTGCTGATGGAATACCTCAAGCGTTTCAGGCCAGACCTGGCGCCGACCGAAAAGGAACTGCACGAGGTGCGCTTCGAGTTTGAACCGGCCCCCGCGCTTGAAACGCTGATGCTGCATTTCTGCGGCGAGATCAGGCTGAATCACTGGTACCGCCGTGCCAGCGAATGGCATACCGAGCCGGTCATCAAGCAGATCTACACGCAGCTGAGCCAGGACGAAGCCCGCCATGGCGGAGCCTACCTGCGCTACATGAAGCGCGCCATCAACAACTTCGGCAACGATGCCCGCGCGGCATTCACCAAGGTCGGCGTGCTGATGGCCAGCGCACGGCGCACTGCACAGGCGCTGCACCCCACCAACCTGCATGTCAACAAGGCGCTTTTCCCCCGCGACACCATACAGTCACGGCTGCCCAACCCCGAGTGGCTTGAGCACTGGCTGGACACCCAGATCAAGTTTGATGCGGTCTGGGAGGGCAAGGTGGTCGAGCGCATCCTGCACAACATGAGCCTGCTGATGAACCAGAGCTTCAAGACCGTGCAGGAGCTCAACCGCTACCGCAAGGAAATCGGTCGCGAAATCACTGCAGCCATCGCCACTGACGCCAAACCGCAGGCGGTGTGAGCCTTCCTGCTTTCCTTGAAAAGATGGTGGCGCGTGAAGATGCGCCTGACCGTGTGGCCGAGCTGCCCAGGCCGGTCGTGTTCACCAACGGCGTTTTTGATGTGCTCCACAAGGGCCATGCCACCTATCTCGCCCAGGCGCGGGCCCTGGGCGGCAGCCTGGTGGTGGCGATCAACACCGATTCATCTGCCCGCCGCCTGGGCAAGGGCCCCGACAGGCCGCTCAACAACGAACTGGACCGCGCCACATTGATGGCCGCGCTGGAGTCGGTGAGCCTGGTGACCTGGTTTGATGATGACACCCCGGCGGGGCTGATTTCGCAACTGAAACCCGACGTGCTGGTCAAGGGCGGTGACTACGACATGAGCAAGCTTGCAGAAGCCAGGATTGTCGAGTCTTATGGCGGCAGGGCGGTGGTCATACCGTTTGTCGATGGTTATTCGACGACCGCGCTGGTGAAGAAAATCCGCAGCGCTGCCTGATCGATGCCAGCCTGGTGCCGGGTGACGATCAGGCCTGTGGCCTCAGACTGCACTGGCGATCAGCACCGAGTTTGAGCCGCCAAAAGCAAACGAATTGGACATCACTGCACGCAGCTTGCCGGTGCTGCGCGCCTGAAGTGCAATGTAGTCCAGATCACAACGCGGATCAGGTGTTTCAAGAAATGCCGTAGGCGGCAATTGCCCGGCACGCAAGGCCATGACGCTGGCCATGAATTCCATGGCGCCTGCAGCTCCCATGGAGTGACCGTGCACGGCCTTGGTCGAGCTGATGGGCAGGCTGGCAGCAGCTTCGCCGAAGGCCAGCTTGATGGCGCTGGTTTCAACCACATCACCGACCTCGGTTGCTGTGCCATGCGCATTCAGGTAACCAATGTCGCTCGTATTGAGCCGGGCATCCTGCAGGGCGAGTGTCATGGCGCCTGCCTGGCCTTGTGCATCCGGCTGTGTCAGGTGATGCGCATCGGTGGTCGATGCGTAGCCTGCCAGCTCGGCGAGTATGTTGGCGCCGCGTTTGACGGCGGTATCCCAGTCTTCCAGAACCAGCATGGCCGCGCCTTCCGACAGCACCAGGCCGGAGCGGTCGGCCGAGAAAGGCCTGCAGGAAGCGGCCGCGCCATCCGCGTGGGGCTTTGCGAGCGTGTGCATGGCCTGCCAGGCCTTGATGGTGCCGCGGTTCAGCAGTGCTTCGGCCCCGCCGACGAGCATGGCGTCTGAATAGCCGTGGCGGATCTGGCGGAAAGCATCGCCAATAGCCGTGGCTGAAGAGGCGCAGGCGTTGGAAACGGTGCTGTTCGGGCCCTTGAGGCCGAACTCCATGGCCAGGTGTGCAGATGTCGCGTTGTTCATCGCCAGCACCACCGTCATGGGGCGCAGGCGCGCCACCTTTTGTTCCAGCAATGAGGTGTAGGCCGCATCCAGCGAGCCGGCTCCGCCGCTGCCTGTACCCATCGACACGCCGAATCTGCCGGGTGCATAAGCATCGAGCGCTGAAACACCCAGTCCCGCCTGTTGCATGGCCTCCCGGGCAGCGACCAGCGCGAACTGGCTGACGCGGTCCATGGTCAGGAGCTTTGCTTTGGGGAAGTGTGCGTCGGGGGTGAATTCAATGTGGCCGGCCAGCACACTTTCTGTGCCGGTGGGGAAGGCGACATCCATGGCCCGTATGCCGGATCTTGCATGAAGCAGCGCATCAAAAAATATGCCGCTGTTGCTTCCCGTCGGGGAAACAATCCCCATCCCGGTGATGGCGACGCGGCGTGTGACTGTCATGTGGTCCCGCGCGGGCGGCGTTCAGGCGGCAGGGCTGCCTGCATTGCCCGGATTGCCGTGGGGCATCAGCGGCTCAATCATCTGGACCATTTCGTCCAGCGTGCGTGGCGGGTTGGCCTGGTCGGGAATCTGGATGCCGAACTTGTCCTCGATCTGAAAAAGGAATTCAATCACCGCCAGGGAATCCAGGCCCAGGCTCTCAAGCGTAGCGTCCGGCTGCAACCGGTCTTCGGCAATGCCGAAGGTCTCGGCAAAAAGATTAATCAGATCAGAATTCATCAAACAAAACCCAAGTGGTGCAAGAGCACCATAGCATCACGAGAATAGCCTCATAGCTTAACATTTCTTTACAAGGAACCCGCCTGTGGAAACCCCTTGCCTTGACCTGCCCACAAGACCTGGCCGGTGCCCGGAAAACGGCTTTTCAGGGGGTATACATCTGCTTGACCGCGTCTGACAGGCTAAAGGTACCCAGCAATTCCCCAAGATAGCTGACTGGAGCGGGTGCTTCAGCCAGCGTTCCGATCTCTTCGTGTAAACGGACATTGCTGAAAACGGCATCTGCAGTCAGAAAGGGCAGATACGGCTGCAGGGATGCAAACATCCACCTCTGGCGGGCAAATTTCGGTGTCGGTACAAAGTCACGTCCCCGCATCAACAGTTTCTTGATGCCGGGCATGGTCACTATCAATTCGTCAGCCAGCTCCTGAAACGTCATGGACGACTCGCCGGTTGACACGTGGTAACAGTCGTAGGCCAGATTTTCCTTGAGCAGCATCTCTGCAAATGCACCGGCAATGAAATCGACGGGGGCAAAATCCAGCTTTGCCAGTGGATCAAGTGGCACCTCGCCGAGCTCTGCCATCACGGGAATGGACCACAACATGTTGCGCGCCAGTTTGGCGTCATCAATGCCGCGTGACAGCACGATGCCGGGCCGCAAGGTTACAAATGGCGCCCCGGTCGCGCGCAGCAGTGTCTCTGCATCGCGTTTGGATCGTATGTAGTCGTTTGCGTAACCCGCAAAAGGCATGTCTTCCGTGATCACACCCCGAGGCTCAGTGGTCACCGCAGCCGTGCCGACAAAAAAGCCGCGCTGTGAAGGTTTGAGCTTTTTCAGGATGCCGGCAAAGTTGCCGGCTGCCTTGATGTTGATGGGGTAAACGCCCGCATCGGGCTTGAAGGACGTGCTGGCTGCAGAGTGAAGGATGACATCTGCCGAGGCTATGACTTCCTGGCTGAGGCCGAAGTCAGCTGCCTCAATGTCACCCGCTTCGGCGGAGACGAAGGCTGCGAACTCGGGCTTCCAGAGCACGCTTTTTTGCAAACGCTCCAGCAGGCGGGTGTTTGCGCCTGCCCTGTCCGGTGCACGGACAACCGCAGTGCTGGCCACTCCGCGCGCGGCCAGCAGGAGCATCAACTCGCCGCCGATCAGGCCTGTTGCGCCTGAAAGCAGTACGCGTTTTTGCATGAAATCACTCTAAAAAATAGGAATTTCATTATAGGAGCGCCAGTTTTACAGCTCAGGCCTCCGCTGCAGCTTCGTCAAGCAGCTTTTTGTCATTGCCTGAAGGGGCTTTGCGCCAGATATGTCGCCCAAGCCAGTGTTCCAGGTCATCAATGATGGTGAAGACGGCCGGCACCACCAGCAGGCTGAGCAGCGTCGAGGTGATCAACCCGCCAATGACCGCAATCGCCATCGGCGAGCGGAAGCTCGGGTCTGCGCCCCAGCCCAGGGCCAGCGGCATCATGCCGGCGCCCATGGCGATCGTGGTCATGATGATGGGACGCGATCGCTTGTGGCAGGCATCCACCAGTGCGTCGAAGCGGCCCATGCCTTCCTGCCTGGCGAGGATGGCGTAATCGACCAGCAGGATGGAGTTCTTGGTCACGATGCCCATCAGCATGATGAGGCCGATCATGGAGGGCATGGACAGGGCCTTGCCCGTCAGTAAAAGCGCGACAAAGGCACCGCCTATTGAAAGCGGCAAGGCGGCAAGAATCGTGACCGGCTGCATGAAGTCCTTGAACAGCAACACCAGCACGCCATAGATGCACAGCACGCCGATCAGCATGGCAATGCCGAAGCTCGCAAACAGCGCCTGCATTTCCTGCGCGTCGCCCAGCTCGGCAATCTTCACTGCGGGCGGCAGGCTTTGCATGGAGGGCAGGGCACGCGCCTCCGCATTGACTTCGCCCAGCGTCCTGCCGCCCAGCTCAACGCTGAGCGTGACGTTGCGGCTGCGGTTGAGGCGGTCGATTTGCGCCGGGCCTGACTCCATGGTGACGCTGGCCACGTTGCCCAGCATGACAGGGCCACTTTTGCCGGGCACCGTGAGCCGCTCTATGGCGGCCAGGTCGGCGCGCACGGCGTCAGGCAGCTTGACGCGTATGGGTACCTGCCGTTCGGACAGGTTCAGTTTGGTCAGGCTGGTGTCGTAGTCACCTGCAGTTGCCACTCGCACGGTCTCGCCAATGCTGGACGCCGTGACGCCCAGGTCTGCCGCACGTGCGAAGTCGGGCCGCACGATGATCTCTGGCCTGACCAGCGCGGCGCTGGAGCTGACATTGCCTATGCCCTGAAGCGTACGCAACTCGCGCTCGACTTTCTGGGCTGATTCCGAAAGCGCGACAGGGTCAGCACTGCGCAGCACCAACTGCATCTTCACGCCCGTGTCAGGTGGGCCGACGGTGAAACGCGCGCCGGCGATGGCATCGAGTTTCTGGCGAATCTGGTTTTCAATGTCGGGCAGGGATTCAGACCTGTCGTTGCGGTGCACTGTGGTCAGGGTGAGCACCGCGCGGCGCGCCTCTGCTGCAGCACCGGGTGCAAATTCATCGCCGCTTGAGCCACCGCCGATGGAGCTGAAAACACCCGTAATGCCCTTGACCTGCATGACGGCCTGGCGTGCCTGTTCAGCCGTGCGTGCGGTTTCAGCCAGCGTGCTGCCGGGCGGCAGTTCCATGTTGATCTGTGTCTGTGCGCGGTCGGCCGGAGGCACAAACCCGGTAGGCAACAGGAAGACCAGTGCAATGGACGCGAAAAAAAATACGGTGGCGGCGACCATGGTGAAGATGCGGTGGTTCAGGCACCATTTCATCGTGACCATGTAACGCTGCATCAGCCAGCCATCGACTTCCTCACGGTGTGTGGTGGGTTTGAGGATGTAGGCCGCCATCATGGGCGTCAGAAGCCGGGCGACCACAAGCGACGCAAGTATGGCGAGCACCGCTGTCCAGCCAAACTGCTTGAAGAAAAGGCCAGGTATGCCGCCCATGAAAGCGGTCGGCAGAAACACCGCCACCAGGGCAAAGGTGGTGGCAATCACGGCCATCCCGATCTCGTCTGCAGCTTCCATCGCCGCCTGCATGGGGGATTTGCCCATGCGCAGGTGGCGCGAGATGTTTTCAATCTCCACAATCGCATCGTCGACCAGCACACCAACGACCAGCGCAAGCGACAGCAGCGTCACGGTATTGAGTGTGTAGCCGAAATATTTCAGGCCCAGGAAGGTGGGAATCACGGACAGGGGCAGCGCAGCCGCTGCGACCAGCGTGGCGCGCCAGTCACGCAGGAACCACCAGACCACCAGCACGGCCAGCAGCGCGCCCTCATACAGCAGCTCCATGGAGCCCTCGAAGTTTTCCTGTACCGGCTGTGCGTTGTCTATGACCTGCTTGATTGTGATGTTCGGGTTGGCGGCCTGCAGTTCGGCAACCGCCGTGCGTGCGCCACGGGCAACATCAATCTCGCTTGCGCCCTTGGTGCGGAAGATCTCAAACCCCACAACCTTCTGGCCGTCCTGGGTGGCAAGTGATCTTGGCTCCGCCACGGTGTCCATGACAGTGGCGACCTGGTCCAGCCGGACATGCCGCCCATCGCCCAGCGGGAGCTCCAGCGTAGCGAGTTCCGATGCGGTCTTCACGGTGGCAATGGTGCGCACGGACTGCTCTGCGCCGCTGACGTCACCCCGTCCACCCGGCGCCTCCTGCTGCACCAGACGCAATTGCCGCGAAATGTCTATGGCGCTTACGTGCAGCGCCGCCATCTTTGCGGCATCGAGTTCTATGCGTACTTCACGCGTCACACCGCCCATGCGTTTGACGGCACCCACACCGGGAACAGTGAGCAGGCGTTTGGTGACAGCGTTGTCGACAAACCAGCTCAGGTCCTGGTCGTCGATGAGGCTTTTGCTGCCGTCTTTTGCCGGTGCCGGCGCGGCCACGAAGGTCAGAACCACGCGACCGGCTGTTGATGCTTTCGTGACTGATGGATCGCGCAAGGCGCTGGGCAGGTCAGCGCGCACCCTTGCGACGGCGTCACGCACATCGTTCACTGCATCCGACAGTGATTTTTCAAGAATGAACTCGACGGTGATACTGACATGCCCATCCAGAACGCTGGTGTAGATGTTCTTGATGCCTTGCAGCGTGGCGATGGAGTCCTCGAGCTTGCGTGCCACCTCGGTTTCGAGCTGCGCAGGTGCTGCACCTTCCAGCGTGGCGCTGACCGTGACGATGGGCAGCTCGATGTCCGGGAAATCCTGCACCGCGCTGGATTTGTAGGCGAGCAGGCCCGCCAGGGTCATCAGCACAAACAGCATGATGGCCGGGATCGGGTTCTTGATGGAGAGCGACGAGAAGTTCATGACTGCTTCTTTTTATTTGGCCGTTGCCTGCGCAGCTACCTTGCTCACAAGATCACCGTCGTTCAGAAAACCGGCGCCGCTGGCCACCAGCTCAGCGTCAGGCTTGATGCCCGAAGTTATTTCAACCCTGTCCCCCAGCCTGCGGCCGGTCTGGACCTTGACCTGGCTGACATGGCTGTCCGGGCCCAACACGAACACATAGCTGAAGCCGTCGCGAATCACAACGGACTGCTGCGGAATCGTCAAAGCACTTGAGGTACCGAGGTCAAACTCGCCCTTCGCAAACATGCCTGCTGTTACGGGTGCCGTGATCTGGGTGACTGTTGTGGTGCCGCCCCCCGGCACGCTCAATCTTCCGGTATTGCTGGGCAGGTCAACGTACACCAGCGCCGCACGGGTTTGCGGGTCAACCGTGGGTGCGATCATGCGCACCTTGCCCTTGAGTTCCACACCGTTGGCGGCGACCACCGTTGCTGCGGTACCCACAGGCAGGCGTCCGAGTTCGCTGGAGGTCACCTCTGCCCGCCACTCAAGGCGGCCGCCGCGAATCATGCGAAACAGTTCTGTGCCTGCGCCAACTACGGCGCCCACCGTTGCGGTGCGTGCAGAAATGACGCCGTTGTCCGGTGCAAGGAGTTGCGTCTGTTTGAGTTTGACATGCTGCACCGTCAGTACGGCCCTGGCCGCTTCAAGCCGTGCCCTGGCCGTCTTCTCTGCGGTCATGTACTGGTTGATCTGCTGCTCGCTCAGCGCGCCGCTGGCTTGCAGGGTGCGGGCTTTCTCGGCATTGCCCGCAGCATCTGCAGCACTTGCCTCGGCTTCGGCCAGGCTGGCCCGGCTTTGGGCCACTTCGGCCTGTACCGACTCCAGTGCGAACACAGCCAGCACCTGACCTGCCCGAACCTTGTCGCCCACATTTGCCCGCACTTCGGTCAGCCGCAATCCATTGACTTCGCTGCCGATAATGGCCTCCTGCCAGGCGGTGATGCTTCCATTGGCGGCCAGCTTGATGGGCAGGCTGAGTTGGCCGGGTTGCACGGTGGTGACCGTCAGTGCAGGCTTGGGAGCGCTTTTCCTGTTGTCCGCAGCGCCGGATCTGGAAGAGAACATGGCTGCAGCGCCCATGACCAGCACAGCCATGACAACGACGGCGATGACGACAGGCTTGTTTTTGAAATTGAAATCGGTTTTTTTCATGGCTTCGGTTTCTTGATCAGTTCCATGCCGGCAGGGCAGATTCGGGGATTTCAAACACCATGGGATTGGCATGCGGCGCAGAAACCGTCCAGCCGCCGCCCAGCGCGCGATAGAGTGCGATCCAGGCGCTGCGGCGTTCCTTGTCCAGGTTGACCACCGCGCTTTGCGCAGACAGCAGGGTGCGACGGGACTCCTCCAGCTCCACCAGGCTGGCAAGGCCGGCCTTGTAGCGCGCCTCTGTCCCCGCAAACGAGGCGCGGTAGCCCTCGGCAGCCACGACGGTATCAGCGCCCCTGTCTGCGGTGCTTTGCAGGTTGACAAGCGCCTCTTCAACTTCGCGTACGGCCTGCCTCACCGTGCCGCGGTACTTGCCCGCCGCTTCTTCGTACCTGGCTTTGGCGGCTTCAAGGTTGGCTTCGCTCGCACCTCCGTCAAACAGTGGAACGGTGAGGGCCAGCGGACCGATCGACCATGTGTCGTAGCTCTGGCTGAAGGTTCTTGACTTTGCCTTGTTGGTGGCAATCGAACCGGTCAGGCTAAGCTTGGGATAACGCTGGGCGCGGGCGCTCCCGACCTCGAAACTTGCAGCGCTGAGTTCCCGGGCAGCATTGAACACGTCAGGTCTTTGGCCCAGTACTTCCGCGGGCACACTGGATATTTCTGCAATCGGCTGTTGAGGCAGGTCGGCTACCGGTTGTGCCAGTTTTTGACGCAACTGGGGCTCGGCAATCGCCGTCAGCGCCACCAGGGCCTTGACGTCGATATCGCACAGCGCACGCTGCTGCGTCAGCCGGCTGTTGCTTTCAGCGGCGCTGGCGCGCGCCAGCGCTGCGGTAGCGGGTGCCTCGAATCCGGCTTTGGCCACCATCGCCGTCAGCCGTGCAGTCTCCGTGCGTGACTGTGTGTCGGCGGCGGCGACGGTCAGCAGCTTTTCGCAGGCCCTGCGGCTGTAGTACTGGTTGGCGACTTCGGCAGCAACAGACACGCGGGCGTCATGCCAGAGGGCCTCTGCGCCCTGGAACCGTTCCTTGTCCGCAGCCAGGCTCGCACGGTTCTGTCCGAACAAATCGAGCTCCCAGCTGGTTTGCAGGCCGACCTGCGCGGCGTTGGTGGGCGGCAGTATCGTACGGTTGATGGGGCCGGACTGGCTGCGGCTGATGTTGCCGGTGGCATCGAGGCTGGGCAGCAGTGCCGCCTCCGAAGCCGCACGCGTGGCTACTGCCTGCTCTATATTGGCGCGCGCCGTGATCACCGAAGGACTGACGGCCTGGGCTGCCTCGATCAGCTCAACCAGCAAGGGGTCGTTTTGCTGTTGCCACCACTGTGAAAGACTGGTCAGGCTTCCGCTGTGGGGCAGGCTGGATGTGCTGTTGATGGCTACCCCGGAGGGCAGCGTTGCGTACCACTGGGCGGGTGCGGCAATGGGTACTGTGGCAGGGGGGGCCGTAGCGGTGCAGCCGCCAAGAACAAGCAGCAGTGCAAAAAATGCGGCATGGCCTGCCGGCAACGAGTCCCGGTCGCCGGGGCCCTGATGGGGAAATCTTCTCATGCGCTGGTTCCTGCCCGCTCACCTGGTGTTTTGGCCGGCAGCCCGATCGCAGCCCTGCCGCAGGGTGACGCGGGCATGGGTGATCGTGGGTGGCTTATTGCCGTGATGCGCACGATTAAATCAGATGGCTGGCGGCCATCCGGTTTAACCATGCCGTTTGTCAGTCTTTAAAGACGGCGAGCCAGAGTTGCCGGATGGCCGAACGCTGCTCATCCAGGATGCCCGGCTCAACCTGGGTCGGCTCTTCGTTGAGACGCGCGCGGTGCTGTATGCGCCTGAGCTCACGATAGGCGTCGGCCGCTTTCAGGCCCACACCTGCAGGCAGCAGGCCGGCGCCCTCGGCACGCTGCAGCAGCGCGATATTGCCGACGTTTGGCACGAGTTCAGGGTGGACCCCAGCGTGCGACAGCACCAGGAACTGGACGGCAAATTCGGCATCAACCATGCCACCTTCGCTGTGTTTGACATCGAATTTGCCACCCCTGACCGGATGGGCAGCCCGCACCTTGCCACGCATGGTGACGATTTCGTCGCGCAGCAGCGCCGCGTCCCGCGGGGCCGTGATCACGCTTTCCCTGACGAGTTCAAACCTTGCGCGCAGGGCCTCCGAGCCCAGTACAAAACGGGCCCTTGTCATGGCCTGGTGTTCCCATGTCCAGGCTGTGTTGCTGCCGCGCCGCTGCTGGTAGCGGGTGTAGGCCTCGAAACTGGTGACCAGCAGGCCCGAGTTCCCGTTGGGCCTGAGGGCGGTGTCAATCTCGAAAAGATCGCCTTCGGCCGTCTTGATGGTGAGCCAGTTGATCAGCTTGCGTACGAAGGCCGCGTAAATCTCGGGCGCCTGTTCATGCTCGTCTTCGTAGACAAAAACAATGTCCAGGTCGCTGCCGTAGCCCAGCTCCTTGCCGCCCAGCTTGCCATAGGCAATGATGGCGAATTGCGGAACCTCCCGGTGGCGGTTCTTCAGCCGCTGCCAGCACCAGTCAGCGGTGATGGCCAGAACCACCTCGGCCAGCGCGCTCAGGTCATCGGCCACCTGTTCAACGGTGAGTACGCCTTCCACATCCCTGGCCAGCGTGCGAAAGACTTCCGCATGATGAGCCCGCCTGAGCAGGTTGAGGCAGGTTTCTTCGTCGTCTTCGCCCGTTCGTTTGAGCGAGGCGAGGCGCGCCTGCAGTTCACCAGCGAACCCTGCTGCGTCAAAACGCTCGTGCAGCAGTTCTTCACTGGCCAGCTCATCAATAACGCCGGGGTGCTGCAGCAGGTAGCGTGCAGGCCATTTTGCGGCGCCCAGAAGGCGCAGCAGCCGCTCATGTACTGCGGGCCGCTCAAGCAGCAAAGCCAGGTAGCTTTCACGCCGCAGCAGGGGCTCCATCCAGTCCATGATGCGCAGGGCCGCCTCTTCGGTGACCGTGCCTGCGGCCAGCCACTGTGCCGTGCGCTGCACCAGCTGGGTCAGGCGTGCGCGGGAGTCATCGCGCAGGGCCAGCACTTTGGGATGCTGGCGCCACTGGGCCAGCCGCGCGCGGAACTGAGTGGGCCACTGTTCGGACAGGTTGTCGAGAAGCTCATCGAGAAGCGGCGGGGCAGTGCCCGCGCCCTTGACGCAGCCCTTGCATTCCTTTTTGCCGCCCAGCAACTTGTCGAATTCCCCGGCGACCAGTTCGCGGTGGGCGTCCAGTTCGCTCAGGAAGGGGCAGCAGCTGGCGTAGCCCATGGTCTGCGCTATCCACGCCAGGTCATCGTCGTTCGTGGGCAGCACATGGGTCTGCTGATCGTCGAGGTACTGTATGCGGTGCTCGACATGGCGCAGAAACACATAGGCCCGTTCAAGCGCTTCTGCCGTTTCCTGCGGCATCAGCCCGGCCCTTGCCAGTCGCTGCAGCGCGTCCACGGTGGGGCGGGTACGCAGTTCGGGGAACTGGCCGCCGCGCACCACCTGCAACAGCTGCACGGTGAACTCGATCTCGCGGATGCCGCCGCGTGAAATCTTGACGTCATTGGCGCGTTCAGGATGGCCGGCGCAGCGTTTGGCAGCATGTTCCCGAATCTGGCGATGCAATATCCGCAGCGAATCAAAAACGTTGTAGTCCAGGTAGCGCCTGAAAACGAAAGGCAGTATCAGGCCGCGCAGGGCCTGTGCCGACCCGCTTTTGATGCAGGCCAGCGGCGCAACCACACGGCTCTTGAGCCAGGCAAAACGTTCCCATTCGCGGCCTTGTGCCTGGAAATACTCTTCCAGCGCATTGAAGGAAATTGCCGCCGGCCCGGAGTTGCCGTTGGGCCTGAGGGCCAGGTCGACCCGGAACACAAAACCGTGCTCCGTGGTTTCGCCTATCAGGGCGTACATCGCCTTGACCTGCTGCGAGAAAAATTCGTGGTTGGAAATACGGCCCCGTCCATCGGCCCTGCCTGCGGTTTCGCCGTCGCGGTCGTAGACGTAAATGAGGTCTATGTCGCTTGAGACATTGAGCTCGCGGGCCCCCAGTTTGCCCATGCCGACGACCCAGAGCTGGGCGCATGCTGCGTCTGGTGCGGCGCCGGCCTCACTGTCTGTACCAGTTCCCGTCAGGGGTTGGCCATGAAGTTCATCCAGAACCCTGCGTGACTCAATCGCGGCGGCATCCAGGGCCAGTTCTGCAAGTTCAGTCATGGCCTTGGTGACCATGGTCAGCGTGGCGCGATCAGCGATGCCGCGGCCACAGTCGATGACGACCAGCCTTTCCATGACCAGTTGCCTCACGACCCGCAGGGCGGCCCCTGTTTCCAGGCCGTCGGCCAGCAAGGTTTGAAGCGCCTTTTCCATCGAGGCGCGCACGGGCTCGCCCGGGGGCAACACGTCCATACGGTTTTCGTAGCGTCGCCTGATGCGCTGCACAAAGCGCGAATAGGCCGCCAGATCCGTGCCCGGCTGCGCGGGGATCATGGCGCTGGAGGGGGTGTCTTGACCAGAAAGCATCACACTACTTCACAAAACTTCACCGGGCCCTGCGGGCCAGGGGGGTGCCGACGGTCATAATTCCATTGCCCATGACAGAGACGAACGCCGCATCGCCAACCCCAGCGCCGCACCCCGCCTTGCGGCGTATGCGGTGGCTGGCTTCGTCGGCCCGCGTTCTGGTCTGGTTCATCCTGGCAATCTGGTTGCTTTTCACTGCAAGCTGGGGCTTGCTTCACGGCTGGATTGTGCCGCGAATCGGGGAGTTCCGCCCAAGGCTGGAAATGGAGGCGACCAAAGCACTGGGTGTACCTGTACGCATAGGTCAGATCACCGCACGCTCGGAAGGGTTGATTCCCTCTTTTGAACTGCGTGATGTGGTGCTGCTTGATCCGCAGGGGCGCGAGGCGCTGCGCCTGCCGCGCCTGCTCGCAGCGCTCTCGCCGACCTCGCTCTGGGGCAAGGGTTTCGAGCAATTGCACATAGACCAGCCCGAACTGGATATCCGCCGCACGGCCGACGGGAAAATCTATGTCGGTGGGCTGGATGTGTCGCAGAACAGGGCTGACAGCCACGAGGCCGTGGACTGGATTTTTTCGCAGCTTGAACTGTCCATCAAGGGCGGCACCATACGCTGGACTGACGAGTTGCGCCGCGCACCGCCCCTCGCGCTCGCGCAGGTCGATGGCGTTTTGCGCAACAGCCGCCGTGGCCACAACATGCGTGTGGATGCCACGCCACCTGTCGAATGGGGCGAACGCTTCAGCGTGCGCGGCATGTTCAGGCAGCCGCTTCTGTCGCGTAACCCGGGTGACTGGAATGAATGGTCCGGCCAGCTGTTTGCCGAATTCAGCCGGGTGGATGTGTCGCGGGTGAAAGAGTACTTCAGCCTGGAAGCCGTGGGCATGGACCTGAAGACCGGCAGCGGCAGCCTGCGCGCATGGGCAGATGTTGAACGGGGTCAGGTCACGGGCGGTACGTTTGATGTGGCGCTGGCCGATGTCGACGTGCGGCTGGGCAAGACCCTTCAGCCGCTGGCGCTGGAGTCGGTCACAGGGCGGTTTGGCGGCAGGCAGATTGCCGACGGCTTTGATTTCAATACAGAAGGCCTGCGCTTCAATACCCGGGACGGCCTGCGGTGGCCGGGTGGCAATCTGGCCATGGTTTACACCGACACGGAAGGGGCTGCAGGACAAAAAGGCGAGTTGAGGGCCGATCGGCTTGACCTCGCCACAGTGGCGCAGATTGCGGCGCGCCTGCCGCTGGGCACCGCCACCCATGCACTTGTCGCTTCTTATGCGCCCAAAGGACTGGTCGAGACAGTTGACGCGCGCTGGCAGCTACCGCGTGAAGGCCCCATGACCTATGCCGCCAAAGGGCGTGTCACCGGGCTTGAACTCTCGGCGCTGCCTTCTGCGCTGGTCTACACCGGCACAACGCCGCACCCGCATGCCGGCAGGCCGGGGGTCGGCGGCGCAGCGGTTGATTTCGACGTGACGCACGACGGTGGCAAGGCCGGTGTCAGCATCGCGAGCGGCTTCATAGACGTACCGGGCATTTTTGAAGACCCGCGTATCGCCCTCAACAGCCTGTCCATGGACGCCCAATGGAAGTCTGCGGGCACAAAAATAGAGACGCAGTTGCGCAACATCAGGTTCTCGGGCGATGACGCCGAGGGTGCCGCGCAGTTGGGCTGGCAGTCGGGCGAGGCGGGTTCCCTGGGGGTGATAGACCTGCAGGGCAGCCTGAGCCGTGGCAACGGCGCGCGGGTACACCGCTATCTGCCGCTGGTTTTGCCTGACAGGGTGCGCCACTATGTGCGCGATGCCGCGGTGCAGGGTGATGTCAGCGACGTGAAGTTCAGGGTCAAGGGCCCGGTCGACGAGATCCCGTTTTCCAACCCTGCACGCGGTGAATTCAAGGTCACGGCCAAGGTCAAAAATGGCACGTTTGTCTATGTCCCTGCGTCCGCGCAGGGCAAGGACGCCCAGCCCTGGCCGGGTCTTGCCGATGTCCATGGGGAACTGGTGTTCAACCGCGCCTCGCTTGAGGTCAATAACGCGGCCGCCAAAGTGGCGGCTTTCAGCGGGCTGCAACTGGTCAGGGGCGATGCGCGAATCCCTGACCTGATGCACTCTGCAACAGTGGAGCTCAACGCCAGCCTCAAGGGCCCGCTTTCTGATGCACTGGGATTTGTCAACACCTCGCCACTGGGCCTGATGACCGATCAGGTGCTGGCCAAAGCCGCAGGCAGTGGCGCGGCCACTTATGCACTGCGACTTAACATTCCCCTGAATGAAGTCCAGAAAACGAAGGTGCTTGGTACGGTTTCCCTGCCCGGGAACGATGTGCAGTTCACGCCTGCCTCGCCCATGCTGTCGCGGCTCAGGGGCCTTGTGGCCTTCAGTGAAAAAGGGTTTAACGTTCCGGGTGCGCAGGCCAGGCTGCTGGGCGGTGATGTCCGTTTCGATGGTGCGGGACGCGGTGCGGGTGCAGGCCCAGGCGCCAGTGAGGCCAGCGTGGTTCTCAGGGCCCAGGGAAACCTGACGGCAGAGGGTTTGCGGCAGGCCAAAGACCTCGGCCTGGCATCACGCATGGCGCAGAACGCTACGGGCGGTGCAGCCTACACCGCAACCATAGGCTTTCGCCGCGGTGTGCCGGAAGTCATGGTGACCAGCAACCTGCAGGGTCTGGCCCTGAACCTGCCTGCACCTTTTTCCAAGTCTGCAGAGGCGCTCATGCCCATGCGTTTTGAAAATGCGCTGTTGCGCGAATCCCTGTTGCCGGGACAGAAGCTGCAGGACCAGCTTTCGCTGTCGATAGGGCGGCTCGCGTCGATTGTGTATGTGCGCGACGTCAGCGGTACAGAGACGCGCGTGATCAGGGGCAGCATCGGCGTCGGGCTGGAGCCTGGTGAGGCGGTGCAGTTGCCCGAAAGCGGTGTGGCCGCCAATATCACCCTGGCAAAAGCTGATATTGATGCATGGGAAAAAGTGCTCGCCGAACCAGCCGCCCCCGCTGCGCCGGTCGCCGTGCCCGCCGCTACAGGCCGCGGGCTTTATTCGGGCGCTGCATTGGCCTACCTGCCCAACCAGCTGGCGATTCGGGCAAAAGAGCTGGTGGTTGAGGGGCGCAAACTCAACGACGTGGTGGTTGGCGGCGTTCGTGAGGGCCTGAACTGGCGCACTAACGTCTCGGCCGCTGAACTCAATGGCTACGTCGAGTTCCGCCAGCCCGGTGGCCAGGGTGCGGGCCGGCTGTATGCAAGACTGTCACGGCTCAGCCTGGGGCAAGGCAATGCGGCCGATGTGGAGAACCTGCTGGAGGAGCAGCCGGCCAGCATTCCGGCACTCGATATCGTGGTTGAGGACCTTGAGCTGCGCGGCAAGAAGCTGGGCCGCATCGAGATAGAGGCCGTTAACCGCGGTGCATCAGTGATTGCGCGTGATGGGGGTGTGCGTGAATGGCGGCTCAACAAATTCAATGTCGTGCTGCCTGAGGCCGTGCTCACGGCGACGGGCAATTGGGTGGCGGTCAATGCGCAGGCTGCGGGAGGCTTTCCCGTTGCCCAGCGGACAAGGGCCGCCCCGGAAAGGCGTCGCACGGTCATGAATTTCAAGCTGGATATCTCCGATTCGGGCGAGCTGCTCAAGCGCTTCGGCATGGCTGATGTGGTCAGGCGCGGCAAAGGCCGCATGGAAGGCCAGGTCGCATGGCTGGGCTCACCGCTCAGCCTTGATTACCCCAGCATGAACGGCCAGTTCAATGTCAATATTGAGTCCGGACAATTCCTCAAGGCCGACCCTGGCATTGCCAAGCTGCTCGGTGTGCTCAGCCTGCAGTCATTGCCGCGCCGCCTGACGCTCGATTTCCGCGATGTGTTTTCCGAAGGCTTCGCATTTGACTTTGTGCGTGGTGATGTCAATATTGCCCAGGGCGTGGCGGCCACCAACAACCTGCAGATGAAGGGCGTCAATGCCGCCGTGCTGATGGAGGGGAGTGCCGATATTGCAAAGGAAACGCAGGACATCAAGGTCGTGGTGGTGCCTGAAATCAATGCCGGCACGGCTTCCCTCATCGCCACCGTCATCAACCCGGCGATCGGCCTGGGCAGTTTCCTGGCGCAATATTTCCTGCGGCGTCCGCTGATACAGGCCACCACGCAGGAGTTTCATATCGACGGCAGCTGGGCCGACCCGAAAATTACCAAAGTGGAGCGCAAATGAAAGTTGCTGCTATCCAGATGGTGTCTTCAGCCAACGTACAGGCCAACCTTGCCACCGCGCGGCAACTGCTTGAAGTAGCTGCGGCCCAGGGCGCAGAACTCGCCGTGCTGCCCGAATATTTCTGGCTGCTGGGCTTCAAGGACACCGACAAACTGCCATTTGCGGAACAGCCCGGTCGCGGGCTGATGCAGGACTTTCTTGCTGCTTGCGCAAAAGAGCTCAAGCTGTGGGTTGCTGGCGGCACATTGCCGCTGGCCACAGGCAACCCCGGGCGCGTCACCAACACCACGCTGGTCTACAGGCCGTCAGGCGAGATGGTGGCGCGGTACGACAAGATCCACCTCTTCCGCTTCGACAACGGGCGTGAAAGCTACGATGAGTCGCGCGTGCTTGATGCCGGCCGCGACCCTGTCGCTTTTGATTTGCCATCTGCCGATGGCAACACATACCGGGTCGGCCTGAGCATTTGTTATGACCTGCGTTTTCCCGAGCTTTACCGCGCCCTGGAGGCAGACCTGCTGCTGGTGCCCAGTGCCTTCACCTTCACGACCGGGCAGGCGCATTGGGAGGTTTTGCTGCGCGCCCGGGCCATTGAGAACCTGGCTTACGTGCTGGCGTCTGCGCAGGGCGGCAAGCATGAAAACGGCCGCCGCACCTGGGGCCGCAGCATGGTGGTCAGCCCGTGGGGCCAGATTCTGGCCCAGCGCGAAGAGGGCGCTGGCGTGGTCATGGCTGATGTGAGCAAGGCCGACATGGATGCAGACCGTACACGCCTGCCCGCCATGGGCCACCGGGTGCTGTGAAAGCTGCTTCGCCGTTTTTCAGGCGGCTGATCGCCCTCAAGTGGGTGAGCCGCCAGGCCGGCTTTCGGCGCTGGGTGCTGTGGATTCTGCTTCTCGGGCTGGTGGTGGGCCTGCTGGGCACGCTGGTGTGGCTCTCCGGCCGGTATGAGGCCAGCCAGATACAGCAGCGACTGGAGCGTGATGCTGCAGAGGCGGTGACGGACATCCGGGCCGGTTTGACGCGCAACATCCAGGGCATGCAGGCCCTTCAATCTTCCGAGCCCGGCACGGCGACATGGCGTTTGATGGCGGGCGACCTGCTGCGCGAAAACCGCGAGATCATGCGCATCGAATGGCGCGACGAAGACCTCGGCATGAAAGCCTTTGCCGACACACCCTACCGCAGTCCGGTGTTTGAGCGCCTGGGGCGTGGCAGCACGCAGTCCGATGTCACCCTGGCCTGCAACACGTCGAAAAGGTTGAGCGGCGCGGCGTATTCCGCCAGTTATTTCATGCCGCAATCCGATGGGCTGGGTTTTGAAATGCTCGACATGTGCATGCCCATCATGGTGGCCGGCAGGCTTGAGGGCTATGCGGTGGCCACCTATTCCCTGCAGGACGTGCTGGCCGAACTGGTCAACAAACAACTTGCACGCAGCGAGAGCCTGGCGTTTACCGAGGCCGACGGCACCCGGCTTGCACTGCATGGCATTACCTCGCGCGGCAGCCGTGTGTTCATCGCCCAGCAGCTGCTGGACCTGCCGGGCAACACGCTGGTGCTGCGCCTCGAAAGCCGGCGCGGCACACCAGATTACTTTCCCAACGTGTTGACGGCGCTGGTGACGGCGATGTCAGTGGCGCTGATGGTGGTGCTGTTCCTGCTGGCTCGTGACATGCGCCGCCGCCTGAAGGTCGAGCACGATCTTGGCGAGGCGCTGGCCTTTCGCAAGGCCATGGAAGACTCGGTGCTGACCGGCCTGCGCGCGCGTGACCTCTCGGGCCGCATCACCTATGTCAACCCGGCCTTCTGCCAGATGGTGGGCATAGAAGCCAAGGACCTGCTGCACCAGAGCTTTCCTTCGCCCTACTGGCCGCCCGAGCTGGCTGAAACCTATTTGCGGCGGCAGGCCATCAGGCTGGCCGGCAACAACCTGCCGCGTGAAGGCCATGAGTCGGTCTTCATACGGCCTGATGGCACGCGCTTCCCGGTGCTCATCATGGAGGCACCCCTCATCAACGCCGTTGGCAAACACACCGGCTGGATGAGCGCCATTCTGGATGTCAGCGAGCAGCGACGCGTTGAAGAGGTCTCGCGCGCCAGTCAGGAGCGCCTGCAGGCCACCGCCAGGCTGGCCATGATGGGCGAGATGGCCTCGCTGCTCAGCCATGAATTGAACCAGCCGCTGGCCGCGATCTCAAGTTATGCGACCGGCTCGTTGAACCTCTTGAAAGACCAGTCCAGCCATGAGCTCGCGGCCCAGGGCCATGGCCGCAAAGCCGGGGATGCGGCGCAGGTGGCCGAGCCTGCAAACGAGCTGTCCAGTGACCTGCAGGTCGCCATGAACCGCATCGCCGAGCAGGCCGAGCGTGCCGGCAAGGTCATCAAGAGCGTGCATGACTTTGTGCGCCGCCGCGACCAGGCGCGTGAGGCCGTTCAGCCCCGCGCCCTGCTCGACGCCGTGATGCCGCTGGTCAGCCTTCAGGCGCGCAAGCTCTCGGTCAACGTGGTGATTGATGTTGACCCCTCATGTGGGGCTGTGCTGTGCGACCGCACCATGGTCGAGCAGGTGCTGCTCAACCTGTCACGCAACGGCATGCAGGCCATGGCCGATTCACCCTCTGCCGGCAGGCATGCCGCAGACCGCGTGCTCACGCTCAGGGTCAGGCCGGCGGCATCCAATGAGCGTAGCCGGTGGGTGGAGTTCGCAGTCATTGACCAGGGTGAGGGCATCTCGCCCGACGTGGCCGGGCAACTGTTCACACCGTTTTTCACGACCAAGGTCGAGGGCATGGGCCTGGGGCTGTCGCTTTGCCGTACAGTCATCGAGCAGCACGGTGGCTTCCTGGGCTTTGAGCCCGGCCAGCCGCGCGGTACGATTTTTACCTTCACACTGCCCGAAGCCGCGCCTGCCACAAGGCAGGGCCTTCAGGCCTGACCAGCCCCGGGAGACGACCATGGAGCCTGTAAAAAATGCCACGGTGTACATCGTCGACGACGACGCCGGCGTGCGCGACGCCCTGGCCTGGCTGCTGCGCTCGCGCCGCCTGCACAGCGAAGCGTTTGACAGCGGTGAAGCGTTTGACGCGCACATCAGCGGCAGTTTTGCGGTGACGTCCCCGGCCTGCGTGTTGCTGGACGTTCGCATGTCCGGCCTCAGTGGCCTCGCCATGTTTGAAAAGCTGATTGCTTACGGCCTGCAGCCCACGCTGCCAGTGATTTTTTTGACCGGCCATGCCGATGTGCCGACAGCAGTCGCTGCCGTCAAGCGCGGCGCCTTTGATTTTTGCGAAAAACCGTTTTCAGACAACGCGCTGGTCGACCGAATAGAGCAGGCGCTGCAACATTCGGCCGCCGCGCTGGCCGAGCACAGCGAATCAAGCAGCCTGCAGGCGCGGCTGGATGGCCTGACCGACCGCGAGCGTGATGTGATGAAACTGGTGGTGGGCGGCCTGCCCAACAAGCTGGTGGCCGACCAGCTGGATATCAGCGTGCGGACGGTGGAAGTGCACCGCGCCCGCGTGTTCGACAAGATGGGTGTCAAGTCGGCCGTCGAGCTGGCCAACCTGATGCGTACCATTCAACCCTGATCGTTCCTGCCTTCGCCGGGTTTGTCGTCCTCACCGGTTTTCAATTCACCATTCTTGCGGCCAGAAAACATCGTCCACCACACAATGAACACCAGCAGAACCAGTGCTCCCAGGGCTTCGAGCAAGAGCAGGGCCATGACACGCTTTCAGGAAGTTGCAAAAACAGCCGCCATTATCGCGACCAGCTTTCTGCTTTGGTCATGCGCCTCCGGCCCCGGCCCGGTGTTTGTGCCTTCGGGGCCTTCGCCGGTGGTCACAGCGCCCAGGCCGGGCGATGACGGCGCGCTGTCGCCGGCGATCACGCAATCAAAAAGCCGCTGGGTGCCGGTGCGCTGGTCAGAGCTGCCCGGTTTTGATGACGACAAACTGTTCGAAGCCTGGAACGCCTGGCTGAAAAGCTGCGAGCGCCCCGGCGCCACTTTCGCCCCTCTGTGCGGCGAGGTCAGGCGGCTGAGCATTGCCTCACCCGAGGAACAGCGCGCGTGGATGACCAGCCGCCTGCAGCCCTACCGCGTCGAGTCGCTGAGCGGCCCGGTCGCCGGTCAGCTCACCAGTTATTACGAACCGCTCCTCAAGGCCAGCCGCCAGCAGGGTCCCGGTTTTGACGTGCCGCTGTACCGCACGCCTGCCGGGCTCGGCAGCCGCAAGCCCTGGTATTCACGGCAAGAGATAGACACCGTGCCTGAAGCACGCGCCGCCCTGCGCGGCCGCGAGATCGCCTGGCTGGCCGACCCGGTCGACGCCATGTCGCTGCACATCCAGGGCTCCGGCCGGATCAGCGTGCTTGAACCCGATGGCTCGCAGCGCGTGGTGCGCGTGGCCTTTGCCGGCACCAACGACCAGCCCTTTCGCAGCCCCACGCAGTGGCTGACCGAGCGCGGCGTGCGCATTGGCGCGCCGTGGACGGAATCAACCAAGGCCTGGGCCGCGCAAAACCCGCAAAACGTGCAGCCCATGCTCTGGAGCAACCCGCGCTACGTTTTCTTCCGCGAAGAGCCATTGAGCGACCTCGATGCCGCCTTTGGCCCACGCGGCGCGCAGGGCGTGGCGCTGACGCCCGGCCGCTCGATTGCGGTCGACCCCGGCAGCATTCCCTACGGCACACCGGTCTGGCTGGCCTCGCGCGGCAGCGTGGTCAACCTGCAAAGGCTGGTGTTTGCGCAAGACACCGGCAGCGCCATCGTCGGCGCAGTGCGGGCCGACTACTTTGCCGGCACTGGCCCCGAAGCAGGCGAGTTTGCATCGCGCATGAACCAGCCGCTGCAGCTTTGGGTGCTGTGGCCCAGATAGTGCCTACACAGCCGGAGCGACCATGAACCCAGCAACCGCCCGAATCGCCGCAGTCTTGTCCGCCAGCCTGCTCGCCGCCTGCGCAGGCCCCGGCAACCAGCCTGAAGCGCCGTTCTACCGCTGCGAAGCGGGCGTCGACTTCCGCGCCCGTTTCATCGACAACAGCGTGGCGCTCACCGGCTCGCGCGGCCACGACGTGCTGTACCGCGACGCCGGCGGCACGGGCGACCAGGCCTTCTACAGCAACCCCCGCATGAGAGCCGAGTTCGGCCTCGGCCCCACAGGCCGCGAAGCCATCCTGCGTTATACGCTGCTGCCGCTGGTGGTACGTTGCGTGCGAGAGTGAGTTGGTCAGCGCCTGCAGGCTATTTGGGATACGGAAATTAACGTAGCCATTAAAAATTTAACGTTTAAGTTAAAAATCAAAAAAGTTAAGTTCCATATTAACTTTTTAAAGCTTGAGATCATCTTCAAGCTGCCGAAAGCGTGAAAACGCCCAAAAAGATGCCATTTTCAGGCATCAAATCGGCTGCAAGCCAATGTATATAAGCGCTAGCAGCTACTAAATCAATAGCTAAATCAGCATTCAGGAGCGCTTAAGCAGAACAAAGGTGCGGTGGCGTGCCTGGGTGCATTCGGGAAAAAGCTATTCGCCAAAAGCGCTTATCTGTTTACATTACGTCACCTATAAGCAAAGTAGGCAGATCTACAGAGAGGGAGGAGCCATGCGTCATTTCCCGGCCGTTTTTATGGTGTCGACGTGCGTTGCTGTTTTTGCACAGCTAGCAC
Organism: Pseudomonadota bacterium; assembly: GCA_040388905.1. Taxonomy (GTDB): domain Bacteria; phylum Pseudomonadota; class Gammaproteobacteria; order Burkholderiales; family Burkholderiaceae_C; genus Polaromonas. Next base: position 142,535 of record JAZKAY010000002.1, read on the forward strand.
TTGCAGCACGTGCCAACGCGCAAGTGCAATTCCCGGTAGGCCCGCCCACGCCGAAAGTCGGCGACACGGTGCGATATCGCACGATTGATCTCTGGAATAACTCCGAGCTATCTACCGAGCAGAGCGAGCTTGTGGAAATTCAGGCTGATCGCTTCACGACCCGGTTTAAACGTTCAACCGAGTCTGAAGCACGCACTCGTCTGTTTAACCGTGAGTGGCAATCCTGTCGGCCGATGTACAACAGTCCCGAATTGCTATGCGCGGGCCCATTGAAGTTCCCCCTGCAGGCAGGGGCCAAACACACTTATGACAAGCAACCCTGGACTAGCGGTTTTGGTTACGACGCTGCGACCTGCGAAGTTAAGGGCGAGGAGAAAGTAACGGTAGCTGCTGGTACTTTTGATGCTGTTCGCCTTGATTGCACCGGTTTCTGGAACCGCGTTTTCAACGATCAGCCCAGAGCAAGGGATATGACCGGGAAAATCACCTTCAGCGTCTGGTACTCACCTGCCATTAGCCGCGAGATCAAATCTCAATACGCAAGCTTCAATCGCAGTGGCTCGCAAGACATAAGAAGTCAAACGGAACTCCTGGAATTCATTCCCGGCAAATAAGCTGGGTTGCTTGCCGCCCCGCGTAAACGAACATTGTCAGGGTGTCTGTTGTTTGACCGTCTCGCCAATCGACAGGTATCTAACTGAATCCAAAGATGGAGGAGAACAGCATGAACAAATTTTCCAAATCACTTCTGGCCGCATCATTGGCCATCAGCGCCATGTCGGCAAACGCTCAAGGCACGGTTGGGGAACTTCTGGATGGCGGCGCCAAAAAGATGACCAAGGATCAGTTGGTGGCCTACATCGGTGGCACGAAATTGAAAGGCCCAAACCGCACCAATGAAATCCTGATGGATATTGATTTGAAGGCAGATGGCTCTTTCTCGGGCAATGTAAACAACCCGCAACGAAGAATTGCTAGCGATACCTCCGGGAAATGGGATGTTGATGATGCAGGCAAGACCTGTATGAACGGCCGTTTAATCGCCTGGAACATGGCTTTTAATACGTGCTTCTTTTCGTACCGTCTTGGAGATGTGACTTACAGGACGCTGAATGATTCAGAAGACCGAGCTACAACCGTTGGCAAGGGTCTTGATCCGACAAAAGCCAATTAATCAAAATGCTTTCTTCAAATCAGGAAGTCACCATGAACGCAATTCTTAAAACTTTCACGGTTGCGGCAATGGCTGTCACATTCGTTCCGGTACAGGCGCAATCTACCGCGCCGACACCTGCATCGACGCCAGCTCTCGCAGCAGAAGCCAGGTGGGTTTGCACTGCCCAGAATCTGGCCTCAGCACGCTACACCGGTGGTGACTGGGCAAATATTCACCTGGCGCAATATTCGTCTGGCGGAAGCTACAAAATCATCGAGAAAACCGAGCTTGTAGCGAAGGGCGTTACCAAAGACGGTACGCCTTTTGAGTGCAAAAAGACTTCCTGAGCGCGCTGGGCAACCCAAAAGGAGAAAAATCAAATGCCCCTTCGTTCAAGCTTTTTGTTCGCCTTGGTCTTGTTGTCTCTTGGTCGTGTTGCACAGGCGCAGGCGCAGGTGACGTTTCCGGTAGACAAGCCCGGGATTCAGGTTGGTGATCGCTGGAAGTTCGCGCAACTGGACGGGTTTACCAAAGTACCCCTGGGCTGGCGTGAAGAAACCGTGGCTGTCGTTGACCAGGATGGCATAGGCACCAGCAGGAAGTCGGACACCAACGCGACTGAGTCATACCGTTATGACCTGGAGTGGAATCGGCTGACAGACTTCAAGGGCAAAACAGAGACGGAGAAACGGCTTTCATTTCCTTTCATCGCAGATAAAAGCTGGACAACCACCTGGAACTGGATCAACGCCCGCGGGCGCGAGGGGCAGCTCGACATGACATACAAGGTGGTGGGCACCGAGCGGATTACCGTTCCAGCTGGCATCTACGACACGGTAAAGATTGAGGGCATGGGGACCTGGAAGAACAGGACGGCTGGCACCGGCGGCACGGCCCAGCAGGTCCTCTGGTACGCGCCAGTTGCCAAACGTCACGTTCGCGAAACCTGGTTGACCCGGTATGCCAGCGGCGTTCTTGATCAAAACACCATCAATGAAGCGCTGGAAGTTGATTTGAAGAGGTGAAATGGCTGCCTGCCTCAATCTAAACGTGCAATTTAACGTATACGTTAAAAAATCGGGAAAAGTTAAGTTCCATGTTAACTTTTTGGGTTTTGAGCTTGTTTTGAGACGGCCCAAGCGCCAAAATGACCAAAAAAACGCCATTTTCAGGCCTCAAATCGGCTGCAGGCCAATAGATATGTGCGCGAGTAGCTATATTATTAATAGCAAAATCATGCTTCAAACAGCCCGGCAACTCATTTCAACCGCGCCGACAGATGCGCAAGCGGCAGCGCGCTGCTGGCCTTGACCTCGCCCAGCGAGAAGCTGGTGTGTATGTCTTTCACGTTTGGCATGTTGATCAGCTTTTGCAGGGCGAACTTGCTGAAGGCTTCCAGGTCTTCGGCCATGACCTGCAGCTCAAAGGTGCCGGTGCCGCTGATGTAGTGGCAGGAGACGATCTCGGGCAGCTTTTTGATTGATTCTTCCAGCTGGCGCGTGGCGTCGCCTGTAGTGCGCTCAGTGTCCAGCCGCACAAAGGCCAGCACACCCAGGCCTATCTTGTGGCGGTTGATCTCGGCCCGGTAGCCGGTGATGTAGCCGGCCTCTTCCAGCGCCCGCACCCGACGCCAGCACGGCGCCGCAGACAAACCCACACGCGAGGCCAGCTCGGCATTGGTGAGCCGCGCGTCGGTTTGCAGGTTTTGCAGGATGGCAATGTCGAACTTGTCGAGTGTTTCCATAAATGGCCATAAAACGAAAGAATCTTGCGCATGATAGCCAAATCGGGGCAAAGAACGCAATGACTTATCAGGCTGTTCTGCATACACTTTGCGTTAGAGATTCACGTTTTCCATACCCCGGAAACCAGTGAGCCAGATCCCACCCCGCACGTCCGACCCGGAGACAAACGATGAACGCGCCGCTACCCGAACACATCCGCAAGGCCCTCGAAACGGTCACCCTGGACGACAAATATTCGCTTGATTACGGCCACGCCTTCATGAGCGGCGTGCAGGCGCTGGTCAAACTGCCCATGCTGCAGCAGCTGCGTGACAAACAGCAGGGCAAGAACACGGCGGGTTTCATTTCAGGTTATCGCGGCTCACCGCTCGGCAACTACGACCAGGCCCTCTGGAAGGCTGCCAAATACCTGAAGGCGCAGAACATCGTCTTCCAGCCCGGCGTGAACGAAGAGCTGGCCGCCACCGCTGTGTGGGGCACGCAGCAACTGGGTTTTGCACCGCCCGGCACCAATAAATTCGACGGGGTGTTCGGCATCTGGTACGGCAAGGGCCCGGGCGTGGACCGCACCTCTGACGTTTTCAAGCACGCCAACATGGCTGGCACCACGCCCTGGGGCGGCGCGATTGCGATTGCAGGTGACGACCACATCTCCAAAAGCTCGACCGCTGCGCACCAGAGCGACCACATCTTCAAGGCCTGCGGCCTGCCGGTGTTCTTCCCCGCCACCGTGCAGGAAATTCTTGACCTGGGCCTTCACGCCATTGCGCTGAGCCGTTATGCCGGTGTCTGGGCCGGCGTCAAAACCATCCAGGAAATCGTCGAGTCTTCTGCCAGCGCCATGATTGACCCCGAGCGTGTGCAGATCAAAATCCCGACCGATTTTGAAATGCCGCCGGGCGGCGTGCACATCCGCTGGCCCGATGCGCCGCTGGACCAGGAAAAGCGCCTCTTCGACTACAAGTGGTACGCCGCGCTGGCATACATACGCGCCAACCGCCTGAACTACAACGCGATTGAAGGCCCGAATGACCGCTTCGGCATCATCGCCAGCGGCAAGGCCTATAACGACACCCGTCAGGCCCTGATGGACCTGGGCCTGGACGACGCGACCTGCCGCCAGCTCGGCATACGTCTGCACAAGGTCGGCGTGGTCTGGCCGCTGGAAGCGCAGCTGACGCGCGAATTCGCGACCGGCCTGCAGGAGATCCTGGTGGTCGAAGAAAAACGCCAGGTCATCGAATACCAGCTGAAAGAAGAGCTCTACAACTGGCGCGCCGACGTGCGGCCCAACATCGTCGGCAAGTTCGACGATTCCGGTGATCACCAGGGCGGCGAGTGGAGCATGGCCAATCCGTCGGCCAATACGCTGCTGCGCGCAAACGCCGACCTCTCGCCCGCACTGATCGCCAAAGCATTGGCCGCGCGCGTGAAAAAGCTCAATCTCGACAGCGACATGCTGGCGCGCATAGACGCACGTCTGGCCGTCATCGAGGCCAAGGAAAGGTCACTGACCACCGTGGTGGTCGACAGCGAGCGCACGCCGTGGTTCTGCTCGGGTTGTCCGCACAACACATCGACCAAGGTGCCCGAGGGCTCACGCGCGATGGCCGGCATCGGCTGCCACTACATGGCACTGTGGATGGACCGCAGCACGCTGGGCTTCACGCAGATGGGCGGCGAGGGCGTGCCCTGGGTCGGCCAGCAACCCTTCACGACCGACAAGCACATGTTCACCAACTTGGGTGACGGCACCTACTTTCACAGCGGCCTGCTGGCGATACGCCAGAGCATTGCCGCCGGTGTGAACATCACCTACAAGATCCTCTACAACGATGCAGTCGCCATGACGGGTGGCCAGCAGGTCGGCGAGCGGCCCGAGGGGCATTCTGTGGTGCAGATTTCGCATTCGGTGAAGGCCGAGGGCGCCGTCAAGATTGTTGTCGTCACCGACGAGCCCGAAAAGTACGACGGCGTGAAACTCGCTGAAGGCGTGACCGTGCATCACCGTGATGAGCTGGACAGCATACAGCGCGAGTTCCGCGAGATTACGGGCACCACCATCATCATTTACGACCAGACCTGCGCGACAGAAAAGCGCCGCCGCCGCAAGCGCGGCACCATGGTTGACCCTGCTGCGCGTGTCGTCATCAACGAACTGGTGTGCGAAGGTTGTGGCGATTGCAGCGTGCAGTCCAACTGCATGAGCGTGGAGCCGCTGGAGACAGAATTCGGCCGCAAGCGCCAGATCAACCAGAGCACCTGCAACAAGGATTTCTCGTGCGTGAAGGGTTTCTGCCCCAGCTTTGTCACCGTCGAGGGCGGCCAGCTCAAGAAGAAGGCAAAAGCCGACAAAAAATTCAACCCGTTTGAAGGCGGAGATATCCCCGAGCCGGTGTTGCCGGTGCTGGGCACCGACCACCCGCTGTGGGGCATCGTCGTCGCCGGCGTGGGCGGTACAGGTGTCATCACCATAGGCCAATTGCTGGGCATGGCCGCGCACATCGAAGGCAAGGGCATCATCACGCAGGACGCGGCAGGCCTGGCGCAAAAGGGCGGCAGCACCTGGAGCCATGTGCTCATCAGCGACCGGCCCGACGGCATCTGCACCACGCGGGTCGGCACGGCGAGCGCCGACCTGATCATCGGCTGCGACCCCATAGTCACCGCCAACAAGGAAACCATGGCGCGCATGCGCGAGGGCCGCACGCATGTGGCGCTCAACGCGCACAGCGCACCGACGGCGTCATTCGTGCACAACGGCGGCTGGGTCAACCCCGGCAGCGCCTGCCAGGCCGAGATCAGCAGGGCCGTGGGTGCCGGTGGCGTAGGCGCGTTTGATGCTGACACAGCTGCGACCAAACTGATGGGCGACAGCATTTACGCCAACCCCATGCTTCTGGGCTATGCCTGGCAAAAAGGCTGGATCCCGTTGGGCCTTGAAGCGCTGAGCCGTGCGATTGAGCTCAATGCCGTGGCCATCGAACAGAACAAGATGGCCTTTGCCTGGGGCCGCCGTGCCGCGCACGATTTGCCTTCGGTTGAGCGCCTGTATGCGTCGGCACAGGTGATTGCCATGCCGGCTGCACGTCAGGGGCTGGACGAGCTGGTGGCCAAGCGGGTGGAGTTCCTGACGGCTTACCAGAACGCCGCCTATGCGAAGTCGTACGAACAATTCGTGCGCCGAGTCGAGCAGGCCGAAGCGCCGCTGGGCAAAAAGCTGCTGGCGCAAAACGTCGCCAGGTATTTGTTCAAGCTGATGGCGTACAAGGACGAATACGAGGTGGCGCGCCTGCACACCGACACCACTTTCCTGAACAAGGTCAATGCCATGTTTGAAGGTGACTTCAAGCTCAACTATCACCTTGCACCGCCGATCATTGCGAAACAGAACGACAGGGGCGAGCTGCAAAAGCAGAAATTTGGCCCGTGGATGCTGACCGGCTTCAGGGTGCTGGCAAAGCTCAAGGACTTGCGCGGAACGGCCTTCGACATCTTCGGCAACACAGAAGAACGCAAGACTGAACGTGCGCTGATTCAAGAGTACAAGGCCAGCATTGAAATCCTGCTGCCGGCGCTCAATGAAAGCAACCACGCCACAGCGCAGGAGATTGCCCGCATTCCGGAACTCATCAAGGGTTATGGCCACGTCAAGGAGCGCAACCTCAAAATCGCTCGCCTGCAATGGGCCGGTTTGATGCACGACTTCCGTAATGGCGGGGCTGCTGCGGAGAAGCTGGCGGCTTAAGCCCGCTTTTGCCTCCCCGTGTCATCCCGGACTCGATCCGGGATCCGTCCCCTGCGACTGGATCACCCGGCAGCGAGAAATCTTTGACTGAGTGCGATGCGATGCTCTGACCTGCATCAATGCGCGGGTCGCCCTGCGACCCTAATCTCCAGAATCACTTCTGGAGAATCGAATGGCATCCCTCGAATGGTCCGACGCCCTGTCGCTGGACCTGCCCATCATGGACGACACGCACCGCGAGTTTGTCGAACTGCTGGCCATCGCACAGCGCAGCCCTGACGAAACATTGCCCGGAGCGTGGCAGCAACTGGTCGATCACACAGCCGAACATTTCGGGCAGGAAGACCGCTGGATGCTGGCGACGCGCTTCTCATCTGTCAATTGCCACACCATGCAGCACAGGGTGGTGCTGGAGGTGATGCGGGAGGGTGCGGCACTGGCAGTTCCAGGCAACACCGCCGCTCTGCGCGAGATGGCCAGTGAGCTGGCGCTGTGGTTTCCAAAACACGCACAAAGCATGGATGCTGCGCTGGCGCTGCACCTGCGCCGTGAAGGCTACGACCCGGTGACGGGAATCGTGTCCTGCCCGGTTGCTGGGGCCATGGTGGAAGAAGGCCTGATCACGGGCTGCGGAAGTGCTTCCTGCTCTTGATGAAGGCGGGGCGTGCTGGTTGCATGCCCCGCAAAATCAGTCCAGCAGTTGCGTGAAAAATCATAGAGCTTGCAGGCCCGCGCAGTGCCGAAATACCAGCGCAGTGAAAACGGCTGGACGACAATTCGCCCGGGCAGCCGCTCCTCCAGCATCGCCTGGGCATTCTTGAGCCTGTAAAGCGGGATGCTCATGTCCAGATGATGTGCCGTGTGCTCCATGATGTGATGCAGCAATGCGCCAGCATGAAAGGGAAAGGTCAGGTGCACCGTCGTCGACACAAAAGGCTGGGCGCGTTGCCAGCTCACGCGGTCGTCATGCCAGGAAACCCGGGTGTGGGTGTGGTGCCCGTAAATGACAAATCCCATCAGGTTGAACCAGACCGCAAGGGGCAGTGCAAAGCCGTAGAGCAGGGTCGCCATGACGCCGCTGCTGTCCTGGCCTGTGGCTGCGCCAGCGCAAGCCAGCGCTGCAATCCAGGCAACGGCAAACGCCGTGACCAGCAGGCAGTCCAGTGTAAAAACGGCTGGCCTTGGGGTCCCGGTTTGCCTGCCTGTTTCCACAACGCGGGGGAACATCATTTTTTTCCACCACATCTCGATGAAATAGTACGCACCCGGACCCCATCCGCTGCGGTACAGGCGCTGCAGCAGGCGGCCTGTGGGCGTGAGGGCATTGAACTCATCCGGCGTCAGCGGGGCCCAGACAAAGTCAACGCCCTTGAGGTTGGTGAAACCGTGGTGAACCTTGTTGTGACCCAGGTCCCACAGGCTGTAGGCGGTGAGTGAGGGCAAAAAAGCCAGCCTGCCCAGCCACCGGTTCAGCCTGCGGTGGGGTGTCAGGCTTTGGTGGCAGGCATCGTGCCCGATGATGAACAGGCGGCCAATGACGATGCCGGCGGCCAGTCCGCATAACAACCTGGCCCACCAGGCTGTCAGTCCTACGGCGCCCGACAGAAAAAGCAGCAGCAGCGAATAGTCGAAGGTGAGCAGCGCCAGAGATCTGAAGGTTGAGCGTCCGGACAGCGGCAACAGCCATTCCCGCATGGTTTTTCGGCCCGGCAGGGGGTCGCCGGGTTCTACCCGTATGAATGGCGCTGGATTGGTTGAAGAGGGCATGGGCAATGACGTGAAGGGACAACAGACGCACGCACTGAGGACGCGCAGGCCTGATGCTAGGCAGTCCTCGCCGCCCGGATGCTGACCAGGATCAAACAGGGGGCAGATAGGGCGCGGTGGGCGCCAGGCCTTCTAGGCCCGCGTCATTCGCTGAAAGAGGCCGCCGGGCAGGCGGGTCAGCACGCCGTCGAGTTCAAGCTCCAGCAGTTTGGCCTGCAGTTCGGGTGTCGGCAAGCCGGTGCGCGCCTGCAGGGCGTCCAGGCTGACCACATCAAAACCCAGCGCGCCCATGAAGTTTTTGTCGGCCGGCAGGGCTTCGCTGGCCTCATCGTCTTCATCGGTCTCTCCCTCAAGCTGGCGCAGGACGGGTAGATGGAGTTCTTCAAGCACGTCTTCTGCGTTTTCAACCAGCTTGGCCCCCTGCTTGATCAGCCAGTGGCAGCCGCGTGACTGTGGCGAATGGATGGAGCCGGGAATCGCAAACACCTCCTTGCCCTGTTCGGTGGCCATGCGCGCCGTGATGAGCGAGCCGGACTTGAGCGCGGCCTCAATGACCAGCGTGCCCTGTGACAGGCCCGAGATGATGCGGTTACGCTTGGGGAAGTTGCTGCTGATGGGCGGCGTGCCCAATGAAAACTCGCTGATGATCATGCCCTGCGCTGCAATGCGGTGGGCCAGTTCAAGGTGCTTTTTCGGATAGACGCGGTCAAGGCCTGTGCCGACCACTGCAATGGTGCTTCCACCACCCAGCAGCGCGCCGTCATGCGCGGCGCCATCCACACCCATGGCCAGTCCTGACACCACGCACATGCCAGAGGCGCCAAATGATTTTGCAAACTGGCGTGCGTTGATTTCGCCCTGCGGCGTGGGGTTGCGGCTGCCCACAATGGCGATGCCGGGTCCTGCTGCTCCTGCTGCTGCTGCGGCCGATGGCATGGCCAGCACACCCATCATGTAGAGCATGAGCGGCGGGTCGGCGATATTGAGCAGGCTGGCCGGGTATGCCGCATCGCCCAGCGTGACCACCATCCGGTCATCGGAAGCGGCCAGCCACTCGAGGGTGGTTTGCAACAGCTCTGCCAGTGTTGCCGGTTCATCGAGCAGGGCGCGCTCAAGCTTGTCGCTGCCCAGTTGCCTGAGTGCGGCCGGGCTCTGTTCAAAGATGGCTTGCGCAGAACCAAAAGTGGCCAGCAGTTTGCGAGAGGCTTCGTTGCCGACGCCGGGGGACAGGGTCAGGCGCAGCCAGGCCCGGAGTTCGTCACGGTTCAAAGGAGGAATAAATTAATTCGGGTTTGCGAAGCGGTCGCCCACCCTCACGCCATCGGTGATCTGAAGCACCAGGGCGTAAGAGAGGTTCTCGAAGGTACGGAACACCATGAGCAGGCCATTGCGCTCATTCGGCAGCTTGATGGTGGTGCGGGATGAATCGGTCTTGTCCTGCAGAACCTGGCCGTCCTTGAGGATGGCCATCACATGGCCGTTTTCCAGGCCGTCCCTGGTTCCGCGGTTGATGACCACAACCTGGTTGGCGGCGGCCAGGGTTGCAGTGCCGCGCCCATAGATCGAGACAATTTGCCCGGCAATCGGGGTAGTCGGCGCATGTGGCGCGTAGCTCAGTGATGTGCGCGGTGGTTCAGGCACCAGCCGGTCGCCGACGCGCATTTCTTCCTTGGCCACCACAATGTCTATGGTTGCTGGCACTATTTCGGTGGTGAGTTTTCCGTCTTTTGCGGCGATCTGCTGGGTGCTTTCACCGCGCACCAACTCAGCCTTGCCTACAAATTGCGCCTCGTAACCGAGGATGGCGCGCGTGCCGGGATCCCTGAGCGGGGTAGCGTCGCGGAAAATGCGGTATTCAAAAGGCTCGCCCTTGGCATCGCTCAGGGCCTTGCCAGTGTTGCCGTTGCCATATTGCCCGCGTGCGTAGGCGCGGTCTCCGCGGCTCAGCAGGACGCGGCCCTCCTGGGCAGCGACGATGCGTGGTGCGCGAAGGAACTCTTCCTCATCCACGATCAGCGGCTCAGCCAGGAATGCCTCGATTGAATTGCGCGACAACGTGGGGATAGCCGCGTCAGCCAGCGATGAATAACGCGTCTGCGGCGAGACACGCACCGTGTCTGTCGGCGGGCCGTCGGTTGATGTTGAAATGGCCTGCCGCGTGCGCAGTGTGGCGCGCCCGTTTGCCTTCTCGAGGTAAAGCTGCTGGCCCGGGTAGATGCGGTGCGGGTTGCGGATGTCCTGCAGGTTCATGCCCCACAGCTCGGGCCAGCGCCAGGGGCTTTTCAGGAACATGCCGGAAATCGCCCAGAGCGTGTCGCCGGATTTGACGACATAGCTGTCAGGGGCGTTGGGGGCGAGGTCTTCCAGCGGAATGCCAGTCTGGGCGACCTGGCTTGCAGTGGCTTTCTGGTCAGGCGTGATGGGAAAATTCTGCGCCTGGGCTGCAAAAGTAGCGCCCAGGAGGCCAAGCGCCATTGAAATAGCGCTTAACCGAAGAAATGTTCGACCAGACAGACGACCGGGAATAATGTGCATCTTGAAGGCCCCTCCGGGCTTGCGTGGCCGGGTTCCCTTGGGGGTCGGGGCCATGTTTTATCTTGATAAATCACTAGCGATTTTGTACCTAAGCCCTTGATTAGGCAACGAAAATGCTGCCGCACAAGCCCTTGCATCCTCAAAAGCGATGAAAATTTGCGAAAATAGCGACACCTGATCGCCGCCCATGACCATACTTCCCATACTCCGTTATCCCGACCCCCGCCTGCACACCGTCGCAAAGCCTGTTGCAACTGTCGATGCACGCATCAAAACCCTGGTTGATGACATGCTGCAGACCATGTATGACGCCGAGGGCATAGGTCTTGCTGCCACCCAGGTCAATGTGCATGAGCGGCTGGTGGTGATCGACGTGAGCGAGGGCCGCGACCAGCCTCTGGTGCTCATCAACCCCGAAATCACCTGGGCCAGCCCGGAAAAGAAGATCAACGACGAAGGTTGCCTCTCCGTGCCCGGCATCTATGACGGTGTGGAGCGCTCCAGTGCCGTCACGGTGCAGGCGCTGGACCTTGACGGCAAGCTGCAGACGCATGAGGCCGATGGCTTGCTGGCAGTGTGCATCCAGCATGAGATGGACCACTTGCTGGGCAAGGTGTTTGTTGAATACCTGTCGCCGCTCAAGCGCAACCGGATCAAGACGAAAATGGTCAAGCAGCAAAAGAGCGAACAGGTCTGATGCGTGTCATTTTCGCGGGCACGCCCGAGTTTGCCCGCGTTGCGCTGCAGCGTCTGCATGCAGCAGGTTTTGAGATCCCCCTTGTACTTACCCAGCCGGACCGGCCGGCCGGTCGCGGCATGAAGCTACAGGCTTCGAGCGTCAAGCAGTGGGCCGTGGACAAGGCAATTGATGTGGCGCAACCGCGCAGCCTGCGTCTTGATGGGAAGTACCCGGACGATGCAATTGCGGCACGCCAGGCCATCGAAACTGCAAACGCAGATGTGATGGTCGTTGCGGCCTACGGCCTGATATTGCCGCAATGGGTGCTCGGCACCCCAAGGCTGGGTTGCCTGAACATTCATGCGTCGCTGTTGCCCCGCTGGCGCGGCGCGGCGCCGATTCACCGCGCGATTGAGGCGGGCGACGCCGAGACAGGCGTCACCATCATGCAGATGGATGCAGGGCTGGATACTGGTGACATGCTATTGACGGAGAAGCTGCGCATCGCGGCTGAAGACTCCACCGAATCCCTGCACGACAGGCTGGCTGATCTCGGTGGCCGCATGATCGTGGAGGCGCTTGAGATGGCTGCGTGTGGTGGCTTGCGGCCCGTGAAGCAGCCAGAGGCCGGCGTCACCTATGCCCACAAGATTGAAAAACATGAGGCCGCGATTGACTGGTCGCATGATGCCGTCGCCATTGAACGCCGCATTCGCGCTTTCACGCCTTTCCCGGGCGCTTTCGGGCAGATGGGCGCTGAGGCGATCAAGTTCCGTGAGGCGGTCGTGCTGGATGGAGTTGTACCGCAAGGTGCAGTCGCCGGGCAGGTGCTTGCTGCAAATGAAACCGGTGTGGACATTGCCACGGCCAGTGGTGTGCTTCGTGTGACGCGCCTGCAGAAAGCTGGCGGCAAGGCATTGCCGGTTGCCGACTTCCTTCGTGGCTTTGAGATTCAACCGGGCGCTGTCTTCGCGCAGCCGGAAGCGGTCAAGCCCTGATGGCCGCTGAAGAGCCCATCACCCAACACCCGGAGTTTCGGCGCGGCTTCATGGACAGTGCTGCGGTATCGCCCGGTATTGCTGCCTGGGCGCTGATGACAGGCGTGGCCATGGTCAAGTCGGGCATGAGCGTGTTTGAAGCATCGCTGATGGGCGTCTTTGTGTTCGCGGGCAGTTCGCAACTGGCGGCTATTCCCCTCATCACGGCGGGTGCGCCCATGTGGGTCATTCTGGCGACGGCTTTTTGCGTGAACCTGCGCTTCATGGTATTTAGCGCGCACCTGCGGCCTTATGTGATGCACTTTCCGCTGTGGCGCCGGCTGTTCAGGGGTTATTTCACCGGTGACCTCAGTTATGTGCTGTTCACCACGCGTTTCCCCCATCCCGCAGAAGACACGGCCGGTCGCCGTGCAGAAGAGGCGTACTGGGCCGGCAATGCCGTCATGAACTGGACGTCCTGGGCGGGCATGAGCCTGGTGGGTGTGGCGCTGGCCAACTACGTTCCGCCTTCATGGGGTCTCGGCTTCGCAGGCATCCTGGCGCTGGTAGGCATCCTGTGTTCGTTGGCGACCACGCGTTTGCGCACGGTTTCTGCAGGCGTTGCAGGTGCTGCGGCTGTGGCTGCATTTGCCTTGCCGCTCAAACTCAATATCCTTGTGGCGATCGCTGCCGCAGTCGCCATCTGCCTCGTGCTTGAAAAGCCGAAGGCAATGCCACCGACGCAGGCAAAGGATGCGCCATGAACGGCACAGACCTCTGGACCGTCGCCATCATTGCGGGCATGACCTGCGTGACGGTGATCACGCGTTCTTTTTTCTTCATCTCAAGCAAGCCGTGGAAGCTGCCCGGCTGGGCCCAGCGAGGCCTGCATTACGCGCCCATTGCGGCGCTGTCAGCAGTGATCATTCCCGAGGTCGTGATGACGCAGGGCCACCTCATCAGCACCTGGCAGGATGCGCGGCTTTTCGGTCTTGCGGCTGGCATCGCCTGGTTCTACTGGCGCAAGGGCGTGCTGGGCACGATCCTGGCAGGCATGGCGGTTTATTTGCCGCTGCACATGGGACTCGGTTGGTGATATGGCCCCCACGGTTGCTCACTGCGTGTAGCGCCCTGCTCCCCGAGGGGGCCGCCCGCCTGCGGCCCGGCGAAGCCGGTTCCGCGGCTCGGACTTGTACAACCAGGGCCGGTGTGGTGCACGGTTTGGGGCAACCTACAATTTAAGGCTTTGGGCGCTGTGGTCCCAAAGCCTTTTTATTTTGTGAGCCGTCCATGAACTTCATCCGTTTTTCCGATTTGTGCGCCAGCGGCCAGGTGGCCGGCAAGCGTGTTTTTATCCGTGCCGACCTGAATGTGCCGCAGGATGATGCAGGCAAGATCACCGAAGACACACGCATTCGTGCTTCCATTCCCTGCATACAGATGGCGCTGGATGCCGGTGCTGCGGTGATGGTGACCTCGCACCTGGGCCGCCCGACAGAGGGTGCTTTCAAGCCAGAAGACTCGCTCGCGCCTGTGGCCGAACGCCTGTCCGAACTCATGGGCCGCGAAGTGCCTCTGAAGAGCAACTGGGTCGATGGCGTTGAAGTCAAGGCCGGTGAGGTTGTGCTGCTCGAGAATTGCCGCCTCAACAAGGGCGAGAAGAAAAATGACGAGGCGCTGGCCCGCAAGCTGGCCGCGCTTTGCGATATTTTTGTGCACGACGCGTTTGGCACGTCACACCGCGCAGAGGCTTCGACCTATGGCATTGCCCAGTACGCGAAAGTCGCCAGTGCCGGCCCCTTGCTTGCTGCCGAGATGGACGCCATCTCCAAAGCGCTGACAGATCCGCGCCGCCCCCTCGTGGCCATCGTGGCCGGCAGCAAGGTCTCGACCAAGCTCACCATCCTCAAGTCGCTGGCCAGCAATGTGGACCAGCTCATCGTCGGCGGCGGCATTGCCAATACCTTCATGCTGGCGGCGGGCCTGAAGATCGGCAAGAGCCTGGCCGAAGCTGATTTGCTGTCTGAAGCCAAGGCCGTGATCGAAGCCATGAAGGCACGCGGTGCGGCAGTACCCATTCCGACCGACGTGGTCACCGCCAAAACTTTTGCAGCCGACGCCCCGGCCACCATCAAGGCGGCAACGGATGTGGCCGACGATGACCTGATCCTGGACATTGGCCCCGACACCACTGCGCTGCTTGCGGCCCAGCTCAAGGCGGCTGGCACCATTGTCTGGAATGGCCCGGTCGGTGTGTTTGAGTTTGATGCTTTCTCAAAAGGCACTGAAGGCATTGCGCGCGCCATCGCAGAAAGCAGCGCCTTCTCGATTGCCGGCGGCGGAGACACGCTGGCCGCGATCGCCAAATACGGCATTGAAAAGCAGGTGGGCTATATCTCGACGGGTGGCGGCGCTTTCCTTGAAGTGCTTGAAGGCAAGACTTTGCCGGCGTTTGAAATCCTGCAGAAACGCGCGGCTGGCTGATCTTTTGCCGGGACGGTTGCGTACCGTCTTGGTAACTGGTTTCATCTGGTTTGTGTAAAAATCAGAAACTAAATTACAACGGAGACAAGTTCATGCCACGTCGCGCCACCAAGATTGTTGCCACCCTCGGCCCCGCTTCCAGCGACCCGGCGCTGCTTGAAAAAATGATACGGGCGGGCGTCAACGTGGTGCGCCTCAACTTCAGCCACGGCAAGGCTGAAGACCACATCAAGCTGGCCGCAGTTGTACGCGAAGCATCGCAGCGCGCCGGCCGTGAGGTCGCCATCATGGCCGACCTGCAGGGGCCGAAAATCCGCGTCGGCAAATTCGCTGAAGGCAAGGTACTGTTGGTTCCGGGCGAGAAGTTTGTGCTGGACGCGTCCCGCACCGAACCCGGTGACATCAAGGGCGTGGGTCTTGATTACAAGGAACTGCCACGCGATGTGAAGGCCGGTGATGTGCTGTTGCTCAACGACGGCCTGATCGTGCTGACGGTCGATGCCGTGCTGGGTGAAGAAGTGATCACCACCGTCAAGCTGGGCGGCGAGCTGTCGAACAACAAGGGCATCAACAAGCAGGGCGGCGGCCTGACCGCACCGGCACTGACTGCCAAGGACATGGACGACATCCGCACGGCGATGAGTTTCCAGGCCGACTATGTGGCGGTGAGCTTCCCAAAAAATGCGACCGACATGGAAATGGCGCGCCAGCTGTGCAATGTGGCTGCCGCGCAGTTCAAGCACAAGCCCGGGCTGATTGCCAAGATTGAGCGCGCCGAGGCGGTGCCCAACCTTGAAGAAATACTGCGCGTCAGCGACGGCATCATGGTGGCGCGAGGTGATTTGGCGGTTGAGGTCGGCAATGCCGCCGTGCCGGCCCTGCAAAAACGCATGATCAAGATGGCGCGCGCGCAGGACAAGGTGGTCATCACCGCAACGCAGATGATGGAAAGCATGATCCTGAACCCGGTGCCGACGCGTGCCGAGGTCAGCGATGTGGCCAATGCCGTGCTGGACGGCACCGATGCCGTCATGCTCAGCGCCGAAACGGCAGCCGGCAAATTCCCGCTCGAAACCATCATTGAAATGGCCAATATCTGCGTGGAAGCCGAGAAGGCCGAATACAAGGAAATCGACTCCGACTTCACCGGCAAACACTTTGCCCGCATCGACCAGTCGATTGCCATGGGCGCACTGTTCACGGCCAGCCACCTCGGTGCCAAGGCCATCGTCGCCCTGACGGACAGCGGCTCGACCGCCCTGTGGATGAGCCGTCACGACATTCACGTGCCTATTTACGCACTGACGCCGCGCCTGAGCACGCAGCGCAAGATGGCGCTGTACCGCAACGTGCGGCCCCTGCTGATGGACACCAGCGTCGACCGCGACACGGCGCTCGAGCAGGCAGAAGGCCATCTGCTCAGCCGCGAAATCGTGCAGAGCGGTGACGTGTATGCCATCACCTGCGGCGAGCCCATGGGCGCGCCAGGCGGCACCAACATGCTGAAGATCTGCCGGGTCGCCTGAGCCGGGCCCGTAATTTCCAGTGCATGGACACCCCGGGGCAAGACGCTGACAGACTTTTCGGACATCTGCTGAATCCAGCCGCACTTCAACAGCGTATCCAATAAACGCCATGAACCTGCTGAATTCCAAATTGCCCAGACGCTCCCTTCTTGCCATGCTGCCCGGGCTTCTCACAGCCTGCTCTGCGGTTGACCTGCTCAACGCCACGGTGGCCGTTGATACCTATGAGCGTGAGGAGGGCCTTGCCTATGGCCCTGACCCGCGCCAGAAGCTCGATGTTTACCGCCCACGCACACCTGTGGCCGATGCACCCATGGTGGTGTTTTTTTACGGTGGCAGCTGGTCGTCCGGCGAACGGGGCGACTACCGTTTTGTAGGGGAGGCGCTGGCCTCCCGCGGCATTGTCACGGTGGTTGCAGACTACCGGCTCAGCCCCGAATTCCGCTACCCGGTATTTGTGCTCGACAGCGCCATGGCCACCAGCTGGGCCTTCAAGCACGCGCAGGATTACGGCGTCAACCGCTCCCGCATTTTTGTCATGGGCCACAGCGCAGGCGCGTACAACGCCGCAATGCTGGCGCTCGACCCCCGCTGGCTGGAAGCCTTTGGCCTGACGCCCTCCCGGCTTGCCGGCTGGATAGGCCTGGCAGGGCCTTATGACTTCCTGCCGATTGGCGACAAAAAGACCCAGGTGGCCTTCCGATGGCCTGATACCCCACAGGACAGCCAGCCGCTGTTCCATGCATCGAAAGCGTCCCCACCCGCCTTGCTGATCGCCCCGGTAAAAGATTCGGTGGTAGACCCGGTCCGCAGCACCGTCAGCATGGCCCGCAAGCTGAAGGCTGCCGGTGTGCCGGTCGAGTCCGAGCTTTATGACAGTGTGGGGCACATCACCCTGGTCGCCTCCATGGCCACGGTGCTCAGGGGCCGTGCCCCCGTGCTTGACCGCGTCACCGCTTTCGTCAATACCCCTCGCTGAGTGCGGCGTTCTTTGGGCCTTCAGCGGGCCGCAGTTAGAATTGGGGCACCGGTTACCTTGCGGTTACGGGCACCTGAAACAGCCCACGCTGCCAGGGGCTACCGCCGGAACCCATCCCTTTCACGGCTTAACTTTCTGGGAATCTGATCATGGCACTCGTATCGATGCGCGAGCTGCTGGACCATGCTGCAGTCAATGGCTACGGCATTCCGGCTTTTAACGTCAACAACCTCGAACAGGTGCAGGCCGTCATGGAAGCGGCCAAGGAAACCGGCGCGCCGGTCATCCTGCAGGCCAGCGCCGGCGCCCGCAAATACGCCGGTGAGCCCTTCATCAAGCACCTGATCGAAGCCGCCATCGAGATGTACCCCAACATCCCGCTCGTCATGCACCAGGACCACGGCCAGAACCCCGACGTGTGCCAGGGCGCCATCAACCTCGGGTTTTCTTCAGTGATGATGGATGGCTCGCTTGAGGCCGACGGCAAGACCATTGCCAGCTACGAATACAACGTTGAAGTGACAAAAAAGGTGTCGCAACTGGCGCATCGCTACGGCGTCACGGTCGAAGGTGAACTGGGCTGCCTCGGCTCGCTTGAAACCATGAAGGGCGACAAGGAAGACGGCCACGGCACCGACGCCACCATGACGCGCGAACAGCTGTTGACCGACCCCGAGCAGGCGGCAGACTTCGTCAAGCAGACCCAGATCGACGCACTGGCAATTGCTATCGGCACCAGCCACGGCGCCTACAAGTTCAGCCGCAAGCCCACCGGCGACATCCTGGCGATTGACCGCATCAAGGAAATCCACAAGCGCATCCCCAGCACCCACCTGGTGATGCACGGCTCGTCGTCTGTACCGCAGGAAATGCTGGAAATCATCCGCAAGTACGGTGGCCAGATGAAGGAAACCTACGGCGTGCCGGTCGAGGAAATCCAGGAAGCCATCAAACACGGCGTGCGCAAGATCAACATCGACACCGACATCCGCCTGGCCATGACAGGCGCAGTGCGCAAGTTCCTGGCCGAGAACCCCGAGAAGTTCGACGCCCGTGAGTGGCTCAAGCCCGCCCGCGAAGCCGCCAAGGCCCTGTGCAAGCAGCGTTACATCGAGTTCGGCTGCGAAGGCCAGGGCGCCAAGATCAAGGGCGACAGCCTGCAGGTTGTGGCTGCGAAGTATTCCAAGGGCGAGCTGGCGCAGGTCGTTCACTGACCTCGTATCGCCAGCCCGTCCAGGGATTGGCGATAATTCAAGGCCCGTCAACTCTTCGAGTTGCGGGCTTTTTACTTTCACTCCCACCATGACACAAGCGCTCCACACCTCCGCCCTGACTTCGCTGCCCCTGCTTGCCCGGGGCAAAGTGCGTGACAACTACGCGGTGGGCAAAGACCGCCTGCTGATGGTCGCCAGTGACCGCCTGAGCGCGTTTGACGTCATCCTCGGTGAGCCGATTCCCGGCAAGGGTGTGCTGCTCACGCAGATGGCGCTGTTCTGGTTTGACAGGCTGGGCCACATCTGCCCCAACCACCTCACCGGCGAGAACCCCGAGAGCGCGGTGACCGCCGCCGAAATTCCCCAGGTGGCCAACCGCTCCATGCTGGTCAAACGCCTCAAGCCAATTCCCGTCGAGGCGGTGGTGCGCGGTTACCTGGCCGGCAGCGGCTGGAAGGAATACCAGGCCAGTCAGGCCGTCTGCGGCGTGGCGCTGCCTGCGGGCCTGAAGAACGCCAGCAAGCTGCCAGAACCCATCTTCACACCCGCGGCCAAGGCCGAGGTGGGTGAGCACGACGAGAACATCAGCTACGAGCAGGTGGTGAAGGTGGTTGGCCCGGAACTGGCCGCACAGATCAAGAAGATCAGCATCCAGATCTACGAAGAAGCCGCCGCGTTTGCCCTGACCAAGGGCATCATCATTGCCGACACCAAGTTCGAGTTCGGGCTGGATGAAAACGGCACCCTGACATTGATGGACGAGGTGCTGACGCCCGATTCCTCACGTTACTGGCCGATAGAGGGTTATCAGGCCGCCTTTGCAACGGGTGCCAACCCGCCCAGCTACGACAAGCAGTTTGTACGTGACTGGCTGGAAGCGGTGCGCATCAATGGCAAGCCCTGGGATAAAACACCGCCTTCGCCGCATCTGCCGGCTGACGTCGTTGCAAAAACGGCGGCCAAATACGAAGAGGCCCTGGTGAGACTGACGACCCCCCCTGTCTCGGCTCACGCTGTGTAGCCGGAACCCCCCGCTGGGGGGCAACACCTGCAGCCCGGCTGAGCCGGTTCTGCGGTGTTTCTGAGTTTGACAGCCCGGATAAGCTTCAGCTCAAAATCACACTGCTCAAACGTCGGCGGTAGGTGGCGACTGCCGGGTCGTCCGGTGGTATCTGGCCATCCGCCACTTTGGGTTTGGGCGGCTCCATGATGTCGAGAATGGCGATGTAGGTCTTGCGCGCCAGGTCTTCCTTCCAGGTCTTGTCGCGCATCAGAATATCGAGCAGTTCGTCGAGCGCATCGGTCCAGCGGTTCTGCGCCATCAGCCAGCGGGCCTTGTCAAAACGGGTATCGAAGTCGCGCTTGTTGGCGGTAATTTTTGCGTCGAACCCGGCTTCTGCACCAGCCTCATTCGCATGCATGGCCACAAAATCAATCGCGTCCATCCAGCGCTTGAGCGAGTCAAACCTGCGGACCACCGCCGTCTGTGCGATCATCGGGGCGAAGGCCACTTTGGCATCGTCATCGCTGCCTTCGAGCAGCAACTGCTTGACCAGGTCAAAGCGCGCGTTCTCGTCTTCGGGCTTGTCGGCTACAGCCTGTTTCAGGCGTTCAAGCGCGTCTTCAGGTGAAACCTCGGCCTCTTCAGCATCGTCTTCCGTGGGCAACTCTTCGCCGGGCGGTACGTGTTTGTCCAGAAACTCCTTGACCTTGCCCTCTGGCAGCGCACCGGTGAAGCCATCCACGGGCTGGCCGTTCATCATCAGAATGCAGGTCGGAATGCTCTTGACGCCAAATGCGGCAGCGAGTTGCTGTTCCTGGTCGGAATCGATCTTCACCAGCTTGAAGCGGCCTCCGTAAGCCACTTCGACTTTTTCAAGAATGGGCCCGAGTGACTTGCAGGGTCCGCACCAGGGTGCCCAGAAATCAATCAGCACCGGGGTGGTCATGGAAGCGGCGATGACTTCCTGTTCAAAATTCGCAATGGTGACGTCGATCATGATCTTCTGGGAGTTAGGGCTCTGGGAGAACTGGGGCCTGGAGGGAAATTTTCAACCGCAGCGAGGGTAGCACGGTGCCATGCCCTGAAGCCTGTCAATCCTGTTTTTTGCTGTACACGGCAAATTTTTAATGTATACGTTAAATTTTTGTTAAAAGTTAATATGGAGGTTAACTTTTGGCGCTTAAGGCCGCGCCTGGCGCAAAAAACGGCTTCAAAACATCAAAAAATGGCCATTTTCCGGCATGAAAACGGCTGCAGGCCAATAAACACGAGCGTGAGCAGCTATGAAAATAATAGTAAATCAGGCGGTCGCCGACAGCTCATGCCCGCGCACGGCGGCCCCATCAGCCCGGCCTGCGCACGAAATCAGCGCCTCATCGTCTCTACCACGCCCTGCACCTTAAAATCCATGGTTTCCCGCGCCTCGCCTCCAACACCCCGACACCCCAGACCGCAAAGCTTAGCCATGACAACAACAAGCAAGTCCGCCAAACCCGCCAAACCGGTGAAACCGGCGGCCAAACCCGTGATCGGGGTGGTGATGGGCTCCAGCAGCGACTGGGAGACCATGCAGCACGCGGTCCAGATCCTGACCCAGTTCGGCATTGCGCACGAGGCGCAGGTTGTGTCGGCGCACCGCATGCCCGATGAACTCTTCAACTATGCGCAAGCAGCGTCCGGTCGCGGCCTGCAGGCCATCATTGCCGGGGCCGGCGGCGCGGCGCACCTGCCGGGCATGCTGGCCGCAAAGACCACGGTGCCCGTTCTGGGTGTGCCAGTGGCCAGCAAACACCTGCAGGGTGTTGATTCACTTCACAGCATCGTTCAAATGCCCAAGGGCATTCCGGTTGCCACCTTTGCCATCGGCAATGCCGGTGCCGCCAATGCGGCGCTGTTCGCGGTCGCCATGCTGGCGCTTCACGACAAAAAGCTGCTTAAAAAGCTGCAGGCCTTCAGGACAGAGCAGACGGCTGCCGCGCGCGCCATGACCCTGCCGCCCGCATGAGCCAGGCACCCATCTTTCCTGGCACTGCATCGCCATCGGGCCGCCCCGCCACCCTGGGGGTGATGGGCGGCGGCCAGCTGGGCCGCATGTTTGTGCATGCCGCGCAGCGCCTGGGTTATTTCACGGCGGTGCTGGATGCCGACCCACAAAGCCCGGCAGGCCTGGTCAGCCACCACCACATACAAACCGGCTACAGCGATGCGCGAGGCCTGGCACAACTCGCTGATGTCAGCGACGCCATCACCACCGAATTTGAAAACGTGCCGGCCGATGCCCTGCAAACGCTGGCGCGCACAAGGCCGGTGGCGCCGGGTGCATCCGTCGTCGCCATCGCGCAAAACCGCATTGAAGAAAAATCACATTTCACCGCCTGTGCCGATGTATCGGGCGTGACCTGCGCGCCTTACGCGGTGATTCAGACAGAAGCAGACCTGAAGGCGGTGCCTGCAGCCTTGCTGCCCGGCATTGTGAAAACCGCCCGCATGGGTTACGACGGCAAGGGCCAGGTGCGCGTGAAGAACGCAGCCGAGCTGGCCGCGGCATGGAGCGACCTGAAACAGGTGCCCTGCGTGCTTGAAAAGCTGATGCCGCTCAAGGACGAGCTGTCGGTCATCGTAGCGCGTGGCTGGGATGGCGCCATGGTGGGTTTTGCACCGCAGCGCAATATTCATGTCGATGGCATTCTGGCGGTCACGCACGCCTACGATTCAAACCTGCCGCCCGAGCTTGCCGCCCGCGCGCAGGCCGCAACGCGCTCCATCGCCAGCCACATCGGTTATGTGGGGGTGCTCTGCGTCGAGTTTTTTGTGATTGACGACGGCAGCGCGCATGGCACCCTGGTCGTCAACGAAATGGCGCCGCGCCCCCACAACAGCGGCCACTACACCATGGATGCCTGTGATGTGTCGCAGTTCGACCTGCAGGTGCATGCGATGGCCGGCCTGCCATTGCCTGCGCCGCGACAGCATTCGCCTTCCATCATGCTCAACCTGCTGGGTGACATCTGGTTTGACGCAGAGCGCCAGCCGCGCACACCCGACTGGCAGGCCGTGCTGGCCTTGCCCGGCGCGCACCTGCATCTTTATGGCAAAACGGAAGCACGACCTGGCCGCAAGATGGGTCACCTGAACATCACGGGTGCGACGCTTGCCGATGTGAGGGCAACTGCGCGCAAAGCCGCTGATCTGCTGGGTTTGCCCGGCCTGGATTGAGCGGAATGATCGTCTCCGGCACCGATCCGCAGGCCGTTCTCGAGGCCGCACGTGTCATTCAGGCTGGCGGGCTGGTCGGCTTTCCCACCGAGACGGTGTATGGCCTGGGTGCCGACGCATCGAGTGACAGCGCTGTAGCCGGCATCTTTGCGGCCAAGGGCAGGCCTTCCGATCATCCGCTGATTGTTCATGTGGCCGCTGCATCACAGGTCACTGATTACGCCAGCGGCGTGCCCGGGTTTGCCGAGCGTCTCATCGCTGCTTTCTGGCCCGGCCCCTTGACCGTGATCCTGCCGCGCAAGCCCGGTGTGGCTGCTGCCGCTGCGGGCGGCCAGGATTCGATAGGCTTGCGCTGCCCTTCACACCCGGTGGCACTGGCTTTTTTAAAGGCCTGCAATACCGGTGTGGCAGGCCCCAGCGCCAACCGCTTTGGGCGCGTCAGCCCCACCACCGCAAAACACGTGATTGAAGAACTCGGTGAAAGCCTGCTCGTTCTCGACGGCGGCCCCTGTGATGTGGGCATTGAGTCCAGTATTGTTGATTGCACACGCGGCCGCCCGGTGCTGCTGCGCCCGGGTGTGCTGACGCGCGCCCAGCTTGAAAAGGCCTGCGGCCAGGCCGTGCTGGACCCGGATGACCTGATATTGAATGCAGCCGATGCACCGCGCGCGTCAGGCACGCTGGAATCCCATTACGCACCGGCTGCGAGGGTCAGGCTGATGGACGCCAAAGCCATACAGACCGCACTCGACCTGCTGGGCGCAGATGCCGCCAACATCGCCATTTACGCCCGCACCATCGTGCGCATCAAATCAGACAAGGTGCTGTACCGCCGCATGCCCGACGATGCACTCGCGACGGCTCAGCAGCTGTTTGCCGTCATGCGGGACTTTGATGCAAAAGGCGTCAAGCTGATCTGGATAGAAACGCCACCGCCAGACGAGGCGTGGGACGGCGTGCGCGACCGGCTTGGGCGCGCGGCAGCGAGCTGAAAAATCATCTGGTAAACACCTGGCATGAGCCGCCTCGCCCACACCCGCGACAAGATCTACAAAACTGTCGCCCGCCAGATGCACGGCAAGGTGCCTTGCTGGGTGTGCGGCGAACATGTGCTGCCTGAGGCCGCCACGCTGGAGCACATCAAGCCGCTGAGCGAAGGCGGCAACAGCCACGCAGAAAACCTGGCGATCAGCCACGAGGCCTGCAACAACCAGCGGCATGCCAGCGGCAAGGTCACGCCTTCAGGGCTGGTCGAGGGGCGCGTGGCACGGCGCAGCGGCAAAGGCCTTGAGGGCGCTTGACGCCATAAAACGCATTACCAGCACGGCTTGCAGGAATCAGGGGTATCAAAGGGTCGCAGATGTATCCATCTGCATGTAGCCACTGCTATTTTCGTGGTGGAAGTGGCGGGTCTTCGCCAAGCGGTGCAAGGTCTGATGAGTAGGTACGGTCACCGATCTGTATGTCGCTGCTTTCCTGCCAGGCCGCTTCAAAGGCAGCAAGCTGTTCGGCTGTGGCGCGTTCGTACTTCTCGATGTTTGTCAGTTCGGGGCCGGGCTGAGAGCTTGCAAACGCCGGCACCTGCGCAGGCTTGGCCCATTCGGCAACAGTCGCTGCCAGCGTTTCGTCCACACGCCAGTACACGCCGCCCACAATCAGCCCGTAACGTGTCTGGGCATTTTTGGTCAGCGTCGCAGCAATCTCGGCCAGCCTTGCATGCTGCCCGTGCTCGCCCAGCATGAAAGCCGGCGGCATGTCGAGCATGATCACATAGCAGTGGCCGCGCTTGTCGGTGCGCATGACCTTGAAGCGGTAGCTCTTGGCATCGATGAAAAAGCTGTTCAGGGTGGCGCGTACGTTTTCAAACAGCAGCTCACGGCGGAATGCCATGCGCTCTTCGAGGTTCATCTTGACAGGCGCGGTTTCCGGCCCGCGTGCGCTTGCATCCCGTTCTGGTGATTCAGCACGGGGATTGCGGGCGGAGGGAAAAAGGCCTTTGAAAAGGGACATGCTTCTTGAGCGTTGGTACCCAGCCGAAGCCAGCGTTGTTTTTTGGTGAGCGTCGAGAATGCCCATGATAGACCGCAGCCCGGACGCAGTCATGGTTTGAAGCGCTTTTTACACCTGCCTGAACCCAAATGTCGCGTTCAGGCTGCAAAAATTCCGTGAGGTTTGTCACGCATCGGCTGGCGGGTCGCTTGCTGAATACCTTAGTTTCATCACCAGGATGGCCATGGCCAGTGCGAGCGTGATGGCATTTGCAAGCACGATGGGCCAGGCGCCCAGCATCACGCCGTAGACCAGCCACAGCGCCACGCCGACCGTGAACACGCTGTACATGCCGAGCGAAATGCCGCTGACGTCGCGGGTTTTGAAACTCAGCCACGCTTGAGGCAAAAAACTCACAGTCGTGAGTGCTGCGCCGCCAAAGCCGACCCAGTCAGCCACGGTAAAACCTGTATTCATCGCGCACTCTCCCTCACGGCCCAATCAATCAGCGCGTCCAGCGCGGGGCGAGCTGCCGATGCATTGGGGTGGTTGATCATGCCGACCACGATGTAGCGTGTGCCGCCCAGGCCGTTGGCATAACCGGCAATCGCCGTCACATCGCGCAGCGAGCCGGTCTTTACAAAAGCCTGGCCTGCCACGCCCTTCGCACGCTCACGCATGGTGGCATCAATGCCCGCCACCGGCAGCGAATCTGCCAGCGCAGTACCCACCGGGTTTTTCGCCGCGTGTTGCAGTAGCGCCTGCAAGCTGGCCGCAGTGATGCGCTCGCTGCGGCTCAGACCCGATCCGTTGTCTATCAGCGGTGGGACTGCGCCGGGCAGGTTTTTCTTCCACCACGCAGACAGTGCTGCACGGCTGGCTTCCAGCGTGCCGCCCTTGACCTGGCCCAGGTTTGCGTTGAGGCCCATGGTCAAAAACAGGTGCTGGGCCATGATGTTGTTGGAGTACTTGTTGACGTCACGTACCACCTCCAGCAAGGGCAGCGAGACACTTTCAAACTGCGCCGCCACCCGCTCGCCCGACAGTGTGCCGGTGCGGCGCAAGCTGGCAAGCTCCTGCGGCGTGGCATCACGCACCGCGCCCGTCATCAGCCCGCCCAGGTGCCGCCATGAGCCCTCTACCGCACGCGCCGCAAAGCTGGCCGGCTCCGCATAGGCCATGGGCCAGATCTTTTCGCCACAGGCCGATGAATAGCTGCCCAGAAAATCAATGCGGTTGGGGTTGTCGACACCGGCACGCAACTCGCTGCGCCAGTCACCGCAGCGGCCCACGCGCAGCAGCGGCACGGTTTCTGAAACCTGCACACCGGCCAGCGGCGGTTCGTAGCGCACGATGGCGCGGGCGTTGGCAATATCCGGCGTGAAGGTCATGACGACGGATTTGAAGTTGACCAGCAGCGCGTCCGGTCTGGCGTTGTAGGGCCGCAATGGCTCACCGTCAAACTCACCCGGGTCAGTCGGCGGCACGCTGAAGGCGCTGCGGTCCAGCACGATGTCGCCACGTATGGCTTTTGCGCCGCCGTTCTGCACCTGCATCAACAGGGCCTGCAGGCGCTCGACCACCAGCTTGGGGTCGCCACCGCCCTGAACAATCATGTTGCCATTGAGCAGGCCGCTGTTCAGGCTGCCGTCCAGCGTGACCTTTGTTTTCCAGGTGAAATCCGGGCCCAGTGTGTCGAGTGCTGAATAGGTGGTCACCAGCTTCATGACCGAAGCCGGGTTCATCGGCACCTCGCTGCGCCATGCCAGGCGCGGCGGTTGCCGCCCTGAAGCGTCCACCACCAGCAGGGCGACGGCCTCACGCGGCACCTGGGCCCGGGTCAGCGCCTTTTCAATCGCCGGGGGCAGGCGGGCGGGAGTCTGCGCAGCACCGTTGCCAGCCAGGGTGACCATCAACATGGCAAGCAGGCCGGCCTGCGCCTTGCGCAGCGTTAAAAAGCCCGATATACGCCGCCAGTCAACAATCATGAGCCGATTATCGGGGCTTGCCTGCCTCTGGTGGCTGCCTGAAGGTGTTGGCGCGGATAATCACCAATGCGCCGCACTGCCGCAGGCGCAGTCCCTTTTTTTGACCACCCCGACCATGAAGCTCCTGGCCTTTGACACCAGCACAGACGTGATGTCCATCGCGCTGACGGATGGTGCGCGCACGTGGCAGCACACGGGGCCGGGTGGGGCGAAGGCATCGTTGACGCTGATCCCCGCCATCCTCGCGCTGCTGGATGAAGCCGGTTTGCGCATTGATGATCTTGATGCCATCGCGTTTGGCCGCGGCCCGGGTTCATTCACGGGCCTGCGCACCGCCTGTTCGGTTGCCCAGGGGCTGGCCTTTGGTGCACGTCAGGGTGCAGGCATACCTGTGCTGCCGGTCGATACCCTGATGGCGCTGGCCGAAGAAGCACGATTCAGGCAGGCAGATTCTGGCGGCGTACTGCACATCACGGCGCTGCTCGATGCGCGCATGGACGAGCTTTACACACAGGACTTTGTAGTCGACGCAGGCGTCTGCAAACCCCTGGCGGCGTGCCACATGGTCAGGCCCGAGAACCTCGCACCTGATGCAGGTGCCTTGCTGGCCGGCAATGTGTTCAGCGTTTACGCAGACCGCCTGCCCGCCGCCATCGCAGCTTTTACCCGGCTTGATGTGCTGCCCACTGCAACGGCCATGCTGCGGCTGGCCCCGGCACTGATCGCTGCCGGGCATCTGGTGGATGCCGCTTTGGCGCTGCCGCTTTACGTTCGCGATAAAGTAGCCCTCACCACCGACGAACGTGCCGTGGTGAAACAACAAAAAGAGCAGGCTGCAATGGCTGCTGCTCCCAGAAACTCACGCCAATGAACGCCGTCCTCAAACCCGCCCAGCCGCTCGAAGCGCAATTCGAGCCGATGACGGCTGCGTGGCTCGACAAGATCGTGGCGATTGAAAAAACCGCCTACGACCACCCGTGGACTCCCGGCAACTTCACCGACTCGCTCAATGCCGGTTACCAGGCGCAACTGCTCACGGCGAGCACGCAGACGCAGGCCGAACTGCTGGGCTACTTTGTGGCCATGAAGGGTGTCGATGAAGTCCACTTGCTCAACATCACTGTCGCACCCGTACACCAGCGGCGCGGCTGGGCGCGTGTGATGCTTGATGCACTCGCCATCTGGGCGCGCGGGCAGGGCGCGCAGTGGTTGTGGCTGGAAGTACGCGTCAGCAACAAGCGCGCAAAAGCGATTTACGAAAGCTATGGTTTTCGTGAAGTCGGCCTGCGCCGCAACTATTACCCCTCGGGCGGCGTGCTGAATCCCCGCCGTGAAGATGCGGTTGTCATGAGTTTTGCGCTATGAGCCTGAGCCTCGACAAACGCCACCGCGCCATGCTGCGCGAAATGGGTGTGCGGGTCTGGTCGCCCATGGAGGCACCCGTCAATATTCCCGCTGTTGAAGTCGCACCTGCGGTTCAGGCCGCCCCCGCAAAAGCAGAAGCCCCGGCCCATGCACCTGTCGCGATTGACGCAGTCGCCGTACGCGCACGTTCCGCCCCTGTGGCGCCCGCACCAGTGGCCCGGCCACAGCCTGCAACGGCTCCAGCCGCAGCAAGCAGCGAAGGCCCCACATGGCAAATGGGCGAAGCGATCGCGCTGTACGCAGACACCGCCAACACAGCAGGCGCACGCTGGCTGGTGCTGGCAGAAACACCTGCCTCTGCGCTGCAGGGTGGCTTTAGCCCGTTTGACGGCGATGCCGGCAAGCTGCTCAACAACATGCTGCGCGCGGCCAGATTGCACACGGCTGGCAGCGTCACCCTGGCGCCGCTGGCAAGGCAGGGCGCAGCAGGCGCCAGCATCGCTTCCTCCCTGCCCGATGTGATGGCCAGCGCGCGGCCTGACCTGGTACTCGTCATGGGCCGTCTGGCATCGCAGGCTTTGCTGCAGTCGAACGAGCCCTTTGGCAAGCTGCGCGGCCAGGTGCACCAGTTGCTGGGCGTCAAGCTCATCGTCACGCACGATGCGCCTTACCTGCTGCGCAACCCGCTCGACAAGGCCAAGGCCTGGGAGGACCTCTGCCTGGCCATGAGCGTGCTTTCTACATAAATTCTGCAAGGTCTGCGCTTCTTACAATCAGCGCATGAGCCAATCCACGACTTTTATTGAAATGCTGGGTGCTGCCGAGCGCCAGAACCAGTCCCTGCTGTGCGTGGGCCTTGACCCCGAGCCGGCCAAATTTCCCGACAAATACAAGGGCGACGCCAGCCGCATTTTTGATTTTTGCGCCGCGATTGTTGACGCTACCGCCGACCTTGCCATTGCCTTCAAACCACAGATCGCCTACTTCGCCGCACACCGCGCAGAAGAGCAGCTCGAGCGCCTTGTCAAACACATCAGGAGCGTTGCCCCCAACGTACCCGTCATTCTTGATTCAAAGCGCGGCGACATTGGCGCCACCGCCCAGCAGTACGCGATTGAAGCCTTCGAGCGTTACGGCGCCGATGCCGTCACGCTATCGCCTTTCATGGGTTTTGATTCGGTCACGCCTTACCTCAAGTACCACGGCAAAGGCGCCTTTCTGCTGTGCCGCACCTCCAACCCCGGCGGTGACGATTTGCAGAACCAGCGCCTCGCGTCGGTCGATGGCCAGCCGCTGCTCTATGAACATGTCGCCAGCCTGGCCAACGGCCCGTGGAACATCAACGGCCAGTTGGGCCTTGTCGTGGGTGCAACTTACCCGGCAGAGATCGAACGCGTGCGTGTGGTTGCCCCAACCCTGCCCTTGCTGATTCCCGGCGTGGGCGCTCAGGGCGGCGATGCCGTCGCCACTGTCAGGGCAGGCTGGAAACCCGGTGCGCACATCGCAGTGAATTCATCACGTGCGATTCTTTACGCTTCAACCGGCGATGATTTTGTTGAAGCAGCGCGCCGCGAAGCGATCAAGACCCGCGACGTGCTCGAATCAGCCCGCCGCGACGCGCAAAAATAATCGCTTAAAACGGCAACAGCTTCTGGCGGCGGCCAAACAGGCTGCCCAGGTTTGTCAGGCTGCTACCCGCAGGTATCAGGGCAGCCAGCTTTGCAACACCGTCACGGCCGCTCGCGGCGCGTGCCACCAGCGCACCGCCTGCTGCTGCGCCCAAGGCACGAACGATTGGTGAGCCGCTGCGGCGAGACGCCAGCATGACGGCGACGCCTGCGCCCAGAACAATCCAGTGCTCTGCCGGAAAGCTGGGCCGGCTCTGGTCCCAGTCGCGGACGGCCTGCAGTTGCTGCTGTGTTTTTGAAATGAGGTTGCTCATGGTCAGGTGTTTCCTTTCATGAGCCACCTTAATTGCTGCGGTGGCCTCGCCCTGTCAGACATCACCCAAGATTGCGGTGAAGGCGCTTCTAGTTTGCCGCCGTAAACCGCTTCTTGATGTGTTGCGGTTTCTCGATCTCATCAACAATGGCCACGGCCAGGTCGGCCACTGAAATGCCTGCAGGCACATCGCCCTTGCCGGGCAGCAGGTCGTTTGCACCGACGCGGTATTTGCCCGTGCGCTCGCCGGGTGCCAGGCCAATCGGTGGCGAGATCAGCGTCCAGTCCAGTGAGGTTTCTTTCTCGATGCGGTTGAGAAGTTCGCGCGCCGCCAGTGCGCCCTGTTTGTATTCAGCCGGGAACTGCGGTGTATCAACCAGCTGCAAGCCAGGAGCAACGTACAGGCTGCCCGCGCCGCCAATCACCAGCACGCGTTTGACGCCGGCCTGTTTGATGCCCTGCAAGATGGCGTGGCTGCCCTGCAAAAAGATGTCGTGAATTTTCGGCTCGCTCCAGCCCGGGTTGTAGGCGCTGATGACGGCGTCATGGCCTGCGACGGCGGCGGCCACCTGCTTTTCATCCAGCACATCGGCCTTGACCACGTTGAGGCCTTTTTGCGACTGCAGTTTTTCAGGCGT
The DNA here is from genome assembly GCA_040388905.1 of Pseudomonadota bacterium. Taxonomy (GTDB): domain Bacteria; phylum Pseudomonadota; class Gammaproteobacteria; order Burkholderiales; family Burkholderiaceae_C; genus Polaromonas. The sequence goes on from JAZKAY010000002.1 coordinate 173,485, forward strand.
GCGGGCGAGGGCGGTGACCTGGTGGCCGCGGGACAGCAGTTCAGCCAGGACGGGTGCGCCTGTGAAACCAGTAGCGCCTATGAGTGCGATTTTCATGAAAGCTCCTTTTAAATTTGAAGGTGAAATTGAAAGTGATGTGAACAGGTATTAGTGTCATTACTTCACTCATCATTGAATAGACGGCAAAATTGGCTAATACTGTGAAGTAAAACTAATGAATAGGGGGGGTGATATGGACCAACTCAGGCGCATGGCGGTTTTTGCGGAAGTGGTGGCGGCAGGCTCATTGACTGCAGCCGGCCGGCAACTCGGCATGACGCCCTCTGCCGTCAGCCAGCACCTGCGCCAGCTTGAACAATCACTGGGCCTCGCGCTGCTGCACCGTTCTACCCGCCGGCTGACGCTGACCGAGGCTGGCGAGCGTTACCACGCCGGTTGCGCGGCCATGGTGGCCGCTGCGCGCTCTGCCGACCAGGCGCTGTCGCGGCTGCGTGACGAGCCCGAAGGTGAGCTTCGACTGGCTGCGCCCATAGGCTTCGGCAGCCTGCTCGCCAGTGCGCTGGCACCGCTGCGCAGCCACCCCAGGCTCACGCTCAACCTGCTGCTTGATGACACCGTGATCGACCTGATTGAAGAGCGCGTAGACCTCGCGCTGCGCGCCGGCGAGCAGGCTGATTCAACCCTGGTTGCGCGCAAGCTCGGCAGCATGAAGCCCCAGCTCTGCGCCGCACCGGCCTATCTGGCCGAGCGCGGCTGGCCCGCGAGCCCGAATGATCTTTTGCGCCATGACCTGCTTATCAGCCGCCCGCGCCATACCAGCTTTGACATGCTCGAGCTGACCGGCCCGGATGGCACACGGCAACAGCTGCGGTTTGAAGCGCGTGTGCACGCTTCGCAGGTGACTGGCCTGCACGCGCTGTGCGTGGCGGGCTGGGGCATCGGTATTGCGGTGAGCCAGGAAGACCAGCAGGCACTGGACCAAGGGCGGCTTCTACCCGTGTTGCCAGGCTGGCGGCTGCCCGGGATACCGCTCTATGCGGTGACGGCGCGGCGCGGCGAGCAACCCGCCAAGGTCAGGCATGCGCTGGATCTGCTGTCTGCCTACTTCGGCGGCAAATCGGCGGTGGCCGAAACCGATCTCAGGAGCGCCTGAACCCTGACTTGAACAGTTCAGCCACTCGCCCGCCCACCACCACACAGCCCAGCGCACAGGCCGTCAGGGCAATGCCGGCCCACTGCCACGGCGTGATGACCTCACCCAGCACAATCATGCCGGTCGCCAGCCCCACCACCGGCACGCCCAGGCCGAAGGGTGACACGCGATTCGCCGGGTGGCGCTGCAGCAGCCAGGTCCACAGGCTGTAGCCCACCAGCGTGGCCACCAGGCCCAGGTAGGCCGCTTCGACCCAGCTGATCCAGTGCGCATCCAGCCAGCGCCAGCGCACGACCGGAGGTTCCAGCAACCAGGCCAGCAATACAAAAGGCAGGATGGCCACCGCGCTGCTCCACACCACAAACGAGATCGGCGAATAACCGGCATAGCCCTGCTGCACATGTTTGGCCACGATGTTGGACACCGCCCACATCGCCGCCGCGGCGAGTATCAGCAAGAAGCCCAGCACCGTCGTCACGCCCGGCCCCGACGCGCCGGGGTTCACGTAATTCATCACAAAGCAGCAGATGCCCAGCGCCGCCAGCACCATGCCCGCCTGCTGCGGTTTGCTGGTGCGCTCATGCAACAGGAAAAAACCGAACAGCGCGGTGAAAAACACCTGCGTCTGCAGCAGCACAGACGCCAGCGCGGCCGTCATGCCCACCTTGAGCGATAAAAACATCAGCCCGAACTGGCCCACACCCTGGAAGAGGCCGTACATCACCACCCATTTCCATGGCACGGCAGGCGGTTTGAAAAAGAAGGCCAGCGGCACAAAGGCAATCGTGAAACGAATCGCGCCCAGCTGGAAGGGCGTGAAGTCCTGCAGCGCGAGCTTGGTGATGACAAAGTTGATGCCCCAGATAAACACCACGCCCAGCGCAGCCAGCAGGTCACGGCCCGTCAGGGCATTGTTTTTCATTGAAGTTGTCCGTTGAGGTTCAGGAGGTCGGGCTCATCGCACGCGCAGCATCCAGGTGCGCCTTCACCCGCTCGGCCAGCGCCACCTCACCCGGCGTCTCGGGCTGCCATGCGTCGACCGGCAGGCTCTTGCCGCCTTCATCGACTGCCACAAACACCACGAGACATTCAGTGATCACCTGCATCTCGCCCGTCTTCATGTCACCGGCACGCACCTCGACCGAGATGTTCATGCTGGTCCGCCCTGTGTACGCCAGCCGCGCCTCAACTTCCACCAGGTCACCAATCATGATGGGCCGCCCGAAGCGTATGGTGCCCACAGACACCGTCACGCAATAACGCTTGGCCCAGCGCGTGGCGCAGGCATAACCCGCTTCGTCAATCCACTTCATCACCGTACCGCCATGCACCTTGCCGCCGAAGTTGACGGTGTGAGGTTCTGCGAGGAAGCGGAGGGTGATGGATGACATGGGGTCCTTTTTTGGTGCCGTGCTGTGTTGCGGTTGCGGGCTGATGAGCAGGATTATCCCGATATGGGAAATCAGGGATGGAAGTCTTATTGATTCGAGATTTGTACTTAGCCTTAGCCGAATTACTGAGGTACAAATTTGATAAGGTTCATTCCCCGACGGGATTGATACATTAGATGGCGCTATGTCTATCGCAGCAACTTAGCGTTGAGAGTTGGCCCATCGGCACGAAAAGAATTTGGCGGAGCGTGCGGGATGCATTTTTTTGGTTTTGTAGTCAACCTATTAATTAATCATGCCTTCACTAAACACACCGCAGCGAGTTCTTCTTGCTTGTACGGGGATCGCGATCTTGCTCTTTCAGCTTTATCGTTTCTCGACAGATGGAATTGAAGGATATGGCTGGATACTCTCTTTCCTTGTTTCTACCCTATTGCTCCTGCCAATATTCGGTCTATTTTCGCGAGCAAGCAAAACAACTTCAGTCCCGTTGACACCAGCCCCGATCGCGTCTCCGGATAGGCTGCAGCGGGCAAAGATGAGAGTTGAGATGCTGGCGTTACGCGCTAGTGAGCGGGCAAAAGTTTTGCATCGAAGGCTACCAATCCTCTTGGACTTGCCTCCCCTTCAGTCGCCAGAGTTCCAAGGCATAAATGCTCTCATGACCGAATCGTGGCTGCAATACTGCATTGCCTACACGGGCTCCCTATCCCTCATGACGGAATGGAAGCGCGAACCAAAATTTCCCAAGCAGCATGAATACGAAATCGTTAGAAAGCTTCTGATAGGAGAGATGGTGAAGGCTGAAGCCGCCACTGCGGCCCGGAACGGCCTTCAAGACAATTACAACTTTGATCGTTCCATGCAGTTCGCGACTAGCGATTTTGGTGACTGCGAAATTGCGATGAAGAAGTTTGTCGACCGGCTCGCTGCGAATACTCCGGAGCCAGATGCACCAATGATTGATTTCTTGATGCAAAAGATTGGTGCACCTGAGCAAAGTCGTCCGTCGCTATCTCAAGGACTTCGAAGGTTTACTAGAGAGACCATGCAACAGTTCTCTGCAACGGAGACATGAATATATTCGTGTGCTGTGTGCCTCCCCAAGCTGTATTTTTAACGTACACGTTAAAAAATACCCAAAAGTTAACTTCCATATTAACTTTTGGGTGTTTCAGCCAGGTTTTGACCGCCCAAAACCTAAAAATCAGCTAAAAACAGGCCATTTTGAGGCATTAAAACGGCTGCAGGCCAATAGATACGTGCGTGAGCAGCTATCAAAAACATAGTATTTTGAGCCGCTGACAACATCCCCCCGCACACAAACCCGGACGCAACGTAGGGCCAGCAGGCGCCAGACACGCTGAATCAGCGACAATGGGAATGATTCCCATCTGGGAGCTGCGCGCCGGGTCAGCCACCGCCACATCCCCAAGCCAGCTCCGTTGACCGGGCCATTCTTTTGGCCCCCGTCAATTCCGCACCGCCGGTTCTCGCCGGCAACCATTCAATTGAAGAAAGAAGAACATGAGTTCTGTCATCGTCAAAGTCCCGTCGCGCCTTGCTGCGCTCTGGCGGGGGCTGGCCGCCATCGGGGGCGGTTACGCCTTTTGCTGGGGTTTTGTTGCCCTGGGCGTAGCTGGTTTCTACGCGCTGGGCATGGCCTTTCATGATGCCGAGCACCTGAGCAGCATCCTGGCTTTCCTGGTCTACGTCGCCGTGTTTCTCTGGGCCTTCTCCGCACGCAGCCTGGTGCGCGTCTGGGTCGTGCTGCTCGTTGGCGGAGCACTCATGGCCGGCGCTGCCTCGCTGATTCAATCCATGCTGCTGCCCTGACCGGAGACATCTGTATGTTCAACAACTTTCGACTCTCCATGGTCTGGCTGCATACCTGGTTCGGGCTGGTGCTCGGCTTTGTGCTGATGGTGGTGTTTTTCTTCGGCGCGTTGTCGGTGTTCGACCGCGAGATTGACCGCTGGTCCATCCCCGCGACGCGCTTCGCGCCGCAGCCCATGCCTTCGTTCGACAAGGTGCTGCTGCCGGTGTTCAAGACGATGCAGCCCAGCCCCGAAGCCATCGAGCAGGCGCGCAGCCGCGTGAACGGCCCGATGGCAACGAGCTTTCCCGTCGCGACGCGCTGGGGCGCCTACACCACCCACCGTGACCCGGTGCTGGGCATCTTTGCGGGCTACGAGTTGCCCAACGCCAAGGACCCTGAAGACAACATTTTCGGTAACCGCACCATAGACCCGCGCAACGGCACGTCGCTGCCCGACGACCGCCTGAAGATCGGCAGCCAGTTTTTCTACCCGCTGCATTACAGCCTGCACCTGGAGTGGAAGAACATCGGCTACTGGATGGTCGGTTTCTCGTCGCTGATGATGCTGGTCGCCCTGGTCACCGGCGTGGTCATGCACCGCAAGATCTTCCGCGAGTTCTTCACCTTCCGCCCCAAAAAGGCCACGCAGCGCAGCACGCTCGACCTGCACAACATGACGGGTGTGCTCGCGCTGCCCTTTCACTTCTTCTTTGCCTTCACCGGTCTGGTGATCTTTGCGTACATCTATTTCCCGGTCACGCACACGCAACTCAACCCGCTGCATGAGCTACATGAAAAGATTGAAGCCAAAGAAACCGGCCTGCCGCACGACCGCGCAGGCGTGGCCGCGCCGCTGGCGTCGGTCGATGCCATGGTTGCCGAAGCCCAGCGCCGCTGGGCGGCCAAGGGCATGGCGGGCGAGGTCGGCTTTCTGGCCGTCCAGCACGTGGGCGATGCCAACGCCTACGTCAGCGTGTACCGCGCCGGTACCGACCGCATCGCGCTGGTGGGCGACGGCATTCACTTCAAGGGCAGCAGCGGCGCGTTGCTGCGCGAAGACCCGCCACGCACCGCAGTCGACAGCATCAACACCTTCCTCACCGGCCTGCACCTGCAGCACTTTCGCCACTGGCTGCTGCGCTGGCTCTATGTGCTGGGCGGCCTGATGGGCTGCGCGTGCATCGCCACCGGCTTCATCTTCTTCGTCGAAAAGCGCAAGAAGCAGCACGCCAGACAAGGCAGCCAGGGCAGCCGCGTGGTCGATGCGCTGGCGGTGACAACGATTACCGGCATGCTGGTCGCCGCACTCGGCATGCTGATCGCCAACCGCCTGCTGCCCGATGTGCTGCCCACCGGCTGGCCAGCGCGCGGTGACCTTGAGAAATACGCCTTCTGGGCCAGCTGGGTGCTGGCCATGCTTCACGCGTTCGCACGCAGCGCGCCGGTCGCGCAGGGCCACATGAACCCGGCCTGGCGCGAGCAGTGCTGGGCCGTGGCCGCCATGGCGGTGATAGCAGTACTGCTCAACTGGCTGACCACCGGCGATCACCTGATCAAGACGCTGGGTGATTTGTACTGGCCTGTGGCGGGGGTTGACCTCTTCCTGCTGGCGAGCGCAGCACTGGCCGTGCGGGTGGCCCGCAAGCTGGGGCAGCGCGTTCAAATCCCCGCTGCCTCCAAACAGACAGGAGCCGCACATGCCTGATGCCCTGCTATTCGCCCTCGCGCTGGTCCTGTCCCTGATCGGCATGGCCAGCCTCGCCCTGACGATAGAGGCGCATTGGGCCCAGGTCTGCGAAGGCCAGCCCCAATCACCAGCAGCCGTGTTACGCCTGCGAGTGGTGGGCTCGGTCAGCCTGGCAGCCGCACTGGTGCTGTGCCTCATCGTCGACCACGCCTCCATGGCCGTACTCGTCTGGGTGATGACCATGGCTGGCTCAGCGCTGGCCGTGGCGTTCACGCTCACCTGGCAGCCGCGCTGGTTGCGCGTGCTGGCGCTTGTAGGTGGCAAAAAGGCTGCTTTTTAACGTATACGTTAAAAGGTTCCCAAAAGTTAACTTCTATATTAACTTTTGGGCTTTCAACTCAGGTTTCGACTGCCCAAAGCTCAAAAAACAACCAAAAACAGGCCATTTTTGACCCCTAAAGCGGCTGCAGGCCAATAGATACGTGCGTGACCAGCTATCGAAAAGATAGTATCAAGATGCCGGTGTCGCCGTCTTCTCTTCCTTCGTCACCAGCCAGATCCCCAGACACACCAGCACCAGCGCGGCGGCGTTCTTCCATTCGAGGAAACTTTCACCCAGAAACAGCGCCGACAGCAGCGTTCCGAACACCGGGATCATGAAGTTGAAGACGGTGACGGTGCTGACGCGGTTGTGCTTGAGCAGGATGGTCCACAACGCGAAGGCGGCTGATGACAGGGCGATCAAATAGAGCAACAGCGCTGTGGATTTGAGCGTGAAGTCGGTCACTGCGCCGCCGGTGGCAAAGCCTGCTGCTGTCAGCACGACGCCGCCAATCGCCAGCTGCCAGCCGGTGAGCACGACCGAGTCGACCTTTTGCGAAATCTTCTTGCCGTAGATGCTGCCGGCCGACAGCACGAAGGCGGCAATCACGACAAAACCTTCACCCAGCAGCGTGAAGTCAAACGTCAAGAGCCCGGCGCTGAAGTTGACGACCATCACGCCAGCAAAACCGACCAGGCAGCCGAGTACCTTGTTGAAACTGAGGCGGTCGTTCTTGTAGATGAAGTGGGCGAGCAGCACGCTGAAGAAAGTGCCGGTCGCGTTCATGATCGAACTCTTGACGCCGGTCGCGTGCGCGAGGCCGATGTAGAAAAATACGTACTGCAGCGTGGTCTGTACAAAACCCAGTACGGTGATCTGGCCGAAGGTGCGCCTGTCAAACGCCAGCAGCGGCTTCTTGCCGATGGCCGCAATCGCCAGCAACACCAGCCCGGCAAACACAAAGCGATAACCCGCAAACACCAGCTTGGATGGAATGTCGTTGGTCGCGATGTGGAACAGCTCATAACCGTTCTTGATGGCCGGGTAGGCGCTGCCCCAGAGCAGGCAGCACAGCGTGGCCAGCACAAACACCGTCTGGCGGCGCGTGAAGAAATTTGAAGTCGGCATGCTCAGGCGAGCAAGCGCTGCAGGTAACGGCCGGTGTGGCTGTCAGGATTGGCTGCGATGTCTTCGGGTGTGCCCACGCCCACCACCGTGCCGCCGCCTGCGCCGCCTTCGGGGCCCATGTCTATGAGCCAGTCTGCGGTCTTGATGACGTCGAGGTTGTGCTCGATCACCACAATCGTGTTGCCCGCATCGCGCAGCTGGTGCAGCACCTTGAGCAGCAGGTCGATGTCGGCGAAGTGCAGGCCGGTGGTCGGCTCATCGAGGATGTAGAGCGTGCGGCCAGTGTCGCGCTTGCTGAGCTCCAGCGCCAGCTTGACGCGCTGCGCTTCGCCGCCTGACAGCGTCGTCGCCGCCTGGCCGAGCTTGATGTACGAAAGGCCCACGTCGAGCAGCGTGTGCAGCTTGCGCGCGATGGTGGGCACGGCCTTGAAGAACTCGGCTGCCACTTCAACCGTCAAATCGAGGATCTGCGCGATGTTTTTGCCCTTGTACTGCACCTCAAGTGTTTCGCGGTTGTAGCGCATGCCCTTGCAGACATCGCAGGGCACGTACACGTCGGGCAGAAAGTGCATCTCGACCTTGACCACGCCATCGCCCTGGCAGGCCTCGCAGCGGCCGCCGGCGACGTTGAAGCTGAAGCGCCCCGCGCCGTAGCCCCGTTCGCGTGCGGTGTTCATCTCGGCCAGCAGCTCGCGTATCGGCGTGAAGAGGCCGGTATAGGTGGCCGGGTTACTGCGCGGCGTGCGGCCGATGGGTGACTGGTCGACGTTGATGACCTTGTCGAAGTGTTCTATGCCTTCAATGCTTTCGTGCGGCGCCGGTTCTTCATGCGCGCGGTAGAGCGTGCGGGCGACGGCGGCGTAAAGCGTGTCGTTGACCAGCGTTGATTTGCCCGAGCCCGACACACCGGTCACGCAGGTCAGCAGGCCGACCGGGAACTCGGCGCTCACATTCTTGAGGTTGTGGCCGGTGGCGTTGATGACACGCAGCGCCTGCATGTCGCCCAGCGTGGCCAGGTGCACGGCTTCGCGTGCGGCGCGGCGTTCTGCTGCCGGGCTGGGCGGGAAGCGCGACTTCTTTCTTTCAACCGGTGCTTCGTTTTTCACCACCGGGATCCAGGGCGTGCGACGGGAGGGCACGGCGATCTTCAAAGTCTGCGCCAGGTATTTGCCGGTCAGCGAATCCGGATTGTTTTTGACGTCCTCAAACGTGCCCTGCGCCATCACGCGGCCGCCGTGAACGCCCGCGCCCGGCCCCATGTCGATGACGTGGTCGGCAGCGCGAATCATGTCTTCGTCATGCTCGACCACCAGCACGCTGTTGCCGATGTCACGCAGGTGTTTGAGCGTGCCGATCAGGCGGTCGTTGTCACGCTGGTGCAGGCCAATGCTGGGCTCGTCGAGCACATACATCACGCCGGTCAGGCCAGAGCCTATCTGCGAGGCCAGGCGAATGCGTTGTGACTCGCCGCCCGAGAGCGTCTCGGCGCTGCGGTCCAGGCTCAAATAATTCAGGCCCACGTCGTTGAGAAACTTCAGGCGCAGGCCGATCTCGCGCACCACCTTGCCGGCAATCTCGGCCTTGGCGCCCAGCATCTTGAGCTGGTCAAAATATTCAAAACTGTCACGCAGCGTGGTGTGGCTGATCTCAAAAATCGCCTTGCGGTGCACCGCGCCCTGTTCATCGGGTGCGCTGACAAGATAGACATGGCGCGCCTCCTCACGCAAGCGCGTGCCGTTGCAGTCGGGGCAGGACTGGATGCTGCGGTAGCGGGCCAGTTCTTCACGCACGGCGGCGGAATCTGTTTCGCGGTAACGCCGCTCGAAGTTGGTGATCACGCCCTCGAACGCGTGCTTTTTCGCGTGCTTGCGGCCGGCATTGGCACCGGAGTCAATGACGTAGCTGAACTTGATCTCTTCTTCACCTGAGCCGTGCAGCACCACCTGCTGAACCTCGTCGGGCAGGTTTTCAAAGGCGGTGTCGATGTCGAACTTGTAATGCTTGGCCAGGCTCTCGAGCATCGAGAAGTAATAGCCGTTGCGCCTGTCCCAGCCCTTGACGGCGCCGCTGGCAAGACTCAGCGAAGGGAAGGCCACGACACGCGCCGGGTCGAAAAACTCCATGTGGCCCAGGCCGTCGCAGGTCGGGCAAGCCCCCACGGGCGAGTTGAAGGAAAAGAGCCGCGGCTCCATCTCGCTCAACGAATAGCTGCAGACCGGGCATGAGAATTTGGCGCTGAAGAGATGCTCTTTATCAGTATCCATCTCCAGCGCAATCGCCTTGCTGTCGGCCAGGCGCAAAGCCGCTTCAAAACTTTCGGCCAGGCGCTGTTGCATGTCGGGCCGCACCTTGATGCGGTCAATCACCACATCGATGTTGTGCTTCTCGGTCTTCTTGAGCTTGGGCAGGTCGTCGAACTCGTATGAAACGCCATCAACACGAAAGCGCACGTAGCCCTGGGCCTGCATCTCGGCAAACACATCGACAAACTCGCCCTTGCGGTCTCGGGCCACGGGCGCGAGGATCATCAGCTTGGTGTCTTCGGGCAGCGCCAGCACGTGGTCGACCATCTCGCTCACGCTTTGCGATTGCAGCGGCAGGTCGTGTATGGGGCAGTAGGGCGTGCCGGCGCGGGCAAACAGCAGGCGCAGGTAATCGTGAATCTCGGTCACCGTGCCGACGGTGGAGCGCGGGTTGTGGCTGGTTGCTTTCTGCTCGATGGAAATCGCCGGCGACAGGCCTTCGATCATGTCGACATCGGGCTTGTCCATCAGCTGCAGAAACTGCCGAGCGTAGGTGCTCAGGCTTTCAACGTAACGGCGCTGGCCTTCGGCATACAGGGTGTCAAAAGCGAGCGACGACTTGCCAGAGCCGCTCAGCCCGGTGATGACCACCAGCTGGTTGCGCGGAATATCAAGGTCGATATTTTTAAGGTTGTGCGTGCGCGCCCCGCGAATGCTGATTCGCTGGGCAGCCATCACTTTTGCCAGATATTTACTGTCGTCAGGAGAGTTCAATTGAATGCAGGCGCCGCAAAACTCTCCATCATAGACGGGCAGGCGCTTTCAAGCACAATACCGGGTTACGCCCCTTTAGGAGCCTGTCGGACTTAGGAGTCGTCGGCTGCAAATCGACCGCAGCGGTCTATTTTTCGCCGCTTTCTTGACCCATATCCAGATATGGGCCTGCGAAATCGTCAAAAACTATCCTTGCTGGGGTCGATTTTCGCTCTCGACGACCTAAGCCCGACAGGCTCCTGGGACGGCGCTTTTTTTGACTTTTTCCCGGTATTTGCCTTGACCGCGCCTTCCGCCCCTCACCTTTCGCACCCCATGACCGCCACAGAGCGGCGCGCCAGCGGCTCCCTGGCGGCGATTTTTGCCCTGCGCATGCTGGGGCTGTTTCTGGTGCTGCCCGTTTTTGCGCTGGAAGCCGCCCGTTACCCGGGTGGAGATGACCCGGCCCGTGTGGGGCTGGCCATGGGCATTTATGGCCTGACACAGGGCATTTTGCAGATTCCCTTTGGCATCGCCTCTGACTGGTGGGGCCGCAAACGGGTCATGATCGTCGGGCTGGTGATGTTTGCCATCGGCAGTTTTGTAGCCGCCTGGGCGCCGGACCTGAACTGGCTCATTATTGGCCGCTCTGTTCAGGGCGCGGGTGCGATTTCAGCCGCCGTCACGGCCATGCTGGCCGACCTGACCCGTGACGAGGTGCGCACCAAGGCCATGGCGCTGGTCGGCAGCAGCATTGCGCTGATGTTTGCGCTGTCGCTGGTGCTGGCACCCACGCTGGTCGGCTATATCGGCCTGCACGGCCTGTTTGCGCTGACCGGCTCGTTGGCGCTGGCCGCCATTGCCGCCGTGATCTGGTGGGTGCCGCCCGAGCCGCTGGTGCACAAGGACAGGCCGCGCGGCAGCGTGATGGAGGTGCTGAAGGACGTACCGCTGCTGCGACTGGACTTTGGTGTTTTCATATTGCATGCCGTGCAACTGGCGATGTGGGTCGCCATACCGGCCATGCTGGTGGCGGCGGGCCTGGACAAATCGCGCCACTGGCAGGTCTACTTGCCCGCGGTGCTACTGTCTTTTGCTGCCTTGGGCATAGTGCTTTTCCCGCTGGAGCGGCGCGGTTACCTGCGGGCGGTGTTTCTGTGGGCGATAGGCATTATTTTTGTCGTGCAGCTGGGGCTGTTGCTGGTATCCGGCATGGCCACCTCCAGCCTGGGCTGGTTGTCTGCGTTGCTGTTTCTGTTTTTCTGCGGCTTCAATGTGCTGGAGGCGACCCAGCCCAGCCTGGCCTCGCGTGTGGCGCCTGCGCATGCACGTGGCGCGGCGCTGGGCGTGTACAACACGCTGCAGTCGCTGGGCTTTTTTGCCGGCGGGGCCGTAGGCGGGTTGATCACCAAGGCACACGGCGTGCACGGATTGTTTATCGTGTGTGGCGCTCTCATGCTGCTCTGGCTCGTCGTCGCCTGGCCCATGAAGGCGCCGGGTAGACCGGTTTCAGTCTCGGCCAGTTAAACTGTCAAAAACACCGCAAGTTCTGGAGAAACTCATGGCATCAGTCAATAAAGTCATCATCGTCGGCAACCTGGGCCGTGACCCGGAAACCCGCTCTTTCCCCAATGGCGACCAGGTGGCCAACGTCACCATCGCCACGACAGACCGCTACAAGGACAAGACCAGCGGCGAGATGAAGGAAATCACCGAATGGCACCGCGTGAGCTTCTTCGGCCGCCTGGCTGAAATCGCCGGCCAGTACCTGCGCAAGGGCTCACAGGTGTACGTTGAAGGCAGCCTGCGCACGCGCAAGTGGACCGACAAGGACGGTATCGAAAAATACAGCACCGAGATTCGCGCTGACAGCATGCAGATGCTGGGCAGCCGCCAGGGCATGGGCGGTGGTGGTGGCGGCGGGGACGATGGTGGCGGTTACGACGCACCGCAGCGCAGCGCCCCCGCAGCGCGCGCACCGGCTGCGGCACCGCGCCAGGCGCCTGCAGCATCGCCCGCAAAATCGTCAAGCGGTTTTGATGACATGGATGACGACATCCCGTTTTGAGCGATTGCGCCAAAACATGAAAAAGCCCGCATATGCGGGCTTTTTCTTTGGGTATTGTCAGATCAGGTGAGGATCAGGCTGTGGCGGCTTCTTCCATCTCGAAGCGGTCGCCGAAATCAAAGTAGTCGTCGTGCGTGAAGCCGCCTTCGTAATACTGGATCTCCCACCAGTTGTGGTCCAGGTCTTCAAAGTAAAACGAATACACGCCGTGCATGTCCTGCACATCCAGCACCTGGCGTATCTTGTATTTGTCCTTGTACTGCAGGCAGCGCGCGTGGGCCTGGTCGACTTCTTCTTTCGATTGCACATCCAGGCCCCAGTGGTTGAGCACATTACAGGGGTGGATCTGGTCGCCGACTTCGACGCACACGATGTGAAAGCGCATGCCCAGGCGCACGGCCATGGCCGGCTTGGCGTGGCGCACGCATTCGAGCCCGAGGAATTCTTCATAGAACTTGCGTGACTCGGCCAGGCTGAAACATTCCAGCGTGCCGTGGCCCAGAACATAGGGCTTGAGGATGGAGTCGCGCGGCTCGGGGTCTACGCGGCAATTTTCGGGAAGGGGGCTGTCAGACATTGCTGGTCTCCATGGGTTGGGTTGTCGTGGTATTCGCCGCATTCGCTGTGGTTGCGCGGGCCTTGTCGGCTTCGCTGACAAAAGAATCGGCAAAAAACTGGTCGTCGGGCAGGCCGCAGAGATTGACGAAATCGCGCCGCGCGGCATCGACCATCAATGGTGCGCCGCAGGCGTACACCTGGTGGCCGGCGAGGTTGGCGATGTCTTCGATCACAGCCTCATGCACAAAGCCCTGGCGGCCCTGCCAGGCGCAGGCTTCGGTGGCATTGCTCAGCACCGGTGTGTAGTGAATGTGCGCGTGCTCTCTGGCCCACTGCGTGGCGAGCTCGTGCATGTAGATGTCTTCGCGCTTGCGGCCACCCCAGTAGAGGTGGATGGGGCGCGTCATGCCTTTTTGCAGGCTGTATTCGATGATGGACTTGATGGGCGCAAAACCGGTGCCTGATGCGAGCATCACCATGGGTTTGTCGCTTGTTTCATCGAGGTAAAAAAAGCCGTGCGGCGCTTCGACCCGCAGCAGGTCGCGCAGCTTCATGCTGCTGAACACCTTGTCCGTGAACACACCGCCGGGCATGTGACGCACATGCAGTTCGATCTGGCGCAGGCCTTCTGTCGTGGGTGCGGAGGCGATGGAGTATGAGCGCCTTGCGCCGTCGGCCAGCGGCAGGTCGATGTACTGTCCGGCCAGGTATTTGAGGGGCTCGTTGGGTGGCAGGCCCAGCGTGATCTGCATGACATCGGGCGCGAGTCTGTCGAGCTTCATCACGCGCGCCGGAAACTTTGTTGCGGGTGCCTGGCCGAGTTCGATTTCATCGGCTTCAATCACGCAGTCGCTGCGCGGTGTGGCAGCGCACAGGTGTGCATAGCCCAGCGCCTTGTCGGCGTCAGACAGGTAATTGGAATTGACGTTGCCGATATCGACCTGGCCTTCAACAACCCGGCCACGGCAGGTGCGGCAGACACCCGAGCGGCAGCTGTAGCGCAGTGAAATGCCGTTGGCAAGGCCTGCCTTGAGGATGTCGGTGGTGCTCGCGCAGGTAAATGTTTTGCCGCTGGGGCTTAGTGTGATGGTGTAAACGGCAGACGCAGTGGAGGACATATAAGGATATTAAAAGTGCGGCCAGAAAACGTCCAACAACAAAACATGATTTGCCCCATGCGCCATGTAAATGTGGTGCTTGCCAGATGGCTCCACATCACTGGCGAGCATGACGCGTATTTGAATTTCAGACTGGACCGAGATGCACCGGCTCCCTAGAATTTCCCTGCAGACCAGGCCACATCCATAAATCCCGGAGACAACAAATGCCCGCCACGCTCATCAATGTGTTCATCGTTCCCGCCGACAGGGAGGAAGAATTCCTCACCAACTGGAAGAAGACCGCCAGTTTTTTCCAGAGCACGCCCGACACCGGTTTTATTGAAACCCATCTGCACAAAAATACGGGCGCGGGCAACGGCACTTTCACTTTCATCAACATCGCCAGTTGGGACAGCGCAGAGCACTGGAAGAAGTCGCATGACGCTTACGCACCGACCGAATACCTGATTCCAGGCGTGAAAGGCCACCCGTCGATCTACGAATGCATTGTTGACCTGGTGGGGGCGGGCCGTACCGGAAGCGGTGGTGCGTTTCTGAGCATGGCTAAAAAGGACTGACTGACTGGCTGACTGCCGGCGGGTGTTGGCCGCCAGCTTTGACAACGTCAGGCGGCGGCCTTGAGCGCGTTCTTCAGCGTGCCAATGCCCTTGACTTCAATCTCGATCACATCGCCAGCCTTCATGAAGACTGGCGGTTTGCGGCCCACACCCACACCGGCAGGCGTGCCGGTCAGCAAAATGTCGCCCGGCTGGAAGGTATACCACTTCGAGAAATAGGCAATCGTTTCTGCCAGCGTGAAGATCAGGTCGCTGATGGGCGCCTTCTGCATCTCCTTGCCATTGAGGCGTGTGACGATTTCAAGCGCGGTGACATCGCCGATGTCATCCGAAGTGGCGAGCACCGGACCCATGGGTGTGAAGGTATCGAACTGCTTGCCCATGATGTTGGTCTCCCAGGTCAGGCGTGCGGGCCAGGCCTCCTTCGCTTCCCACACGTCTTTTACCCAGTCGCGTGCCGACACATCATTCGCCGCCATGTAGCCCGCCACATGGCTCATCGCATCTGCTGCACTGACCCGGTGGCAGGTCTTGCCGAACACAACTGCAAGTTCACCTTCGTAATCGATGTGGCCCGATGCGTCGGGTGGGACGGTGATGGACGCGCCGGAACCAACAATGGAGTTCACGCTTTTCAGGAAGCCCGTGGGTTTGGCGGGCGTCGGTGTACCGGCCATTTCAGCCAGGTGTGACTTGAAGGCCAGGCCGGCCGCGACGATCAGGCGCGGGTTGGGCACGGGTGTGAGCAGGCGCGTGTCGGCGCCGGTCAGCGCGCCGGTTTCGCGAAGTTGCGCGAGCTCAGCCGGTGACGCGGCCTCCACACGCTTGACAAGTTTCTTTACCACTGCAAGGCCGTCCGGTCCGGATTCGAGGATCTCGCGCACGCTGCCGGGTATCCACGTTTCAAGCGTTCCCGCCTTGGCGGCTTTGGCCAGGTGAAGGATTTCACCTGATGTCAGCATGGCGCCTGGAGTGCCTGCTGCGGTGTTGTTGATGGTGACGAGCTTCATGATGTGTTCCGGAAAATTCTGTTCTTGATGGCGTGTTGTGTATCAGCTCATTCTTCAGCGGTGAAGCCTGATGCCTTGATCACCGGCCCCCACGCAGCAAGGTCTGCCTTGATGAGTTCGGCAAAGCTCTGTGGTGTGCCTTGTGCGGCCTCCATGCCGAACTTTGCATAGGTGTCCTTGAGCTCCTGCGACTTCAGCGCATCGTTGATGGCTGTTGCTGCTTTGGCCACGACGGCTGGTGGTGTGGCGGCGGGCATCAGCACACCGAGCCAGACTTCAGCGACCACATCCTTGAAGCCCAGTTCGACCATGGTGGGCACGTCGGGCATGAATTTGTTGCGCTGCGCGCCGGTGGTCGCCAGCACACGCAGCCGGCCCGACTTGAGTTGCGGCAACACCTCGCCAACCGGGTTGAAGCTGGACGAGATCTGGCCGCCCATGAGGTCCTGCAGCGCCGGCGCGCCGCCCTTGTAGGGCACATGCAGGATGGGAATGCCGGCAGCCTTTGAAAACATCAGGCCTGCAAAATGCGGCGTGGCGCCTGCAGAAGTCGATGCGTAGGCGGCCTGCTTCGGGTTGGCCTTGCACCAGGCGATAAAGTCAGCCGGTGTCCTGACGCTTTCGGGTACGGTGGGCCCGACGATAAACGCCAGGGAGGTTTTGGCACAGACGGCGACCGGTGCGAAATCCTTGATGGGGTCGTAGTTCAGTTTGCGAAAGCTGTGCGGATAGATCGTCATCGCAAAATCTGTCGTGAACAGCATGGTGGTGCCATCCGGTGGACTGTTTTTCACATACTCGACGGCCAGCCTCGCTGCTGCCCCCGGCCTGTTCTCGACCAGCAGCCCTGCAGGATAGCTGCCCCGTATTCTTTCCGCCAGGCTGCGTGCCGCGACGTCAGTGCCACCACCGGGCGGGAAGCCGACGATGATGCGGGTGATTTTGTCCTGCTGCGCGAAAGCTGTGCCGGGAAGGCCCAGCGCGGGAATGGCCACACCGGCGGTTGCGGCGACGAGATGCCTGCGATTGATCATGAATTTGTCTCCTTGTATGCCGCCTGAATCTATAGGCGTGGATCGATTTTCGGAAGATGGCAGGACTTGCGCTGCGATATCAGAAACACATCGCATTTTTAAGGGTTAACCACGAGATCCCTGCGGTCGCGTCTTACTTGACCAGCTTGCCGTTACGGTTGAGCAGGGTGATGTCTACAAATCGTGAGCCGTGGTGTTTGTCAGGTCCGAATTCGACAACGTAGTTGCCGAGGTCCATGTTCCTGATGCTTTCGATGGCGTCCATGAGTCGTTCCCGCGTCAGGTCGCGGCCGGTTTTTTTGAGCGACTCGACCATCATGCGTGCAGAGACATGACCCCACAGCCCGAGGTGGGTGAAGTCCGATGAACCCCTGCTCTTGCCGACGGACTGGTATTCACGTACCAGTGGTATGGCTGCTGTCGTCGGGAAAGGAACGATCTGCGACACGACGAGACCGTTGCTTTTTTCACCGAGCTGTTTGAAAACAATGTCTGTGCCCACGCCTGAAAAAGCCAGCAGCAAGGCAGCAGAGCCGCCGTCCTTGAAAGCACGTATGAAGTCGGCAGCATTGGTGCCGACCGCGCCGAGGATGACTGCGTCTGGTTTTGTGGCCAGCAACTCGGCCGCTGCTTTTGTCTTGTCGCCCTGCAGGTCGAATTCAACGCTGGAGCGCATCTTCAAACCCCGGTTGGCAAGTGAGCGTTCCGCAGCCTGCTTGATGGCAACGCCGAACGGGTTCTTGAGGTGGGCAACCGACACGTTCTTCGCACCAATCGTGGCTACGTGGCCCACCAGCTTGTCGATTTCATCTTCAAAGCTGGCAGTGACGGTGAAGTAGTAGCGGTTGGGTGCGCGCCTGATGGCAGCGTCACCATTCATGGGGAAAAGAAAGGGCGTTTTCGCGGCCGTTGCAACAGGAAGTGCCGCAACGGTATTGAGCACGCCCAGCACGCCGAAGATCGCCAGAACCTTGTCGTTCTCGATGAGGTCCTTGACGTTGTCTGCCGTTTTTGCCGCAACGTACCCGTCATCCTTCGTCAGCAGTTTGATGCGCCGGCCATTGATGCCGCCCTGCTTGTTTACGAAATCGAAATAGCCGTTGGCTGCCTCATTAAAGGGGCGTGCCACTTCAAGCAACGGGCCCGACAGTGCCGTGGACTGGCCAAGAATGATCTCCCTGTCGGTCACGCCGTTTTCTGCAGCTGAGGCCCTGAAGGCCGTGCCGACACCCAATGTGGCGCCCATTCCGTGCACCAGGACCGTCCGCCTTTGCAGGGAACTCATATTTTTAAACACCGACATATTTTTCCCAGACATCTGAAGCGTTTCTAAGGGCATTGGAGTCGCCGCTCCAGACGACAACGCCGCGATCAATCACGTTGTGGCGGTCGCCGATTTGAAGTAAAGGTTCAAGGTATTTGTCTATCAGCAATATGGCCATTCCTTCGGACTTGAGGCGTTTGAGGCAGGCCCAGATCTCCTGCCGTATCAGGGGTGCCAGACCTTCCGTTGCTTCATCAATGATGAGCAGCTGGCCATTGCGCAGCAGCGCGCGGCCAATGGCCAGCATCTGCTGCTCGCCACCTGACAGCTGGTTGCCGAGATTGGCCTTGCGGCGTGCCAGCGAGGGGAACTGCTCGAACACTTTCTCAAGCGTCCATGCCCCGGGGCGCGCAAAGGCCTGCAGGTTCTCGGTGACCGAGAGGTTGGGGAAAATACGGCGCCCTTCAGGCACCAGCGAGATTCCGGCTGCAGCCACCTTTTCGGGCCGCATGCCGCGTATCGGTTGGCCGGCGAAAGTGATGTCACCGGACTGCGCGGGCGTTAGCCCCATGATGGAGCGCACCGTGGTGGTTTTGCCCATGCCGTTGCGGCCGACCAGTGTGACCACCTCGCCGGCATTGATGGTCAGGCTCATGCCAAACAGCACCTTGCAGTCGCCATAGGCTGACTGCACATTCACGAGTTCAAGACACTTGTTCACTGCGTTTCCTCATCGCCCAGGTAAGCCTTGCGCACCGCGGGTGATGCCCTGATGGCGGCCGGTGCGTCGGTGGCTATGACTTTCCCGTAGACCAGCACGCTGATCTGGTCTGCAAGCCGGAAGACGGCATGCATGTCGTGCTCGATCAGCACAATGGTGGTTTGCGCCTTGAGCCGCTCAATCATGTGAACGATCTGTTCGGCATCGGATGTGCCCATGCCGGCAAGCGGTTCATCCAGCAACAGGAGTTTTGGGCGTGTGGCCAGGGCCAGCGCAATTTCTATGCGCCGCTGCTCGCCATAGGACAGTGATCTGGCCAGCTGCTGCTCGCTGCCCTGCAGGCCGACCATCGCAATGATGTTCGTCGCCTCGGTGATGAGTTCGCGCTCGTTGAAAGGCGAACCATAAAACCTGAAGCTTGATCCGCTGCGCGCCTGCACCGCCAGCAGCACGTTGTGCAACACCGTGTAGCCGGTAAAAATATTGGTGAGCTGGTAGGAGCGGGCAATGCCAAGTGCCACGCGCTTGTGTATGGGCAGGCGTGCAATGTTGCTGCCCAGAAATTCGATGCTGCCTTCATCGGCCATCAGCGTGCCGGCGAGCTGGTGCACCAGCGTGGTCTTGCCTGCACCATTGGGGCCGATCAGCGCATGAATGGTGTTGGGTGCGATGTCCAGGCTGACATGGTCTGTGGCCAGGATGCCGCCAAAACGTTTGACCAGTTTGTTGATGCGAAGGACGGGCGCGATCATGACGAGCCTCCTTCAACAACGGAAGCCTTTTTACGGCCGAACAGCGCGGTGAATTTTTCGATGAGGCTGGCGATGCCGTTGTTGCCGAAGAGCACCACGGATATCAGGCCGATGCCGACGAAGAACTGCCAGTACTCGGTATGGCTGGAGATGACTTCTTCAAGCACCAGCAGCAGCACGGCGCCATAGATGCCGCCGCAACGGTAGCCGACGCCGCCGACGATCAGCATCATCAAAAGGATGCCCGATTGTGTCCAGTCAAGAATCCGCGGGCTGACATAGGCGTTCTGATTCGCCAGAAGTGCGCCGGCCAGGCCTGCAAAAGCACCGGCGATAACGAAGCAGACCAGCTTGTAACGATAAACGGGTATGCCGATGGCCGACATGCGCGATTCGTTTTCGCTGATGCCGCGCATGACCACCCCGAACCTTGAGCGCACCACCAGCGTCAACAGGAACATGGTGGCTGCAGTGAGCACGAACACGACGTAGTAAAAAGTCGTGTCGTTGGCGAGGTCAAGGCCCAGACCGAAGCCTGAGCGGCTGGCCAGGCTCATGCCGTTGTCGCTGCCGAAACTTTTCATCCCGATGAACAGGAAGTACACCATCTGGCTGAAGGCCAGGGTGATCATGATGAAGTAGACCTGCCGCGTGCGCAGGGCCAGTGCACCGACGGCTGCGGCCAGTACGGCCCCCATCAGCATGGCAAACGGCCAGGCGACCCAGGCGCTGGCTACCCACTTGGGCAGCACGTCGCCGCCCAGCAGGGTTGCTGCACCGACCGCGTAGGCACCGACACCGAAGTAGGCGGCATGGCCAAAACTCACCAGCCCGGCGTAACCCACCAGCAGGTTCAGGCTGCTCACGACGATGACGTAAATCATGATGCGCGTGGCAAAGCCGATGTAGAAGGTGTGGTCCGTCGCCGACGCGGCGAGTGGAAACACGATGGCTGCAGCCATGGCAATCAGCGCTGCTGTCCATTGCGGTCCGGTCAGCAGGCCTGTGGTTTTGAATTCTGGAATCTGTTGCGCTGGGAGTGCAGCGCCGTGTAAGGGATCTGGAGTCGGCATCATGCAGTTTTAAAGAGGCCCTGGGGACGCCATATGAGGACCGCAATCATCAGTGCGTAGGTCAGCATGGCAGCGATGGCGGGTGCCATGGTGTCGGCGGAAAGATTTGGGAGGTAGGTACGCATGACTGATGGCAGCACAGAGCGGCCGAAAGTATCGAGAAAGCCGATGGCAATGGCGCCGAGGAATGCGCCCTTGATGGAGCCCATGCCGCCAATGACCACAACCACGAAGGCCAGGATGATGATGCTTTCGCCCATTCCCATCTGAACTGAAAACAGCGGGCCGAGCAGGCCGCCGGCCAGCGCGCACAGCATGGCGCCCAGTGCGAACACAAGGGTGAACACCAGCTTGATGTTCACGCCCATGGCCTGCGCGGTTTCACGGTCGGATGCGCCAGCCCTGATCCACATGCCGAAGCGCGTGCGGTTGATCAGCAGGCTCAACAGGATGGCCGTGACAATGCCGACAGCGATGACCACCAGACGGTAGGACGAATACGAAAACCCGTTTGCCATCGTCAATGGCTGGCTCAAGGCCGCAGGCATGTCGAGCATCACCGCACTGGGACCGAAGAAAAAGCGGATGACATCGTTGGAGACCAGGATCAGGCCGAAGGTGGCCAGAACCTGGCTGAGGTGGCTACGTCCGTAAAGCCGTCGCAAGAGACTCATTTCAAGCAGTGCACCCACCAGCCCTGCCGCAATGATGCCCAGTGGAAGCGCCAGCGCGAAATTGCCGGTCAAGCGCATGAAGACCACGGTCAGGAAGCCGCCGAACATGTAGAGCGACCCATGGGCCAGATTGATCAGGTCCATGATGCCGAACACAAGCGTCAGCCCTGCTGCGAGCAGGAAAAGCATGAGCCCCAGCTGCAGACCGTTGAGGGTCTGCTCTATAAAAAACGTAGACAACTCGACTCCCGGGTGAGGTTACATGCGGCAGGCAGATGCGTTGCTGGCGGCCTGCTGTGTGGCAATGGTCTTTTGGGTCTGGTTGAACAGCTCGCCGCTGTTGGACTTCATGACCTTGCGCAGGTAGACGTTTTCAATCGGGCTGTGGTCCACGTTGAAGCGGAATGGGCCGCGTGGTGCATCGAGCTTCACGCTTTCAAATGCCTTGCGCAGCGCCGCCTTGTCTTCAATCTTGCCCTTGACGGCCTTGACTGCGGCATCGATCACCAGTGCGGTGGTGTAGCCCTGCTCGTTGTAAAGCGTGGCGGGGCGGCGGTATTCCTTCAGGAAAGCCTGGCTGAATTGCTTGTTGGCTGCGTTGGGCAGGTCCAGGCTCCAGTGACCGCCGGTGGTGACGCCGTTGGTACCTTCACCCACGGATGCAATGGTTTCTTCGTCAGCCAGCGGTGCTGAACCGTACAGCGGAATCGACTTCAGGCCGGCCTGTGCGTACTGCTTGATGAAGTTGACGGCCAGCGGACCGAAGGCAAAGGCGTAGACGGCGTCAGGCTGTGCTGCGCGGATTTGTGCGAGCTCGGCGCTGAAGTCAAGGGTCTGGGGCTTGAAATAGGTTTCACCGGCGATGCTTCCCTTGAAGGTTTTCTTGAACGCTTCCAGGTGTTCCTTGCCAACGGGCACGCCTGCGCCAATCACGTACACCTTCTTTGCGCCGACTTCTGTGAGGTGCTTGCCCATGGCCTCGTTGACCGCTTCGATGTGCCAGCCGGTGTTGTAGTAATAAGGACTGCACTTGGCGCCCACCAGGTCGTGCGGGCCGACATTGGTGTTGATGAACAGCACCTGCTGCTGTGCAGCCTGGGGCGCGATGGCGTACACCACGCCTGAGGCGACAGTACCTGTGACCAGGTCGATTTTGTCGCGCTTGACCATGCGGTCGAACACCTGTTTGCCGACTTCAGGGTTGCCCTGGTCATCGCCAAAGATCACTTCTGCGGGCAGGCCGCCCAGTTTGCCGCCGAGCTCCTTGACGGCCAGGTCGAAGCCTGCACGGATTTCCTTGGAAACACCGATGGTCGGTGCAAGTGATGCAGTGGCAAGAAAGCCGACCCTGATCTTGTCGGCGGCCCACACAGGGGACAGTGCGGATGCAAGGAGTGAAAGGGCAATGGTTTTTTTGATCGCGTTCATGGTTTGTTTCCTCGGGTTAATTGATGAATCAGATGACTTTTGCCTGATGTATGGGCCGGATGTCGTGGCTTGCCAATCGCTGAAGCCGGATGACTGATGAAGAGGGCCTGCCGAAGCAACCCAGGCAAGCTTCACGTCACGGTGTTGTTTTTGTTGTCCTTGCACCGCCCGCTGGGCTTGCTGCTGTTTTTAATTCATTTTGGTATTCAGGCAGTGAATCTTTGGCATTGATGAATTTGCTTCCTGACTGGTGCGGACGGGTTGCCCAAAGGGGCTTTTGCAGGCGTTTGCCGTGAAGTTCTGTCATGGTGTTGTCTCCGTTTTTTCTCGCGGGCGACGCATGTGGCGGGACTCGAATTCATCCCTCTCGCCCGTGGCGCCTGCTGACCTGTTGCATGGTTTTGGCAGCTAATTGCCCTTCACCCATTAAATGCAATAGCAATTAAATTTTGACGCATTCTGTCGCCATAATTTTTCTTTGTCAACCGACTAAATTCCTGTTTATTTGCAATTTTCATTGGTGAATTTGCAAGTATTTTCCTTTGAGTGGCCTAAAACCAAGGGTAAGCCCTTATAAAAATACATGCAAATGCAAATAACATTCTTGTCAATAAGCGTGCATTAACACCAGTCGTTTTCAAAAAAGGACACCCCATGAACTCTCTTGCTGACCTGCCTGCGTCCATACGCCCCAATGAAGATTTCGCATGGGCGCCCGGCCGTTTTTCTCCTGTACCCGGTGCGCCGCCGCTCTCGACAATCATGGCTGCCGCGACTGAATTGCGGCCTTACCTTCGTGAGCGTGCGCGCCAGACAGAAGAAGACCGTCGTGTGTCTGATGAGTCCACTGAGCTCTTTCGCAAGGCGGGGTTTTTCAAACTCATGCAGCCTGCACGTTATGGAGGTTATGAGTACGGCTTCACCGCTTTCACCGATGTGATCAGTGAGCTCGGCCGTGCCTGCACGTCGTCGTCATGGGCGTGCTCGCTCGGTGCGATTCACCAATGGCTGGTGGGTACCTTTCCTGTTGAAGCCCAGGACGATGTCTGGAAGGACAACCCGGATGCCATCGTGTGTGTGTCCTATGCGCCTGTCGTGAAGGCCGAGCGCGTACCGGGGGGCTACATGGTCGAAGGCAAATGGATGTGGGCGTCCAACGTCGACAACTCGCAGTGGGCCATGCTGGGTGTGCAGTTGCCCAATGACGACGGCAAGACCATGCAGGCCGGGTTCCTGCTTGCGCCGCGCAAGGACTGGGAGATTGAAGACACCTGGTACATGGCGGGCCAGTCAGGTACGGGTTCCAAAACAGTGGTCATCAACAGGAAGACTTTTATTCCCGAGCACCGCAAGCTGACGTTTGCCGAAGCGTCGTCCAACATGCCGCCCGGATGCGCGGTGAACCAGAACCCGATTTACCGCATCCCTTTCCTGTCGGCTGTGCCGGTGTGCCTGGTGTCTCCGTTGCTGGGTACCGCGCAGGGTGCGATTGATGAGTTTGTCGACATGGCCGGCGCGCGCGTGACACGCGGCGCGGTGGCAGGTGGCGGCAATCGCCTGAGTGAATTTTTCCCGGTGCAGTCACGGCTGGCCGAGGCCAGTGCCAGCCTGGACGCCGCACGCCTGCTGATTTACCGCGACACCGCCGGCGTTGAGCAGATGGCTACTGATGGCCGCATCATCACCATGGATGAGCGCATCCGCAACCGCCGTGACCATGCATTTGCAGCCAGGCTGTCACGCGATGCGGTGGAAGCGGTTTTTGCAAGTGTGGGCGGCGGTGGCCTGGCACTGGACCAGCCGCTGCAGCGCATGTGGCGGGATGCCAATGCCATCTCGCGCCACATCAGCCTGAACTGGGATGCTGTGTCGTCCATGGTGGGGCAGTACCTGCTGGGCATGGAACCCAAGGGCCAGTACTGAACTGACATGACCCGCCGCGTGTTGTTCTGCAGTGGGCATCAAACAAAAACCAAAGACATTCAACAGGAGATATGAGATGAACGGAAAAATCGGTCTGGAAGAGCACTTTGCGATTCCTGAAACGCTTCAGGACTCGGCTGGCTTTGTGCCTGGTGAATACTGGAAAGAACTCAGCAAGCGCTTGCTGGACATGCAGGAATACCGCCTGCGCGAGATGGATGCCAATGGCATGGAGATGATGATCCTGTCGCTCAACGCGCCCGCAGTGCAGGCGATTCCCTCGCCGCAGAAGGCCAACGAGATTGCCATGCGTGCGAACGACTTCCTCGCCGAACAGGTGGCCAAGCGCCCGACACGTTTCCAGGCATTTGCCGCGCTGCCTTTGCAGGACCCGGACATGGCCACGCGCGAGATGGAGCGTTGCGTCAAGCAGCTGGGATTCAAGGGCGCGCTGGTCAATGGTTTTTCGCAAACCAACACGCCGGAAAACTGTGTGTATTACGACGCGCCGCAGTTTGCCGGTTTTTGGGACGTCGTTGAAAAGCTGGATGTGCCTTTTTACCTGCATCCACGCAACCCGATTGGTGCCTGGGCCCAAATCTATGACGGCCACCCCTGGCTGATGGGCCCGACCTGGGCGTTTGGCCAGGAGACGGCGGTGCACGCCTTGCGCCTGATGGCTTCAGGCCTGTTCGACAGGCATCCCAAACTTCAGATCATCCTCGGCCACATGGGTGAAGGCCTGCCTTACAGCATGTGGCGCATAGACAACCGCAACGCATGGGTTGAACTGCCAAAGACCTACCCCGCCAAAAAGACTTTTGGTGAGTATTTCCAGAATAATTTTTACATCACCACTTCTGGCAATTTTCGCACCCAGACCCTGATTGACGCGATGCTCGAAATCGGCGCCGACCGCATCCTGTTCTCGACAGACTGGCCTTTTGAGAATGTGGATCATGCTGCGAAGTGGTTCGATTCAGCCTCCATCAGCGAGGCGGATCGCATCAAGATAGGCCGCACCAACGCAGCGCAGCTGTTCAAGCTGGACATCTGATCGCGTGAGGGGTTTGGTCGCCAGTTTGCTGAGCCCCCGCACCAGCAAATCAGTCAATGCAAATTAAAAGTTACAGGAGACAAACATGACATCATTTACCACGCGCCGCAAGCTTGGCCTGTTCGCGGCAGCCTTCGCTGCCACCCTCGGTCTTGGCCTCAGTACTTCGGCGCTCGCCCAGGTCTGGCCCAACAAACCCGTGCGCATGATCGTGCCCTTCCCGGCAGGCGCCACCCCCGATGTCATCGCCCGCCTTGTCGCCGACAGGCTGGGTACC
Organism: Pseudomonadota bacterium; assembly: GCA_040388905.1. Taxonomy (GTDB): domain Bacteria; phylum Pseudomonadota; class Gammaproteobacteria; order Burkholderiales; family Burkholderiaceae_C; genus Polaromonas. Next base: position 199,498 of record JAZKAY010000002.1, read on the forward strand.
GCATGGGGCCAGCCCGTTATCGTGGACAACCGCCCTGGTGCAGGTGGCATCCCCGGCATGAGCGCACTGGTGCGTTCCGCCAATGACGGCTATACCATTGGGTTTATTCCCGCAGCAGTGCTCACCCTGACGCCCGAGCTCTACAAGAACCCCCAGTTCAACGCCGATACCGATATCGTTCCTGTTGCCGCAGTAGGTACCAGCCCCATGATGATCGTGGTCAATGCCAATTCCGATATCAAGAGCATGGCCGACCTCGTCAAGGCCTCCAAAGCGCAAGGCGGCAAGCTCACCTTTGCAGCAGCCCAGCTCAACTCTGTCCCCCACCTGACCGGTGAAATGCTGGGCAAGGCCATGGGCGCGCCCATGATGGTGGTGCCCTATACCGGCTCCCCGCAAGCGATTACAGCTCTACTGTCCAACGAGGCTGTGGTCACCATTGACGGCATGGCAGCGCTGGTTCCCAACGTCAAGGCAGGCAAGTTCAGGGCGCTGGCTGTGATGTCCAAAGAGCGCCTGCCGGGCTTTGAATCAGTGCCCGTGGCTGCAGACACCGTCAGGGGCATCGAGTCGATAGGCTGGTTCTCGATTTACGCACCGACGGGCACGCCCCAGGCGGTGGTGGACAAGGTCAATGCCGACATCAACAAGATTGTGATGACGCAGGACCTGGTGGCACGCTTTGCCGAGCTGGGTGTGTACCCCAAGACCGGCACGCCAAAACAGCTGGGCGAGTTTGTGACCGAGCAGCGCGGTGTGTGGAAGAAGGTTGTGACCGACCTGAAGCTGCAAGCCCAGTAAGCTGCGCGGGCATTTAGGCAGTCTGTTGCCCGCGCTGTGTCATGAAGGTCGCCGCCTACTCTTCGTGGTCAAGCGGCGCCATGTTGTCATATAACAGCTTGAGCATGTCGCGCAACTGGTCAGCCTGGGCGCTGCTGAAGCCGTTCAGCGACACGCGTTCGTACAGCTGGGCAATCGGTATGAGTCGCTGGGTGATGTCCATGCCTTCAGGCGTCAGGCTCAATGCCAGCGCGCGTGCGTCGTCGCCAGATCTTTCCCGGATCAGCAGGCCGCGCTGCATCATGCCATCCACCACCCGTGAAAGGGTGGAGGGCTCGGTTGATGTGTTGAGTGCAACTTCCGACAGGCGCTGGTGCGGCTTGTGGCTCAGCGTCGAGCACACCCGCCATTCCGTCAGCGTCATGTTGAATTTGCGCATCTCGCGCGTGAAGGACTGGCCCATACGCACACCTGCCCTTGCGATCAGGTACGGAATGGAGTTCTGCAGGTCGTTGTCGAGTACCGGTCCCGAGGCTGTGCGAGGCCTGATCGTGCGTTTGACGGCGGGCTCTTTTAAAGGTGATCGTGCAGGCGTGGTCGTTTTTTTGGGCATGGTTGAATGTACCAGCGCTTGCAGATGATGCTTCAAAACTGGATTAACAAGTTGTACCTGCAATTGTTTCCGATAAAAAAATCAGCGCAATGGCAATGGAAATAGCAGTGCTATTGCTTCTTTCAAGAGTGTGAACTGGTATGCCGGCCAGGGCCGGCCTTCATTTTCCGCAAGGTAATTTATGTATTCATGGGCCCCCATTACTGGTGACGCACCGCAGACGATGGATGCGCAACGCTTTCGCAGGGCGCTGGGCTCTTTTCCGACAGGCATTTGCCTGGTCACCACGATTGCGGAAGACGGCAAGCGCGAGGGGATGACGATCAACTCGTTTGCATCGGTCTCTCTGGCACCTCCACTGATACTCTGGAGCATCCGCGATGACGCCAGGAGTTCGGATGCATTCCTCACGTCACGGACATTTATCCTGAGTGTTCTTGCCGCCGACCAGGCACAACTGGCCATGCATTTCGCCAAACCCGCCCCTGACAAGTTTGAGAGCCATGAGGAGGCTTTCGAGCCGGGCATAGGTGGCTGCCCCCGGCTTAAGCGCAGTGTGGCGACTTATGAATGCAGCGTGTACTCGCGTCACCAGGAAGGTGACCACACCATACTGCTGGGCAGGGTGCAGGAGTTCAGTGTTGAAGACCATGCGCCGCTGATGTTCCACGCCGGCAAGATGGGTTCGATGAAAGAGCTGGCAACTGACGGGGATTAAGGCCTGGGTCGGTGGTCGCCTGATGTGTTTGCCGTCACAGTCATGCCTGGCGTCTGGATATGTTCAGGCCGACGGCTTACGGTAAATGTGTGCTTTTGCTTACAAAGCCGTCAAAGGCGACGCGCAAGTTCATGGGTAGCATCAGGGCAGGTGGCTTGCAGGTTTGACCGAGGGGGAAAATCCTGCAAGCCAAAATACAAAAATGCACAACCTGCAGAATTCCAGAAAATGAAAAAAATACTTTCGCGCCGCTTTGCCCTGTGCGCCTCAGCCTTGATGCCAGCGCTGTTTGCAATGAATTCGGCTCATGCCATAGGGGGAACTGAGCCTCTGGTGGACATCCTGAATGCCCCGGGTAGCGCCGGCCTGGGCTTTGTAACGCGTATCGAGACCTCCCCCTATGTGGGTGGTGGAACCCGTTATGACCTGCTTCCGGTTTACCTGTACGAGGGTGACCGGCTCTTCCTGCACGCCAACCGGGCGGGCATCAAGCTCATCAATGAAGGTGATCGCATCAAGACAGGCACAGGCCAGCGGCTTGACCTGTTTGTGGAGCAGCGGCTGGAGGGCCACCCCATAGGCGACAACCTTCCCCCCAGCCTGGCGGGTATGGCACCACGTGACTCGGGTATTGACCTGGGGCTTTCCTACCGCTACAGCCAGCGCTGGGGCACGCTCCAGGCGGAGCTGGTCCGCGATGTCGGCAACACCTCCAGGGGCAGCGAGGCGCGGTTGGGTTACAGCTACGACTGGCGTTCGGGTGGGCTGCTGTTGCGGCCCACCATCAGCGTATCGCTGCGCGATGCCAAACTCAACAATTATTACTACGGCGTCACGGCGGCCGAAGTCATTGGTGGCCGGCCAGCCTATGCGCCCGGCTCCGGGGTCAACACACAAATCGGCTTGTATGCCTCCTACGACATCTCGCAACGCTGGCGCCTGTTGGGCGGCGTGTCGGCCACCTACCTGGACAAGACCATACAAAACAGCCCTATCGTGCAAAAGCGCGTGCTGCCGGCGGTTTATATTGGTGCGGCCTATGACTTCGGCGGCCACAAGCGCGAGTGGGCGGAAGAGGGCTCGCCAACCTATGTGAAGGTGCTCTACGGCAAGGCGACTGAACCGAATTGCCATCTCGCCAGAATCATCACGGCACGCTGCCTGAGCACGGCCAGCACCAACCCGACCTATATCAGCGGCATACAGGTGGGCAAGCCCTTCATCAACAACCTCAACGGCTGGCCGCTGGACATTTCTGGCCATGTCGGTCTCACCCACCATGATGACCGCGGGCTGCAGTCCAATGGCGTCCAGCTCGACGCCTTCATGAAGGCCACATACACAGGCTTCCCGTGGAGCGACAGGGTCAAAACCCGCCTGGGCCTGGGTGTCGGGTTGTCGCTTGCGCAGCGCGTGCCCTATACCGAAGTCAGCAGCCAGGCCGGCAAAACCACTTCACGGCTGCTGAACTACCTTGACCCGACCATTGACATCAGCCTGGGTGACCTGATTGGCTCACGTGCACTGAAGAACACCTATATCGGTTTCGGCGTGTCGCACCGCTCCGGCATCTTTGGTGCATCGCGCCTGCTGGGCAATGTGAACGGCGGCTCGAATTACCTCTACACCTACCTCGAAACCTCGCTGTAGGGCGAGTGTCCTAGCGCGCGGCTGTCAATGCTGGCGTGCGCGCATGGCCTGACCCGGGCAGTGCTTCGGGACTGTTCTTCACATTGCTCGAGGCAATCACGCCGCCGCCCAGGCAGACATCGCCCCGGTACAGCACGGCGGACTGTCCTGGCGTGACCGCCCACTGGGCTTGAGCAAAATCAAGTTCGCAGCTTGTCGGTCCGCTGCTCACAAGAGCGCAGGCGGCGTCTGCCTGTCGATAGCGCGTTTTCGCTGCCAGCCCGCCCGGTCCGGGCGCGCTGCCCGCAACCCAGCTGCAATCCTGCGCATGCAGTTGTGTGGATTTCAACCACGGGTGATCATGGCCCTGCACCACCCACAAGGTGTTGCTGTCCATGTCCTTTCGCGCCACAAACCATGGTTCGTGTTCACCTACACCGCGCTGGCCGCGTGCCTGTGCGGCTTTGAGGTCTGCCCCTTTGGCTTTCACGCCGCCAATGCCCAGGCCCTGGCGCTGGCCAAGTGTGTAAAACGACAGTCCGACATGTTCACCCAGCACCCGGCCGGTGTCGCTTTTGATGGGGCCAGGCACTTTGGCGATGTAGCGGTTAAGAAAATCGCGAAACGGCCGTTCGCCGATAAAACAGATGCCCGTCGAATCCTTCTTCTTCGCATTGGGCAGGCCAATCTCGTCGGCGATGCGCCGCACCTCGGTCTTGTGCAGCTCACCGACGGGGAACAGGGTTTTTGAAAGCTGCGCCTGGTTGAGCCGGTGCAAAAAGTAGCTCTGGTCCTTGGCCGGGTCCAGCCCCTTGAGCAGCTCGTGCAGGCCGGTGTTTTCGTTCAGCCTGACCCTCGCATAGTGTCCCGTGGCGATTTTTTCTGCGCCCAGCCGCATGGCGTGGTCCAGAAAGGCCTTGAACTTGATCTCCGCGTTGCAGAGGATGTCGGGGTTGGGCGTGCGTCCGGCCTGGTATTCGCGCAGGAACTCGGCGAAGACGCGGTCCTTGTAGTCGGCGGCAAAGTTGACGTGCTCGATCTCTATGCCAATCACATCTGCAACGGCGGCTGCATCCACAAAGTCGACGTTAGACGAGCAGTACTCGCTGTCGTCATCATCTTCCCAGTTCTTCATGAAGATGCCGATGACTTCATGGCCCTGCTGTTTGAGCAGATACGCCGTCACGGCAGAGTCCACGCCTCCGCTCAGGCCCACGACCACACGCTGCCTTGGCGAAGATGTTGGCATTGATGCAGGCATTCAGGGCCTGTTCCCACTATTTTCAGGAGTGCGAACGCGGTGAAAACTGGGCCCATCAAGGCGCGAGACGACGGCAAGGCTACTGCCTTGCCTGGGAGTGCAACGCCGAGTGGCGCTGTTTTCGCCCCGTTCCCTACGGGTTGTGATCAAAAAGGCCGTGCGCGGCGTTGCAAAGCCTTGCCGGGGTAGACCCCGGCAGCGTTTTGCGCCTTGCGCACAGCCTTTTTGACTCACAACGCATCTCCTGAAAATAGTGGGAACAGGCCCTCATTATCCCCGCCTGTCAAAAGCCCCAGGGGGTGCCCGGAATGCGCACGGGTCCTTGTTCGCTATGCGTTGTGAAGCGTTACGGTCGGGTCCGTGGTGATGAGTTCCAGCGGGTAGCGCTTGCCGGCGAGGTAATCCTCTACACACCGAAGCAGCAAAGGGCTGCGATGGGTGTCTGGCTCAGCCTTGAGTTCGTCGATGTCCATCCATACCGTGCGAACAATCCCTTCGTCCAGCGGCTGCCCTGCAACATGCCCGCCGAGCTCACCGCAGAACGCAAACCGCAGGTAGGTGATGTCCAGTGGTTCTTCTTTTGCAGAACCCGTGCGTTCAAAACGTGAAAGATAGACGCCAACAATGGCCGTGGGCCTGAAGTGAAAGGCGGTTTCTTCAAGGGTTTCGCGTATGCAGGCATCAACAGGACTTTCGCCCGGGTCAAGGTGCCCTGCGGGGTTGTTGATCTTCAGGCCATCGCGGGTTTGCTCTTCGACCAGCAGGAATTTTTGTACGCCATCAATGGTGCGCGCGATGACCGCTGCGACCGTGACATTGGGTTTCCATCGTGAGTTCATGGGGGAAATTATCGGTTTGGTTTTTGACAGTTTGCGAATGGAAGGCTCAGGCCGGCCGGGAAAATCCGTGCGCAAAGCTGATGCGCAGGTGTTCGACAAAACACTGCACGGCCTTGGGCACCTGCGGCGACCAGGGGCGCAGGGCATAAATGCGTTCGCCGAAAAAGCCCTGCACCTGCCAGTCTGGCAATACGGGTATCAGCTGCGGCTGCCGGCCAGTTGCCGGGACACTGAAGTCAGGCAGAAGACCGATTCCCAGCCCGGCCAGCAAGGCATCACGAAGCACTTCGCTGTTGTTCGCCTTGAGAATGCCCCTGACGTTGACGCCTACCAGCTCGGCGGGCGCCTTGCGTTTGCCCGGTCTTGCGAATGTCCAGTTGCCCGCATGGCCGCCCAGGTACAGCAGGCAGTCATGTGCCGCCAGATCAGACGGGTGTTTTGGCGTGCCATAACGCTTGAGGTAGTCGGGGCTTGCCAGCAGGATGGAGCGCGTTTCACACAGGGTCCAGGCCACATGGGTCTCGGGCGGGGTGCTGGTGTGGCGTATGGCCAGGTCAAAGCCCTCGTTGGCCAGATTGACGAAGCGGTCTGTGAGTTCAAGCTCTATCTGGATCTCGGGGAAGCTTTTGAGAAAGGCAGCAACGCAGGGCGCCAGGTGTTGCCGGCCCAAAGCTACCGGGGCGGTGACGCGGACCAGCCCGCGCGGCGTTCCAGCCAGGTCGCGTGCGGCACTGTAGCTGTCACTGATCTGCGTAAAGGCCGGCAGCATGTCGTTGACCATTTGCTGGCCGGCCTCGGTCAGGCCCACCGAACGCGTGGTGCGGCGCACCAGCGACACACCGGCAGAACGTTCCAGTTCGCTGATGCGCATGCTTGCCGACGCCTTGGAAACACCCAGGCGCCTGGCAGTTTCTGTGAAGCTGCGGGTGGCGGCCAGCACCGTGAGCAGGTGCAGGTCGGCCACCAGCGGGGCGATTTGGTCTGCGGACATGCAGCATTATTGTTCATTTATTTGAACAATGAAGTCAGCAAACACGGGGTTATCAAATTCGTCGCATGGCCATAGACTGGCGCGGTGGGGTTTTCAGCCCCAGTGCCTTCCCCGAGACAAACACCCTAGCCAAGGACAAATCATGAGTGCATCACCCACGGCCATTGGCCATTACATCAATGGCCGCGCAGTCGCCGGCACCTCCGCCCGTAGCCAGGATGTTTTTAACCCGGCCACCGGCGCTGTCACCGGTCAGGTAGCGCTGGCAGGCCTGAAAGATGTGGATGCCGCTGTTGCAGCCGCGCAGGCTGCGTTTCCCGCCTGGAGCGACCTGCCACCACTGCGCCGTGCGCGTGTGATGTTCAGGTTCCTCGAACTGCTTAATGCCAACAAGGACAAGCTGGCCCACATGATCACGGCCGAGCACGGCAAGGTGTTCACCGATGCGCAGGGCGAGGTTGCCCGTGGCATCGACATCGTTGAATTTGCCTGCGGCATCCCGCAGTTGCTCAAGGGCGACTTCACCGACCAGGTCTCCACCGGCATTGACAACTGGACAATCCGCCAGGCTTTGGGCGTGGTCGCTGGCATCACGCCATTCAATTTCCCGGTCATGGTGCCCATGTGGATGTTCCCGGTCGCCATTGCGGCGGGCAACACCTTTGTTCTCAAGCCCAGCCCGATTGACCCCAGCCCCAGCCTGTTCATGGGTGAGCTGCTCAAGCAGGCAGGTCTGCCCGACGGCGTTTACAACGTGGTGCAGGGCGACAAGGAGGCCGTTGATGCCCTGCTGGTGCACCCGGATGTGAAGGCCGTGTCCTTTGTCGGCTCCACGCCGATTGCCAACTACATCTACGAAACCGGTGCGCATCACGGCAAGCGTGTGCAGGCGCTGGGCGGTGCCAAGAACCACATGGTTGTCATGCCGGATGCCGACCTTGAGCAGGCTGTCGACGCACTGATAGGCGCAGGTTACGGCTCGGCCGGTGAACGCTGCATGGCGATTTCCGTGGCCGTGCTGGTGGGCGATGTGGGCGACAGGCTGATTCCCATGCTCGAGGCGCGCGCCAAAACGCTGGTGATCAAGAACGGCACCCATCTCGATGCCGAGATGGGTCCCATCGTCACGTCGATTGCGCACAAACGCATCACCGGCTACATCGACATCGGCGTGGCAGAAGGTGCAAAGCTGCTGGTGGACGGCCGAAAATTCACAGGCGCCGACGCGGGTGAAGGCTGCGGTAATGGCTTCTGGATGGGCGGCACGCTGTTTGACCACGTCACGCCCGACATGCGCATTTACAAGGAAGAAATCTTCGGCCCGGTGCTGGGCTGCGTGCGTGTGAAGGACTTTGCAGAAGCCGTGAACCTCATCAACGCCCATGAATTTGGCAATGGCGTGAGCTGCTTCACGCGTGACGGCCACATTGCGCGCGAGTTCTCGCGTCGTATCCAGGTCGGTATGGTTGGCATCAATGTGCCGATTCCCGTGCCCATGGCCTGGCACGGTTTTGGCGGCTGGAAGAAGAGCCTGTTTGGCGACATGCATGCCTATGGCGAAGAAGGCGTGCGCTTTTATACAAAGCAGAAGTCCATCATGCAGCGCTGGCCTGAAAGCATTGGCAAGGGGGCTGAGTTTGTGATGCCAACCGCGAAATAAGGCCCCCACGTTCGCTCACTGCGTGTAGCTCTCTGCCCCCCGAGGGGGCGCTGCTCCTGCGGCCCGGCTGGGCCGGTTCCGCGGACCCTGCTTGCCTTGGGAAGCACTATCGCTCGTGTCTGGTGCTCTAGGTGTGCATGACTATTTGCCTTAAAACTAAGGCATACCCCGCCAAAAGCGTTAAAAAAGTCATGTAAGCTTCGCGACAGCTGCAAATTGGCCGCATGCGCCCATGCTGCAGACCACTCAATAACTAATGCACAGAGGAGAGACCCATGCTGATTGGGGTACCTGCCGAAATTACTGACGGCGAAACACGCGTCGCTGTCACGCCTGAAACCGCAAAAAAGCTCAAAAGCCAGGGCCACACGGTTCGTGTGCAGTCTGGTGCCGGTGTGGCGGCCAGTGTTCCTGATGAGGCCTACACGGCAGTGGGCGCAGAGATCACCGATGCAGCCGGTGCCTACGCCGCCGACATCGTGCTCAAGGTGCGCTGCCCGCTGGACAGCGAAGTGGCCCATGCCAAAGCCGGCGGCGTCATCGTCGGCATGATGAACCCGTTTGACGCCACCGGCCTTCAGCGTCTGGCCGCTGCGCAACTCACCTCTTTCTCCCTAGAAGCCGCTCCCCGGACCAGCCGCGCGCAGAGCATGGATGTGCTGTCGTCGCAGGCCAACATCGCCGGTTACAAGGCCGTGATGATGGCCGCCGAAAAATACCAGCGCTTCTTCCCCATGCTGATGACGGCTGCCGGTACGGTGAAAGCCGCACGCGTGGTCATTCTGGGCGTCGGCGTTGCCGGCCTGCAGGCGATTGCAACCGCCAAGCGCCTGGGTGCCGTGATTGAAGCCAGCGATGTGCGCCCCAGCGTGAAAGAGCAGGTCGAATCCCTGGGCGGCAAGTTCATTGACGTCCCTTATGAAACCGACGAAGAGCGCGAAGCCGCAGTCGGCGTTGGCGGTTACGCCAAACCCATGCCCCCGAGCTGGCTGGAGCGCCAGAAGGCTGAAGTCGCCAAGCGTGTCGCGCAGGCAGACATCGTGATCACCACCGCACTCATCCCCGGCCGCGCCGCGCCCGTGCTGGTCACTGAAGACATGGTCAAGGCCATGAAGCCCGGCAGCGTGATTGTTGACCTGGCCGCGCCCCAAGGCGGCAATTGCCCGCTGACCGAGCCCGGCAAGACTGTGGTCAAGCACGGCGTGACCCTGATTGGCGAGACCAACGTGCCGGCACTGGTCGCCGCCGATGCCAGCGCGCTGTATGCACGCAACCTGCTTGACTTTCTGAAGCTCATCATCACCAAAGAGGGTGCGCTCAACATCGACATGGCCGACGACATCGTGGCTGCCTGCCTGATGACGCAGGGCGGCGAAGTCAAGCGCAAATAAGACGGTAAAGAAGACAAGAAGGAATCGACATGGAAGTCTCACACACCATCACCAACCTCATCATCTTTGTGCTGGCCATCTATGTTGGCTATCACGTGGTCTGGACTGTGACCCCCGCACTGCACACGCCGCTGATGGCGGTGACCAATGCGATCTCGGCCATCGTCATCGTCGGCGCCATGCTGGCTGCTGCATTGACGGAAACCCCCCTCGGCAAAACCATGGGCTGGCTGGCGGTTGCGCTGGCTGCCGTCAATGTATTCGGCGGCTTTCTCGTCACAAGGCGAATGCTGGAGATGTTCCGAAAGAAAGAAAAGAAGGCGCCCGCCGCCGATGCAGCTGGATCGGGAGCAGCGAAATGAGCATGAACCTCGTCACGCTGTTGTACCTCGTCGCCTCGGTGTTTTTCATCCAGGCGCTCAAGGGCCTGTCGCACCCGACCACCTCCATTCGCGGCAACCTGTTCGGCATGGCCGGCATGACGATTGCCGTTGTCACCACGGGTGCACTCATCATCCAGCTGTCAGGCGGCAAGGGCATGGGCATGGCCTATGTGCTGAGCGCGCTGGTTGTGGGCGGTGCGGCCGGCACGCTGATGGCGAATCGGGTCGAAATGACCAAGATGCCGGAGCTGGTCGCTTTCATGCACAGCATGATCGGCCTGGCTGCGGTGTTTATCGCTGTCGCTGCAGTGGCAGAGCCTTACGCTTTCGGCATTGCCATCAAGGGTGACCCGATTCCTGCGGGCAACCGGCTTGAACTCTTCCTGGGTGCTGCCATCGGCGCCATCACTTTCAGCGGCTCGGTGATTGCCTTCGGCAAGCTCAGCGGCAAATACAAGTTCCGCCTGTTCCAGGGTGCGCCTGTCACGTTCTCAGGTCAGCACATGCTGAACCTGGTGCTGGGGTTGGTCACCATCGGCCTGGGCCTGGTGTTTACCGCTACTGGCAACTGGACGGCCTTCTTCGCCATGCTGGCACTGAGCTTTGTGATGGGCGTGCTCATCATCATCCCGATTGGCGGTGCCGACATGCCCGTGGTGGTGTCCATGCTCAACAGCTACTCGGGCTGGGCCGCAGCGGGCATCGGTTTCTCGCTTAACAACGCGATGCTGATCATTGCCGGCTCGCTGGTCGGCTCGTCGGGTGCCATCCTCTCGTACATCATGTGCAAGGCGATGAACCGTTCATTCTTTAACGTGATTTTGGGCGGTTTCGGCGGCGAAGCCGGCACGGCAGCCACGGGCGCCAAAGAGCAGCGCCCGGTCAAGTCGGGTTCTGCCGACGACGCGGCTTTCATTCTGGGCAACGCCGAAACCGTGATCATCGTGCCGGGCTATGGTCTGGCAGTTGCCCGCGCACAGCACTCGGTGAAAGAACTGGCGCAAAAGCTGATCGACAAGGGCATCACGGTCAAGTACGCGATTCACCCTGTCGCAGGCCGCATGCCCGGCCACATGAACGTGTTGCTGGCCGAGGCCGAAGTGCCTTACGACCAGGTGCATGAGATGGAAGACATCAACGCCGAGTTCGGCCAGGCCGATGTGGCCATCATTCTGGGCGCCAATGATGTGGTGAACCCCGCAGCCCACGTCAAGGGCAGCGCGATCTACGGCATGCCGATTCTTGAGGCTTACAAGGCCAAGACCGTCATCGTGAACAAACGTTCGATGGCGGCGGGTTATGCAGGCCTGGACAATGAGCTCTTCTATATGGACAAGACCATGATGGTTTTCGGCGACGCCAAAAAAGTCATTGAGGACATGGGTAAAGCCATAGAGTGACTTTGGAATAACCTGAAATTAATTGCGGGAATTATTAGAGGGCTTCCCCTCCGTATTCCCTGTATTTCCTAGGGAAAACGCAATAGCCCCGCAGAGGGCGCGCCGTCAAAATGGGCGGCAGTCAACACAGGAATGGAGAAGACAAACATGAATGCAGCAACGCAGGAGCGCCCCTGGCTCAAGGCCTACCCACCCGGAGTTCCTTCGGACATAGACGCATCGCAGTATTCGTCGCTCGTGGGGCTGATGGAAGAAAGCTTCAAGAAGAACGGCGCGAAGGTCGCCTACAGCTTCATGGGCAAGGACGTGACCTTCGGGCAGACCGACAGCCTGTCGATTGCATTTGGTGCCTACCTGCAAAGCCTGGGCCTCGCCAAGGGCGACCGCATCGCCATCATGATGCCCAACGTGCCGCAGTACCCCATCACGGTGGCCGCGATATTGCGCGCGGGCTATGTGGTGGTCAACGTCAACCCGCTCTACACGCCGCGTGAGCTTGAGCACCAGCTCAAGGACTCCGGTTCCAAAGCCATCGTCATCATCGAGAACTTCGCCAATACGCTTGAGCAGTGCATTGCGGCCACGCCGGTCAAGCATGTGGTGCTCTGCGCCATGGGCGACCAGCTGGGTGTGCTCAAGGGCGCGCTGGTCAACTACGTGGTGCGCAACGTCAAGAAGATGGTGCCGGCTTTCAACCTGCCGGGTGCTGTGCGTTTTAACGATGCCGTCGCGCGTGGTACGCGCCTGACGCTCAAGCGCCCCGACATCAAGCCTGATGATGTGGCTGTGCTGCAGTACACCGGCGGCACTACCGGCGTTTCAAAAGGCGCCGTGCTGCTGCACCGCAATGTGATTGCCAATGTGCTGCAGTCCGAAGCCTGGAACGGCCCGGCCATGGCCACCATGGAGGCCGGTGTGCAGCCGGTTTATGTGTGCGCGCTGCCGCTGTATCACATCTTCGCTTTCACGGTGAACATGATGCTGGGCATGCGCACCGGCGGCAAGAACATCCTGATCCCGAATCCGCGTGACTTGCCGGCTGTACTGAAGGAGCTGGCCAAACACAAGATCCACAGCTTCCCGGCGGTCAACACGCTGTTCAACGGCCTGGCCAACCACCCGGACTTCAACACCGTTGACTGGTCGCACCTCAAGGTGTCCCTGGGTGGCGGCATGGCCGTGACCGGCGCAGTGGCCAAGCTGTGGCTGGAGAAAACCGGCTGCCCGATTTGTGAAGGTTATGGCCTGTCTGAAACCTCGCCATCGGCCAGCTGCAACCCGACCAACAGCAAGGCCTTCACCGGAACGATTGGTGTGCCGATTCCCGGCACGTACTTCAAGCTGCTTGACGACGATGGCAATGAGGTCGGCCCCGGCCAGCCCGGCGAGATCGCCATCAAGGGCCCGCAGGTCATGGCCGGTTACTGGCAGCGCCCTGACGAGACCGCCAAGGTCATGACGCCCGACGGCTACTTTAAGTCCGGCGACATCGGCGTGCTCGAAGACAACGGTTTTTTCAGGATTGTTGACCGCAAGAAAGACATGATTCTTGTCAGCGGCTTCAACGTCTACCCGAACGAGATTGAAGACGTGGTCGGCCGCATGGAAGGCGTGATGGAATGCGCCTGCGTCGGCGTGGCGGATGAAAAATCAGGCGAGGCTGTCAAGCTGGTCATCGTCAAGAAGAACCCGGACCTGACCGAAGCCCAGGTACGCGAATACTGCAAGACCAACCTCACCGGCTACAAGCAGCCCAAGGTGGTTGAGTTCCGCGCCGACCTTCCCAAGACGCCGGTCGGCAAGATCTTGCGCCGCGAGTTACGCGACAAGAAATAAGCATCAAGTTTTAATGGGGCCCGCAAGGGTTTTCTGACAAAGGCGGCGCAAGCTGCCTTTTTTTTCGCCATCCAACTCTCCGTGCCGTGGGCCGGCAACAGGCAAAATCCGTTGATGACTTCCACACCCTCCATCACCGCCATCCTGAGCGCCCTGCAAGAAGAGCAGCAAGGCCTGATAGACCTGCTGCACAAGCCCCAGAAGACAGTTCATGCCGGGCGTGATTTCTGGCACGGCGAGTTGCACGGCCAGCCGGTGGTGCTGGTGCTGTCGCGCATCGGCAAGGTGGCCGCTGCGACCACCGCGACCGCGCTGATCGAGCGCTTCAAGGTCAGCCGCATCGTGTTTACCGGCGTTGCCGGTGGCCTGGGCCACGGCGTGAAGGTCGGCGATGTGGTGGTGGCCGAGGATTTTGTGCAGCACGACATGGATTCGTCACCGCTGTTTCCGCGCTACGAGATCCCGCTTTATGGCCAGACGCGCTTCAAGGCCGACCCCGCGTTGACGGGTTTGCTGCTGCAGGCGGCGAATTCGGCTTTCAAACACATCAACGATGGTGAAACGCCCTGGGCCTTTCCGGATGCAAAGGTGCACCACGGCCTGATGGCCAGCGGCGACCGGTTTGTGTCCGGCGCGCAGGAGGCGCATGACCTGCAGCATGCACTGCAGGCGGCGGGCCACCCGGTGCTGGCGGTCGAGATGGAGGGCGCAGCCATCGCGCAGGTGGCGCTGGACTACGGCCTGCCGTTTGCAGCGGTGCGGACGATTTCTGACCGGGCCGACGACCAGGCGCATGTGGATTTCCCGGCTTTTGTGCGTGATGTGGCCAGCTACTACGCGCGTGCCGTGGTCGAGAAGTTTCTCGAGTTGCTACCAAAAAAATAGCTGGTCACGCACGTATTTATTGGCCTGCAGCCGTTTTCATGCCTGAAAATGGCACTTTTTGAGGCTTTTCAGGCCTTATTCGGCCGATTCTTGATGCTGCTGAGATGTCTAAAACAGCTAATTTGGCTAAATTAGCTGTTTTTGCCTTATTTCAGCCAGCCGCGCTTGCGGAAGTAATACATCGGCACCACCGCACTCGCCACCATCAGCGCCAGTGCGTATGGGTAGCCCAGCGCCCAGTCCAGCTCCGGCATCCACTTGAAGTTCATGCCGTAAACGCTGGCGATCAGGGTGGGCGGCAGCAGGGCCACGCTGGCCACCGAGAAGATCTTGATGATCTTGTTCTGGTTGATGTTGATGAAACCGACCGTTGCGTCCATCAAGAAGTTGATCTTGTCGAAGAGGAAGGCCGTGTGCGAATCCAGCGAGTCGATGTCGCGCAGGATCTGCCGCGCCTCCTCAAACTGCTCTGAATTGAGCATCTTGCTGCGCATCATGAAGCTGACCGCGCGGCGCGTGTCCATCACGTTGCGGCGTATGCGGCCGTTCAAATCCTCGTGGCGGGCAATCGCGCCCAGCACTTCGCCGGCCAGGGCGTCGGTCACGTCGCCTGACAGCACCTTGGTGCTGACTTTTTCGAGTTCGACGTAGATGTTCTCCAGCGTGTCGGCTGAATACTCGGCGTCGGCATCAAACAGTTTGAGCAGCACTTCCTTGGCGTCTTCAAGCAGCCCCGGCGCGCGGCGGGCACGCATGCGCAGCAGCCGGAACACCGGGACGTCTTCATCATGGATGGAAAACAGCACGCCCTTGCTTTTGAGGTCGTCATTGACCAGGTTCAGGATGAACGCGACGCGCACCGTGCGGGGCTCGTCCTCGTCGGCGATCAGGAAGTCGGAACGGATATGCAGTTCGCCGTTGTCTTCTTCGTAAAAACGTGCGGACTCCTCGATGTCCTCGTCCATCGCGTCTTCCGGGATGGACAGGCCGTAATACTGCTTGATCCAGCGCTTTTCTTCGAGGGTGGGGGACTCCAGGTCGACCCAGATCGGCTGGAACTTGGAGAGCTCTTCAAGCGACTCGATTTCTTCCTGAAAGAGCCGCCCGTTGGCGAGGGTGAAAATATTGAGCATGACCGACTGCCTTTGTTTTCAAGGTTATGCACCGGGCACCGCATGACGGGCGCCGGGTGGCAGGAGGGTGGGGGTGAATGTGCATCGCTTTCAACCCCTCTCCATGACGGCGGCCTTGTCGCCTGTCTCGTCAGTCGGTGGTGCTGAAAGCTAGCAACTAGGGCTGCTTTCCAAGGATTTCTCCGTAGTGAATCTGCCGCGATTATGGCACCGCAGCCCTCATTTATCTACCTCAGGCCAGCCCTGCGTCAGCTCGCCGGGTAGCCAAAAAACGCCAGCAGCTCGGCCTTGCGGGCATAGGCGTCTTGCTCGCCCAGCGCCATCAGGGCCTTGACGAAGCCGGGCTCGAACAGCAGGTAACTGGCGAGTGCCGCGCCGCCCGGGCTGCCGCGGCTGCCGAGCGCGCCCAGGCCTTCAAGTGCGTGGTAAGTGGCAGCAGGCAGTTCGCTCGCGTGGGCCTGGGCCAGCGCGTCAAGCGACTGTGACGGCGCCATGGCCAGGATGTCGACCGCCCGGTAGGGCATCACGGCGGCGATCTCGCGCGGCAGCTCGCGCATGGTCTTGCTCACGCGCGTGGCCTGCTCCACATCGGCCTGAAGTGTGTCCTGGAAGACGCTGGCCATGGCGTGGCCGGCAATCGCACCCAGTGTGGGGCGTACACCGGTGGCCGCGGCCTCGGTGCCGCCGAAACCGGCGCGCTCGGGCTGGCCCACGCCTATCACCATGATCCTGCTGGCGCCCAGGTGCAGGGCCGGCGAGAGCGGCGAACTCTGGCGCATGGATCCGTCGCCAAAATACTCGCGCCGGCCATCAACCCACAGCGGTGTGGACGGGAATATAAACGGCAGGGCGCTCGACGCCATCAGGTGCTCGATGGTGACGGGCTGGAACTCTGCGCGCCGGCCGGGGCGGCTCCACATGCCGTCGGGTTTTCCGCTCTCGGTCTGGCAAAACGTCCAGTGCACACCGCTGGTGTAGCTTGAAGCGGTCACCGCCAGCGCCTTGAGGGTTTTGTCGTTCAGCGCCTGCTCGATGTTGGCCAGCGAAATGGCCTTGTGCAGCGTATCCACCAGAGGCGTGTTGTTCAGGAAAGCCTGCTGCGCGCGAACCTGCTGCGAGAGGAAAAGCGCGGCTGCGATGCGGCTGGAGCGTATCCAGGCCGGCACTTTGAGGTGGTAGACCTGTGAAGACCGCAGGCTTGACCAGAAGTCCGCCAGGTGCGCAAAGGCGTTCAGGCCTTCACTGGCGCGGCTGGCGAGAAAAGTGGCATTGAGGGCCCCGGCCGAGGTGCCGACCAGAATCCTGAAGGGGAAGGGTGGCGCGACCTCGCTGCCTGCCAGGCCCAGCATGCTGGCCAGGGCATGCAGTACACCCGCCTGGTAAGCGGTGCGCGCCCCGCCGCCCATCAGTACCAGCGCCGGGCAATCTTCGCCGCGCCTGACAAGTGCGGACGAAATGATGGTTTCAAGCGACATGGGATTTGGTCTGGACTGTGTTGCGCAACTTGCAGCCCGGTCAGCGGACTGCCACCAGGCAAGGATAGCAGTGGCAGGCGGGAGGCAGGGCTCTTTGTGCGCCGTGTGAACAGGGTTGCATCCTGGCTGCTGCCCCGCTTGCAGAACGGTAATCTTGCCTGCCAATATGGTTTCCAAAAAAAACAGTTGCTATGTATTTAGTAGCTGCTTACGCACGTATCTATTGGCCTGGAGCCAGATTTGATGCCTGAAAACGCCTGTTTTAGAGCCGTCCCGAGGTTTTTTGGAGGCAAAATTGACCTCAAAACCTGAAAAGTTAAGTTCCATATTAACTTTCCACCAGAGTTTAATATTTACGTCAATTTTTTAATGTGTACGTTAAAAAATGGACATAGCTTTCACTGATAACCTTCAGCCATGAGTGATCCTGCCAACCTGATCATCCACGCCATCAGGCTGAGCCCGGGTGAAGACCTTCGCCTTGCCGTGGAAGCGGCCTGCAACCAGCTGATGGCCGGCAAAGATTGCCAGGCGGCCTGCGTCATCTCTTCCGTCGGCAGCCTCTCATGCGCGGTTCTGCGGTATGCCGCCGAGCCTGAGGGCAGCCGGATCGAAGGCCCGCTGGAGATGATCACGCTGTCGGGCACCCTGGCGGCGCCGGGTGGCGGCGGTGTTCACCTGCACGCCAGCGTGGCCGATGCACAGGGCCGCGTGACGGGCGGCCACCTCATGCCGGGCTGCATCGTGCGCACCACGGCCGAGGTCGTGCTGGCCCTGTTGCCGGGCTGGTCGTTTGTACGCACGCTGGACCCGGCAACCGGTTTCCGCGAGCTTGCTGCCAGCCGCCGCGCCTGATTGCGCGAAGCCGTCCTACGCCAGGGCTGCGCACAAGGCGCTGGCGTTGCGCACGCACGCGCCCAAGATGACTTTCTGACGATCCATTAATTTCAGCCACGGCGTGATGCTGTCCGGTCACGGATCAACAAGGAGCTTGCCATGTCCATGAAATCATCAGTTCAAAAACACGTACGCCAACACACGGTTTTGCCGCTTGCGTTGATGGCCGGTATGGGCACTTTCGGCCTGTGCCCGGCACAGACACCCGGCCTTCCGGCTGCTGCGGAGCCCACCGCCCCCGCCTCACGCATAGGCCCGCCGCTGGTGCCGCCGTCCACGACTGCGCCGCCGGATGCCACGCCGTCAGGCAGCACACCGCGGGTCTCAGGCACGATGCCGCTGCCCCGGGTACCGGCTGATCCTTCCGGGACGACAGGCAAACCCATGACACCGGCATCCGCCCCGCGCGCGTAGCCGGTGGCAACTTGTCGCCCTGCAGACTTGAAGCGGACAATTGAAGCGGACAATAACTGCACAATCGAAGCGCGCGCTTGTGGTTTCAGATGTCCCGATGGACACAAGCCCTCACGCGTGAAGCACAGGAAAAGGAGAGAGCCATGCGGCGCTGGTCTGGTTATTTGTTGATGGCGTTTACCGTTTCCATGCTTGGCGGCTTGACACCCACTGACGCGGACGCACAAAGATGTTTCCCCTGTTTCCGCCTGCCCAACCCCAAGGACCGCAACCCGGATCGCAGGGAGGACAGGCCCAACACCCTGGAAGCGCCGGATGGCAGGGATTCATATACCCGCCCGACGGAGCTGCCAGGCGTCAACAATGACTCGCGTGATTTTGTGCCCAGGCAGGAGATCATCAAGGGCGTGCCAGGTGACACTGTCCCTGATGAGGTCTTGCCTACGCCACCCAATTCCTGAAGTGGTCGCCCGGTCTTAAGCGCGGCCTTTAAGCCTGGGCTTTCAGGTGAGCAAGATCAGCAAGCCATGCCGACCAGGCCTCGTCTTTCGCGTCGGGCGGCAGACGCAGCAGCGCGGAAGGGTGCAGGGTCACCAGCACCTTCAGGCCGTCCTCACGCTCAAAAATCTGGCCGCGTGATGCCATGACGGGGACAGGCCGGCCAAGCAGCGAGCGCGCGGCTGTGGCACCGAGTGCCACCAACAGTTGCGGCTTGACGATGCGGATTTCATCGTCAAGCCAGTGCTGGCAGGCCGCCGCTTCACGTTGTGTCGGTGTTTTGTGGATGCGGCGTTTGCCGCGCAACTCATACTTGAAATGCTTGACTGCGTTGGAGACAAATACCCCATCGCGGGCTATGCCAAGCTCTGCCAGTGCGCGGTCCAGCAGCTGGCCGGCAGGGCCGACAAAGGGTTTGCCGCGTACATCCTCATGATCCCCCGGTTGTTCACCCACAAACATGAGGCGCGCACCGACCGGGCCTTCACCAGCAACTGACTGGGTTGCGCATTCACCTATGGGGCACTCGCGGCAATGTTCGGTGGCCTGACGCACGGCAGACAAAGACTTCATGGCCTTGCCATCTGCGGCATGGGTGAACGCGGAAACCGGTGCATGTGTCACATCGGCTATCGGAATGACGGGAATGCGCCGCAGCGGCACGCTACCGGGCTGCTCGATCATGCGTATGCTGCTCTCGTGCGCACCGGCTACCAGCGTGTGGATCATCTCTGCCTCGGGCAGGTTCTTCCAGTACTTGCGCGGCATTTCCTTTTGCATCATCTTCACCTTCAGGCGTGCCGGGTTGAAGATGTTGCGGTAGTAGGTGAGCCACAGCTGCTCGCCTGCATCGGGCATCGGTGCGTCTTCCTTGCGGGCGCCGGGACCGAAGCGCAGGCCGGCCATCACGGCATCTTGTCCCGCACCCTTTGACAGGGGCTCGTCAAGGCCCGCGTTCAGCCATTCCACGCTGCGTTCAGGTGTGAGGATGGCCCAGCGCATCTGCGCAAAACGGCGTGCAAAAAACGGAGCCACGGCTTCGACGATATGGTGTTCAGGTTCAAACCAGGCCACGTGCAGCGGCCCGCCTTCGGGGTGGGTGTTGAAGGTTTCATCCTGCACGCTGCGAAAACGCACAAAGGCCTTCATCTTGTGCATGTCGCGCCGTACGGCATGCGCCATTTGCTGGGCGCGCATCATGTCGGCATCGAGCGGGTCATGGCGCAGGCCGGGCTCATGGGCCAGCCGCCACAAAATGCGGTAAAGCAGGCCGAAGCGCGCAGGGTCACTGTGCAGGATGGCGGCCTGGCACAGGGTTAAAAACTCGGGCGGCACACTGATGGCGGGGGCAGCGGCGAACTCCTGTGGGCTGAGGTAGTGAAAGGTGTCCTGCTCGCCTGAAGCCTGCGCGCCGAAAAGATCCGGGGTGGCTTCATCACCACTGCTCCAGACAATCTGTTCGGGCAGCATCTGGCGCGCCAGTAATGCGCGTGAAGCACGGCGAAAGCCGTCCAGGTCCGTTGCGCCCTGAAGGGTCACGGGCAACAAGGCCTGTGGAAACAGGTCGGTCGTCAGCGGGTCATTCATCACGCCCATGGCAAACTCCTTTCTTCACTTACTGGTGCGGATAGTGCGCCCGGCCCCGGCGCCGCCCATGTAGGCAAAGGGGCCGTCATGCCTGTTGCCACAGTCGTGATCTGCGGGGGAATATACGGAAGCTGCGGCGGCGTAGCAGCTGGCACAGGTGCCCCCTGTACGGGGGCAGGTTCATCAAAAAGCCCGGGCTGGACGGGGTCACGCAACTGCTCACCCAGGGCCATGCCATCCAGCAGGCCGCCCGGGTGGTGATCAGGCAGCAGCACAAAAGGCATGACCTTTTTAAGTGGCAGATGAAGGCACAGCAGGTCAGCTGCACGCAGGTGGCGCACCCGGCGGCTCTGCAAGATGCGCTCGACTGCCTTCACGCCCATGCCGGGCACCCGAAGCAGCATTTCGCGCGGTGCGTGGTTAAGGTCGACGGGAAAGCGGCCACGATTGGCCAGCGCCCAGGCCAGCTTGGGGTCATGCAGCAGCGACAGCATGTCGCCGGTGTCTGCAGCGCCGGACGCGGGCGTTGCCGGCACGATCTCATCGTGGCTGAAGCCATAAAAGCGGATCAGCCAGTCAGCCTGGTACAGGCGATGTTCACGCAGCAGGGGTGCCTGCAGCAGGGGCAGGCGCATCGACGCGTCAGGTATGGGGCTGAACGCCGAGTAGTAAACGCGCCGCATGCGGAAGGTGCCGTAAAGCGATGCAGAGGTCTGAAGGATGACGCGGTCGCTGGAGTCATCGGCACCCACAATCATCTGGGTGCTCTGGCCTGCCGGTGCGAAGCGTGGCGCGGCACTGCGTTTGGCCATTCGCGATTTGGGCAAGGAGATGACACTGGTGCGTGCGCCGTCGATGGCCTCGCCTTTTGCATCGTCGATATGCACCCTGAGCCTGGCCATGGAGCGGCGGATGGCCGGTGCGTTTTTCTCGGGGGCCAGCGCATGAAGTGCGTCTTGCGTGGGCAACTCGATGTTGATGCTCAGGCGGTCGGCATAACGGCCGGCAGCGGCCAGGAGTTCGGGCGACGCATCGGGAATGGTCTTGAGGTGGATGTAGCCGCGAAAGTCGTGGTCTTCGCGCAGCCTGCGCGCCACCTCAACCACCTGCTCCATGGTGTAGTCGGGGTTCTGGATGATGCCGCTTGAAAGAAACAACCCCTCTATGCAATTGCGGCGGTAGAAGTCGAGCGTCAGTGCAACGACTTCATCGACAGAAAAGCGTGCGCGCGGCACATTGCTGCTGACCCGGTTCACGCAATACAGGCAGTCATAGGTACAGAAATTGGTAAGCAGGATTTTCAGCAGCGATATGCAGCGCCCGTCAGGTGCATAGCTGTGGCAGATACCCGAACCCTCGGTAGAACCAATGCCCTTGCCGCCCACAGAGTTGCGTCTGGAACTGCCGCTTGATGCGCAGGAGGCATCGTATTTGGCGGCGTCAGCCAGAATCGCGAGCTTGCGGTGGGTAGTTTGTGTGGACACTGTATTAATATACAGCTTTTTGTCAATTAACTGTATTTATTTACAGTTATCAGGGCTTTTCTGTCCCCGGCTTCACAAACCAGGTTTTAAGTGGTTCAGGCGCGAACCTTGTGGCGGTTACGGCCCTTGCTGCCTTTGGCCTCCATCAACAGATAGCCCAGCACGGCCACTGCCAGGGGTGCGATGTAATAAATCACCCGGTAGGCCACCAGCGCAGCCAGAAGTTCGGCCTGGGGCATCTGGTGGGACAGCAAGGCGACAAAAACGGCTTCAAGCACGCCGAGGCCTGCAGGGATATGCGTGATCACGCCAGCAATCGCAGCCAGCAGAAGCACACCGACCACCATGGAAAATTCAATGCGGTGCTGCAGCAGGATAAAAACAATGCCAGACATGGTGAGCCAGTTGGCTGCGCCCATCATCAGCTGAAGGCCGGCAAGCCTGGCTGACGGCAACTCGATGACGTGGCCGCGCACATTGAACTGGCGGTGGCCCAGCAGCACGCAGGCGCCCACGTAAGCCACAGCCACACAGACAAGCACCGCACCGCCAAGTCGCAGCAAGGCGGGTTGAATGCCCCAACTGGCCGGCAAGGTCGGCGGGACAAGGCTGAACACCAGACCCGCCAGGAACACGTAGCCCATCCAGTTGGTCAGCATGCTGATGGACATGATGCGCGTGATGACCCCGGGTTTGAGACCCAGCCTCGAATAAAGCCGGTAACGCATTGCGACGCCGCCCACCAGTGAGCCCAGGTTGAGGTTGAACACATAGCTCACAAAGGTGGTGGCCATCACGGTGCGCGTTCCGAGCCCGTGACCGGTGTAGTGCCGACCCAGGAGGTCAAAGCTGCTGTAGAGCGTGAAACTGGTGATGGCCAGCAACACGGCGCCCCAGGCTGCCGACAGCGGATAGTCTTCAAGCGCGGTGAGCACTTCTGCCCATTCGATGCTCCGTGCCTGGGATGCCAGCAACGCCAGGACCAGAATCATGAACGCCAGGCCTGCGGCCCGTTTCAGCCACGGCCACCAGGAGCGTCGTGCTGCGGCCGTTGAGGGCTGCTCAGGCGTGTTGGCGGGCACGGCGTCCACAGGCTGCGTCACACCGGGTCGGCATTGGCCACATTGTCTGCGCCAGCACGTTTTAACCGGGTGGCCTCATCGTCGTGGTCGCTGCGCGTCATGGCTGGAATGATGTGTGGGGCATGTGCAGGCAGCCAGCTGGCCCATGACGGGTAACGTCGCAACAGGTGAAAAACAAAAAAGCTCCTGAGCGAAAACCACCAGCGCGAGGTTTCGAGTTCATCGGCCCTGATCTGCTTGCAGCTGTTCTGCATGAGATGGTCCAGCCGCCCGGTGAGATGCTCGTTGAAAGCCTTGTCCCGGATGATGACGTTGGCTTCCAGGTTCAATGAGAGGCTCAGGGGATCGAGGTTGCTGGAACCCACGGTCGCCCATTCGCCATCTGACACTGCCACCTTGCCATGCAGGGGCCGCTCGCAGTATTCGTAGATGCGCACACCGGCCTTGATCAGGTGGTGGTAGAGCATGCTGGCCGCCGTCTTGACGATGGGCATGTCCGGCTCGCCCTGCAATATGAGGCGCACATCCACACCGCGGCGCGCTGCCTTGCGCATTTCCTTGATAAGCCTGTAACCCGGGAAGAAGTAGGCGTTGGCAATGATGACCCGCTCCCGCGCCGCACGTATGGCGATGCGGTAGTGGCGCTCGATGTCATTGGTGTGCTTGCGGTTGTCGCGCGTCACAAAAATTGCACCGGCATCGCCGGCGCTGCCATTTGCGGCAGACGAAGCCAGCCGGTCCTCAGGCTTGCGTTGTGAACGGCCGGGAAAGCGGTCACGCCATGGAACAGCCGCACTGGCCCCCTGCGCATTGCGCTGGCCCGCCGCAAGCGCACGGTGCACAAAATCATGAATGGTGGAGACGATGGGGCCTTCAATCTCGACTGAATAATCCTGCTTGGCCTGCGGGCCGAAGTCGGCAAGATGATCTGCCGAGTAATTGATGCCGCCCACAAAAGCGTGCTTGCCGTCAACTACCACGATCTTGCGGTGCATTCGGCGCAGGACATTGGTGCGCCAGCCAAGCACCGGCGTGCTGGGGTCGAAAACATGAACCCGTACGCCGGCCTGCGTCAGGGTGGAGATGAATTCATGAGAAAGATCGGGTGAGCCGAAACCATCAATCGTCACGTCGACCTGGACTCCTCTGGTCGCGGCTTTCAGCAGGGCGCCGTGAAGCTCCTTGCCCACCTTGTCTTCAAACAGGATGAAGGTTTCAAGGACAACCTCGCGCTCGGCAGCGGCTATGCATTCAAAAACACGTGGAAAAAATTCCTCGCCGTTCTCAAGCAGCTTGAACCTGTTGCCTTCAACCCATTTACTCACGGTGTTCTCCTGATACAGGGCTAAATTTCTATTTCCGCCGCAAGCGGCGCATGGTCGGACAGATGTGACCACGGCTTGTTGGGCAGAACCACAGGCGCATGGCCAATGGCGTTACGCACGTAAATCCGGTCCAGCCGCAGCAACGGGAGCCGCGCGGGAAAGGTTCTTGCCGGATGGCCGTTGGCCTGTACAAACACCTCGTGCAGGCCGGCACCCTCGGCCAGCTGCTTGCCTGCGCGGTGCCGCCAGTCATTGAAGTCACCTGCCACGATGAGGGGCGCAGCTGCGGGGACGGTGTCCTCCACCAGCTTGCAGAGTTTTTGCATCTGCTGCATGCGGTGGGCTTCAGTCAGGCTCAGGTGCACGCAAATCGCATGGACGTTGAGGGAGCGACCCGGGATCTGCAGCTCACAGTGCAGCAGGCCGCGGCGCTCGGGTCCGCTGATGGACACATCGTGGTTCTCAAAACGCACGATGGGGAATTTGGACATGATGGCGTTGCCGTGGTCGCCATGCGTGTAGACCGCATTGCGCCCGTAGGCAAATTGAGGCCAGATGCTGTCCGCCAGGAATTCGTAATGCGGTGTATCCGGGTAGTTGTCAAACCTGTCCTGATGGGTGGTGTGGCTGCCCGTTACTTCCTGCAGGAACACCACATCTGCGCCCACGGTACGCACAGCCTCCCTCAACTCGGGCAGGATGAACTTGCGGTTGAAGAATGTAAAGCCCTTGTGGATGTTGACGGTCAGTACCTTGAGCGAAAAAGTCATGGCTGCCGTGGCCAGCGCTTCCTGCGTCTGGGCGACGACATCCGCATCCGTCCCGGATGACAGGTCGACAGGTGTTTGTTCAGTGACAGAAATGACAGAAGCGGGAGTGGACATATGAATTACGAAACTGCACATGCAGTGAAGCGCAGGCAATGATGGAAACCATCATTAAAACAAACCGTTGCCGAGATTGTTGTGCAAGCGCCCCGGCCTTCATGTAGGACCGCAAGCTAATTGTGTGTATGAAGGCGTTTGCCACCGGGGTTGCCAGTGTGATCCGGTTTTGTACACCTGCCTGAAACGGGTTTTGCATGAGTGTCGGGCGTACTGTCCTACGCGCGGGAGCGGGTAGCGCCGATAAGCCGCCACACGACTTGCCGCCTAAATTGAAATCAACCAAACCAGTTGGTCTGGCTTCTGATGAAGTGCCTTGTTCAGGCGCGGTTCAGATTGTTGGTACTGGAATGACCTGTCAGGTCTTCCGGGTTTCTAAAGGAGTCAAAAATGAACAAGTTCTCAATCCGATCCATCCCCGCTGCCATCGCCCTCACGGCAACAATGGCCCTGTCGGCTCACGCGCAGGTTGGCCTGGGCGTTGGTGCCGGTGTTGG
This sequence comes from Pseudomonadota bacterium, assembly GCA_040388905.1. Classification (GTDB taxonomy): domain Bacteria; phylum Pseudomonadota; class Gammaproteobacteria; order Burkholderiales; family Burkholderiaceae_C; genus Polaromonas. The sequence continues at coordinate 225,160 of JAZKAY010000002.1, forward strand.
CGTCAATGCCGGCACAGGCGTGTCCACATCTGGTACCGGCGTGGGCGCAGGTGTGCGTACCGGCGTGAATGCCAATATTGGCAGTGATGTGCGTTCCAGCGCAGGCAACTCCGCCACCAACGGGTCTGCTGAAGCAGGACTGAATGCAGGTACCAACGCCAACGTCAACACCGGCGCCGTTACCAGCGGTGCAGCCCGTGCCGGTGCACGTACCTCGGCAGCAGTGCAGGGCAGCGCAGATGCCGCCGCAAACACAACCCGCCGCACGGCGCGTCGCGCTGCGAATACAGGCGGTGACGTTGCAGCACGCGCTGGCGGCACGGTTCGCAGCACTGTCCCGTCGTCTGCCGGTGTGTCGGCTGGCGCATCTGCAAACATGCAGGGTAACTTAAGCGGTCAGGCCAACTAAAAACCGCATCGGCGGCCCGGCTTCAGGACTCATTGCGTGGCAATGAGTCCTACAGAAGCTCAGCCTTGTCGCCGATGTGCGCTGCAAGCCAGGCGCATTAACTTGAAAGGTCTGGGTCAATCAACGACAGGCCTTGCAAAAGTCTCCAGCGAATATGCAATCCGCAAACATTTTTAATCCAAAGGAAATTCAAATGAACAAGTCCACAATGTCAGTCCTCCTCGCAGCCATGATGGCTGTATCCGGTTTTGCCGCAGCACAGACATCCGATGTGAAATCGGGTACCCAGGGCGGTGCAGGTCCCACTGGAGCCAGCGGGATGGGCGACAACGGCGCGTCCGTGAAGTCACGCGCTGAAGTCAAATCAGAAATCGTTCCGCAAAAGTCAGGCATTGGCGGTGGCTCGGGTACCAGCCGTGCCAACAACCCCAACACCGCCAAGACCACCGAAGGTGGCCCACAGGCTCCGAAGATGACCCGCGAAGAGCGCAAGGCCCAGCGCGCCGAAGCCCGTGCAGCGCGTCAGGCACGCCTGGCAGGCAATGCCGGTAACACACCCCAGAAGGAAGGCAAGTCCTCCAACTAAGGTCCGACCTGCCGGACGGGGAGCTTGCTATTGCCAGCTACCCGCACCAGAGCCCCGCCGTATCAGGTGGGGCTTTTTGCTTTCTGCTGACGTGAAATAAACGGGCGGCTGCAAATCCGCCCTGCGTTGACAGCCAGGGGCACGCCTACTTGGGACGCGGGCGCTCCTGCTTGCGATCTGGCTGTTTGAGTTCTCCTGCCCGTAGCTGCTTTACGGCCATTGCCACAGCTGCTGCAACATTTCTGACTTCTGCCAGTACGTTTTTATCAGCGTCCAGGGTGTCGTGGCTGGTGGCATAGGGTTCGTAGTAGCCGATGTAGCGGTCGAGTTTTGCCTGGGTACCGGCGTCAATCAGGCCCATCCAGTCCAGCCAGTCCGTCAGGCTGCGCCTGGCGCCTTCGATACCGGCAACGTCACCGTGCACAACCACTCCATAGGCACGGCCATTCAGGTGTTTTGGATAGTCCCAGCCCTTCATCTCAAGCTGTTTTGCCAATTCAGGTTTTTTGCCGCCTGTGGTGGTCGGATCGGGATTGCCACCATCCGCGCACACCAGCCGGTCTATCATGAGTTTGAGCGGGCTGGGTGATTGATACCAGTGCACCGGCGTGAGAATGATCACGCCGTGCGCAGCAACCCAGCGCTCATAGATTTCCGCCATCCAGTCGCCGGTCTGGCCCAACGAATGGTTGGGGTAGCAGCTGCAGGGCCAGTGGCACAGCGGCATGGCCGTGGACACACAACCCTTGCAGGGGTGAATGTTCAGGTTGTAGCTGGACGTGAGCAGGCTGAGGTCGAGCACATCCACTTCCATGCCGGCTTTGGCCAGCACCGTCTTCGCAGTATTGGCCAGCCGCCACGTTTTTGAAATTTCACCGGGACAGGTGCCGTCATTGCGCGGGGATCCGCAGACCAGCAGTACGCGGGAGGGGGTTGCCGGTTTGCTCCATGCTGACTGCGCTTTTTTCAGCCGGGCACGCGTTTCAAGCCATTCGACGGACATGTCGTAATCGGGGTTGGCAAAAGCCGGGCCGGCCTTGCGCGTAACCGGTGCCTTGCGGCCCTCCTTGTAAGCACTCCAGGCCACGTCTTCAACGCGCGACAGGGCATCGCCTTCAGCCCTGAAAGCCGGATCCATGAAGGACTGCATGAAGCGTTCGTGGAACTCCTTGCGCGTGAGAACGGCCGGCGCCTGGCCTTTGCGGATTTTGATCATCGGACCAGTTTAAGAAGCGCGAGAGACACAAAAAGCGCTTTCGGGAGCAGTCCTACGCCGCCTTGCGCGGCCGTCCGAGCGCAGGCAATGCGAGCCCTGCAACATCAGGCGAGTATGCTGTACCTTTAACAATAAGGGAGCTTCATGTCACGCGCACTACTCGACGAAACGCATGTTCATCCGGCCATAAAAAAGCGGCTGTCCGGCTGGCACCAGTCCATCGTGAATGAAGTGCAGGCTGCCGTGTCCGCCAACGATGTGGTGGTGGTCGGCATGGGCATCAACCCGTTCGTAAAAAAAGCACGCAAGGCGCTGGGCCAGGCTGACATCGCTTTCACATACCTTGAGTATGGAAATTACTTCAGCCTGTGGCGCGAACGCACTGCACTAAAAATGTGGACGGGCTGGCCCACCTTGCCCATGGTCTTTGTGCGGGGCACATTGATTGGCGGCGCAACCGACCTCGAAAAACTCATCGCCAACGGTGAACTGAAAGCCCTGCTCGCCAAATAAAAACCCGCATCGGATGTCTGGACAACAGTCGATGCGGGCAGAGGCAGAGGCCCGGGCCAGGCAAACCTGCCCGGGCATGGAGAACGGGCTTAACCCTTCTGTGGACCGCCGTGATGGCCTGGGCCATGGCGGCGTTTGGCATGCTCGGTATCAAAGACCTTTTGCTGCTCTGGCGTCAGTGCTGCATAAAAAGTCTTGGTTGCTTCACCGCGCTTGTCCATTGCCGCATTCATCGCGCTCATGCGTTGGGCGCGCATTTCCTTCATCTTGTCTATGCGTTGCGGCGTGGTCAGCTTGTCGAACTCGGCGCGCTGCTCAGGCGTGGGGCGGGCACCGCGGACAGGCGGTTGCATGGACGCCGTGTAAGCCGACCATGCACCTTCCTGTGCCGGGGTGATTTTCAGTTTGGCTTTCATGTCCGCCTGCCGCTTGGCCATCATGGCCTGCATTTTTGCGGGATCGTGACGGCCCATGCGCTCGCCGGGAGGGCCAGAAGGCTTGCCTGCAACAGCAGGTCCTGCAGGCGGCGCAGCGGGAGCGCCCTGCGCCATCGCGCTGGCCCCCACAGTTGCCAGCAGGCCGGCGAGTACAAAGCTGTTCAGGGCAGAAGATTTGATAGCGAATTTCATGGAGAGCTTCCTTTCGAGAAGATGCCTGATATCCGGAATTGGCCTCAGGTTGGAAGCAAGTTTGGAAGCCCCATGTATCGCAGCCATTGCGGCGCAGTGATGGTTTGTAAAGTTTGATGAAAACCTGGTTTCCGCAGACGTGGAATTTTGGGGCATCACGGCCAGTGGCGCCGTGGAACTGGCTTCGCCAGGCCACAGGCGCCGTCCCCTGCAAGGGGAGAACAGGCTACACGCAGTGAGCCTGGACAGGGGTGTGCAACAATAGCCAAGCTTGTCGGGGTGCCCAGGATGTTTCATCAAGGGCTGAGATCGCTGATGCGAGACCCGCTGAACCTGATCGGGATTATCCCCGCGTAGGGAACAACGCAATTGGCTCCGGCATTCCGCCCGCCCTTCACCCAAAGGGCCTTCATGGCAGATCTTCCGGCTCCCCAGCAGGCACCCCCACCGCTGGAAAACAGGAGCAACAAGCCATGGCCAAAACCCGTCTTACCGTTGATACCGATGACCTCACAGGTCGCATCACACGCACGCCTTTCCCGGGCTCCGCAAAGATCTATATTCAGGGCTCACGGCCAGATATACGCGTGCCGTTCCGCGAGGTGACGCTGACGGACACGCTGGTCGCTGAGGGCAATGAAACCCGGCGTGAACCCAACCCGCCGATTCGCCTGTTTGATTCTTCAGGCGTCTACACAGACCCGGCGGCAAGCATAGACATCACACGCGGCCTGCCCCCCCTGCGCGGCGCATGGATCAATGAGCGTCAGGACACGGAAGCCCTGCCCGGCATCAGCAGTGCCTATGGCCGTGAGCGCCTGAACGACCCTGCGCTGGCTGCCCTGCGCATGACGCACGCACCAATTCCGCGCAGGGCCAAAGCAGGCGCCAATGTTTCGCAAATGCACTATGCGCGCAAAGGCATCATCACACCAGAGATGGAATACATCGCCATCCGCGAGAACCTGGTGCGCGCGCAGCTCGCGGAGCGCCTGGCAACCGAGCGCATGCCCAAACGCGGCCATTCGTTTGGTGCATCCATTCCGCAGGAGATTACTGCTGAATTCGTACGTGATGAAGTGGCGCGCGGCCGCGCCGTCATACCGAACAACATCAACCACCCGGAAAGCGAGCCGATGATCATCGGCCGCAATTTCCTGATCAAGGTCAATGCCAACATCGGCAACTCGGCCGTCACCTCCAGCATCGAAGAAGAAGTCGATAAGCTGGTCTGGTCCATCCGCTGGGGCGCAGACACCGTGATGGATTTATCCACCGGTGAAAACATCCATGAGACCCGCGAGTGGATTCTGCGCAACTCACCAGTGCCGATTGGCACGGTGCCGATTTACCAGGCTCTTGAAAAAGTCAACGGCAAGGCCGAAGACCTGACATGGGAAATCTTCCGCGACACGCTGATCGAGCAGGCGGAGCAGGGCGTGGATTACTTCACCATCCACGCCGGTGTGCGCCTGGCCTATGTCCCGCTGACTGCCAACCGCCTGACCGGCATTGTTTCTCGCGGCGGCTCCATCATGGCCAAGTGGTGCCTGTCGCACCACAAGGAAAGCTTCCTGTACGAGCGTTTCGACGAGATCTGCGAAATCATGAAGGCCTACGACGTGTGCTTCTCGCTGGGCGACGGCCTGCGCCCGGGCTCTATTGCCGACGCCAATGACGAAGCGCAATTTGCTGAACTGCATACATTGGGCGAGCTGACAAAGATCGCGTGGAAACACGACGTGCAGGTCATGATCGAAGGCCCCGGCCACGTGCCCCTGCAACTCGTGAAAGAAAACGTCGAGAAGCAGCTGGAGGCCTGTTTTGAGGCGCCGTTCTACACGCTCGGTCCCCTGATCACCGACATCTCGCCGGGCTACGACCACATCTCATCGGCCATGGGCGCGGCCAACATCGGCTGGTACGGCACGGCCATGCTTTGTTATGTCACGCCCAAGGAACACCTGGGCCTGCCCAACCGGGATGACGTCAAGCAGGGCCTGATCGCCTACAAGATTGCTGCACACGCCGGTGACCTGGCCAAAGGCTACCCCGGTGCGCAGATGTGGGACAACGCCGTCAGCAAGGCGCGTTTCGAGTTCCGCTGGGAAGACCAGTTCCGCCTGGCGATTGACCCCGACACCGCCATGGCCTACCACGATGAAACCCTGCCAAAAGAAAACGCCAAGGTGGCGCATTTTTGCTCCATGTGCGGGCCGAAGTTCTGTTCGATGAAAATATCGCAGGAGGTGCGCGAATTCGCGCGGCTCCACCCCGCAACGACGACGCTTGCATCAACGCCCGGTGTGATTGCCATCAGGCAGGTAGATACCGGCTTTGAAGAAAAGGCCAAAGAGTTTCGCGAAGGCGGCAGCGAGATTTATTCCTGAGAGAGGACACGTAACACTCATGAGCAAACTTCACGTCGGCATCGCAGGTGCGGGGTTGGCCGGGCGCACACTGGCCTGGCGGCTTTTACGCGCCGGTTGCCGCGTGAGCCTGTTTGATGCACGCCAGCGCGGCGACATCAATACCGCCTCCATGACGGCAGCGGCCATGCTCTCGCCGCTGGCCGAGCTGGCGGTTGCCGACGACGAAGTATTTGCCATGGGAAGACGCTCGCTTGAACTGTGGCCTGAGTGGATTGCCGATATGGCGTCGCAAGGGCATGGGGTCTACTTCCGCAAGGAGGGAACCCTGGTCGTCGCCCACACGCAGGACCAGAGTTCGCTGGAGCATTTCACACGCTTGCTGCAACACAAGCTGCCCGATTCATCGAAAGCACAACTGCAAACCCTGGATGCGACGGCCCTTGGCCAGATGGAGCCCGCGCTGGCAGGGCGTTTCAGTAGGGGCCTGTTTCTGGACGGCGAAGGCCAGTTGGCCAACGACCAGTGGATGGCCGCGCTGGCGATTGAAATAGACCGGTTGGGCGGCGAGTGGCATGAGGGGCAAGGCGTGGAGCGGGTCAAATCCAGACGCATCGTCTGCGCCGGCGCATCACACGATGTTGATGTGGCCGTGGATGCACGCGGTGTGGGCAGCAAGACCCAGTGGCCCCAATTGCGAGGCGTGCGAGGCGAGGTGCTGACGGTGGAATGCAGGGGCGTGACGTTGCAAAGGCCGGTGCGCCTCATGCACCCGCGTTACCAGCTCTACGTTGCGCCTCGTCCCGACCACCAGTTTGTCGTGGGCGCCACCGAGCTGGAGTCAGAAGATGCAGGCCCCATGACGCTGCGCTCCACCCTGGAACTCGGCAGCGCGCTTTATAGCCTGCACCCTGCATTCGGGGAAGCACGCGTGTTGCGGCTTGCTGCAGCGCTGCGCCCCGCACTTGATGACCACAGGCCTGCCATCGCCTTTCGCTGCGGGGTCTGGCACATCAATGGTTTGTACAGGCATGGGTACCTCTGTGCTCCGGCGCTGGTCGATGAACTTGCCCACAAGCTGATCAATGAGACCGTATTGAACGAAAATGCAGGCCATGACGATGCTTGACATTTCCCTCAACGGCGAACGTGTGACCACCGATGCACCGACGCTCCACGCCCTGCTGCAGTCGCGCGGCTATGACTTCAAGTCGGCTTTTGCCTGCGCCATCAACAATGCCTTTGTGCCGCGTCCGCAATGGCCTGAGCGTGCATTACAAAATGGCGACCGCATCGACATAGTTACTCCGATCACGGGCGGCTAGACATGACCAGCCACATCAATTCGCCCATCGCACACGGCAATGCCTGGACGGTTGCCGGTACCACGCTGAACAGCCGCTTCTTTCTGGGGACCTCGCACTACCCGTCACCACAGGTCCTCAGCGATGCAGTTGCTGCCTCCGGTACAGAAGTCCTCACTGTCGGCCTGCGCCGCCTGCAACCAGAGAGTGGTGGGGGCAACAGCTTCTGGCAGCGCGTGCAAAGCATGAAGTGCCACATCCTGCCCAACACCGCAGGCTGCCACAGCGCAGAAGAAGCCATCACGCTGGCACAAATGGCGCGCGAGATTTTCGGCACCACCTGGATCAAGCTCGAAGTCATAGGTGACGACTACACATTGCAACCCGATCCCCAGGCCACGTTGCAGGCGGCCACCGTTCTGGCGAAAGAAGGCTTCGCCGTCTTCGCCTACACCACCGATGACCTGGTCATTGCACAGCGCCTGCGCGATGCGGGTTGTGCAGCTGTCATGCCCTGGGCTGCTCCGATTGGCACTGGCCGCGGCCCGTTGAACCCCTACGCACTTGAAACCATGCGCCGCCGCCTGCCTGATGCCGTGCTGGTGGTGGATGCGGGCCTCGGCCGGCCGTCCCATGCCGCGCAGGTGATGGAGATGGGTTTTGATGCGGTGCTCCTCAACACCGCAGTGGCGCAGGCCGGCGACCCGGTACGCATGGCTCGCGCGTTTGCCGATGGCATTGCAGCCGGGCGTGCTGCCTATGAATCAACCCCTATGCCGGAGCGGGCTGCGGCGCAGGCTTCCACACCGACAGTTGGTGTACCTTTCTGGCATGCACCATGAGCGACAACGCCTTTTCCCCACTGACTGGTCCCATAGGCTTTTACCCGGTCGTGCCCACAGCCGATTGGGTGGAGCGCCTGCTGGGCTGGGGCGTGCGCACAATCCAGCTGCGCATCAAGTCAGCAGACCACACGCCAGAAGAGATTGCCCGCGAAGTCAGGGCCGCCATTGAAGCCGGCAACAAGGTGCCCGGTGCGCAGGTCTTCATCAACGACCACTGGCAGCTAGCGCTGGCGGCTGGCGCTTATGGCGTTCACCTGGGCCAGGAAGACCTGGACATTGCCGACATCGAAGCCCTGCGCAAGGCCGGCATCAGGCTGGGGCTGAGCACGCACACACCCGCAGAACTGGCTCGGGCACATGCGGTGCACCCATCCTATCTGGCCATAGGGCCGATCTATCCGACCACGCTCAAGGTCATGCCCTATGAGCCCGTGGGTCTGGAGTGCCTCAAGGTGTGGGTGCCGGATGCCGCGCCTTGCCCGGTGGTTGCCATAGGCGGCATCTCACTGGAGCGCATGCCTGGCGTGATGGCCTGCGGCGTGGACGGCGTGGCCGTGGTCAGCGCCGTCACACTGGCCACTGATCCCCGCCAGGCCGCACTTGAAGGCCTCAGGCTGGCTGGCATACCCCGCCGGGGGGATTGAGGCGGCGCCGCTTTTTTGTTAGGGTCTGGGCATGAGCCCTGATGCCCGCCCGGACGACAGACGTGTGCCTCTGGATGTCCTGATCGTCGAAGACGAGCCCTATCACATGGACAGGCTCTGCCAGAACCTGCAACTCGACAACAGCCTGGCGCTTGCTGGTGCGTTCTCAAGCGGCGGGGCAGCGCTGGATGCACTGGCGGAACTGCTGCCCGACGTGGCACTGGTGGACCTGGGTTTGCCCGACATGGATGGCTTTGAGCTGATCCGCCGAATACGTGCGCGCTGCCCCACAACAGACGTGCTGGTGGTGTCCGTATTTGGCTCTGAGTACCATCTGCTGCATGCGATAGAGGCGGGTGCTACGGGCTATCTGCTCAAGGATTCACCTGCGGCCGACTTCAATGCAGCCATCCATGCCGTGCATGCGGGGGAGTCACCCATCAGCCCTGCACTGGCGCGACACCTCCTTCGCCGCTGCGTCGGCATGGCGCCCAGCAATCCGTCGCCCGATCCCAAAGACGTGGGCTTGCTGTCGCAGCGCGAAACCGGCATTCTCGAAGCCATCGCGCGAGGTGACAGTCTTCCGGAGATCGGCCGCAAATTGTTCATCTCGCCGCACACGGTGAAAACCCACGTGAAGAATATCTACCGCAAGCTCGAAACACATACGCGGCATGAAGCCGTGCTGGTGGCCCGGCAACGAGGGCTCATCCACCCATGAGGTTCGTCAGGACAGTCGCCAGTCTTGCGCGTGAGATGTGGTCCGGGATGTCCTGCGCATTGCTGTGCTGGCTCGTGGCTGTTGCACCGGCCATCGCGCAGGACACCACCGGCGTGATGCGCCTCACCCAAATGGAGTTCGTCAAGTCTGATGCGGACCAGCCGCCGGCAAGCGGCTGGGCACAACAAACCCTGCCGGACAACTGGCGCATCTCCAGGCCAGGGGAATCCGGTTACGGCTGGTATCGCACCACCATCCAGATGCCACGGCAGCCCCCAACGGCCATGGGTCTGATGATCAGCCTGGTCAATACGACCTACGCCGTGTACGTCAACGGTGTTGAAACCGGCGACGGTGGCGGCATGACAGGCGAGATCAGGCGTAACGGCACGCAGCCGCAGTTCGTGGCGATTGCCCCGCAGGCTTTCCGCGCCGGGGAGAACACCCTGCATATACGCCTGCGTGTGGCACCCAACCTGCGCGGCGGCATGACCCCCGTGCTGCTGGGACCCCGCCAGGACATCGAGGCACTCTACGACACGGCTTATTTCTGGCGCGTCACGCTGACAAGGTCTGCCAACCTGGTACTGATCGTTGTTGGCCTGCTGGTCGGCCTGCTCTGGCTAAAACGCAGGCACCAGACCATCTACGGGTACTTTGCCGCGCTTGCCGTGTTGTGGTCGGTGCGCAACTTCCACTACACCTACAGCGGCAGCGGAATTCCCTCCCGACTTTGGGAAGCCTATGTACTGGGCAGCCTGGGCGTGGTGATGATGCTGGTATGGCTGTTCATGCTGCGCCTCACGCGCCAGGCCATGCCCCGTACCGAGCGTGTGGTCATCGTCTTTTGTCTGGCGGTGCCCGTTGTGTTTTTTGTCGCGGGCGAGAAGGTCATGAGCCAGTTGCGGCTGGGCTGGTATGGCGTCTGCACCGCGCTTGGTGTAGCCGCCATCGTGGTGCTGGCCAGGCATCTTCGCAGGCCCTATATCAAGAGTGGCCTGGGGCCATGGGTCATTCTTGCGGCCATGCTGCTGACCATGGGTTTCGGCCTGCATGACTACGCCATCTCCGCAAGCCTGCTGCCCTACGGTTCGGCGGGCATGATGGCATTCGGGGCGCCGCTGTTGCTCGCAGCGCTGGTGTTCAACCTGGCGGCCGACTATTTCAGCGCTTTTGAGTCGGTGGAAAAACTCAACGCCACGCTGGAGCGGCGTGTACAGGAGCGCAGCAACGAACTGCAGGCCACCTATGACCACATGGCCGAACTGCAGCGCGTGGCTGCTGTCGCAGTTGAGCGCGAACGCCTGATGCGCGACATCCACGATGGCGTGGGCTCCCAGTTGATATCCGCCAAGACCAGCATGGAGCAGGGCGCGCTGTCGCATGTCGATGCGGCCAGCATGATAGGCCAGTGCATAGACGATCTCCGGCTGGTGATTGACTCGCTGGACCCTGAGCAGCGTCACGTTGCCGATGCATTGGCAACCCTTCGCTACCGGCTCGCACCCAAACTCTCGGCTGCGGGGATTGAGTCGTCATGGCAGATCAGCCAGAACCCCGTTCCGCTGGGGCCAGGCGCCATGCTTGACCTGGTGCGTATCGTGCAGGAGGCGCTGGCCAACATGCTCAAGCATTCCGGCGCGAGCCAGGTCTCGATAAGCTTCGATGCCAGTCCCGACGGCAACTGGAAACTGGAGATCACCGACGACGGCTGTGGACTGTCAACACCCCCCGGGTCTTCCGGGGGCGTGCCGGCACAGCGCGGCCTTGCCAACATGAAGCGGCGCGCGACCAAACTCGATGCGCAGCTTGAATTGCACTCCAGACGCACGACAAGCCAGGTGGTCAACGGCACGACGGTGTCGGTGACCTGTCTCAGGGCCACTCCGGTATTACCCTGACGGGGCGTAAATACCCTCTCAGGGGGATGGCCCGAATGCCCGCCAGCGCGTAGCCTTCAGCATCATCGACAACCGTATCGCGCGCACCGCGAAAAAGGGGGCTGACATGGGGAATTTGCAACGCCGGATCTGTTTTTCACTCCTTGCCGCGGGGCTGGCCGCCGGCACGCCGCTGCTGGCGCAAGCCGAGCGTTTTGCGTCGGCAGGCGCACAGGGCTATTGCCTGACCAACTCCGGTGGGTCGGCCACCATCACTGGCTGCTCGACCAGCGTGCCCGGCCAGAACATCAGCATGGACTACAAGGCTGGCGAGAATGTGTTTTACGGCCAGTTGAAAGCGGGGGGTCAATGCCTGGATGCTTCTGGCGCACGACTGGTATTTGCAGGCTGCAAGGCCGGTGATGCGCAGATATGGAAACTGACGGGCAATACCGGCATGCTCAATAACGGCGCCGGGAACTGCGTGGGTGTCGCCTCCGGTTCGCTCACCACGTCAAAGTGCAGTGCGGGGGGATCCGGCCTGACATGGTGGACTGAAAAGCGCGCCAGAGTTATTGCGGTACCCAACATGAAGTCTGTCGCGGTCGGCACCAAACTGAAAATTTCGGGCAATAACCTGATCGCCAATGACGGGGCATCCATCGTGGCCGGTGGTGCGGGGAACATCGTGGCAGGCGGTGCAGGCAATATTGTGGCCGGAGGTGCAGGCAATATCGTGGCGGGCGGTGCGGGCAATTAAACCCTCAAATGCCTGGAGGGGAAGCCACGACTGCCACGCCGCTGCCGACCCGCACGGCGGCAATAGCCATCAGGATCGTCATCGGGGTTTCGCTGGTGATCCCGGTTCTGGTCGTGACGGGCAACTATCTCAACCGCAAGGACGTACAGGAGCGTCCCCTGCAGGCTGGCGAGGCGGTGTCGGTCAAGAACGTCAGCAAGGGCTGGCGTCCCGGGTACGTTGACACCATTGGCGCCAATGGCCGTATCCAGGTACGCATGGGTGCGACGCGTGAGGCGGCGGCACAGCCCGGCACGGACGTGTTGACGCTTGAGGGCAGCGGTCGCCTGAAGCGGCGCAAGGACGGCAGTGAATAAGGTTTGCCCCGCACGCCTTGCAGGGCGGGCGAAGGTGGGTCAATTTTTAACAGGGAGCCCGACATGAAAAACGTACTGGTAGCGATGGCGCTTGTATCGGCCTGCAGCCTTGCGGCTGCAGAAACCACCGTGTGTGCGCCGCAAAAGCACAAGGAAAACTGGGGTCGCTACGTACAGAAATACGAGCACGCCGAAAAGGCACTGGCCTGCGCCGGCTTCACGGGCCTCACGCCCAAACAAACCGGCGGCGGCTCACAGTGCGTTGACTATGTGCCGCATCGCGCCGTCAAGCACGCTGCCGAGGTCGATGCCCCCGTCCGCGGCAGGGGTGGTGCGCTGTGCAGTTACATCGACACCAAACAGAACCGCAAATGGTATGCAGACAACTTCGGTATCAGGTCCAACAAGGACTGAGCAATGATCTTCCTGCGCGGCCTCCTCGGCTGGGTTGGCTTGACGGTGATTGCCATGCCGGCTTACGCGCAAAACTGTCCGCAGGCGGGCGCGAAGTATGTCATCAAGGGTTTTACGGGCGACACCCGGGTCAACGCCAGTGGGGCTGCGCTGGATGCAAAGTGGGGCTGCAAGTGGAACACGGAAGACGGCCGCGAACTCTGGTGGAAGATGGGCCAGGAGGTCGTTGCAGTCCAGGAGCAGCCGGCAAAAGCAGCAGGATCGAATGATCGGGCAGGCGACAAGGGCGCCCCTCTGGTGCCAGGCCGCGTCTACACCTGCAACCTGCCGGGCGTGGGTCTATTCACTGGGGCCTACTTTGGCATCGTTAACGCCGGTACTTACCGAAACTTCGATGGCAAAACCGGCCGCTACAGCTTTGATGGATCAACCGGTGTGCTGCGCATGACCAGCGGTTCATCAAGCGGCCTGGCCTACAAACGCATGCCCGAAGGTAACTTCCGCGTTCTCGACCAGAAGGGCAATGTCACCGGCGGCAACTGCGTTCATGTGGCCGCATTGCGCATTGACGGGCGCTGGTAGGCGACCCTGCTTTCCTGTAAATTCGGCGCATGTTGAACCCGGACGAACGCGATTTCCTGCATCAGACCTCGCTGCGCATTCCGACCGTGAACCGCGCACTGCTGCTCTACGTCACGCTGCTTGCAGGGTTCTGGGGCGGTCACAAGTTCCTGCTGGGAGCCCGGCGCGAGGGCTGGCTCTACCTGCTGCTGAGCTGGACTTCCCTCACCATCTGGATGGCCATAGGCGACTTCTTCGCCCTGTCGCGCCTGCCGGTTATTGGCCAGGGTTTCATGAAGCGGCGCGTTCTCAAGCGCCATCCGGCGGATGCCGATGTCATAGAAAAGGCAACGTGGTGGCGCCTGGTCCGCGTGATTCTGATCATGATGCTGCTGATTGCCGGCATGGTGTGGATGATCAACCGGCTCAACGAAGGCAGCAAAAGGGTCGCCAGCCTGTGCGCGCAGATCAGGCCAGGCATGCCCGTGCAGGAGCTTGAAGCCTTCGCAGGTGCCAACGGCCTGCGGCTCGGCAAGGCACACGAGGGCTTCAACTCGCTGGCGGACACGGCAACCCTGGGGCGGCACAGTTGCCACGTGTTGGTCGAGGCAGGCAGAGTCACGGAATCCAGCCACTACTTTATGGACTAGGAGTCTTCAACATGCAACTCATAACAGCGACAAATGGCCGGGGCACCTGTCAGCACTGCGACGCCACAACGGCGATTTGGCAGGTTGACCTGCGTTCCCGAGCACGTGTGGCGCTGCTCCTCGCGGCTATGTTCGCACTGACACTGGCCAACGTGGTGCATGCCGCAGCATTTACAAAAGCCGGCGACTGTGTGGTTGGCAAACGTGTGGTCAACCGTGACAACCAGGCAGGCGTCATTGTTTCCGCCGACGGAAGCAGTTGCAGGGTCAAGCTCGACGCCACAGGCAAGATCGACTACAACATCTTCTGGATGCTCAGCCCCGAAGGCCCAGGGGGTGGCGCCAAAGTATCTGGCGCAGCAGTAACAAAGACACCCCCCTCAGAGGGCAGTAGCGCAGGCACCATACCCACAGGCGTCTACAAATGCTACATGCTGGCAGGCACCACACTCAACTACGCCTTTATCGACATACATGTCACCGGCGGCAACCGCTACCGGGACAAGAGCGGCAAACCCGGCACATTTGCCGTAGATGGTGCGGGCAAGATCACCTTCACGGGGCCGCTGGCCGCTGCCAATGCCAAACTGCTGGCAGGCCCTCGCATAGGCCTGAACATGAGCGGCGGAAACTTCTACAACACGACCTGCAGCATCAGCCGCTGACACGCGGCATCAGCCCGCTATCTCTTCGGCATCCAGTTCCTTGATGCGCGCCGGCATTTTTGCCCCGCCAAACCACGACACATAAAGCGCAGGCAACACCACAAGTGTCAGCAGCGTCGCAGTGATCAGCCCACCGATCACGACAATGGCCAGCGGCCTCTGTGTCTCTGATCCGATGTCGTGCGACAGCGCCATCGGCAGCAAACCCAGCGCGGCCAGCATGGCGGTCATGAGCACCGTGCGCAGGCGCTGCATGGAACCCAGCCTGACCGCATCGAGCGCCGTGTGACCGGCGTTCTGCAGTTGCTGGAAGACCGACAGCATCACCACACCATTGAGCACCGCCTGGCCCGATAGCGCAATAAACCCGATGGCCGCAGACACAGACAGCGGGATCGAAAAAATCCAGAGCGCCACAAAACCGCCAATCAGTGCCAGCGGCACGTTGATCAGGATCAGCGTCGCCATCTTGAAGGACTTGAAGGCGTCGAACAGCAACACAAAGATCAGCAGCAGCGAGATGGGCACCACCACCGTGAGCCGCTGCATGGCGCGCTCCTGGTTTTCAAACTCGCCAGACCAGCCCACGGTATAGCCATTCGGCAACCTGACGTTGTCGGCCACGCGTTTTTGCATGTCTTTCACCACCGAGCCCATGTCGCGGCCCTTGATGAAGATGCCGATGGCTGCCGTGCGGCGCCCGGCCTCGCGTGCGATGTTCATCGCGCCGCTGGTTTCGCGAATGGTCGCCACGCTGCCCAGCTGCGCATACCCGCCATCAGGCGTGGGAATCAGCGTCTGCGGCAGGCTTGATATCACGCGCCTGTTCTCAGGCAGGCGCACGGCCACCGCAAACTTGCGCTCGCCCTCCCAGATTTGTGTGGCGGCCTTGCCGGCCAACGCCGCCTCGATCACATCCTGAATATCCTGCACGTTGAGGCCGAGGCGGGCCGCACGATCGCGGTCGATGTCGATGACCAGCTGCGGCAGGTCACCGGCGCGGTCGATCTCGGCGCGGTAAACACCCTGCACCTGCTTGATCTCGCGTTCTATCAGTTCTGTCACACGCTTGATCTCGACCAGGTCATCGCCAGACACCTTGATCACAATCTGGCCGTCGATCTGCGAGATGGACTCGAGCACGTTGTCGCGTATGGGCTGCGAAAATGCCGGCTCCATGCCCGGCAATGCAGACACGGCCTTGTCCATCTGGTCAATGAGCTGCGCCTTGGTCAGGCCTTTGCGCCACTGGTCTTCGGGTTTGAGGTCTACAAACACCTCGGCCATGCTGATGGTCTTCGGGTCGGTGCCGTCTTCCGGCTGGCCCGCCTTGGACACCGTGGTGCGCACCTCGGGCACCGTCATGAGTGCCTTGCGCACGTTGCGAAGCACCCGTGTGGCCTCGTCGTTCGATACGCTGGACGGCAGACGCAGGTTGACCCAGATGGTGCCTTCATTGAGCTCGGGCAAAAACTCCGAGCCCAGGCGTGAAGCCGCCACCATGGCCAGCGCGAACACGCCCAATGCAATCACGACCACCGTGCGCCTGCGCTCCAGTGCCCAGTTCAGGATGGGTGCATAAAACCGCTTGCTGCTGGCAACCACGCGGTTGTCGCCATGCGGCAGTTTTTTGCGCAGCATCCAGTAAGCCAGCAGCGGCGCCAGCGTCAGTGAGAAGATCAGTGAGCCTATAAGGGCGGTGGTCACGCTCAGTGCCATCGGCTGGAAGATGCGGCCTTCATGCCGCTGCAGCGCAAAAATGGGTATGTGCGCCGCGATGATGATGAGCATTGAAAAAAGCGTGGGCCGGCCGACCTCGTTGGCCGCGTCAATGATGGTGGTACGCCGCTCTTCATCACTCATGCCCTCTTTTTTCTCCGCCAGACGGTGCATGATGTTTTCAATCACGATCACCGCACCGTCCACGATGATGCCGAAATCCATCGCACCCAGACTCAATAAATTGGCCGGCACGCCCATGATCTTCAGGCCGAGAAAGGTCGACAGCAGCGCCAGCGGGATGATGACCACCACCGCCAGGCTGGCACGTATGTTGGACAGGAAAAGGTAGAGCACCAGCGAGACCAGCAGCGCGCCCTCAACCAGGTTCTTGAACACCGTGGTCAGCGTCTTGCCCATCAGCCACGTACGGTCGTAGTAGGGCACGATCTGCACGCCCTTGGGCAGGCCGCGTGTATTGAGCTCGGCGATTTTCTCCTTCACGCCCTTGAGGACCACGCTGGGGTTTTCGCCCTTGCGCATGATGACGATGCCTGTGACCACGTCGTCGTCCTGGTCCTGGCCGACGGTACCAAGTCTGGCCACGGCCCCAATTTTTACCTGCGCAATATCGCGTATCAGGATGGGCGTGCCGCCCTTGGCGGACACCACAATGCGGCCGATGTCATCCGGCGAGGTCAACAGGCCGATGCCGCGAATCGCATACTGCTGCGCACCCTGTGCCACATAACTGCCGCCAGCGTTGGCATTGCCCCGGCCCAGCGCGTCAAGCAGGTTCTGGAAGGTGAGTTTGTACGCACGCAGTTTGTCGAGGTCGGGCTGCACTTCATATTGCTTGATGAAGCCGCCCATCGCCACCACATCAGCCACACCGGGCACCTGGCGCAGGGCGCGTTCGACCACCCAGTCTTCAAGCGTACGCAACTCGGTCGTGGTCTGCCCATCACCGCGCACGCGGTAACGCATGATTTCACCAACGGGAGTGGCATTCGGCGCAATATTGGCCTCGACACCTGCGGGCAGGTCAACGCCGCGCAACCGTTCACTGACCTGTGCGCGCACCTGCAGCACATCAGCCTTGTCGTCATAGGTCACCACGGTGAAGGACAGGCCGAACTGCGTGTGCGAAAACACGCGTATGGAATTCGGCAGGCCCGAGAGCGCCACCTCAATGGGCAGCGTGACCTGCTTTTCAACTTCTTCTGCAGCGCGGCCTGGGTAAAGCGCAATCACGGTGACCTGGGTGTCGGTCACATCGGGAAAAGCCTCTACCGACAGGTTCTTGAACGCGATCACACCTGCCATCACAAACAGCAGCGTGCCCAGAACGATGAAGAGCGGCTGGGTCAGCGCATACTTGATCAGCCGCCTCATGGTTTGGCCTGCGCGCCTGAAGCCGTCGTCATGGGGGCAGCAGTTGCTACTGCTGATGCGGTTTTTGCCGATGCCTCCGCAGCTTTCTTGTCAGTACCTGCTACAGGCCGCGCATCTTCCTGCGCAGTGCGAAACTCCCGTGCCAGCAGCAGCATGTTCTCGCTGACCACCTGCTCACCGGCTTCAAGGCCGCGCGACACCACGGTCTCACGCGGGCCCTGGTAGCTCACCGTGATTTCACGCGTTTCAAACACGCCGGGCTGCACCTGTACCAGCACCGTGTGTCTGGCGCCCAGCAGCGACACTGCCTGCGAGGGAATGACCACGCCGGGCCCGATGATGCGTTCTATGCGGGCAGTTGCCAGCATCTCTGCCTTGAGCAGGCGGTCCGGGTTGGCGACCACGCCCCTGACCTTGATGGTTCGTGTGGCAGGGTCAATGAAATCGGAAGCGGCGGCGACGCGGCCCTCAAACTTCTGGCCCGGCAGCGTCGGAATGATCAGCTCAAACGTCGAGCCCGGCTTGAGTGTGCCGATTTCAGATTCGCGTGCGTCAATCTGTACCCACAGTGAGGTCGGGTCGGTGACCACAAAAAGCGCAGGCACGCCGGGGCCGGACTGGTCGGGCCGTACTTCCTGCCCGGGGTTGAGGTTGCGCTCGACCACCATGCCGTTGATGCTGCTCATGAGCGACAGCTGCTGGTTGACACTGGCGCCGCTGGCACCGCCGCCATACAGGCGGGTACGCGCTTCGGCACGCTGGATCTCGGCCTGCGAACGGGCGGCATCGGCCTCGGCCACATCCAGGTCCTTGCGCGCGATGATGCCGGCCTCGAACAGTTCGCGTTGACGCTGCACCGTTTTTTTCGACAGTTGTGCATCAGCCATGGCCTTGACGGTGTCGGCCTGCGCGATGCCGTAGTCGGGTGATGAGAGTTGCGCCAGCAGCGTGCCGGGCCTGACCGCCTGGCCCACATCGGCCCTGATGGCCATGACACGGCCGGCGAACGCGGGGTAGATGCGCTGTGTGCGCTCTTCGTTCCAGACCAGGCGCGCCGGCAGGTCTACCGTGATGGCCTTGCCGGGCGCGGCGCTTGCTATCCCGAGCAATGCGAGTTGCGGGTGCCCGGGGGCAAAACGCAATTGGGAGCCCTGCAGTATGGGGGCTGGTGCTTCGGGCGGTGGGGCGGGGGCGTCATTGCAGCCCGCGAGCAGCAACGCGGCCAGCAGGGCACCGGCAGTCAGGGTATGGGGAAGAGTGCGGTTCACGATGTTTCCAGAAGATGTGTACGTAGGGATCTGTTGTCGGGCGGCATGGCCGGGTGGCTGGCTGGTGTGGCGGTCAGGGCTGGCGCTGTTCCTGACGCAGTTGCCAGGCCTGCACGGCCTTGGCGTGCTCGGTTCGGGCAGCCAGGTCTTCAATCAGGATGGTGCGCAGGGTGCGGCGCGCATCTATCAGTTCTGTGAGTGACATGGCGCCCTTGCTGTAGGCCAGTTCGGCCATCTCGGCGACCTTGCGTGCGCGCGGAAGAATGGTGTTCTCATAGCTCCAGGCGCGTGCGCCTGTGCCCCGCCTGTCCTGCTGCAGGCGCTGCAGTTCGGTGGCCGCATTGCGGCGTGTCCTGTCGAGGATGTCCTGCGCCTGGTCCAGCTGGGCCTGCGCTTTGGCGATTTCGCCCTGGAAGTTGTAGCCACCCAGCAGGCCGTAAAGCGGCATCTGCAGCCGCAGTTCCAGCTGCCTGGTCGAGGTGCCCGGAAAGTGGTCAAACGATGCGCCCACGGTCACATCTGCCTTCTTCTGTGCAGAGGCCACGTCCAGTGCTGCGCGTGCCGCTTCAACACGTTGCAGTGCTGCGCGCACGTCGGGTCGGCTTTCCACTGAGGGATAAATCATCCCGGCGTCACCGTCACCGGCATCGGCCTTTGCCGCCGCCGGCCAGTCGGGTTGGGCGACCAGCGTGCCCGCGCCCGTGAAACCCGTCAGTTGCGCAAGCGCCAGCGCAGCACGCTGGCGGTCCAGCCGTGCAGACAGCAGGTCGGTGCTTGCACGCTGGGCTTCAATCTCGATGCGGGCAGCGTCCTGTGCCGCCAGGTCACCAGCCTGCACACGACGGTTGGCGGTGTTGGCCAGCTGTGTGGCGCTGCGCGATATCTCGCCAACCTGGCCTATGCGCTCCTGTGCGGCCAGCAGGTCAAAGTAGGCAAAGGCCGTGGCCTGCTGCTGCTGCACAAGCATGTCTTCGATGTCGGCCTGCGCTGCTGCCGCGTTGCTTTGCGCTGCCTGTGTACGCAGCTCGCGCTTGTTGCCGCGTTCCCAGGTCCAGTCCATTCCCAGTGACTTGTCGATGCGCTTGTCGCGAAACAGGTTGCCGCCGCCTATGCCGCGCTGCAGGTCCATCTGCGAAGCCTTTGTTGTCAACACGGGTGCAGGGGCGTGATCAGCTGCGGCAATATCGCCCTGGGCCGCGGCCAGTGCACGACGGGCCAGTGACACGTCAAGATTGTTGCGTGCGGCCTGCAGGGCCTGCGCCAGCGTCATGGTGGTGCTGGCCGCCGATGGCGAAGGCGCGGCAGCGGGCATGGCAGCACCCTGCGTCATCCCCGGCGCCGTGCCTTGGGAATGGGCCGGCAATACCGCCGCCAGGCTTGCTGCAAGAAGGAATTGTCGTATGCTCATACAGGCGTTTATCGCCTGCAGGGGCTGACCTGCAACTGACCTGACAGCTTGGTATTTCTACGTAGAACCGCAGACTGGCGCCACGTGGAAAGCACCGGGCACCCGGAGATACCGACCTCATGCGAATCCTTCTGGTTGAAGACGATGCCGTGCTCCGCAACGTGATGTTGCGCAGCCTGGTCGATGCCGGCCACCGTGTGGATGTAGCCACCACCATGGACGAGGCACGCCACTGGTGGCGCGTGCAGGCCTACGACTCGGTCCTGCTGGATCTCAACCTGCCGGTTTCGCACCAGGAGCGCAGCGGCATGGGCAACGGCCTGACGGTGCTGCGCGAAGCCCGCGCACGCGGTGACCGTACCCCCGTGCTGGTGCTCACGGCGCGCGACCGCACTGAAGAACGCATCGCAGGGCTTGATGCCGGCGCAGATGATTACCTCGGCAAACCGTTTGACCTGGCCGAGGTAGAGGCACGCCTGCGCGCACTGGTGCGGCGTGTGCATGGAACGGACGACCGTGTCGAGCAGGGCCTGCTGGCGCTGGACCGCAAGGCGCGCCGGTTTTTTCTGCAGGGCCAGTCATGGGACCTGCCCGCGCGCGAGTTTGAGGTGTTGTGGGAACTCATGACACCGCCGGGCCGCGTCGTCAGCAAGCGTGTGCTGTCTGAAAAACTCTCGGAGACCGACGGCGCGCTGGGTGACAACGCGCTTGAGGCGTTTATCTCGCGCCTGCGCAAAAAGCTGGCGGGCAGTGGCGTCAGCATACGCACGCTGCGCGGCCTGGGTTATGTGCTTGAGGAAGATGCCTCGTGAGTGATTCGGCGGTGGCTGAAAAGTCATCCCCAAGGCGCCGGGCAAAACCGTCATTGAGAAGCCGGCTGACGCGGCACGTTGTGTTGCCGCTGGTGTTGATGTGGGCGCTGGGCACGACCGTGGCACTGTCGGTCGCCAACTACTTCACCGGCCAGGCCTTTGACCGTTCCATGCTTGACGATGCCTATGCCGTCGCAGCGAATGTGCGCGCCAGCGTCGACGGCCCCTCGCTCAACCTGTCACCCCGCGAACTGGGCGCACTGCTCTTCGACCAGAGCGAATCCAATTATTTTGCTGTGCTCAAGCCCGATGGCGAACTGGTCGCGGGCCATGCCGGCCTGCGCCCACCGGCTCTGGCCGCAGACGCCAATTATGGTTTCTCAGACATACAGTTTCAGGGCCGCGCGCTGCGGGTGGTCAGCCTGCGGCGCACTGACCCTGTCGAGTTCACCGTCGTGATGGGCCAGACCTCGGCCAGCCGCAGCAGCCTGCTGCACCGCATGCTGGCCTATGCCGTGGTGCCGCAGGTATTGCTGCTGCTGCTGCTGGGCTGGTGGCTGCTGCGCGTGATACAGCGCGACCTCAAACCGCTGGCCGAACTGCAGCGCGCCGTAGACCGCCGCGACGCACGCGACCTCACGCCCGTACCGCCTTCGGCCACCACCTTTGCCAGCACCCGCGATGTCGAGCGCCTGGGACTGGCTGTCAATTCCATGCTCGCGCGGCTTGATGAAAGCATCAGCGCCCAGCGCGAATTCGCCGGCAATGTGGCACACGAGTTGCGCACACCGCTGGCGGGCATACGGGCGCAGGCCGGGTACGCACTGGCCCATGCCGACCCCCAGGTCTGGCGCGAGCAGCTGCAGGGCATCATCCACGGCGAAGCCAGGGCCAGCCACATGGTCGAGCAGCTGCTGGCGCTTGCACTGGCCGACGAAGCACGTGCAGGCCTGCGGCTGGAGCCTGTTGCGCTCAACGGGCTTGCACGCAGCGTACTGCTGCGCTACATGCCCAAGGCTGATGCCGCCGGGGTAGACCTGGGTGGCGAAGGCCTGGACGAAGCCGTGATGGTGCAGGCCGATGCAGCCTTGCTGGAAGGCATTCTCGGCAACCTGCTCGACAATGCCCTGCGTTACGGCAAGGCCAGGCAACCGCGTGTCACGGTCACCGTGTCACGCGAAGGTGGCGATGCGGTGCTCTCTGTGACAGACAACGGCCCGGGCATCAGCGAGCAGGACGCTGGCCAGTTGTGCAACCGCTGGACGCTGGGGCCTGCCGGCCAACGGCTTGGTGAAGGTGCCGGACTTGGTCTGGCGATTGTGAGCCGGTATGCAGAGTTGCTGGATGCGCGCTTCACGCTCGATTCAGTTGAGGGCGAGCCGGGGCTCAGGGCGAGCGTGCGGTTTGAAGTCCGCAAATAAAAAGCTTGCGCGGCCTGGCAGGTCGGCCATCGGCCTTCGGGCAGGTCGTCGCCTGTCGTTGTCCTGACATAAAGCACACTTAAACTTCCATGCTTTTGGCCCTGAAAAAAACAGGGTCTGTGCCGCCCCCGATGCCATGAAGCCCTCTTTCCGTTGTCTGCCACTGCGCGCTGCAATCCTGCCCTTGCTGCTGCCGCTCACCGCCCTGGCTCAGGGCGATGCAGAACCCACCCCCGCTTTCGGCTTTCATGCGCAAGCCACCTACATCTGGCAACGCAAGCCATCTTTCAGCGCGGCATACACCGGCCCGAAATCGCTGATTCCCGGCGCAGAAAAATCCTATTCGTTCACTACTACGGCTGACTTTGGCGCGCGTTTGTGGGATGGCGCGCAGCTGCACTTCAATCCCGAGGGTGCGCAGGGTGTGCCGCTATCAAACCTCACGGGCTCAGGTGGTCTGAGCAATGGCGAGCTGCAACGCGGCAGTGCGACAAACCTCAAGACATACATTGGACGCCTCTTCATACAACAGCGTTTTGATCTCGGTAACGAGACTGAAAAGGTCGATGCCGACTTCAATGAACTGGGTGGCAACTACGGTGCCCGGCGCTGGACGATGACTGCTGGCTCGTTTTCACTGCTCGACTATTTCGACAACAACCCCTACGCCAAGGACCCGCGCGAGCAGTTTCTCAACTGGTCGTTCATGACACATGGCGCGTGGGACTACCCGGCCGATGCACGCGGCTACACCACGGGCGCCATCATTGAATACCGTACGCCGGCATGGTCCATACGCGCCGGCCGCGCCATGCAGCCGAGGGAAAGCAACGGCTTGCCGCTGGACCGCAGTCTCACGCGCCAGTACGGCGACCAGATTGAGCTTGATGGCAACCTGCCGGTGGCGCTGCCGGCGGGTGCGATGCGCGGCCGGCTGCTGCTGTTTCGCAACCGCATCATCGCGGGCAGCTTCAATGATGCACTGGCGCTGGGCGGCGTACCGGATGTGTCGATGGTTCGCCGCGCCCAGACCAAGACCGGCTGGGGCGCGACGCTGGAGGCTCCGCTGGGTGATGACGCCGGCCTGTTTGTTCGCGCCAGCAGCAACAGCGGCAATCTTGAAACCTATGCTTTCACGGAAATCGACCGCCAGCTTTCAATGGGCGGCCAGTTCACTGGCAAGGCATGGGGCCGCACGCAAGACCGCGTGGGCGTGGCCTATGCAGTCAATGGTTTGTCTGCCGGCCACCGCAACTATCTTGCAGCGGGTGGCCAGGGCGCGTTTCTTGGCGATGGCAGGCTCAACTATGGCACCGAGCGCATATTTGAAACCTGGTACCGCTGGGCGCTGCCCGAATGGTCCATGCGCGCAGGCAAGCTGTCGTCCGCCATCAGCCTCGGTCTGCAGCACATCACCAACCCGGGCTACAACCGCGACCGGGGTCCGGTACAGGTGTTCAGCGTGCGGCTGCACACGGAGTTCTAGGCCGCCGTACTTACTCTTGACCTGCATCAAGGTGTGCCGGGCCGCAGCGTGGGATGCTGCAGCATCTACTTTGCCGGAGTCCGTCATGTCCCACACCACCCTGTCCATCATCCGTGATGAGCATGCCTCGCTGTCTGCCATGCTCAGGTCCATGCTCATGCTGATGACGCGAGGCCCCGGTGACGAGCACGACACGTTTTTCGACGTGCTGCGCGCCATGCTGTTTTACATTGACGAGTTTCCGGAGAAGCAGCACCACCCGAAAGAGTCAGACCTGCTGTTTCCGAAAGTTGTGCGCGTGGCACCAGAAACCATGGCGACGGTCGAGCGGCTTGAGCGTGAGCACATGAATGGCGAAATAGCCGTTCGCGACCTGCAGCACCTGCTGCTGGCCTGGGAACTGCTGGGTGATGCGCGCCGGCCGGCGTTTGAAGAGGCGGCGCGCCGGTACGTCACCTTTTATCTTGAGCACATGCGACTTGAAGAAGCCGTCATCCTGCCAGCCGCCGACAAGGGGCTGGATGCGGCAGACTGGCTTGAACTGGACGCCGCATTCGGCATCAACCGCGACCCCCTCAAACCTGGCGGCGTGCAGGACCCCTGCTATGACAGGCTGTTCTCGCGCATTGTGTTGAATGCCCCTGCACCCATAGGGCTGGGGCCTTCAGGCAACGAGAGGCGTCACGCCATCGTCGGGTAGTCGGTGTAGCCCCTGGCGCCGCCGCCGTAGAAGGTGCTCTTGTCTGGCGCATTGAGCGCCGCGCCTGCCTTGAGGCGGGCAGGCAGGTCGGGGTTGGCCAGGAAGGGTACGCCGAAAGCGACCAGGTCGGCACCATCAGCCACGGCTTTTTCAGCCAGTGCCTTGTCGTAGCCGTTGTTGACCATCCACGCGCCCTTGCCGCCTGCGGTGCGGTAAGCGGCCTTCAGGGCCTTGTAATCGAACGGGCGGTCAGCAATTTCGCGCGGGCCGCCGGTCGCGCCTTCGATGATGTGGATGTAGGCCAGGTTCAGGGTCGCCAGGTGCTTGACCACGTATTCAAACAGCGGCTGCGGATCAGCGTCATGCGCATCGTTGGCGGGCGTGACGGGCGACAGGCGTATACCGGTGCGGCCGCCGCCAATCGCGTCGGTCACGGCGCGTGTCACTTCAAGCAGCAGGCGGGCGCGGTTTTTAATGCTGCCGCCATAGTCGTCTTCTCGTTTGTTGGAGTCACTGCGCAAAAACTGGTCCAGCAGGTAGCCGTTGGCGCCATGAATTTCAACGCCGTCAAAACCGGCCGTGTCGACCGCATTGCGCGCAGCAGCCTGGTAGGTGTGCACGATGCCGGGCAGCTCTTCAAGCTTCAGGGCGCGCGGCTCCGAGGTTTCGACAAACACGGCCTTGCCGTCCTTGATCAGCACCGTTTTGGTTTTGGCCGTGATGGCCGATGGCGCCACCGGCTTGCCGCCGTCGGGTTGGAGTTCGGTGTGCGACACGCGGCCCACATGCCAGAGCTGCACCACGATCTTGCCGCCGGCCTCATGCACGGCGTGGGTGACTTTTTTCCAGCTGTCGAGCTGCTCGGTGCCGTAGAGGCCGGGCACATCGGCATAACCCTGGCCCTGGTGGCTGATGGCGGTCGCCTCGGTGATCAGCAGGCCCGCGCTGGCGCGCTGCGCGTAGTAGGTCTGGGCGATGTCGGGCGGGATGGCGTTGGGCGAGCGATTGCGCGTGAGTGGCGCCATGACAATGCGGTTGGCAAGCTCAAGGTCGCCAGCTTTGTTGGTGTCAAACAGGGTATTCATGAAGGGGGTCCGTAAATCGGTAAAGAGTCAGGCAGTGTGGACCAATCCTGATTCACCTGTGCAAGACAGACTGCTGGATTTGTGTCAGCCCGGCAATCCGGCCCCTTCTGTTGCACCTCGAAATGCTATATTTTCAGTAGCTGCTCACGCGCGTATTTATTGGTCTGCAGCCGATTTGTGCCTCAAAAATGGCACTTTTCAGGCTGTTTTCAGGCCAAAAAGCCTGGGAAAAGACTTTCAAACGGCCAAATGTTAATACTCATATTAACTTTTGGCTTATTTTTAACGTGTACGTTAAATTTTTGCGGTACACGTTAAAAAAGAAATTCCCCCGCCCTCATTGCGGACCTGATCCGCAATCCATGACCCCGAATTCTTTCAAGCGGGGTGCGGGAAGTCATGAATCCCGGATCGAGTCCGGGATGACCAAGCGGGGGGTGTGCGGGATTCGGGCGCCTACTTCAGCAAACCTTCATGCCTGAGCGCGGCCTGCACGGCCGGGCGGGCCATCATGCGCTCGCGAAAAGCGGTGATGTTGGCAAAACCCGTGATGTCTACACCCACACGCGGCGCCCAGCCGGTGACGGTGAAGAGGTAGGGGTCAGCCACGCTGAAGTCGCCCATCAGGTACTGCTTGCCGGCCAGCTCGCCGTCCACCCACTTCAGGCGCGAAAGCAGCTTGTCGGCGGTGATCTTCTTGAACTCTTCCGGCGTGGCAGGGTTGAACAGCGGGCCAAAGCCCTTGTGCAGCTCGGTGCCTATGAAGTTGAGCCAGGACTGCAGCTGGGCTCTGGCAATCGTGCCGTTGGGCGGGGCCAGCTTTTTCTCGGGTACCTGGTCGGCGATGTATTGCACGATGGCCGGGCCTTCGCGCAGGCGGGTGCCGTCGTCCAGCTCCAGCAGGGGCACATAACCCAGCGGGTTGATGGTGTAGTAATCGGTGCCGTCATCAAGCTTGTGGGTCTTGGTAGGCGCAGCAAGGTGTTCAAACTTCAGGCCCGACTCATGCAGCGTGATGTGCGGGGAAAGTGAACAGGCGCCGGGGGAGTAATACAGCTTCATGGTTTGTCCTTGATCGTTATGGGTTGCACAGGCCGCCTGATGAAAGAAGACGGCCAGCCCCTGATGCTAGCCGCTCACAGCTGTTCTTGCAGACACCTTGCGGACAGGCTGCGTTTTGCCACAATGGCCGGATGGCACGATATTTCAAATGGCTGCTCTGGGCCCTGCTGGTGTTGGTGGTGCTGCTGGCTGCCGTGATCCTTGCGCTGCACCGCTGGGTCGGCTCCGACGACTTCAGGCAGCGTGTTGAGCGTGAGGCTGGCGCGGCGCTCGGCGTGCCGGTTGTCGTCGGCAGCATGGCCGTTGACGTGTGGCCGCTGCCCGCCGTGGCCTTTGGCGGGCTGACGGTGCAAAGCCAGCCCCCTGTCACGCTTGAGCGGCTTGAAGTGCGCCCGCAATGGCAGGCGCTGCTGCGCGGTGAACTCGCGGTGGCCACGCTCATCATCCGCAAGGCCGTGCTGCCGCAGCGCGGCATAGATGCGATATTGCTGGCGCTGCAGAAAAAGAAACAGGTCGCTGCGGCCGGCCAGCCCTCGCCTGCGGTGCCTGCATCAACACCTGCAACGCCAGCCACTGCGCAGAAGCTGGCCCCGGCCACAACTGCAGCCACGACCCCTGCAGACGAACTGACCTGGCTGCCGCGCCGCACGATTCTTGACGACGTGACCTGGGTCAGCAACGCCGGCACAAGCACGGCTGTTGAAGGCGAGGCCAGGCTTGGGGCGGATGCATTGCCCGACAGCGCCCGCCTCAAGCTGATACGCGGCAATTTGCAGGGCCTGACGGCGCAGTTCAAGCGTGAACCGCGTGCCAGCGCAGACAGCACGGCAGACCAGTGGGACCTGCAGGTCAACGTGGGTGGCGGCAGGATTGCCGGCAAGCTGGGGCTTGAGCGCAGGTTGGAGAAAGCCGGCCCCGAACTGGTGGTGACAGGCAAGCTTGGAACCCGTGATGTCGAGGTCGCTGCGCTGACTGCGCCCAATAAACCCCTGAGCGGCAAGCTGGAAGCCAACACCACCCTCAATGCACGCGCTGCGACCACCGCAGCATTGGTCGAGGCGCTGCAGACCCAGACGACGTTCACCGTGCGCAGCGCTGTTGTTCACGGCATCGACCTCGCCAAGGCCGTCAAGACAGTCGGCCTGAGCCGAGGCGGGCAGACGGAGCTGCAAACCCTTGCCGGCCACATCGCGACCCACGGGCGGGCGGCGCAGCTCAGCAACCTGGTGGCCACATCAGGCGCGCTCAGTGCGACGGGCAATGTGGCGGTGTCGGCAGCCAAGGCGCTGACCGGCCACATCAGCGTGAACCTTGCAGGTGAAAGCAAACTGGGCAGCGCGATAGGCGGCGCGGTGGCCGTCCCGCTGGTGGTCAGCGGGACGCTTGATGCGCCCGAAGTCACACTTTCACGCGGTGCGATGTTGGGCGCGGCCATAGGCACGGCGCTGATGCCCGGCGTGGGCACAGGCGCAGGCGCCAAACTGGGCAGCAAGCTCAGCGAGGGCCTGGGCAAGCTTTTCAAAAAGTAGTTGCGGGGCCAGTCGCACCGCCCTTGTCCTACAGGGGGAAGCGGGGGCTACTGATTTGGCCAGCGCCGGCCGGCTTTTAGGATCAATGCATATCAACCCAACTGTGCACAGGCATCTGTTTGTATCTGTTTGTGCCATCAAGGAGTCATTGATGCTCAAGTACGCCATCATTTTTGCGCTTATCTCCCTCGTTGCCGCTGCCCTCGGTTTTGGCGGCATTGCTGCCGGTTCTGCCGGCATCGCCAAAATCCTCTTCGGCCTGTTCCTGATCCTGGCCGTCGTGTTCATCGTGCTGGCCGCACTGGGTGTGGGCGCCGCGAGAAAAGTGCTGAAATAAATGCAAGCGCCTGAAGGCAGACAGATCGTGTCTGTGGGCAACCCCGGGTTGGCTGCCCGACTGCGCCAGCGCCTGTTCTCGGCCAGGTTGCCAACCCTGCCTTCGTCATATGCGCCTGACAAGATCAAGGCCGGCATTGCCGAGCTTTTGCTCGTCAATCGCCTGAAGGCACGCAGTACCCGTAAAACGCAGGCGAAAGACGTGATGGAACGAGCAGCGCACATCGTGTTCGTGACCTGCAAGAACTGGTTCACGCCGACCGATGGCAGATCGCCCGAGCGACGCACACCGCTTTAGTTGTTCATGTTTCCCCGGTGGCAGTCAGTGACTGCCATTTTTGTTTTGACCCACTTTTAAGAACCTATGCATACCGCCACTGTTGACCTGTTGCTTGACTACGAAGTCACCCATCCGGCGCACTTCCTGTTTCATATCGAAGCCGCTTTTCATGAAGGCCACACCATTCTTGAAGAGCGCCTGACCATCACGCCCAGCATGAAGGTCCGTACGCATTCGGACGAGCGCAATGGCAACCGCTTTGTGCGGCTTGATGCGCCCAAGGGCGTGCTGTCGGTCAACTACCACGCCAAGATCGAACTCAACCCCATGACGGTGCCGCTGCATCTTGACGAGTCGCCCGTGACATCGGTTCCAGACGACGTGCTGCGCTATTTGATGCCCAGCCGCTATTGCGAATCCGACGTCATGAGCCGCGTCGCGCAGCAGCTCTTCGGCCACCTGCCGCACGGCCTGAGCCGCGTGCGTGCCATTGAAACCTGGCTGCATGAATCCATTTATTACCAGCCCGGCTTCAGCAACTCCACCACCACCTCGCAGGAAGTGTTTGTGCAGCGCGCCGGTGTTTGCCGCGACTTTGCGCACCTGGGCATCACCCTGTGCCGCGCCCTCAATATCCCCGCGCGTCTTGTCGTTGGTTACGTGTACTTCGATGAGCCGCCGCAGGACTTCCATGCCGTATTTGAAGCCTGGCTGGATGACCGATGGGTGCTGTTCGACGGTACAAAGATGGCCCCGATTGACCGGCTGGTGCGTGTAGGCACGGGCCGTGATGCCAAGGACGTTGCCTTTGCCACCATCTTCGGCGGCGTGGTCATGACCCGCAAGGAACTGACGATTGACCAGGGTGACAAGCCGGCGGAGGTGTCGGTTGATGCCACACCGCCTGCGCTGTCGCTGGTGTAAGTGGGCTCTGTTTGATGCAAAAAAAAGGCGCCATATGGCGCCTTTTTTAATGCCGGCTTTGCTTATGCGCCGGCCTTCACCTTCAACCGCCACGCATGCAGCAACGGCTCGGTGTACCCACTCGGCTGCTCCAGCCCCTTGAAGACGAGGTCGCAGGCTGCCTTGTAGGCCATGGATGTTTCAAAGTTGCCGGCCATGTTTTTGTAGAGCCTGTCGCCTGCGTTCTGCTTGTCGACGACTGCTGCCATGCGCTCAAAGGTTTCTTTCACCTGCGCCTTGGTCACCACGCCGTGCAGCAGCCAGTTGGCCATGTGCTGGCTTGAGATGCGCAGGGTGGCGCGGTCTTCCATGAGGCCGATGTTGTGGATGTCTGGGACCTTGGAGCAGCCCACGCCCTGGTCGATCCAGCGCACGACGTAGCCGAGGATGCCCTGGGCGTTGTTGTCGAGCTCCTGCTGCTTCGCGTCCTTGCTCCAGTCGGGTGTGTTGGTCACCGGGATCTGCAGCAGGTTGTTCAGGATGGCATTGCGCTCTTTATTCGCGTCGATTTTTTCAAGGTCTTTTTGCACCTTGCTGACCTTGACCTGGTGGTAGTGCAGGGCGTGCAGCGTGGCGCCGGTGGGGCTGGGCACCCAGGCGGTGTTGGCGCCGGCCCTGGGGTGGGCAATTTTCTGCTCCATCATGGCCTTCATCAGATCGGGCATGGCCCACATGCCCTTGCCGATCTGCGCCTTGCCGCGCAGGCCGCATGACAGGCCGACCAGCACGTTGCTTTTTTCATAAGCGGCAATCCAGGCACTGGTCTTCATGTCGCCCTTGCGGATCATGGGGCCGGCCTGCATGGCGGTGTGCATCTCGTCGCCGGTGCGGTCCAGGAAGCCGGTGTTGATGAAGGCGACGCGGCTCTTTGCGGCGGCGATACAGGCTTTCAGGTTGACGCTGGTGCGGCGCTCTTCGTCCATGATGCCGAGCTTGACGGTGCTGTCGGGCAGGCCCAGCATTTTTTCGACACGGCTGAACAGCTCGGCGGCAAAGGCGACTTCGGCCGGGCCGTGCATCTTGGGCTTGACGATGTAGACCGAGCCCTTGCGCGAGTTCTTGATGCCTCTTTTGCCCTTGCGCTTGAGGTCGTGAATCGCGATCGTGGTGGTGATCACCGCGTCGAGGATGCCTTCGGGGATTTCTTTCGTCGAGCCGTCGGCGGCGGTGTAGAGGATGGCCGGGTTGGTCATCAGGTGGCCGACATTGCGCACAAACATCAGCGAGCGGCCGTGAAGCACGACGGGTTTGCCCTTGCCATTCGGCGCGGTGTACTCACGGTCGGGGTTGAGGCCGCGGGTGAATGTCTTGCCGTCCTTGGTGACGCTTTCGGTCAGCGTGCCCTGCAAAATGCCCAGCCAGTTGCTGTACGCCAGCACCTTGTCGTCGGCGTCAACGACGGCGACGGAATCCTCCAGGTCAAGAATCGTCGAGAGTGCGGCTTCAACCACCAGGTCGCTCACCCCTGCGGCATCGTTTTTGCCAATCGCCGTCGCACGGTTGATCTGGATGTCGAGGTGCAGGCCGTTGTGCTGCAGCAGGATGGATGACGGTGCCGAGGCCTTGCCCTGGTAACCGGTGAACTGGCTGGCGTCTTCCAGGCCTGTGGTCTTGCCATTTTTCAGTGCCACGACCAGCTTGCCGCCCTTGACGCTGTAGCCGGTCGAGTCTATGTGCGAACCGGTCTTGAGCGGGGCGGTGCGGTCGAGCACGTAGCGCGCGTATTCAATCACTTTGGCGCCGCGCACCGGGTTGTAGCCCTTGCCCTTGTCGGCACCGCCTTCTTCGGAGATCACGTCCGTGCCGTAGAGCGCGTCATACAGCGAGCCCCAGCGCGCGTTGGCGGCGTTCAGCGCGTAACGGGCATTGAGGATGGGCACCACCAACTGCGGGCCGGCCTGTTTGGCGAGTTCAGCATCGACGTTGCTGGTGGTGATGGTGACCTTCTTCGGCGAGGGCACAAGGTAGCCGGTCTGCTCAAGAAAGGCGCGGTAGGCCTTCATGTCGGTGATGGGGCCGGGGTGGGCCTTGTGCCAGGCGTCCATTTCGCTTTGCAGGCGGTCACGCTCGGCCAGCAGGGCGATGTTTTTCGGCGCCAGGTCTGCCACGATGGCGTCAAAGCCTTTCCAGAAAGCCGCAGCCGTCACGCCGGTGCCGGGCAGCACTTTTTGTTCGATGAACTGGTAAAGGTTGGTGGCAACCTGCAGCTTGTGGGCGGTGGTGCGGGGCGTTGTTGTCATGACGGGTCCTGGATAAAAACAAAAATAAGGCTGCGGCGCGGTGTTGGCTTCGTGCAAACAGCATGCCATTTGCACTGTGAGCGGCCTTTAATGATGCAGTTACTGTATTCGATACTCGATTCGTGATTAATACTTCATTAATCGTTTTATCCGTGACAAAAACATATGTAATTGAGGCCTCTGGGGCATATTTTCACCCTTACCGCGCTACAAAAATGGCTTTTTGAGCTCTTTTTTGGGCATGAATCGGGCTGCAGGCCAATAAATACGAGCGTGAGCAGCTACTAAAAAAATAGCATTCAGTATGCGGGAGCGAGTTCTGGCGCAAACCGGCGTCCTTCCGGGGTCTAACGCTTTTATGCTCTGGCCATGACAAAGCCCGCCTCATCGTCACCCGCGCCCTCCGATAAGCGCCCACCGCTTCCCCTGGCTGGCATACGTGTGGTCGAGTTCACCCACATGGTGATGGGGCCGACCTGCGGCATGGTTCTGGCCGACCTGGGGGCTGAGGTCATCAAGGTGGAGCCTTTGAGTGGCGACAACACCCGCAAGCTGATTGGGGCCGGTGCCGGTTTCTTCAGCATGTTCAACCGCAACAAAAAATCGATTGCGCTGGATTTGCAAACTGCGGGCGGCAGGGAGGCGGCGCTCAGGCTGGTCGCCACCGCAGACATCGTCAGTGAAAACTTCAAGCCCGGCACCATGGCAAAACTGGGCCTGGACTACGCCAGCCTGCAAAAACTCAACGAGCGCCTTATTTATGTCAGCCACAAGGGTTTTCTGCCCGGCCCCTACGACCACCGAACCGCGCTGGATGAAGTGGTGCAGATGATGGGCGGCCTGGCCTACATGACTGGACGGCCCGGCGACCCGCTGCGCGCCGGCAGCAGCGTGAACGACATCATGGGCGGCATGTTCGGCGCGATTGGCGCGATGGCCGCGCTGGCGCAGCGCAATCTCACCGGCAGGGGGCAGGAGGTGCAGTCGGCGCTGTTCGAGAACAACATCTTCCTGGTGGCCCAGCACATGATGCAGTTCGCTGTCACCGGGCATGCGGCCGAACCCATGCCCAGCCGCATCTCGGCCTGGGCTGTGTATGACGTGTTTGCGGTGAAAGGCGGCGAGCAGATCTTTCTGGCCGTGGTCAGCGACACGCAGTGGGCGCTGTTCTGCAAGGCCTTCGGGCTGCTTGAGTTACAGGCTGACCCGCGCCTGGTCACCAACAACGACAGGGTGCGCGCACGCGAATGGATGATGCCGCTGCTGCGTTCGCGCATGGCAGAACATACGGCGGCAGAATTGAGTGCGGTGTTTGAAGAACATGGCCTGCCGTTCGCGCCCATTGCCAGGCCGCATGACCTGTTCAACGACCCGCACCTGCTGGCCACAGGCGGCCTCGCACCCATGACGCTGCCGGACGGCCAGCAAACGCAGGTGCCGCTCATGCCCTTGATGATGGACGGCCACCGGCCAGGTGTCAGGCTCAACCCGCCCGGACTGGGCGAGCACACGCATGAGTTGCTCAGGGAACTGGGTTACGACGACGAGGCCATCAAGGCGATCGTCGCAGGCCCGAAGACCGCCTAGCGGGCAGGCGGGACGATGACCACGGTGTCACCGCCGGTGGCACCGCGCTGGCCTGTGCTGCCGGTATCGCCGGTCAGGCCCGTGGTGCCGGTTGATCCGGTGGCGCCGGTGCTGCCGGTTGAGCCCATGGATCCAGTGGCACCGGTGGGGCCGGCAGGGCCAGGAACCGGAACGGTGACCACTTGCGGCGTTACCACTGCAGCAGGGCGGTCGCATGCGCTCAGGCCCAGGGTCAACAGTGCTGCGGACAAGACGATTGAATAGTTCATGAAAATCTCCATTGAATTGCAGGGTAAAACCGCAATCCGGGGCGGGGCATGCCCACCAGGGTCGGTGCGGGGAAAAAGCCGCCATTCAAAGTGTTGGACAGCTTTTGATGGCAAACCCGTTGTTGTGACGACCTCTGCCCAGTTGTAGGTCGGCTGCGTACCGTGGCACGTAGGTGTGCAACCCCAGCAGGCGTGGTGCTATGGCCTGTGCGAACTGCACCGGGGCTGCGGCCACGCCCTGACGCCACCCTATACTTCGCGAATGAACCAGACAGTACATTGCCCATCTGCACAGGAGCGGGCCAGATTGAGTGGATGGGGTGTTGACAGCTGCCTGCTGGCACTGCGTGCAGGTGTTTCTGCCGCCAAGGTGGCGGGCAAATGACTCACCTGATCAATGGCAATACGGAAATCATTGCGCACATTGGTTTCCCGACGCACGCCTTCAAGGCGCCGATGATCTACAACCCCTGGTTTGAAAAAGCCGGGGTCAACGCCATCGTCGTACCCATGGGGTCCCGCCCCGAGCATTTCCCGGAATTTTTGCGCAGCGTTTTTCGCCTGTCCAACATCCGGGGTGCATTGATCACCATGCCGCACAAGGTCGTGACCGTGGGCCTGCTGGACGAGGTGTTTCCCGGCGCAGCCATCGCAGGTGCCTGCAACGCGGTGCGCCTGGGGCCTGATGGGCAGTTGCAGGGAGACATGTTCGATGGCGAAGGCTTTGTGCGCGGCGTGCTGCGCAAGGGACTGGTGCTCAAGGGCGCGCGTGCCCTCGTGGTGGGCAGTGGGGGTGTGGGTTCCGCCATCGCCGCATCGCTGTCGGCTGCCGGTCTTGCCGGCATTGCCCTGTTCGACGTGAACAAGGCTTCTGCAGAGGGCCTGGCCGGGCGCCTGCGTGAGCACTACCCCGCCCTCGAGGTCACCACCGGCTCCAATGACCCGGCCGGCTTTGACCTGGTCGTGAACGCCACGCCCATGGGCATGAATCCGGGTGACGCCATGCCCATGGAGGTCGGCCGCATAGACGCCCGCACCTTTGTGGGTGAGGTGGTCATGAAAACCGAGATGACAGCGTTTTTGACAGCTGCCCGTGACCGTGGCTGCCGCGTGCAGATTGGCTCGGACATGCTTTTCGAGCAGATCCCTGCCTACCTCGAGTTTTTTGGTTTGCCAAGCACAACGCCTGAAGAGTTGCGTGCGGTCGCCAGCCTGAGTTACTGACGCAGGGGCCTGCGGGTCCTGTCGTGGACGGTCTGCTTCACACGCGCCTTCCGCCGCCATAATTTGGCTCATGGACAAACTCAGGCAGCTTGAATCCTTTGTGGCCGTGGTTGCACGCGGCAGCCTGGCTGCTGCAGCGCGTGCCGAAGGTGTGGCACCCGCCATCATGGGCCGCCGTCTTGATGCCCTTGAAGAGCGGCTGGGCGTGAAGCTGCTGGTGCGCACCACGCGCCGGATGGCGCTCACGCATGAGGGCAGCGCCTTTCTTGAAGACTGCCAGCGTCTGCTGTCCGACATTGCCAACGCCGAGGCCAGTGTGTCTGCGGGTGGCGTCAAGGCCAGCGGGCATCTGCGCATCACCGCGCCAGCGGGCTTTGGCCGCCGCCATGTGGCGCC
This sequence comes from Pseudomonadota bacterium, assembly GCA_040388905.1. GTDB lineage: Bacteria > Pseudomonadota > Gammaproteobacteria > Burkholderiales > Burkholderiaceae_C > Polaromonas. The sequence goes on from JAZKAY010000002.1 coordinate 260,862, forward strand.
GCTGGTGACGGCGTTTCGCGAACAGCATGCCGACGTGACGATTTCGCTCAACCTCAGCGACCGGGTGGTGGACCTTGCCGGTGAAGGCTTTGACTGCGCCGTGCGTGTGGGCGATTTGCCGGATTCATCGCTGGTCAGCGTGCGTATGGCCGACAACCGCCGGTTGTGCGTGGCCACGCCAGGCTATCTTGCAACCCACGGCACGCCGCAGCACCCGTCCGAGCTGTCGAAGTTCGATTGCCTGACCCTGTCGAGCGAAGCCTCGCAAACCCGGGGTTGGGCATTCCTTGTCGATGGCGACCTGATGTACCTCAAGCCCGGCGGCCCGCTCGATTGCTCGGACGGGCAGGTGCTGCATGACTGGTGCCTGGCAGGTTACGGCATCGCCTGGCGCAGCACCTGGGAGGTTGAGGGCGAGGTCGCGGCTGGCCAGCTTGTGGCGTTGCTGCAGGAGTTTGCCGCGCCGCCCAACGGCATTTATTGTGTGTTTCCTCAGCGCAAACATTTGCCGCTTCGTGTCCGGTTATGGATTGATTTTCTGAAACAGAACTTCAGCGAGCCCGGTTACTGGCATGGCGATATTCCGCCGCCGGAAAATGAAAAAGCCCAGTCGCCTGGGGCGAATGGGCCTTTGCCAAGCCTGTAAAAAGATTACTTTTTGGCGTCTTTGGCGTCAACCTTGGCCATCGGCTTGGCATCGGCCACCTTCTTGTCGCCGGGAGCATCTGCAATGCACTTCTTCTCGAAGGCGGTCTTGGCAGCGCCAGCCAGCTTCTTCTCGGCAGATGCCTTTTCGCAGGCGGCTGCAGGGCTTGGCGCAGCAGCGGCGCCACCGGCGTCGGCGATGCATTTCTTTTCAAAACTGGACTTGGCCGCACCGGCCAGCTTCTTTTCAGCAGACTGGGCAGCACAGGCTGCAGCCGGGCTGGCAGCTGCGGCATCGGCCATGCACTTCTTTTCAAAGCTGGCTTTGGCGGCACCGGCGAGTTTCTTCTCAGCCGACTGGGCGGCGCAGGTGTCTGCGGCATGGGCCACAGGTGCAAGGGTCATTGAGAAGGCGAAAGCGACGGCGATCAGTGATAAAAGCTTTTTCATGAAGGGCTCCGGTTGGGAATGAGGCGGTGGAAAAGTAATGGTGTTTTGGGTTCCAGAGGGAATTCCAACATATAACGACAGCCCTCACAAGGTGGATGACCTGTATCAAAACCGCTTAAACGTAAAATCGCAGGATGCTCTCGATTAAAAATGATCTGCTCGCAGCGCTGGCTGACGGGCTGGAACAGCTTTCCCCCGGCGCGGGCGACAAGGCTGCGTTTGAGTCACCCAAGGTGGCCGCCCACGGTGACTTCGCCTGTACAGCTGCCATGCAACTGGCCAAGGGCCTGAAACAGAACCCGCGCCAGGTGGCGGAAGCGCTGAAGGCGATTCTTCTCGCCAAACCTGCCTATGAAAAATGGGTTGATGCGGTCGAAATTGCGGGCCCCGGCTTTATCAACGTGAAACTCAAGCCTGTTGCGAAACAGGAAACCGTGCGTGAAGTTTTGCACGCGTCTGCGCAGTACGGCGTGAAGGCGCAGGCTGCCAGCCGGCGCATGATTGTCGAGTTCGTATCGGCCAACCCGACAGGCCCGCTGCACGTGGGGCATGGCCGCCAGGCCGCACTGGGCGATGCCATCTGCAACCTGTTTGTCACGCAGGGCGTTGATGTCTACCGCGAGTTTTATTACAACGATGCAGGCGTACAAATCCACACGCTGGCCACCAGTACGCAGGCGCGCGCCAAAGGCATCAATCCCGGCGATGCAGGATGGCCCGAGTCGGCCTACAACGGTGACTACATTCTTGATATCGCTAATGACTTTCTCGCGAAGAAGACTGTCAAATCCGATGACCGTGAGTTCACCGCTTCAGGCGATGTTGAAGACCTGGACTCCATCCGCCAGTTCGCTGTCGCCTACCTGCGCCGCGAGCAGGACCTGGACCTGCAGGCCTTCTCGGTGCGCTTTGACAACTATTACCTTGAGTCCAGCCTGTACAGCTCGGGCCGCGTCGATGCAGCCGTCGGCAAGTTGAAGGCCGCGGGCAAGACCTACGAACAGGACGGCGCACTGTGGCTGAAGTCCACCGACTACGGTGACGACAAGGACCGCGTCATGAAGAAAGGCGACGGCACCTATACCTACTTTGTGCCCGACGTCGCCTATCACCTTGCCAAGTGGGAGCGCGGCTTTGGCCGCGCCATCAATATCCAGGGCATGGACCACCACGGCACGATTGCCCGCGTGCGCGCCGGCCTGCAGGCGGCCAATGAAGGCGTGCCCCAGGGCTATCCCGACTACGTGCTGCACACCATGGTACGTGTGGTGCGCAATGGTGAAGAGGTCAAGATTTCAAAACGCGCGGGCAGCTATGTGACGCTGCGCGATTTGATCGAATGGACCAGCGCTGATGCGGTGCGTTTCTTTCTGCTCAGCCGCAAGCCCGATACCGAATACATCTTCGACATCGACCTGGCTTTGGCCAAGAACAACGAAAACCCGGTGTATTACGTGCAGTACGCGCATGCGCGCATCTGCTCGGTGCTGGCCGCCTGGGGCGGCGATGAAGCATTGCTCAAGTCGGTGGACCTCTCGCCCTTGACCAGCCCGCAGGCGCAGGCCCTCATGCTGCTGCTGGCCAAATACCCGGACATGCTGGCCAATGCTGCCAGCGGCTTTGCGCCGCACGATGTGGCGTTTTACCTGCGTGAGCTGGCCGCCTGCTACCACAGCTATTACGATGCCGAACGCATCCTGGTTGATGAAGAGCCGGTGAAGCACGCGCGTCTGGCGCTGGTCGCGGCGACGGCGCAGGTGTTGCACAATGGCCTGGCAGTGTTGGGCGTCAGTGCCCCGCGCAAGATGTGACCCCAAGAAAAGAGACGAGCATGACGCATCCACAAACGGCCAGACCCCGGACCTCCAACAAGCAGCGCGGCGGTACCCTGCTGGGCATCATCATCGGCGCCCTGCTGGGGTTGGGCGCTGCACTGGCGGTAGCGGTTTATGTGACCAAGGTACCAGTTCCTTTCATGAACAAGGGCCAGGTTCACAGCGCCGACAACGATGCCGCCGAAGCCAAAAAGAACAAGGACTGGGACCCGAATGCTGCGCTGGCAGGCAAGAACCCGGCACGGCCGGGCGCGGTGGCATCTGGTGCCGTGGGTACCGAGAGCCCTGTAGCCAGTGCGAGCGCTGCCAAAGGCAGCAAGCCTGCTGCTTCCGCAGCTTCGGCTGACCCCTTGGGTGATCTGGCGAAGGCAAAGTCTGAAGCCAAACCGAAAGCCGAGCCCAAACCTGAGACCCTGGCATCGGCTGGCAGCAGCGCGGACCCGTTCAGCTATTTCATTCAGGCGGGCGCTTTCCGCACGCCTGAAGACGCCGAGGCGCAGCGCGCCAAGCTCTCGCTGATGGGCTTTCAGGCCAAGGTGACCGAGCGCGAGCAGTCCGGCCGTACCGTTTACCGTGTGCGCCTCGGGCCTTTCGATAAAAAGGATGAGGCCGACAAGACCAAGGAAAAGCTGGACGGCAACGCCATTGAAACGGCGCTTGTCAGGGTTCAGCGCTGAACTTTTGGCAGCTTTGGTGTCCAACTGCTGTCATGTGCAGCAGGCTTGCAGCCGGGCATTCAGGAATTTTGAGTTTTTCAGGAGAGAGATAAATGCAACGACGTGAGTTCTCGCTTTCGGCTGCGACAGTAGCCGCCGCTTCCATCGGTGGCGCTTTTGTGCTGCCGGGTACCGCTCTGGCCCAGGGCAAACCGCCGCAGGACGGTGTTGACTACCTGACGCTGGACAAGGCTGCCACGCTGGAGGCGCCTGCCGGCAAGATCGAGGTTGTCGAGTTCTTCTGGTACAGCTGCCCGCACTGCAACCGGTTTGAGCCGCAGCTTGAAGCCTGGCTCAAGAAGCTGCCGAAAGACGTGTTTTTCCGCCGTGCGCCTGTGTCCTTCCGCCCTGACTTTGAACCGCAGCAAAAGCTTTACTACACGCTGGAAGCCATGGGCAAGGTCGACACCATGCAGAAAAAGGTGTTTGACGCCATCCACGTTCAGCAACAAAAGCTGACAACGGGTGACGACATCATTGCCTGGGCCGGTGTGCAGGGTTTGGACAAGGCGAAGTTTGCCGAAACCTACAACTCCTTCCCTGTCGCCACCAAGGTGCGCAAGGCCACGCAACTGCAGGACCAGTACAAGGTGCAGGGTGTTCCTGCGCTGGGCGTGGCTGGCAAGTATTACACCGATGGCACCCAGGCCGGCACCATGGAGCGTGCCCTGGTAGTGACCGACTTCCTGGTCGCCAGCGCGCGCAAGAAGTAATTCGACCGTATGCGACGGCCATTGAAATGGGCCGCATAAGCAAAAAACCCGCCAAGGCGGGTTTTTTTACGCGTAAAGCCCGGCGGGCGGCGACGGATAAGCGGCCTGGCCTGGTTTTCGGTGGCTACAATGGGCCAAAACAACACGCAGCAAGATTCGTGCCTTTATGAAATACCCCATTTTTTTGACGAAAACCGCCGCGGCCCTTGCTGTGCTGACCGTGCTGGCCGTCTTGCCGGCTGCCGCTGAACAGGCTGACCGCGACAAACCCATGAACGCCGAGGCTGATGCCCTGCGTTATGACGACCTGAAGCAAACCAGCGTTTTCACGGGCAATGTGGTGATCACCAAGGGCACCACCATTATTCGCGGCGAGAGGGTTGATGTCACCCAGGACCCCGAGGGTTACCAGAAGGCCGTCGTGATCGCCCCTGCAGGCAAGCTGGCCTTCTACCGAAAAAAGCGTGATGGGGTTGATGAGTACATCGAGGGCGAGGGCCTGCGCATTGAATATGACAGCCGCCCCGACGTCGTCAAATTCATAGGCAGTGCCGTCATGCGCCGCTATAAGGGCGCAGTCCTGTCCGATGAGTCCACCGGTTCGCAAATCAACTACGACAACGTGACCGATGTGTTTACTGTCGACAGCAACGCCCAGAACAAGTCGGCCGCCAACCCCACGGGGCGTGTGCGGGCCCTGCTGTCCCCCCGCAATGCGGCGTCAAGCCCCGCTGGCACTCCTGCCGCAACGCTGCCTGCGCCTCCGGCCAGCCTGCGCCCCAGCAACACGCTGGGCAACGACAAGAACTGATTTATGGATACGGACAAGCTGAACGTTGCTGAAAGCGCAACACTGGAATCGTCTCCTCCTGAAACCGGCGGCGATGCTGCGACGGTCAGCCAGCTTGTAGCTACCGGCCTGCAAAAGTCTTACGGTAGCCGCAAGGTGGTCAAGGACGTATCGCTGTCGGTCAAAAGCGGCGAGGTGGTGGGTCTGCTGGGCCCCAACGGCGCGGGTAAAACCACCTCTTTCTACATGATCGTTGGATTGGTCCGCGCCGATGCAGGCGACATCACGATTGATGGCAACCCGGTCGAGCAGATGCCCATACACCGGCGCGCACGTCTGGGCCTGAGTTACCTGCCACAGGAAGCGTCCATCTTCCGCAAGCTGACGGTCGAGCAGAACGTGCGCGCCGTGCTTGAGCTGCAGAACGACGAAGCCGGCAAGGCCCTGAGCCCTGCAGCCATCGCTGGACGGCTTGATTCATTGCTGAAAGACCTGCGGGTAGACCATCTGGCGGACTCGCCAGCCCTCGCCCTTTCGGGTGGCGAGCGCCGCCGCGTTGAGATCGCGCGTGCCCTGGCCACCCAGCCGCGCTTTATTTTGCTGGACGAGCCCTTTGCCGGCATTGACCCGATTGCCGTGATCGAGATCCAGCGCATCATTGGCTTTCTGAAGGCGCGCGGCATCGGCGTGCTCATCACCGATCACAACGTGCGCGAAACGCTGGGCATCTGCGACCACGCCTACATCATCAGCGACGGCCATGTGCTGGCCAAGGGCACACCCTCGGAGATCGTCAACAACGCCGATGTCCGCCGGGTGTACCTTGGCGAACACTTCAGGATGTAGCACTTGGCTCCCCCCTGTTGTTTGCTCACTTCGTGTAGCACCCTCTCCCCTCAAGGGGACTGCGCCTGCAGTCCGGCAAAGCCGGTCCTGCGGCCCATGCTTGCTCAAGACGCTTCGTTTTCTGTTACGCGGAAATCGGTATGAAGCAGGGTTTATCGCTTCGCGTCTCCCAACATCTTGCGCTGACGCCGCAGTTGCAGCAGTCGATACGCCTGCTGCAACTCTCCACGCTGGAACTGAGTCAGGAAGTCGAGCAGATGCTTGACGAGAACCCGTTTCTTGAAGTCACTGAAGAATCGGCTGCGCGTGAAGAGTTTGGCCTGGACCATATCAATACCCCGGTGAGCCAGGACAACCAGGAGTTTGAATCGACCGGTGACTCGATGTCTGGCAGCGTGATCGATTCAGGCGCTTCAAGCACTCCTGAAGCGGAGACCACGCCAGAGCTCAGTTCTGAGGCCAAGCTGGAAGAAAGCTGGGAGGGCGACGGTTCCGTGGAGTCGGCGCCCGACGACAGCGAGTGGGGCGGTGATGCCCCGCCGCGCAAGAACAATAACGGCGATGACGGTGATGCCGACGCTTCGGACCTGGCTCGCAGCCATGAGTCTCTCCAGGACCATCTGCATCGCCAGTCGCTGAGCCTGCGCCTGTCCGAAGAAGACAGGGCGGCCCTGCATTTTCTGATTGAATCACTCAACGACGATGGCTATCTTGAAGACACGCTGGCATCACTGGCCAAAGGCCTGGCCGGTGATGATCTTGAGCAGGCCGAAGAGCTGGAGCAGCATTTTGCGATGGCGCTCAAGCTCCTGCATCACATGGAGCCGCCCGGCGTGGGTGCGCGCAACCTGGCCGAATGTCTGGGGCTTCAATTGCTCGACTGCCGCGATTGCGATGAGACGCGCGCCGCCATCGCCATGTGCAAACAACCCATGGAACTGCTTGCCAAACGCGATGTCAAGCGCCTCTCGCAGCTTTGTGGCTATCCGGATACCGTCATTAAAAGTGCAATTGCACTGATAGGCCGGCTCGACCCCAAGCCAGGCCGGCGTTTTGTCAACGTAGAGCGCAACCTGGTGGTGCCCGATGTGCTGGTTGTAAAAGTCGGCAGGGGCTTCAAAGTCACGCTTAATGGCGACGTGATGCCCAAGCTGCGTGTGCACGACATTTATGCCAACGCGCTCAAGCAGCACAAGGGACAGGGTGGCCAGGCGCTGCAGCAACGCCTGCAGGAGGCGCGCTGGTTCATAAAGAACATCCAGCAGCGCTTCGACACCATCCTGCGTGTGAGCACGGCGATTGTCGAGCGGCAGAAAAATTTCTTCACCCACGGCGAGCTTGCAATGCGGCCACTGGTGTTGCGTGAGATTGCCGATGAACTGGGCCTGCACGAATCGACCATCTCGCGCGTGACAACCGCCAAATACATGAGTACACCGTTCGGCACCTTTGAGCTCAAGTATTTTTTTGGCTCGGCGCTCGGTACCGAGACCGGCGGCAACGCGTCCAGCACCGCAGTGCGCGCACTGATCAAGCAGTTTGTGGTGTCCGAAAGCACCAAGAAACCGCTCAGCGACAACCAGATTTCGGAGATGCTCAAGGAGCAGGGTATCGAATGCGCACGCCGCACCGTTGCAAAATACCGCGAAGCGCTGCGCATCGCACCCGCGAATCTACGCAAGGCCCTTTGAGTTTATGAACCAGCTTCAACTATTTTTACCCTGCGCCGCCGGTGTTGAGGCTTTGTTGGCCACAGAGGTCCAGCGCGTAACAGGCATCACCGGCAAGGCGTGGCGTGCCGGTGTTCAGCTTCAGGGCTCGTGGCGCGATGCGCTGCAACTCAACCTGCACAGCCGCCTCGCGCAGCGTGTGCTCATCGAGCTGCAACACAACCAGTACCGCAGTGAGCAGGACCTCTACAACGCGGCTGCCAACGTCGCGTGGGAAATCTGGTTCACGCCCAAACAGACCTTCAAGGTCGAGATCACCGCGCAGCACAGTCCGCTGACCAGCCTGAATTTTGCGGCGCTGAAAATAAAGGATGCGATTGCCGACCGCTTTCGCGCAAAGTTCGATGTGCGCCCCGATGTCGACACACGCTGGCCCGATGTGCGTATCTATGTTCACCTGACGGTCGATACGGTCACCATCTACATAGACACCTCGGGCGAGCCGCTGTTCAAGCGTGGCTGGCGCGAGGACAAGGGCGATGCGCCGCTCAAGGAAACCCTGGCCGCTGCCATGATTGCCGCCAGTGGCTGGGACCTGCAATGCAGGGACGGCGTGCCTTTGTACGATCCATGCTGCGGCTCAGGCACGATTGCCATTGAAGCCGCGCAAATCGCCTGCAACATTGCGCCTGGCATCAACCGGCGTTTTGCCTTCCAGAAATACCTGCCCTTCCAGCCGCATGTATGGGATGGCCTGCTGGACCAGGCCGAAGCTGCCATCACCGAACCCACCGCACCGGTGTTTGGCAGCGATGTGTCGTTTCGCATGGTTGACTTTGCAGAGCGCAATGCAGAGCGCGCAGGCGTGGCCAACGCCGTGCAGTTCCGCGGCGGTGATGCCTTGCAGCGCATGCCTCCCGCACCTTCCGGCGTGATGCTGGTGAACCCGCCTTATGGCGAGCGAATCGACGTGGCTGGTGTGGCGGGCACGACCGGCATGGCGGGCGCGCAAAGACGCGAGAACACGAGGTCCGAATTCCAGGGGCAGGGCATCGACGAGTTCGGCCAGCCGTTGCCGCAAGTCGAGGCTGTACACGCGCCTTCACGCGACCGCAACGCCAACCCTGCGCGGGAACAGGCTGTCACCGACACCGGCGAGGAGGCCTCCAATTTCTTCCCGCAACTCGCCACGCACTGGAAGAAAAACTACGCGGGCTGGACGGCTCATGTACTGACGCCCGACCTCAAGCTACCTGGCAAGATGCGCCTGAAGGAGTCGCGCCGCGTGCCGATGTGGAACGGACCGATTGAATGCCGACTGTTCCGCTTTGACATGGTGGCCGGTTCGGCGCGCAACAAACCGCCGCGCGAGGCATGACGCAACAGCGGGTAGTCATCGACACCAATGTCGTGCTGGACCTGTTTGTGTTCGGTGATGCGGCCGCCCTGCCGTTAAGACAGGCGCTTGAAGACAAAAAGCTTGATTGGCTGGCCACCCAGCCGATGCGCGAGGAACTGGAGCGTGTGCTGGCCTATCCGCAGATCGTGCCACGCCTGGCTTTCTACAAGCTGCAGGCTGGGGATGTGCTCGCCACATTCGATAAACACGCACGCAGGGTTGAGGTCGCCACCAAGGCGCCCGTGACCTGCCGCGATGCGGACGATCAGGGGTTTATTGACCTTGCGCTTGCGCACAAGGCGCTGCTTTTCAGCAAGGACAAAGCCGTGACATCAATGGCCAAACGGCTGATGGGCCTTGGCGTGCGCGTGCAATCCGCCATGTAATTCGGAGCCGCAAACGCAGTGCCCGGCCCTCAGGCGGTTGCCGCCCGAAAGCTGTGCGCACTGGCCATGGGCCAGTATTGTTTGAACACATTGTTCTGTTTGTCCAGCGGACCCAGCAAGGCGCCTGGCTCAACCTGCATGATGAGATTGCTCAGCAGGCGTACCTCGGTGTCGGTCAGGCGGCGCACGATGTGGTGTGCACTGACCTGCTGCGGGTGTTCCAGACCGGCGGCCTGCACCAGTTCCTGCAGCGCATGCAGCGTGCTGCGGTGAAAGTTGCGTACGCGGTCGGCCTTGTCGGGCACCACCAGTGCCTGCTGGCGTTTCGGGTCCTGCGTGGTGACGCCCGTTGGACAGGTGCCCGTGTGGCAGGTCTGGGCCTGTATGCAGCCCAGTGCCATCATGAAACCGCGGCCCGCGTTGCACCAGTCAGCGCCCAGCGCCATCAGGCGCACCATGTCAAAAGCTGTCACCACCTTGCCGGCCGCGCCTATGGAGATGCGGTGGCGCAGGTTCACACCGACCAGTGTGTTGTGCACCAGCAGCAGACCCTCCTGCAGCGGAGCGCCTACGTGGTCGGTGAACTCGACCGGGGCCGCGCCCGTGCCACCTTCGGCACCGTCGACCACGATGAAGTCGGGGGTGATGTTGGTCTCCAGCATGGCCTTGACGATCGCAAACCATTCCCACGGGTGACCCAGGCAAAACTTGAAACCGGTCGGTTTGCCGCCTGAGAGTTTGCGCAGTTTTGCGATGAAATGCATCATCTCGACGGGCGTTGAAAACGCGCTGTGGCTGGACGGCGAGATGCAGTCCTTGCCTATGGGGATGCCGCGCGTCGCCGCGATTTCTGGTGTGACCTTGGGGCCAGGCAATATGCCGCCATGGCCAGGCTTGGCACCCTGGCTCATCTTGACTTCAATCAGCTTGACCTGCGGGTCCTGCGCGCTGGCGGCGAAGCGTTCTTCATTGAATGTGCCGTCGTCGTTGCGGCAACCAAAATAGCCCGATCCGATTTCCCAGATCAGGTCGCCGCCATGTACCCGGTGGTGGGATGAGATGGAGCCTTCACCCGTGTCGTGCGCAAAGCCGCCCATCTTCGCGCCCTTGTTCAGCGCCAGGATGGCGTTGGCCGACAGCGAACCAAAACTTAAAGCGGAGATGTTGAAGACACTGCTTTGATAGGGCTGGGTGCAGGGCTCGACGGATTCAGAGGGTTTGTCGGGCGTGCCGCCAATCCAGATGCGAAAGTCGTGCGAAGGCAGTCTGGTCGGCGACATCGAATGGTTGACCCATTCATAACCCTGCTTGCCCACGTCGAGCTGTGTGCCGAAAGGCCGGTTGTCAGGCTCGCCTTTGGCGCGCTGGTAGACCAGAGAACGCTGCGCACGCGAGAACGGCGTGGCCTCGCTGTCGCTTTCGATGAAGTACTGGCGCATTTCGGGGCGTATGTACTCCAGCAGGAATCGCATGTGCCCAATAACCGGGTAGTTGCGCAGAATGGCATGGCGATCCTGCTGCAGGTCGTACACACCGAGCGCGACCAGCACCACGCACAGCACCAGCAGCACCAGCGCGAACCACCAGAACGAGAAAAAGACCAGCTTCACCAGGCAGGCCAGCACGCCGAACGCGCACAGTGCCATGAAGGAATAACGCAGGGGGAAGTGGGCATCGAGTCGCTGGAGCATGGGAAGCTTTCAGGTACAGGGACATTTTTGTGAGGCGCTGCCTTTGGCGCGGCAGATACACTTTGCATCATAAGAGCGCCGTGTGTCGCTCAGGTATTCGCACATGAAATCAGACCCCAACCCCGCCGACAACAACTTCATGGAAATTGAAGACTTCGACGAACTCGACGCCATCCTCGACGAGTTGCGCAGCCGCTACGATGAAACGCCCCAGTGGGAATTTTGTGAGGGTTTCATGGCCGCAGTGATATGCTCGCGCCGGGCTATCCCGGCGGCAGAGTACATTCCCGTGCTGCTGGCTACGCCTGCCGGTGGCGAAGCACCCGACGCAGAAGGTGGCTCGTTCGCCGATGCCACGCAGCAGCAGCGCTTCATGGCCTTGTGGAACCGTCGCTGGGCCGAAGTTTCAGCCGCACTGGACTCCAAGGTTGAAACCCTCGAAGACGACGACTGCTATCACCCTGAAGTGATGGACATACGAGGCGCAGTGGCCGACATGCCGCCCGAAGAGCAGGCCAACTTCAAGGGCGAAGACCTGCCCGCCTTTGCCCAGGTCTGGGCGCTCGGTTTCATGTTTGCGGTTGAAAGCTGGCCCGATGAATGGGCCGCGCCGCGCGACAAGGATGCGGCCAAATGGCTGGACGAGGCCCTGGAGGCTGTCGTCGCGATGACTGAAGACGACACCGGCAAGCCCGAGATTTCACCCCTGAGTGAAGAGGGTGCGCCTAGCACCAGCATCGCGCGGCTCAACGCTTTTGGGGAAGCCATCTGGGCGGTGTATGACCTGCGCGAGTTGTGGCGCACCATGGGCCCGAAGGTTGAGACGGTCCGTGCTGAAGTCACGCCCGGGCGCAATGATGTCTGTTACTGCGGCAGCGGCAAGAAATACAAGAAATGCCATGGGGCCGGGTGAGAGGTCAGGCATAAGCCCTGTCCGGAGCCCATAAAAAAAGCCCGCTCGATGCGGGCTTTTTCAGTTCAGCGGGGCTGATTACTTTTGTGCGGCAGCGGCCTTTTTGGCGGCTTTAGCCTTGCGTGCGCCCTTTTTGGCGGTGCGCTTGGTCTTTGCAACAGCCTTGGCAACTGGCTTTTCAGCAGGTGCGGCGGCTGGGGCTGCTGCAGGTGCAGCGGTTTGTGCGGCAGCTGGCGTGGAGATCACGGCCAGGGGCATGGCCAGAACAGCAGCGCTTGCGAGGATGGACAGAAATTTTTTCATGGTTGGCTCCTGGTGTTAGATATTGGATGTTTGCCTTGCGGCCCCTCCATAACGCCGGCCTCAAGGCTTCGGTTGACCCGGTTTCAAAGGTTTTATGTAACGGCTTTTGCCATCTGCCTCAGGCGGCGCCGAACTCATCACCCATTTCGCGGGCGCGTTGTTTGGCCGCGTGCATCGCACGTACAAAAAGTGTCTTGACACGGTCCTGTTCCATGGAGGTGATGGCCGCATAGGTTGTGCCGCCCTTGGAAGTCACCCGGCCGCGCAGGATTTCGGGTGGCTCGTCAGACGCCTTTGCCAGCGCAGAGGCGCCTACAAACGTGCCGATGGCCAGCTTGTTGGCCTGCTCACGCGTCAGGCCCATGTCGACGCCCGCTTCGATCATGCCTTCAATGAAATAAAAGACATAGGCCGGGCCCGATCCTGAAATGGCGGTCACCGCATCCAGCTGGTGTTCGTCGTCAAGCCAGACGTAATCGCCGGTGGTCTTGATGACGGACTCGACGGCCAGCCGGTCGGCGGCGTTGACGGCCTTGCGGGCAAACAGCGCTGTCATGCCCTTGCCGACCAGCGCAGGCGTGTTGGGCATGGACCGTACCACCACCTCGGTGCCCAGCCAGCGGGCGATGCTGTCCGAGCGTATGCCGGCCGCCACGCTTAAATGCAAGGCGGTCTTGGTGTGAAAGCGCGCCATCATGGCTGCCTCCTTGAAGGTTTGCGGCTTGACGGCCCACACCACCAGGCCGGCATCCGCCAGCGCTGCGCTCGGTGCCGCTTCAACCTGCACGCCAAACTGTTTTTTGAGTTTATCCGCCTGCTCGGCAAAGGGCTCGACGACGTGGATGTTGGCCGGTTTGGTGCCGCGCTTGATGAGCCCGCCGATGATGGCGCTGGCCATGTTGCCGCCGCCTATGAAGGCGATGTTTTCGGGGGCGTGGCCGGGCGGAGTGGTTGTCGCAGAAGAAGGTGTTTTGGGCATGGTGATTACTCCAGGAATTCAAACGCCAGCAGTTGTGTGACCTGCCGTGCGCTGAAATTGTCGTCGCTGATAAAAACAAGGCTGCGGTTGCCGTTGGGTAGAACCGGTCCCCAGGTCATGCCTTCGGTGTTGTCCAGCCGGTCGAGGCGTTTTCCAGGGCCAGGGCCGACAAAAGACGCGAAATTGGCCAGCAGCAGCTTGTTCACCGGCTGGTAGTTTGCGCCCTGCAGCGTGGGCGTGTCCAGCGTGTCGCTGCCCTGCAGGGTGTCGACCAGGTAGAGGCGAAGTGAATTGCCGGTGGCGGTGTCGTAGCCTGCCATATAGGCGCGCTCCAGCACCAGCATGCGGTGCTGGTCCAGCATCAAGATTTCGCTGATACCGTTGTCTGCAGGGGCGATCGCGGGCCTGGGCGCACGTGGAATCGCATCGGGGATGTAGGCGACCTGGCGCAGCAGCTTGCCGGTGGCGAGGTCAATCTGGGTCAGGCGGCAGGGGCCGCCCGGCGCACCCACGGTGGGCAGGGGACCGTCCTGCAGCATCGCGCCTTCCATCGCCAGCCAGGCCGTTTTCCCGTCGGGTGTCAGGCTCATGCCCTCAAAGCCCCGGTTGCTGCGGGGGCCACGTGTGGGATTGAAATCGAACAATGGCGGCAGGGCGAACTGGCGCAGCAGGGTACCGTCCAGACGCGATTCGCTGAAAGACGGCGCCACACCCGCCAGCGCATTGCCCTCGCTGCTCCAGAACAATGTCTGGCTGGCGGCACCCCAGCGTATGGATTCAGGGTCCTGAAGCTTGTAGCCGGTGATGGATGAGGGGTAGGCAGCACCATCGGACTGGCGTAGTTGCGTCATGCCGGTGATCTCGGGCTGGCCCAGTGTGTTGCCGTCGATGGGTAGGCGCGCCGTGTAAAACCGGGACGGGTTGCGCGCAGAGCCGTCATCCGTGATCAGGAAATACTGGCCGCTTGCGGGGTCGTAGTCAATGCCAGACAGGCCGCCCACCGTCGCGCCCTGATATTGCAGGCCGTGGGGGATGCGCGCCTCGCCAATCAGGCGCAGGCGGGCGGACAGGGTGCCGGGCGTTGTCGGCACCTGCGCGGCCGGGGCACAGGCCTGCAGGCTAAGCGCGGCGATGGCGCAAGCCCCTATCAGTTGCCGCCGTGTAATGCCGGCGCGGGTGTGGTCGAGGGGTCTCATGATGCTTTCAATGGTAGCTGGGGAAAGTGACGACACGCAGCTTCATCATCTTGCGCTAACCTCGGCTGCAATGACTTTCGCAAGACCCAATGGACTATCTATTAGCACTTGACCAGGGCACGACCAGTTCGCGTGCCATTTTGTTTGATCACTCGGGCAGCGTTGTGGCGCTGGCGCAGAAAGAGTTTCGCCAGATATTTCCCAAACCCGGGCAGGTTGAGCATGACGGGCTGGAGATCTGGTCCAGCCAGCTCGCGGTGGCGCGTGAATGCCTGCAAAAGCTGCCTGCTGGCGGCAAGGTGGCGGCCATAGGCATCACCAACCAGCGCGAAACCGCCTTGCTCTGGGACCGCAAGACCGGCCAGCCCGTCGCCAACGCCATTGTCTGGCAGGACAGGCGCACAGCCGGCCGCTGTGATGAGTTGCGCAAGGCCGGCCGGGCGCCGAGCATCCAGAAAAAGACCGGACTGGTGCTGGACGCGTATTTTTCGGGCACCAAGATCGAATGGCTGCTGGAGCACGTGCCGGGCGTTCGTGCGCGGGCCGCCAAGGGCGAGATTGCCTTCGGCACCATGGACAGCTGGCTGGTCTGGAACCTGACTGGCGGCAAGGTGCACGTCACCGATGTCAGCAATGCCTCCCGCACCCTGCTGTTCAACCTGCATACGCTGGCGTGGGACGACGAACTGCTGGGGCTGTTCAATATTCCGCGTTCAGTCTTGCCCGAGGTCGTGCCCAGCAGCGGCGTGATGGCCGCAACCGCTGCCGATGTACTGGGCACGCCTATCAAAATCGCCGGCATGGCGGGCGACCAGCAGGCCGCCACTTTTGGCCAAGTCTGCTTTGCGCCCGGCATGGCCAAAAACACCTATGGCACAGGCTGCTTCATGCTGATGAACACCGGCACGCGACCGGTGATCTCGAAAAACCGCCTGCTGACCACGGTCGGCTGGTCGTCAGAGGCCGCGACTGGCGCCGCTTATTGCCTGGAAGGCAGCGTGTTCATGGCCGGTGCCACCATCCAGTGGCTGCGAGACGGCCTGCAAATCATCAAATCGGCCGACGAAGTGCAGGCGCTGGCCGACAGCGTGCCGGACACCGGCGACGTTTATCTGGTGCCCGCCTTTGCCGGCCTGGGCACACCGCACTGGGACCCGTATGCACGCGGCGCGCTGCTGGGCATGACGCGCGGCACCACGCGTGCCCACATCGCCCGCGCTGCGCTGGAGGCCATCGCGCTGCAAAGCGCCGACGTGTTTGCCGCCATGAGCCGCGATGCCGGGCTGGCCCTGAAGGAATTGCGCGTGGATGGCGGTGCCAGCCGCAATGATTTGCTGATGCAGATGCAGGCCGACTTTTCAGGCGTGCCTGTGGTGCGGCCCAAAGTGACAGAGACGACAGCATTGGGCGCGGCTTATCTGGCCGGGCTGGCGACAGGTTTCTGGAGCGGGGCGGATGAAATCATGGCCCAGTGGCAGGTTGACCGGCGTTTTGAGCCGGCGATGCGGACCGAAGAGCGAGCAGCGAGGCTGGCGCGCTGGCACAAGGCGGTTGAACGGTCCAAACTGTGGGCCGAAAGTCAGGGGTGAGCAGACGCCGAGGCTTGTTTACAGCTAGTTGCTATTGAATTAGTAGCTGCTCACGCTCGTATTTATTGGTCTTGAGGCCGATTTGATGCCTGAAAATGGCCTTTTTGAGCCTGTTTTTCGGGTTTTGAGCTGGCGGATTCGGTTCAAAAACTGGAAATGTTAAGTTCCATATTAACTTTTTACCTCCACAAGGCCCGCTAATAATGACTGCACACGCTGGCTTGATGAAGGCCGGCGAAAAACATCCAAAGCCATGAACCGCAGCCAGCTCATCGAACAACTCGCCAGGCCCGAGACCTATGACGTGGCCGTCATCGGAGGCGGCGCGACCGGGCTTGGCGTGGCGCTGGACGCAGCGGCGCGGGGTTTTTCTGTGGTGCTGGTTGAATCGCATGACTTTGCCAAGGGCACATCGTCGCGTGCGACCAAGCTGGTCCATGGCGGTGTGCGCTACCTGGCCCAAGGCAATATCTCGCTGGTGCGCGAGGCGCTGCATGAGCGCACCACCTTGCTGGCCAACGCGCCACATTTGGCGCAGCCGCTTGCTTTTGTCATGCCGGCCTACAAGTTCTGGGAAGCGCCTTTCTATGGCGTGGGGCTCAAGATGTACGACGCGCTGGCCGGCAAGGCGGGGCTGGCGCCCACCGAATTTCTGAGCCGATCTGAAACCCTGGCCCTGTTGCCCAACTCACGGCGTGAAGGCCCTGCCGGGCGGATGAACGGCGGCGTGAAGTATTGGGACGGCCAGTTTGACGATGCCCGGCTGGCCCTGGCGCTGGCGCGTACCGCCGCCGCGCAGGGTGCGCTGCTGATCAATTACTGCGCCGCCATCGCGCTGCGCCATGTGGGCGGCAAGCTCACCGGCTTTGAAGTGAAAGACCAGGAGACAGGTCTTGCGTACGAAGTGAAGGCTAACTGTGTGGTGAATGCCACCGGCGTCTGGGTCGACCAGTTCCGCATGGAAGACGGCAAGGCGATTGGCCGCGACGTGAAAGAAATGGTCGCGCCCAGCCAGGGTGTGCACATCGTTGTCGACCGCTCTTTCCTGCCCGGCGACCACGCCATGCTCATCCCGAAAACGGCAGACGGGCGGGTTTTGTTTGCGGTGCCGTGGCTCGGCAAGACCATTCTGGGCACAACGGATACGCCTCGCCATGACCTGGCGCGTGAGCCGTTAGCCTTCCGGGAGGAGGTTGATTTCATTCTGGGTGAATCCGCCCGCTACCTGACCCGGGCGCCGGGCCTGGCCGATATTAAAAGCATCTGGGTCGGGCTGCGGCCGCTGGTCAAACCACCGGACGAAGACGGCGAAAGCACGCAGGCGCTGTCGCGTGAACACACGGTGTTGGCCAGCAAGAGCGGGCTGGTGACTGTGACTGGCGGCAAGTGGACAACCTACCGCGCAATGGCGGAAGATGTGCTGGAGAAGTGTTTTGAGGTGAGCCTGCTGGAGAGGCGATCCAAGGGAGTAACCACTCACCTCAAACTTCTTGGCGCTCAAGCGATGACGCAGAAAATCAGCGATGCGCCGGGGCTGCATCTGTATGGAAGCGAGGCGGCTGCGGTGCTTGCGCTGCCGGGGGCTGATCGTGAACTGGGTGGTGGCTTGACTGAGGCCATGGTCAGGTTTGCGGTGCGCCATGAATATGCCCGCACGGTGGAAGATGTGCTGGCCAGGCGCTCGCGGCTGCTGTTTCTCGATGCCGCGCTGGCAAAATCACTGGCCGCACAGGTGGCGGCTTTGCTGCAGGAAGAAACCGGTGCAGACCCGCAAGCAGCAGTTTTTCTGGCGCTCTGCGACCAATATCTGCACGTGCCCACCTGAACCTGATACCTGTTTCAGGCTTTTTTGAAGTGGGATGCAAATATGTGGGCTAATTTCCACGTCTTTTGCGACCAGGGGTGTTGACAGGACAAAAGGCTTGACCCATAATCGTGGGCTTCGCTCTAAAAAAGCGGAGAATTCTGCCCTCATGGAAACGCTGCAAGTGGTTTGCGGCGCGGACAACGGGCCCAAGACTGATTGGTCTGCTGCGGAAATCAAATGATTGAAGCGGCATTCCGGTGCAAGTTGGGAACACATTTAAATGATTCAAACGCAATCCAAGCTCGATGTTGCTGACAACACGGGTGCCAAATCCGTGATGTGCATCAAGGTGCTCGGTGGCTCAAAGCGCCGGTACGCCAGCGTCGGTGACGTCATCAAGGTCAGCATCAAGGAAGCCGCTCCACGAGGCCGCGTCAAAAAAGGCGAGGTTTACAGTGCAGTGGTCGTTCGCACCGCCAAGGGCATACGCCGCGGCGATGGTTCGCTCGTCAAATTCGATGGCAACGCAGCAGTGTTGCTTAACGCCAAGCTGGAGCCCATCGGCACCCGCATCTTCGGACCGGTCACGCGCGAACTGCGCACCGAGAAGTTCATGAAGATCGTGTCCCTGGCTCCTGAAGTTCTGTAAGGACACGCCATGAACAAGATTCGCAAGGGCGACGAAGTCATCGTGATCGCGGGCCGTGACAAGGGCAAGCGCGGCACGATCACCCTCCGCACCGACGACAGCCACGTGCTGATCGAAGGCATCAACACGGTGAAGAAGCACACCAAGCCGAACCCCCTCAAGGGTACGACTGGCGGCATCGTTGCCAAAAGCATGCCGATTCACCAGTCCAACATCGCGATTTTCAACGCGGCGTCGGGCAAGGCTGATCGTGTTGGCATCAAGCTCCTGGCTGACGGCAAGAAAGTGCGCGTCTTCAAGTCCAGCGGCGACGAAATCAAGGCTGCATAAAAATGGCTAAAACCGCACCAACACAAGCTGCTCCTGCACAGGCTCGCCTGCAGGCCCAGTTCCGCGAAAAAATCGCGCCCGCCCTGATTGAGAAGTTCGGCTACAAGTCGCCGATGCAGGTTCCCCGCATCACCAAGATCACGCTCAACATGGGTGTGAGCGAGGCTGTTGCCGACAAGAAGGTCATGGACAACGCCGTCGGCGACATGACCAAGATTGCCGGCCAGAAGCCAGTCGTGACCAAAGCCAAAAAGGCTATCGCCGGTTTCAAGATCCGCGAAGACTTGCCAATTGGCTGCATGGTTACCCTGCGCGGCGTGCAGATGTATGAGTTCCTGGACCGGTTCGTGACCGTTGCCCTGCCGCGCGTTCGTGACTTCCGCGGCATTTCCGGTCGCGCTTTTGATGGCCGTGGTAACTACAACATCGGCGTGAAAGAGCAGATCATTTTCCCTGAGATCGAGTACGACAAGGTTGATGCCTTGCGCGGCCTCAATATCAGCATCACCACAACGGCCAAGACCGATGAAGAGTGCAAGGCGCTCCTCACCGCCTTCCGTTTTCCGTTCAAGAACTGAAGGCGCAAGATGGCAAAACAAGCATTGCTGCAACGTGAACTGAAGCGCGAGAAACTCGCCGCCAAGTTCGCCAAGAAATACGCTGAATTGAAGGCAACTTCCAACGACGCCAAGCGCTCTGATGAAGAGCGTCAGCTGGCCCGTCTGGAGCTGCAAAAATTGCCCCGCAACGCGAACCCGACCCGCCAGCGTAACCGCTGCGAGATCACGGGCCGCCCACGCGGAACGTTC
This sequence comes from Pseudomonadota bacterium, assembly GCA_040388905.1. Lineage (GTDB taxonomy): Bacteria > Pseudomonadota > Gammaproteobacteria > Burkholderiales > Burkholderiaceae_C > Polaromonas. Next base: position 280,578 of record JAZKAY010000002.1, read on the forward strand.
CGCCAGTTCGGCCTGGCTCGCGCCAAGATCCGTGAATTGGCTTTTGCAGGTGATATCCCCGGTATCACCAAGGCAAGCTGGTAAGCATAGGAGCACCAAAAAATGAGTATGAGTGATCCTATCGCCGACATGTTGACGCGCATCCGCAATGCACAGATGGTTGAAAAAGCCGTCGTGCAGGTGCCGTCATCCAAAGTCAAGGTTGCCATCGCGCAGGTTCTGAAGGATGAGGGCTACATCGATGGCTTCTCCGTCAAGACCGACGAAGGCAAGTCCCAGCTTGAAATCGCCCTGAAGTACTACGCAGGCAAGCCCGTGATTGAGCGCATCGAGCGCGTCAGCCGTCCAGGCCTTCGTGTGTACAAAGGCCATGGCGCCATCCCCCAGGTCATGAATGGCCTTGGTGTGGCAATCGTCACAACGCCTCAGGGCGTGATGACTGACCGCAAGGCGCGCGCTACCGGCATCGGTGGCGAAGTGCTCTGCTACGTGGCCTAAGGAGAAATTGAAATGTCTCGTGTAGGAAAAATGCCTGTGTCCCTCCCTTCGGGTGTGGATGTGGCTTTCAAGGACGACCAGATCAATGTCAAGGGCAGCCTCGGCACCCTGGCACTGGCGCAAAACCCGCTTGTCACCATCAAGAACGATGCCGGCAAGCTGACCTTTGCACCAGCCAATGATTCGCGTGAAGCCAACGCCATGAGCGGCACCATGCGCCAGCTCGTGAACAACATGGTGACCGGTGTCACCAAGGGCTTCGAGAAAAAACTGAGCCTGATCGGCGTGGGCTACAAGGCCCAGGTCACGGGTGCCAAGCTCAACCTGACGGTTGGCTATTCGCACCCGGTCATCATGGACATGCCCGCAGGCATCACGGCGGCAACGCCGACGCCTACGGAAATCCTGATCAAGGGTTCTGATCGCCAGCGTGTCGGCCAGATCGCCGCTGAAGTCCGTGCTGTTCGTCCTCCCGAGCCTTACAAGGGCAAGGGCATCCGTTATGCGGATGAGAAGATCACGATCAAAGAAACCAAGAAGAAATAAGGAGCTGCATCATGTTGACCAAAAAAGAGCAGCGCCTTCGTCGTTCACGCCAGACCCGCATCCGCATTGCCACGCAAGGTGTTGCCCGTCTGACCGTCAACCGCACCAACCTGCACATCTACGCCAGCGTCATTTCTGGCGACGGCACCAAGGTTCTGGCTTCGGCTTCCACTGCAGAAGTGGAAATCCGCAAGGATCTCGGCGCGTCCGGCAAGGGCGGCAACGTTGCGGCAGCACAAGCCATCGGCAAGCGTATTGCTGAAAAGGCAAAAGCAGCCGGTGTTGAAAAGGTGGCGTTTGACCGCGCTGGTTTTGCGTACCACGGCCGCGTCAAGGCGCTGGCTGATGCGGCCCGCGAAGCTGGCCTGCAGTTCTAAGCAGACTGGAAATATATATGGCCAAGTTTCAAGCTAAATCAAACAACGACGCTCCAGACGATGGTCTGAAGGAAAAAATGATCGCGGTCAATCGCGTGACCAAAGTGGTGAAGGGCGGCCGTATTCTCGGTTTCGCAGCACTCACGGTGGTTGGCGATGGTGACGGCCGCGTCGGCATGGGCAAGGGCAAGTCGAAAGAAGTGCCTGCAGCCGTGCAAAAAGCCATGGAAGAAGCGCGCCGCAACATGACCAAGGTGTCATTGAAGAACGGCACGATTCACCACAACGTATTCGGCCATTGGGGTGCCGCCAGCGTCATGATGATGCCGGCAGCCAAAGGTACCGGCATTATCGCCGGCGGCCCTATGCGCGCCGTGTTTGAAGTCATGGGCATCACCGACATCGTGGCCAAGAGCCATGGTTCGAGCAACCCGTACAACATGGTTCGTGCAACGATGGATGCGTTGAACAATTCCACCACGGCTTCCGACATTGCAGCCAAGCGTGGCAAATCAGTCGAAGAAATCTTCGGCTAAAAAGCTGCCCAGGAGCATTGAAATGACGACAGAGAAAAAAGTGAAGGTTCAGCTGATCAAGAGCCCGATTGGTACCAAGGAATCCCATCGCGCCACCGTGCGCGGCCTGGGCCTGCGCGGTATCAACAGCACCAGCGAACTGGAAGACACACCCGCAGTGCGCGGCATGATCAACAAGATCGCGTATCTGGTCAAGATTGTCTGAGCTCAAGGCTCGATAGGAATTCAAAATGGAATTGAACGGAATCAAGCCCGGTGAAGGCGCCAAGCACTACAAGCGTCGTGTTGGTCGCGGTATTGGATCTGGCATCGGCAAGACCGCAGGTCGCGGCCACAAGGGCCAGAAGTCCCGTGCTGGCGGCTACCACAAGGTCGGTTTTGAAGGCGGTCAAATGCCTATGCAACGCCGTTTGCCAAAACGCGGCTTCAAATCGCACAACCTGAAGTACAACGCTGAAGTCACGCTGTCTGCCCTCGAGCAGCTCGGTTTGGCAGAAGTTGACCTGCTGGCGCTGAAAACGGCTGGCCTTGTCGGCCAGATCGCGAAGAACGTGAAGATTATCAAGTCCGGCGAGCTGACCAAGGCGGTCAAGCTCAATGGTATTGGTGCGACGGCTGGTGCCAAGGCGGCTATTGAAGCTGTCGGCGGCGCGATTGCTTAATTAACAGCGGACTGGAAAGAATCAGTGGCAACCAACCCGGCTCAACTGGCAAAATCCGGCAAGTTCGGCGATTTGCGGAACAGGCTCGTGTTTTTGCTGCTGGCGCTGGTGGTGTACCGTATCGGTGCCCACATTCCAGTGCCGGGTATTGACCCCAACCAGCTCAAGGAGCTGTTCAAGGGCCAGCAAGGCGGCATATTGAATTTGTTCAATATGTTCTCCGGTGGTGCCTTGTCGCGTTTTACGGTGTTTGCGCTGGGCATCATGCCTTACATTTCCGCATCCATCATCATGCAGTTGCTCACTTATGTCCTGCCGACATTCGAGCAGCTGAAAAAAGAGGGCGAGAGCGGACGCCGCAAGATCACCCAGTACACGCGCTACGGCACGCTGGGTCTTGCACTGTTCCAGTCCCTGGGTATTGCGGTGGCGCTTGAAAGCTCCCCCGGCCTGGTCCTCGCGCCTGGTTTTGGTTTTCGCATGACGGCGGTTGTCAGTTTGACAGCTGGCACCATGTTCCTGATGTGGCTGGGTGAGCAGATCACCGAGCGCGGTCTGGGCAACGGTATTTCGATCCTGATTTTTGCAGGCATCGCGGCCGGCCTGCCTAGTGCAGTGGGCGGTTTGCTCGAGTTGATCCGCACTGGTGCAATGAGCATCCTTGTGGCCATCGTGATCATCGCAGTCGTGGTTCTGGTGACTTACTTTGTGGTGTTTGTTGAGCGCGGTCAGCGCAAGATCCTGGTGAATTACGCCAGGCGACAGGTGGGCAACAAGGTTTATGGCGGCCAGTCATCGCACTTGCCGCTGAAGCTGAACATGGCCGGTGTGATTCCGCCCATCTTTGCTTCGTCGATCATTTTGCTGCCGGCGACGGTGGTGGGCTGGTTCAGCAGTGGAGAAAGCATGCGCTGGCTGAAGGATATCGCCAGCACGCTGACGCCGGGCCAGCCGATTTATGTGTTGCTGTATGCCAGCGCGATTGTGTTCTTCTGCTTTTTCTACACCGCACTGGTGTTCAACAGCCGCGAGACCGCAGACAACCTGAAGAAAAGCGGTGCGTTCATTCCAGGTATTCGCCCGGGTGACCAGACAGCGCGTTACATCGACAAAATCCTGGTGCGTCTGACGCTGGCAGGTGCGGTCTACATCACCTTTGTGTGCCTGTTGCCCGAGTTTCTGATTTTGAAATACAACGTGCCTTTCTATTTTGGCGGCACGTCGTTGATGATTATTGTCGTGGTCACCATGGATTTCATGGCCCAGGTCCAGAACTACATGATGTCGCAGCAGTATGAATCGCTGCTCAAGAAGGCGAACTTCAAGACATCGCCTGGTGCTTGAACCGGGAACAGGCAGTTAGCGTAATTTTTTGGTGCGAACAGCACCGCAGAGAATTTAGGAGAATGCAATGAGAGTTTCAGCTTCGGTCAAGAAAATTTGCCGCAACTGCAAAGTCATCCGCCGCAAGGGTGTTGTTCGCGTGATCTGTACAGATCCACGCCATAAACAACGCCAAGGCTGATTCAAAGAGTTTTAGAGGACGAACATGGCCCGTATCGCTGGTATCAATATTCCGCCGCAGCAACATGCTGAAATCGGCTTGACTGCAATCTTCGGCATTGGCCGTACGCGCGCACGCAAAATCTGCGAAGCCTGCGACATCGCCTACTCGAAGAAGGTCAAGGACCTGACCGACGGCGACCTGGAAAAAATCCGTGACCAGATCGCTCTGTTCACCATCGAAGGTGATCTGCGTCGTGAAACCACGATGAACATCAAGCGTTTGATGGACATCGGTTGCTACCGCGGTTTCCGTCATCGCCGCGGCCTGCCCATGCGCGGCCAGCGCACGCGTACCAATGCCCGCACCCGCAAGGGTCCGCGCAAGGCCGCCCAGTCGTTGAAGAAATAATCCAGAGGTTTTCCCATGGCAAAAGCACCAAGTAACAACGCAGCACAACGTGTGCGCAAGAAAGTCCGCAAGAATGTTGCAGACGGCATTGCACACGTGCACGCATCCTTCAACAACACCATCATCATGATCACCGACCGTCAGGGCAATGCCCTGTCGTGGGCATCGTCCGGTGGCCAGGGTTTCAAGGGTTCGCGCAAATCGACGCCTTTCGCAGCCCAGGTGGCCTCTGAAGTTGCAGGTCGTGCTGCCATCGAGCAGGGTATCAAGAACCTTGACGTTGAAATCAAGGGCCCGGGCCCAGGCCGCGAATCCTCGGTTCGTGCCCTCGGCGCGCTCGGCATCCGCATCAATTCGATTGCTGACGTGACTCCGGTCCCGCACAACGGCTGCCGCCCACAAAAGCGCCGCCGTATTTAATCCCCTGGTCCCGGCGAGACCGATTGCAATGCAGTCGGCCTTGCACGGGACTTTTTAACCAAAGCCCACCGCCATCAGGTTCGACGAAAGTCCATACCGAAGGCTCCTGCAGCAATGCAGCAGATGACAAAGGAAACTACAGTGGCACGCTACCTCGGCCCCAAGGCCAAACTATCCCGCCGCGAAGGTACGGACCTCTTCCTGAAGAGCGCCCGCCGCGCGATCGCCGACAAGGCAAAATTTGATTCCAAGCCAGGCCAGCACGGTCGTACGTCCGGTACCCGCACGTCTGACTTCGGCCTGCAGCTGCGTGAAAAGCAGAAGGTCAAGCGCATGTACGGCGTGCTCGAAAAGCAGTTCCGCCGCTACTTCGAGGAAGCTGATCGTCGCAAGGGCAACACCGGCGCCAACCTGCTCTTCATTCTTGAGTCGCGCCTGGACAACGTCGTATACCGCATGGGCTTCGGCTCAACCCGCGCCGAAGCACGCCAGCTGGTATCGCACAAAGCCATCACCGTCAATGGCGGCCCGGTCAACATTCCTTCGTACATGGTCAAGGCCGGCGACATCATCGCCGTGCGCGACAAGTCGAAGAAGCAGACCCGTGTCACCGAAGCACTCGAACTCGCGAAACAGGTTGGCATGCCAGCCTGGGTTGAAGTCAACGCCGAAAAGGGCGAAGGCACCTTCAAAAAGACGCCTGACCGCGACGAGTTTGCTGCCGACATCAATGAATCGCTGATCGTCGAGTTGTATTCACGCTAATTTCGTTCCTGCGACGTGTGGCGCTGCTTGAGGCAGGTCACGCGCCGTCGGCCTTATCGGTGTAACGAGCCGAGGGTATTGAGAGGAAGATTGCATGCAGACTAATTTACTGAAACCAAAAACCATCAACGTTGAGCAACTGAGCGCCAACCGCGCCAAAGTTACGCTCGAGCCTTTTGAACGTGGCTACGGCCATACGCTGGGCAACGCACTGCGCCGCGTCCTGCTGTCGTCCATGGTCGGCCACGCCGCCACGGAAGTGACCATCGCCGGTGTGCTCCATGAGTACTCGTCCATTGACGGTGTCCAGGAAGACGTCGTCAACATCCTGCTGAACCTCAAGGGTGTGGTGTTCAAGCTCCACAACCGTGATGAAGTGACCCTGAGCCTGCGCAAAGATGGCGCCGGCCCTGTGACCGCAGCAGACATCCAGACCCCGCACGATGTTGAAATCATCAACCCCGAGCACGTCATCGTCAACCTGTCGCACGGCGGCAAGATCGACATGCAGATCAAGGTCGAAAACGGCCGTGGTTACGTGCCTGGCAACGTGCGCCGTTATGGCGACGAATCGACCAAGTCGATTGGCCGTATTGTTCTTGATGCTTCGTTCTCACCGGTCAAGCGCGTCAGCTACACCGTTGAAAGCGCCCGCGTTGAGCAGCGTACCGACCTCGACAAGCTGGTCCTGGAAATCGAAACCAACGGCGCCGTGACTGCAGAAGACGCAGTCCGCGCTTCGGCCAAGATTCTGGTTGAGCAGCTGGCCGTGTTCGCACAACTGGAAGGCAATGAACTGGCCGCGTTTGACACGCCAGTCCAGCGCAGCTCGCAGCAGTTCGACCCTATCCTGCTCCGTCCAGTGGACGAGCTCGAACTCACGGTCCGTTCTGCCAATTGCCTGAAAGCAGAAAACATCTATTACATCGGCGACCTGATCCAGCGCACTGAAAATGAGCTGCTCAAGACACCGAACCTGGGCCGTAAATCGCTCAACGAAATCAAGGAAGTGCTTGCATCGCGCGGCTTGACGCTGGGCATGCGACTTGAAAGCTGGCCGCCTGCCGGGCTGGACAAGCACTAACACTTTAGTTAACCGAAGACCATCTTTTTAAATGAGATGGCGCACGGGCAGTACCTGATACGGCTGCCTGATATTAAAAAAGGAAATCACCATGCGTCACGGACACGGACTACGTAAACTCAACCGCACCAGCTCACACCGCCTTGCGATGCTGCGCAACATGATGAACTCGCTGATCCAGCATGAGGCCATCAAGACCACGCTGCCAAAAGCCAAGGAACTGCGCCGCGTTGTTGAGCCCATGATCACGCTGGCCAAAGAGCCAACGCTGGCCAATAAGCGCCTCGCGTTTGACCGCCTGCGTGATCGCGACATGGTCGTCAAGCTGTTTGCCGAACTGGGCCCCCGCTACAAGGCACGTCCAGGCGGCTACACCCGTATTCTGAAGATGGGCTTTCGCGTTGGTGACAATGCGCCCATGGCTCTGGTCGAGCTCGTTGATCGCCCTGATGTGTCGGAAGACACTACAAGCGACACGGCCAAGGCAGAGTAAGCTATAATACAAACATACCGCGCGGTGGAGCAGCCTGGTAGCTCGTTGGGCTCATAACCCAAAGGTCGTAAGTTCAAATCTTGCCCGCGCAACCAACATCCGGATCACCAGATCCGGTAAGCAAAACGCCCACATCAGTGGGCGTTTTGCTTTGCGGCTTATTTGTTTTCCTGTGCGTTGATCGCAGCGCAAGAAGGCAACGTTAAAGACGCTGAATCAATCCGTACTCGCATCGGCCACTGCTGCATGCACTGCGTCAGCGCGCCAGCACTTCCTTCGGAATATTCACAATAAAGTCGGTCAGGCCCTTGGCGTCGCTGGCCGGGCGCATGTGCGTCAGCATGGCCGCTGATGCTGCATCGCCGTCGTTGTTCATGAAGGCCTCAACTATCTGCTGGTGCTGTTCAAACGAGGTTCTGATCTGCCCAAGCGCACCGAAGGCATGCCTGCGGTAATAACCTGTACGGGCCCGCATGCGCAAGACCTCCTGGCGCAGGTAGGGGTTGCGGGTGGCACGGTAAATCAGTTCGTGAAAACGCAGGTTGCTTTCCTGCCACCCTGCGAAATCATCCGCATCCGCCACGGCGCGGCTTTGTTCATGGTGCTCAAGTATGGTTTTGCGTTCTTCGGGTGTCATGCGCTGGCATGCCAGGCGCACCGCCACGCCTTCGAGTTCCGCCAACAACTCCCATAAGGACAGCAGTTGCTGCAGGTCCATTTTCGCGACCACCATGCCGCCGCGCGGCAGGCTGGTCAGCATGCCCTGTGCCTGCAGCTGGATCAGCGCCTCCCTGATGGGCGTGCGCGACACCTTGTATTGCGTCGCAATTTCAGCCTCGTCAATCGGGTCTCCGGGTAACAGGGCGCCTTCCCGGATGGCATTTTCGATTTCTGCCCGAATCTTGTCGCTTGCTTTGGTGAATGTTTTTTTTGTGCTTTCCATAAAGTAAGTTTCGCACATTGATTTGTATGTTTAATTTGTGTATATTAATATTTATAAGTTAAAAGCAAATACAGAATGCCCATTTCAGACCCTCAAACAGCCAAAGCAGCGGAAAGCGATTCGCTTTCCGGATGGGCGTTGGCCGTGCGGAAGGGCCTTTCTGGCCGCAGCAAGGCAATTACGCCGGCAGAAGGGCGCCGGCTGGCCAAAACACTTGAGCGGCTCCACCCTGCGGCGAACGTTGCTCTGGCTGCCGCTGCAACCCTGAATGGTCAGGCGCCTTCGCCACCCTTTTTCTCCGTTCTGGCGCAGTTGTCTGATGCATGAACTGCCCGCCACCCTGAGGGGCCTGCAGCTTGCCATGAGCAGCCGCCGCATGTCCCCCAGGGAGGCGATCAGCCTGCAGCGCCAGAAATTGAAGAGCATGGATGCGCGCTTTCACAGCGTGGTTGAGGAGCTTCCACAAACCGATGCATACCCCGGCCCTCTGGCTGGCATAGGGCTCGCACACAAGGACATCTTCAACACCGCAGGGCGCAGGCCGGGCGCTGGCCACGACGCGGGTGCAGCTTCTGAGGGGCTGGTGGCCGCGCCTGCAGTGGCCAGGCTTGAAGCCGCCGGTGCCTCAACCATGGCCGTGCTGGCGATGGCCGAATACGCCTGTGGGGCAACCGGTGACAACCCCCTTTTTAAACGCTGCATTAACCCGCTCAACGCGCATGCTGCTGTAGGCGGCTCATCCAGCGGCAGTGCCGTAGCTGTTGCGGCCGGCCTGGCTTATGGCTCGCTGGGCACAGACACCGCAGGATCGGTACGCATACCTGCTGCCACCTGCGCGCTGCTGGGACTTAAAACAACGCATGGTTTGATCCCGCTGGACGGCGTCCACCCTCTGGCACCTTCACTCGATAGCGTCGGTCTGCTGACCCGATCTGCGGCGGATGCAGTGCATCTTCTTCAAGTAGTCGCCAATACGCGTTTGGTGCGCCCAGTTGCGGACGCACCACTGCGCATCAAGGCATGGGTGCCCGCCAATGGCCTGCATGAAGAGGTTGCGGTGGCGCTGGAAGACTTCGCCCGAGAGTCCTCCGCCACCCGGGTCGCCACGTTGCCCCAGCACCAGAGCCTCACACGCCTGGCAGAGATCGTGATGCACACCGAGGCGGCAGCTACGCACAAAGAGGCGTTGCTGGCATGCGTGCTGTCGCCGTCCGTAGAGGCTGTCGCTCTCGCTGGCCTCGTGATTCCGCCTGAGTGGTATCACGCGGCCCTTGCCGACAGGGGGCGCCAGGCACAGATGTTTGTTCAGGAGCATCTTCAGGCACACGATCTGCTCGTCATGCCTGCATTGCCCCAGCCGGTACCCGAGTGGCGCACGGTCACCGCGGAAAGTCCGGACTTCGATGTCAAACAGCTGCTCGCACTGCACGGCTACATGGGCTTTGTGAATTACCTGGGCTTTCCGTCGGTGGTGTTTCCGATTGCGCGTGATGCGCGCGGCATGCCCATCAGCGTCCAGGTGCTGGCCAGGCCCTTTCATGAAGCAGACTTGCTGGCTTTTGCCGAACAGGTCGAATTGCGCCGCTTTGGCGTCAATGGTTTTACCGAACATTTCCTCAATCAAGGTTGATTCACCCCATGCCCAAAATCCAGGCATCTACAGCCCTGTCCCGGTTTCGCGTCCTTGATCTCTCCCGGGTCAGGGCCGGCCCCAACTGCGTGCGCATGCTGACCGACTTCGGCGCCGATGTGATCCGCATCGAGCCACCGCCCGGCATAGACCCCAACGAAGCCATGTTTGCAGCCAATCGCCGGGGTGGCGACTTCCAGAACATCAACCGCAACAAGCGGTCCATGACGCTCAATCTCAAGAAGCCCGGTGCGCTCGATATCCTGATGCGCCTGGTCAAGGATGCAGACGTGCTGGTTGAAAACTGGCGCCCTGAAGTCAAGCACAAGCTCGGGCTCGATTACGACTCGCTGGCCAAAGTCAATCCGCGGATCATCCTCGCCAGCATTTCCGGCTTCGGCCAGGATGGACCCATGGCCTCACGCCCGGGCTTTGACCAGATCGTGCAGGGCATGGGTGGCCTGATGTCTGTCACCGGCCTGCCAGGCTCTGGCCCCGTGCGTGCGGGCCTTGCGGTGGCGGACATGAGCGCGGGCCTTTATGCAGCGCTCGGCATCCTTACGGCGCTGCTGGAGCGTGAAGTCTCCGGCAAGGGCCAGTGGGTGCATGCGTCGCTGCTGCATTCGCAGATCGCCATGATGGATTTCCAGATGGCGCGCTATCTCAACGACAACGACCTGCCGGTCCAGGTCGGCAACGACCACCCCACCAGCAGCCCCATGGGTCTGTTTGAAGCCAGCGACGGGGTGTTCAACCTCGGCGCGTCAGGTGAGGGCAACTGGATACGCCTGTGCAAACTGCTGGTGCGAGACGACTGGCTGCAGGACCCGGGCTATGCCACCGAGCCGCTGCGTGTGCAGAACCGCGACCGCCTGACGCCCGCGCTGGCAGAGGTCTTTCGCCACCGCACCGTGCAGGAGTGGGTGGGCATGCTCAACAACGCCGGCATTCCCGCCGGCCCGGTGTACACCGTGCCCCAGGTGTTTGAGGACGAACAGGTGCAGCACCTGAACGTGACAAGCTCTCTCATGACCGACTTTGGCAAGGAGATGCACTACATCACCCAGCCTGTCACTCTGGCGCGCACACCTTCCAGTGTGGTCGCGCAGGCCCCCAACTGGGGCCAGCATACCGACGAAGTGCTGGGCGAGGCCGGCTATTCAGAAGAAGACATCCGGCAGTTTCACGCCGATGCAGTGGTCTGACGGCAATGGCAGACGTCACTTACTCCATCGACGGCCATGTGGCCACCATCACGCTGTCCAACCCGGGGCGTTACAACGCCATGTCCCTCATCATGTGGACCAGGCTGGGGGATGCGCTGGAGGCGCTGGGTGCTGACAGCAATATCCGCGTCGTGATTTTGCGCGGCGAAGGTGAGCGTGCCTTCGTCTCCGGTGCCGACATTTCCGAATTCGACACGCAACGCAACACAGGTGCCGGTGTAGCGACTTATGAGGCAGCGGTGGCGCGCGCGCAAGGAGCGCTTGAGCAGTTCCCCCGTCCCGTGATCGCCGCCATCAGTGGCATCTGTTACGGCGGCGGGCTGGGCCTGGCCCTGGCCTGCGACATGCGTTACGCCGGGCCCAGCGCGAAATTCCGCATGCCCGCTGCGCGCCTGGGCCTGGGCTACACGCTGGCGGGCGTGCACCGCATGGTGGCCGTTCTGGGTGCAGCCCGCACGGCCGAACTCTTCTACACCGCACGTGTGTGTGATGCCAATACTGCCGCGCAGATCGGGCTGGTCAATGAAGTCCAGGACGATGTTTTTTCGCATGCTGCGAAGGTCGCAGCCGAGATTGCGGCCAATGCGCCCATGACAGTTGCCGCCGGCAAGCTGGCCCTCAACACCCTGCTGGAGGGGGTGGATGAGGCTGGTGCAGCCGCTGTAGACGCCGCAGTCAAGGCCTGCTTTGCCAGTGAAGACTATGCCGAAGGCCGCAAGGCCTTTGCCGAAAAGCGTGCCCCGGCCTTCAGGGGTCGTTGACCTTGAGTGTGATTTCCCGATATCGCGTGAGTTTTTTAACCCTAACCTGAACGGAGCGTTGACGATGAAACCAAGTACCGCAATCACGGCCATCCTCATGGTCGCCATCACCACGGTCGCCCACGCGATCGGCCCGGCGCCTGCGCCGCTCGCCCAGCGTGAAACGCTGACGATTGGTTTCGTCAAGGTCGGCCACCTTGCGCCCATGCTCAATGTCGAAGAAGAACTCAAGAAATTCAACGTCGATGTGAAGCGCGCGGAATTCGTGCGCTACGCCGATGCACGCACCGCGCTCCTTTCCAACTCGGTTGATATTTCTGCTGTCGGCCCGGGCGATCTCGCCATCGCCGCATCACAGGGCAGCAAGAATCTCGTCGGCCTGACCGGCGTGGGCGGCTCGCTCAAGAACCTGGTGGTGCGCAAGGGCGTGGTCATCAATGACTGGAAAGACCTGGCCGGCAAAAAGATCGGCATCGCGCCGGGCTCTGCCGTCTGGTTCCAGTGGGCCATGACCATGATTGAAAAAGGTGTGCCTTACAACACCTTCACGCCGGTCAATATCCAGGGCGGCGGCACGGCATTCATCCAGGCGCTCAAGCGCGGTGACATTGATGCCATGGTGCTGTGGGAGCCGTTTGAATCGCAGGCGGTGGCTGACGGCGATGCCTACTTTGCAAAAGGACTTGAATACAGCCAGGCCAAGGCCGTCGGTGCAGAACTCGGCATGCTCGCCGCATCGCGCGAAGCCCTGACCAACAAGAAGGAGGCGATTCGCCGCTTCATGTGGGTTTACCTCAATGCCGAAGAGCAGATGCGCAAGAACAATGACCTGTTTGCAGATGCCTATGCCAAATACACCGGCCTGCCATTGGCTGTGACCAAAGAGTCGTCAAAGATTATCAAGCTCGGTGGTGTGCTGACAAAAGAGCAGGTCAGGCTGCAGGCGGACGCAGCGTTCAAGCAGGGCATTGTGCTCAAGGACGTATCGGCTGACGCCGCTGCGCTCTATGACGATTCGATAGCACGCGACATCAGGCGCTGAACAGTTCCTCAACACAGGCCACAGCCATGAAGAATCTGGAGCGTTTCAAACAACTTGTCCTTGGTGCGGTCGTGCCGGTTGCGGTCCTGGTGTTCTGGCAGATTGCCGGCAGCCGCCCTGACATGGCCGGCATCGTGCCCACGCCGCTGGCGGTACTGGAGGGCTGGAAGGTGTGGGTGTTTGGCGCTTCAGGCGGCCTGGGCCTTAACCCTTACCAGGGTACATGGCTGTCCAATGTGCAGTACTCGGCCATGCGTGTGGTGCAGGGTTTTGTGCTGGCCGCCCTCATCGGTGTGCCGCTGGGTCTCATCATCGGCTGGAGCCGCCTCGGCTCGCGCCTGTTTGACCCCGTGATACAGGGCCTGCGGCCCATCCCCATCACCGCATGGTTGCCGTTTTCGATTGCCCTTTTCGGCATACGCGACATGGGCTCCATCTTCCTGATCTTCCTGGGCGGCTTTTACGCCATCGTGGTCAACACCACACAAGGTGCGCGTGATGTGGAACGCAACCTCATGCGCGCCGCCATGATGATGGGCGCCACGCGCGGCCAGCTGCTGCGCCGGGTCGTGTTCCCGTCTGCCATGCCGTCGATCTTCACAGGCCTGCGCATAGGCCTGGGTATTTCATGGACGGCCGTGATCGTCTCCGAGATGGTGGCCGTCAAGTCGGGCCTGGGTTATGTGCTGTGGGATGCCTATTACGTGGGCCGCATGGACATCGTGCTGGCCGACATGGTGTCGATTGGCGTCATGGGTTACCTCAGCGACCGTTTGATTGTGTTTGCAGAGCGGCGTGTGCTGCGCTGGCGCATTCTCCAGAACCACTGAGCCGATTGGGATTTATGTCTGCCATCAAGATAGAAAAACTCGACAAGACCTACCCGGCCCAGCCGCCGGTGCATGCGCTTGACAAGATTGACCTCGATGTCCACGCCGGCGAGTTTGTCGCGCTGCTCGGCCCTTCTGGTTGCGGCAAGTCCACACTACTGAACCTCGTTGCGGGGTTTGAGCAGGCCAGCGGCGGCTCACTCACGGTTCATGGCCAGACGGTTGAAAAGCCGGGTCCTGACCGCGGCGTCGTCTTCCAGGAGGCCGCGCTGTTCCCCTGGCTGACGGTCTGGGAGAACGTTATTTTTGGCCCGAAGACGCAGGGGCTCAAGGCAGGTGACTATGAAGCCCGCGCCAATGAGATGCTGCGCATCGTCGGCCTGTCCGATTTCAAGAACCACCTGCCTGTGCAGCTCTCGGGTGGCATGCGCCAGCGCGTGGGCATTGCCCGTATCCTGACGCTGGGCTCGAAAGTGCTGTTGATGGACGAACCTTTTGGCGCCCTCGATGCACAGACACGCCTGACCATGCAGGAGCTGCTGCTCAGCGTCTGGCAACAGCTCAAGCCCACGATTGTCTTCGTCACGCACGACATTGACGAAGCCCTGTTTCTGGCCGACACGATTTATGTGATGTCGGCACGCCCCGGCCGGATACAGGCGCGCATGACCGTGCCCCTGGCGCGTCCGCGCACGATTGAAGACACCACCTCGGAGGGCTTCAACGCGATGAAGCGCGAAATCCTCCAGCAAATCCGCCACTGACAAACGAGAAGACCGACCATGGCCAATCCCCGCATTCCCTACCGCTTTTCCAATGAAGGCCCGGCGCTGTCGCCTCCTGCAGCAGGCAACATCCTCGTTCACCTGGTCGTGAATGTCGAGCACTGGGAGTTCGATGCGCCCATGCCGCGCACCATCATTACGCCGCCGCACGGAAAGGAGACTGTGCCGGATGTGCCCAACTTCAGCTGGGTCGACTACGGCATGCGGGCCGGCCTTCCCCGCATCATCGAGGCCATCACATCACGCGGTCTGACGGCATCTACCAGCTTTAACGCAGGCGTCATCAAGGCCTACCCGCGTGCTGCAGAAGCCATGCACGACGCCAAATGGGAATTCATAGGCCATGGCGTTCACCAGAAGTCACTGAACCATGCGGGCGCCGAAGAAGAGGTCATCAAGACCAGCCTGGACATGATCCAGGCCTTCACCGGTGTTCGCCCGCGCGGCTGGCTGGGCCCGGGCCTGCGTGAAAGCCACACCACACCCGAGAACCTCAAGGCCGCCGGCATTGACTATGTATTTGACTGGGTGGTCGATGACCTGCCCAACTGGATGACGACGGCCAACGGCCCTTTGCTCAGCGTGCCCTACAACCTGGAGCTCAATGACTCCATCATCTACGCGGTTGAAAAGCATTCGTCCAACGAGATGTTGCAGCGCGTCGAAAACACGGTGGAGCTTTTTGTCCGCGAAGCGGCAAAACGCCCACGCGTGCTGACGCTGGGCCTGCACCCCCACCTGATTGGTGTGCCGCACCGCTTTGGCTCCTTCGAGAAGATGCTGGACCTGCTCATGAAAACGCCGGGCGTCTGCTTCATGCAGGCCCATGACATTGCCGACTGGTACACCGGCCAGGTTCCCGCACCCAAGCCCTGATATCACACAGAAAGAAAACCGGATGGATCTCAAACTTCAGGGTCGCCGCGTGCTGGTCACCGGCAGTTCCAAGGGCATAGGCCTCGCAATAGCCATCGCCTTTGCGCGCGAGGGTGCCGTGCCCGTTATCGTTTCCCGTTCGACAGATGCTCTTGAAAGCGCGCTGGCGACCATCAAAAAAGAGACGGGCATCGCCGCACACGCCGTCACTGCTGACCTTGGCCATGCAGAAGGCATCAAAACCCTGATGTCAAAGGCGGGCGAGACAGACATCCTCGTCAACAACGCCGGCGCGATTCCCGGTGGCTCGCTGGCCGATGTGGATGACACCCGTTGGCGCCAGGCCTGGGAGCTCAAGCTGTTTGGCTACATCAACCTGGTGCGTGAAGTGTTGCCCCAGATGGAAAAGCGCGGCAGCGGTGTCATCGCCAACATCATAGGTATGGCTGGTGCGGCGCCGCGCAGCGAATATGTTTGCGGGTCTACCGCCAATGCAGCACTGATGGCTTTTACGCAGGCCGTCGGTGCCACCAGTCCACGCCGGGGTGTGCGGGTGTTCGGCATCAACCCCTCGCCTACACGCAGCGACCGCATGGAGGGCATGCTGCGCGCGCAGGCGGCCAGAAAGTTCAACGACGAAAACCGCTGGATGGAGTTGACCGCTGGCCTGCCTTTTGGTCGCCTGACCGAACCCGCGGAGATTGCGGATCTCACCGTTTTCAGCTGCTCGCCTCTATCTGCCTACCTGTCTGGCACTGTCATCAATGTGGATGGCGGACAGATGTATGCCAGCCCGCAATAAGCCTTTTCTATATTTCACACAGCACGATTTCCACTTCCCATGATCAAGCAAAACAACCACAAATATGAATTCGCCGATCTGCGCGACGGGGTGCGCTCCGTCTGCAACCAGTTTGATTCGCGTTACTGGCAGGAGGTGGACGAAGCCCGCGCCTTTCCGGAAACTTTTGTCAAGGCACTGACCGAAGCAGGCTGGCTCTCCGGCCTGATTCCTGAAGAGTACGGCGGCTCCAGCCTGTCGCTCACCGAGGCCAGCGTGGTGATGGAGGAGATCAACCGGGCTGGCGGCAACTCGGGTGCGTGCCATGGCCAGATGTATGTCATGGGCTGCGTAGTGCGCCACGGCTCCGACAAGCAGAAGCAGGACCTGCTGCCCAAGATTGCCAGCGGTGAGTTGCGCATGCAGTCCATGGCGGTGACCGAACCCACCACCGGCAGCGACACCACCAAACTCAAGACCACTGCAGTGCTCAAGGGCGACCATTATGTGGTGCAGGGCCAGAAAGTCTGGACCTCGCGCCTGCAGCATTCCGACTACATGTTGCTGCTGGCCCGCACCACGCCACTCGCTGAAGTCAAAAAGAAGACCGAAGGCCTGTCGGTGTTTTTGGTCGACCTGCGGGAAGAGGTCGGCAAAAGCATCACCGTGCGTCCCATCCGCAACATGGTGAATCACGAGACCAATGAAATCTTCATCGACAACCTGCGCATCCCGGTCGAGAACCGCATCGGTGAAGAAGGCCAGGGCCTGAAGTACATCCTTGACGGGCTGAACGCCGAGCGCATCCTGATTGCCGCGGAGTGTGTGGGCGATGGCTACTGGTTTGTTGAAAAAGCCAGCGCCTATGCCAACGACCGCGTGGTGTTCGACCGCCCCATAGGTCGCAACCAGGGCATTCAATTCCCCATCGCGCGGTCTTTCGTCAACGTGGAAGCCGCCAGCCTCATGCGTTATCGTGCCTGCGAACTGTTTGACGAAGGCAAACCTTGCGGTGCAGAAGCCAACATGGCCAAGCTGCTCGCAGCCGACGCATCGTGGGAAGCCGCCAACGTCTGCCTGCAGACCCACGGCGGGTTTGGTTTTGCGGCTGAATATGACATCGAACGCAAGTTCCGCGAGACACGCCTCTACCAGGTGGCGCCTATCTCCACCAATCTCATCCTGTCCTATGTGGGTGAGCATGTGCTGGGCATGCCAAGGTCGTACTGAACATGAGCGATTCAAAAGACCAGCCGCAGGCGCTTGAACAATGGGTCGGCCGCACGCAGACTGTGAGCGACACCATCAGCCCGGTACAGGTGCGGCAAATGGCCGCCACGATGAACGACGCAGCGCGCATGAACAACCCCGCGCTGTCGCTGCTGCCTGCAGGCTGGCACTGGCTGTATTTCAACCCGATGGAAGTCCAGTCAAAACTCGGTGAAGATGGCCATCCGGCACGCGGTGATTTTTTGCCGCCTGTGCAATTACCGCGCCGAATGTGGGCAGGTAGCCGCCTTGAATGGACACGACACTTCAGCGTGGGCGCAGAGGTTCAAAAGGCCTCCGAAATCATCAAGGTTTCACGCAAGTCCGGACGCAGTGGCGAGATGGTGTTTGTCACCGTCGCCCATGTGTATTCAGACGCGCAGGGTGCCTTGCTGCGTGAAGAGCATGACATTGTGTATCGCGACAGCCAGTCTGCCGCCGAGAAGACCGCGCTCTCCGGCGTGGCTGGCCGGGTGGCGCAGTGGCAGGCGGCTGCGCCGGTCTTTGAGCGCACGGGCCAGCACACCAAGGCCGTGATAGCTGACCCCGTCATGCTTTACCGTTATTCGGCAGCGACCTTCAATGGCCACCGCATTCACTACGACGTGGACTACTGCCGTAATGTCGAAGGCTATCCAGGCCTGGTGGTGCACGGCCCGCTCATCGCCACGCTCTTGCTGGGTTATGTTGAAAACGACATCGCCCCCGGCCGCAGTATCCGCACCTTTGAATTCCGCGCCAACCGGCCAACCTTTGATCTCGGCGGCTTCCATCTGCATGCTTCAGCAAAAGAAGGTGATGCCAACACGCTGCAGGTCTGGGCCACCAACAATGTGGGTGAAGTCGGAATCGACGGCCTCATCACACTCGCCTGACACACATGACGCCGGTCACCTATCTGTTTGTTCCGGCGACACGAACTGAACGCATTGCCAAGGCTTTCTCGGCCGGCGCACATGCGGTCATCGTTGACCTTGAAGACGCGATTGACGCGGGTGCAAAAGACGGGGCGCGTGTACAGCTTGATGCCTTCCTCACCGCTTCGGTGCAACCCGTCTGGATCCGCACCAATGCCGTGACCACACAGTGGTTTGAAGATGATCTTGCGCTGGTTAAAAAGCATTCACAAAAAGTCGCTGGCGTCATGCTGGCCAAAACTGAATCGCCTTTTGAAGTAGACGCCGTCAATGGAGACAACGCTGGAGACATCGCCGTCATTGCACTGGTTGAGTCTGCGGCAGGCGTGCTTGCGCTGGAGCGCATCTGCGCCCACCCACGTGTCACACGCGTTGCATTTGGTTCTGCAGATCTGTCACGTGATATCGGTTGTGAAGATGCATGGGACACGCTGCAATTTGCGCGCTCGCAGGTGGTGTTGCATTCAGCTGCAGCGCATCTGCTTTCGCCAATTGATGGCGTGACTTTTGCTTTGGATCAACCAGATGTCGTGGAGCGCGATGCTGCCCTCGCAGCCCGCCACGGTTTCGGTGCCAAGCTTTGTATTCACCCCTCACAAATCAAACCCGCGCTGCAAGGTTTTGCGCCCACAGCACAGCAACTGCAATGGGCCCAAAAAATCCTCGATGCAGGTGCTTCGGGTTCCGGCGCCCAGCGGCTCCAGGGCCAGATGGTCGACAGGCCAGTGATTGAACGCGCGCGCCAGATCCTTCAACGTCATGAATCCTTTCAGGTCACTGTGCCCTTAGGTAACCACAACAAACAAGCCCTCCTATCGTGAACGCCAAAACTGAAAATCGTGTCATCGTCGTGGGTGCAGGCCCCGTCGGCCTCCTGTGTGCGCTTGAACTTGCGCGCCGCAACGTCCCCGTGCTGGTGATTGAATCCGAACCCGGCACCACGCTCGACTTGCGCGCCGGCACATTTCACCCGCCCACGCTGGAGATGCTTCAGGAGTCCGGCGTGACCGACGCGATGATGGCCATTGGCATCCGCGTGCCGCGATGGCAGTCACGCGATCGTGAATACGGCCTCATCGTCGAGTGGGACCTGGCTGCGCTTGAAAAAGACACCCCATTCCCGTTCAGGCTTCACCTTGAGCAGCACAGGCTCACACCCATCCTGCTTGAGATGCTGCTCAAACACCCGCGTGCGGAAGTGCGCTTCGGCCATGAATTTTTGTCGCTGGAGCAGGACGCTGATGGCGTGACAGCCACCGCCAGAACCGCGCAGGGTGAAGTGCAGTTCAGGGGCAGCTGGCTGGTCGGTGCTGACGGCGGCCGCAGTCCGGTGCGCAAGTCGGCCGACATCGGTTTTGGCGGCTACACATGGCCCGAGCGTTACAGCGTCATCAGCACCACATTTGACTTTGCGCCGCTGGGTTATGCCGACAACGCCTACATCAGCGACCCCGAGCAGTGGATTGCGTTCTTCCGTATGCCCGACAAGGGCCCGCCCGGCCTCTGGCGCATGACCCTGCCTGTGCCGCAGGACCTGCCTGACGAGCAGGTGCTTGACCCGGCGTTTGCCACTGCCGCCATCAACCGTGCGCTGCAAAAACCCGCCGGTACCGTCTACCCCATAGTCCACCAGAGCGTGTACCGCGTTCACCAGCGTGTGGCAGACCAGTTCCGCGCGGGGCGTGTGCTGCTGGCCGGTGATTCAGCCCACGTCAATAACCCGCTGGGCGGCTTCGGTTTGAACAGCGGCATTCACGACGCGATGAACCTCGGCGAAAAACTCGCACGTGTGTTCAATGGCGGGGCGACGGCAGAGCTGCTTGACCTGTATGAGCGCCAGCGCCGCACCGTTGCCAATGAATATGTGCAGACGGTGTCCGTCAAGAACAAACAGAACCTCGAAGAGAAGGACCTTGAGACCCGGCTCAAACGATTTGCAGATTTGCGAGACATAGCGGCAGACCCACAGAAGACACGCGAGTATTTGTTGATCTCTTCCATGATCAACAGCATCAAGCGCGCCAATGCCATTCAGTAACTGTGCTTCAACCCGTCAAGGAATACCCATGTCAACCATCAATCCAGGCCGTCGTTACCAACTGGGCTTAGCAGCCCTGGCGCTGCTGGCCCTCGCACAACCCGTGCTGGCGCAGTCACCTGCCTGGCCACAGCGGCCCATCAAGCTCATCGTGCCTTTTGCGGCAGGCGGCAACACCGACGGCATTGCACGGCTTACGGCCGAGCGCCTGTCGCAATCGCTGGGCCAGACCGTCGTTGTTGAAAACAAGGCCGGTGCCAACGGCGCCATCGCTGCAGATTTTGTAGCCCAGTCGCCGCCAGACGGTTACACGCTGTTCATGGCTGCCATGCCGGTGCTCGCCATTCTGCCAACCATCAGCAAAACCAAATTTGATCCGCTGCGCGATTTTGTGCCGGTCAGCAACGTCGGCAGCAACCCGTTTGTGATGGCCATCAGCAGCTCGGTGCCGGCCAAAAATGTGCGTGAGTTTGTGGCCTACGCCAAAAAGAACGATGGCAGGCTCAACTTCGCGTCGGGTGGTTCGGGCAGCGTGTCGCACCTGTCGCCCGTGCTCTTCCTCAAGCGTGCCAATGTCAACATGACGCACATCAGTTACAAGGGCGGCGGGCCTGCTGTTGCCGATTTGCTGGGCGGCCAGGTGCAGATGTATTTCGGCAACCTGTCTGAACTTGCACCGCATGCAGACGGCGGCAAGATCCGCATCATCGCTGTCTCCAGCCTGGAGCGCGCCAAGCAGATTCCTTACGTTCCTACGCTGGCCGAATCGGGCTACCCCGGCTTCAAGACCCTGACCTGGAACGGCATCGTCGCGCCGGCAGGCACGCCCCCCGCCATCGTCAACCGGGTCGCCGCCGCCGTGCAGTCCGCCGTCAGCAAGCCCGAGATGCGTGCGCGCCTCTGGCAACTGGGCGTGGACCCTATCGGCGATACGCCCGCACAGTTTTCCCAGACGCTTAAAGCCGACATCACCACGTGGGCTGAAGCCGCCAAAGCCAGCAACCTGAAGATTGAATAAACAAAAAATGTCTACTGTTCCGATTCGCACACCGTCCACCGACACCATCGCCTCCCGTGCCAAGGTGGCGGTGGTGGTGCCTGCCACCAACACCATCGTGCAACCCGAGATGGAGGCCATGCGGCCGGCGGGCGTGACCAACCACGTCTCGCGCATGTACCTTCCGCCGCGCCCATATGACGATCAGGAAGCCTACAAAAAAGCGCTGGAGACCGAGGAGGGCAACCTTGAAGATGCGCTCAGGCTGGTGACGGTCTGCGAGCCGCATGTGATTGCGCATGGGCACTCCATCCACTCTTTCCGTGGTGATGGCCAGCGTGCCATTGATGAAGAAAAGCGCCTTGAGGCCATGTGCGGCGTGCCCTTCATCACGCCCTCGCGTGCGGTTCTGGCAGGACTTGAAGCGATTGGCAAGCCCAAAAAGATCGCCATCCTCACGCCCTACTGGCCGCCTGCCGATGACATGATTGCCAACTTCTTCCGCTCCTGCGGTTATGACGTGGTGTCCACGCACGGCCTTAAGTCCGTCGGCCCAACAGCGGTGGCCCGCTTCACGCGCGAGCAGATCATGCAGGGCTTCCAGGATGTGGACCACAAGGACGCTGAGGCGCTGATTCATGTCGGCACCAACCTCCCGGTCTCCAGCATGACGCCGGAGATCGAGGCGAAGTTCGGCAAGCCCATGATTGGCGTGAACGTCGCCACCTACTGGCTGGCGCTGCGCCGCATCGGCATCATGGACAAGCTGCCGGGCATGGGCATTCTTGCCGAGAAATACTGAGCTTGTTGACAGTCGAAAAAAAGGCGGCACGTGCCGCCTTTTTTGTGTCCGCTGTTTTATTCGAGGCTATTCCGGGGTGATGCCCGCCTGCTTTACCGCGCTGCCCCATTTCACGGTTTCGGTGCGAATGAAGTCTGCAAACTGCTGCGGTGTGCTGCCTACGGGCTCTGCACCGGCCTTGACCAGCGTCTCACGCACGTCAGGCAAGGCCAGGATCTTCACGATCTCGTCATGCATGCGTTTGACAACTGGTGCTGGCGTGTTGGCTGGCGCGACGATGCCGGTCCAGCCTGTGACCACAACGGATGGCAAACCTGCTTCCGTGGTGGTCGGCACATCGGGAACGGCGTCCACGCGGCGCGGCTGGCCGACAACCAGAGCGCGCAGCTTGCCGGTCTTGACCTGCGAGAGCAGCGCAGGCATGGTGCCGAAGATGAAGTCGACCTGGCCGCCTATGAGGTCAGTAATCGCCGGCGCTTCGCCCTTGTAGGGCACATGCAGCATTTTCACGTTGGCGGCGCCTGCCAGCAGTTCTGCTGCGAGTTGTGACTGGTTGCCAATGCCTGCCGAGGCGTACTTGATGCCTTCAGGCTTTGCCCTGGCCGCCGCGACCAGTTCGGCCAGTGTCTTGTAGGGCGAGTTGGCGGGCACGACCAGCAGGAAAGCGATGGACGTGGTTTGTGTGACGGGCGTGAAGTCCTTCTGCACGTCATAAGGTACTTTCTTGTAAACGTGCTGGTTGATGGTCAGCGTGCTGGGGGAGGTCATCAAAAAAGTATGGCCATCGCTCGCACGCGAAGCGGCTTCGCCGGCAATCATGCCGTTGGCGCCTGCTCGGTTGTCGACCACCACAGTTTTGCCCAGTGCATCGCCGAGCTTCTGTCCAATCAGCCGGGCTGCGATGTCAATGCTGCCGCCTGCGGACTGCGAGACGATAAAACGTACAGGCTGTGTGGGCCAGGTGCTTTGTGCCTGCGCGGGCAGGGCGGCGATGCAGGCGGTGGCCAGCAGGCCGAGCAAATATGTTTTCATGGTGGTCCGATCAGGAGGTGGGGAGTTGACGTGAAGGCAGGAAGGGAATTTTTTGCAGGCAATATCAGGGACAAAAATCCACCAGCTGGCTGACGTCGGCGCACTGGTCGATATGGAGGATGGCGTCGCGCAGCTGCGCAGCGCGCGATGCACCCCAGATGGGTTCGGCGAGGTCGCGGTATTTGCGTTCCAGGTCTTCGGCCTTGTGCGGGCGTGTCGGTTCACCACTGGTGATGTGGCATTCGCCGCGCAGGGTGCTGCCGTCTTTCAGGTGCATGTCCAGCGTCACGCGCTGGTCTGCCGGGTAGGTGGCGGTGTAGTTCTCGTCTTCGGTCACAAACACTCTGGATGAGAGCGCCATCACACGCGGGTCGGCCACGGCGGTGTCTGAAAATGCCTCCAGGCCGTTGCGTCCGCCGACCAGCAAGGTGGCGACGGAAAACGGAATCGAAAAGCGTGTGCCGAACCAGTCTTTGGGCGTCTGATTTGAAAGATAGGCCGCGAGCCGGTAGGCACGCACGTCGATGCGCAAGACGTCTTCAGGTTCGATGCGGCGCTGCGCGCGCGCGATGGCATCAAAAAACGCATCAATCGCCGAATGCACATAGCGCGCCGTCGGGTAAAGCTTGAGGTAGCCCTCCATCAGCAGCCAGCGTTCGCCCAGGCCTTCAATTGCTTTGGCGCCCGAGAAACCATCACCCAGCACCAGGCTGAAGGTGGTGTTGACGCCATCCGACGGGCCGCTGAAACCCGACTCCGCCAGACGCGCCGCCATTTGTCCCATGAAGCCGCTGTGGCCTGCGTACCAGTTGCGCACGGTGGCGCCGTCGAGCATGGTGTGGCGGTTGGTGGCCATGCAGCTGGAGGCGGCCAAGCTGGCGAGGTTGCGCAGCTTGTCTGCGGGCATGCCGGTCAGCCGTGCGGTGGCCAGCGCCGCACCGACCACGCCAAAAGTGCCGTGCGGGTTGATGATGAGCTTGATCTTCGTGGCCATGCCTATGCGCGCCACCACTTCATAGGCCAGCGCAATCGTGGCCAGCACCGAGCGGCCGCTGCGGCCCAGCTCCTGCCCGACGGCCAGTGACGCAGGAATCACCTGCATGCCCGGGTGGCCGTTGGCCAGAAAGTTGCCCTCGTCGTAATCCAGCCAGGCACCGGCAATGCCGTTGAGCATGGCGGCGTCCAGCCGGTTGGTGGTGCAACCCTTGCCGATGACCCACGATTTGCCCGGCGCGGCGCTGGCCACTTGCCGGTCTGACAGCGCCATCAGTTCAGGCGTGCGCATGCCCCAGGCCAGCACGGGGAAAGAGTCGAGGATGATCTCGCGCGTGCGCGCCAGCACCGCTTCAGGAATGTCTTCTTCAGGTGTCAGGCCGACAAAGCGGGCCAGCTGGTCAAGGTAGTCGCCTGCGCCATGCGCCGCTGTGGAGTTGTCGGGCATGGGCGCTTTCAGTCAGGGTGTTTTCAGTTGGCCTGGTTGGCCTAGTTGGCTTGTATCCCGGCCGCGCGCACCAGCCTGCCCAGGCGGGCAACGTCGGTCCTGATCAGGGTGCCAAATTCTTCGGGGCCTGCGCCGACCAGGTCAAAGCCCAGGCTGGCGAGTTTGGCTTTCACGTTCGGGTTGGCAATGGCTTTGGCAAACTCGCTGTGCAGCTTGCGCACCACATCGGGTGGTGTGGCTGCGGGCGCGACGATGCCGTTCCACGCCGCATAGCCATAGCTTGGCAGGCCGGCTTCAGCAATCGTGGGCACGTCGGGCATGGCGGCCGAGCGTTTGGGCGTGCTCACGCCGTAGACGCGCAGCTTGCCGTCCTTCACGAACGAGATGACGTTGGACATGCCCGAAAACATGATGGGCACCGTGCCCGCGATCACATCGGTCAGGGCCGGGCCCATGGCCTTGTAGGGCACGTGGGTCATCCTGATGCCCGCCGCGTCTATGAAAAACTCCATCGCCAGGTGCTGGGCCGAGCCGGAGCCGGTGGACGAATAGTTGATGCTGCCCGGTTTGGCCTTGGCCATGGCAATCAGCTCGGGCACGGTTTTGGCGGCAAAGGCGGTGTTGCCGACCAGCACCAGCGGCACGGTGGAAGTCAGCGTGACCGGCGCAAAGTCTTTAAGCGGGTCGTAGGGCAGCTTTGGGTAGAGCGCCGGGTTGGCCGCCATGATGCCGTCGTTGGGCATGAAGAGTGTGTAGCCGTCGGGTGCGGACTTGGCCGCAGCTTCTGCCGCAATGATGCCGTTGGCACCGGTGCGGTTGTCTATCAGTACACCCTGGCCAATTTGCTCGGCCACCTGCGCCGCGATGGCGCGGGCAATCGTGTCGACTGCGCTGCCGGCGCCAAAGGGCACGATGATCTTGATGGGCCGATCCGGGAAGGCCTGTGCAGAAGAGGCCGTGGGAGCCATCAGCAAAGCCATGGGCAGGCAGGTCAGCGCCAGCACCTTCAGTCGTTGAAACAGCATGGAGAGCTCCAGATCAATCGTTTGGTCATTAAATTATGGGGTAAATATTATTTTTATTCAATTAAAAAGTATATTTATGATGTAAATCAAAACATTGACTCAAGCATTAATCGTTCCAGCAGCATTGCCCTGTGCAGAAGGTGAGCCGTCCCTCATGAGTACTTCATCAGCCCAAGACAGGCCCGATTACCTCGACCAGCTGGCTGAATTTGCCTGTTCGGCGCAGCTGTCGGACGTTGCGCCGGAGGCCCTGAAGCACCTGCGTTTCATCGTGGCCGACACCCTGGCCGCCTGCGCCATCGGCAACCAGGAGCCCGAAATGCGTGCGATGCGGGCCTTGCAGGTGCAGCTCAGTGGCGGCGGTGAGGCATCCGTTTTGGGCACGGGCACCAGGATGAACCCGATTGATGCCGCCGCGCTGAATGCGGCTGCGGGCTGCTGGCTGGAACTGGACGAAGGCAACCTGACCAGCAACGGCCACCCGGGCATACAGGTGATTCCTGCCGCGCTGGCCGTCGCCCAGCAACTGGGCAAAAGCGGTGAAGAGTTTCTGCTGGCCTGCGCGCTGGGCTATGAGATCTGCGCGCGCATAGGCAGCGCCTGCGACATGCGCATGTGCCTGCACCCGCACGGCACCTATGGCGTGGTGGGCGCGGCCGTCGCGGTCGGGCGGCTCATGGGGGTGTCGCCTGCGCAGATGCGCGAACTCATCAACTTGGCCGGCTCATCGCCGATTGCCGGCAACCGCCAGGGCATGAAGGACGGCGCCACCCTGCGCAACTGGTACGCCTCGCACAGCGCCATCATGGGGCAGACGGCGGTGCGGCTGGTGTTAAGCGGCTTCACCGGTCCGCGTGACGGGCTCACGCCTACCTGCGACGAGGTGCTGTTCGACAACTTCAAGCCTGATGTGGTGGTGAAAGACCTGGGCAAACGCTGGCTGCTGGCTGAGGGTTACATCAAGCTTTACGGTTGCGGCCGGCCCATACACGCGGCCATCGACGCACTGCGCGATGCGCTTGCGCCGCTGGGTGATTCATCGAACTGGCCGCTGGCCGGTGACATTGCGGGCATTGAGGTGCGCGGTTTCAAATTCCTCGCCTTCCTGAACCGGCGCGATATCCGCAACGCCTTTGCCACGCGCTTCTCAACGCCTTTTGCGGTGGCCAGCGTCATCGTCAACCGCAGCCACGGGCTGGACTGCTTTGACGACAGGGCCGCCGCCAACCCGGACATACACGCGCTGGTGGACAAGCTGGCACTGGTCGAGGTTGACGACTACAGCGCGCTTTTCCCGCAGCAGCAGGTGTGCGACGTCACCATCACGCTGAAGAACGGCGGCGTACTGAAAGGCCGCTGCGACATCATTCGCGGCGAGCCCGCCAACCCGGCGGACCCGCAGGATTACCGCGACAAGTTTGTGGGCCTGGCACGCCACACCTGGCCAGCGCGCACGGATGCGGCTCTGAATGGGCTGTATGACATGGCCTTGAAGCTGGAGCAGTTGCCCGACATGCAGGGGCTTTGCGTGCCGGATGGGTTTTGAGTCGAAAATGTAAAGTCGACTTTACATTTTGGCCGTCTGGCTGGCCGCGCAGCCTCTTTTTGCCTGTTTTGAACCCTGAAAATGCCGTTTTTGAAGGCCAAATCGGGCTGTAAGCCAATAAATACGGGCGTGAGCAGCTCCTAAATTAATAGTAGTCTGCCCCTGCCCTCATTCATAAGCAGGGCCGATTGAATCAGCGGCAATTCAAGCTTCCCGTTTTCAGCGACCGGGCTTACAGTCCCCCGCATGCCGGGCTGATTGCCCGCAGGAGCAGTTGATGAAAATTGTGGTGATCGGTGCAGGTATTGGCGGGCTCACGGCCGCTCTGGCCCTGCAGCAAAAGGGCTTTGACGTTCAGGTGCTCGAGCAGGCAGGTGTGCTCGGGGAAATCGGCGCTGGCCTGCAGATCAGCCCGAACGGAAACCGCGTGCTGGCGGCTTTGGGCCTGGCCGATGCTATGGCGGCCATCGCGGCAGAACCGCAGGGCAAAAAAGTGCGGCTGTGGAACACCGGGCAGACCTGGAACCTGTTCGACCTGGGCGCCGCCTCGCGTGAGCGCTATGGCTTTCCCTATCTCAACATGCACCGCGGCGACATGCACAGGGTGCTGGCCGATGCGGTCGAGGCGCACCGCCCCGGCACCATCCACCTGAATGTGCGCATCGACAGGCTGGAGCAGCGCGGTGATGAAGTCGCCGTCTTCAGCGAGGGGCGCGAGGTGGCGGTGGCCGATGTCGTGGTGGGCGCCGACGGTGTGCATTCACAGGCGCGGCGCTGCCTGGTGGGCGACGACCACCCGGTGTTCTCGGGCATCATCATCTGGCGCGGCGTGATCAACGCAGCCGCCCTGCCTGAACACCTGCGCCAACCCTATGGCTACAACTGGGTCGGCCCGGGCGCGCATGTCATCCACTACCCGATCCGCTCGGGGCAACTGGTCAACTTTGCCGGCGCCGTCGAGCAGCAGGGCTGGGAGGTGGAGTCGTGGTCTGAAAAAGGCAGCCGTGACGCCTGCCATGCCGACTTTGCCGGCTGGCATGACGATGTGCACACCATGATCGACGCCATCGAAACACCGTACAAGTGGGCGCTGATGGGCCGTGAGCCGATACAGCGCTGGAGCTTCGGCCGGGCTACGCTGCTGGGCGATGCCTGCCACCCCACGCTGCCTTTCCTGGCGCAGGGTGCGGTGATGGCGCTGGAAGACGGCTTCATCCTGGCGCGCTGCCTTGAGAAATGGGCGCACGACCCGGTGACCGCGCTGCAGCGTTACGAGCAGGCCCGGCTGGAGCGCACAACGCGCGTGGTGCGCGGTTCGGCCGCCAACGCCGCGCGCTTTCATAACCCGCAGCTCGCGCATGCCGAAGGCGCGGCAAAATATGTCGACAACGAGTGGAGCGAAGAAAAAGTGAGCGAGCGTTACGACTGGATGTTCTCGTACAACGCCCAGACCGCGCCGATCTGAAAAAGGTCGCGGACAAACCCGACCTTCGCCCTGACGACGCTGGCATATCATGGCCGCAACCAACCCGTGGCCCATGAACCTGAACCTCAACATCCGGCAACTCAAGGCTTTCTTGGGGGTTGCCGAGACCAGCAACTTCACCCGCGCCTCGCAAAAGCTGCACCTCAGCCAGGCCGCGCTCAGCGCCAGCATCCGTGAACTCGAAGGCCAGCTCGGCTGCAGGCTGTTCGAGCGCACCACCCGCAGTGTCGAACTGACCGCTGCAGGCCGCAGCTTTCTTCCTGTGGCGATGGCGGCTGTCGATAGCCTGGAAGCCGCTGCCGAGCAGCTGCAAAACCAGGAGCGCCACGGCGTCTCGCGCATACGGCTGGGTTTCACACCCATGCTGGCCTCGAATGTGGCGCCCGATGTGCTGGAGGCCTTCCAGCGGCAGTTTCCATCGACGCAGGTGGCGGTGGTGGATGCCGGCCCGCACGAGTTGCAGGAGCAGCTCGAATCCGACGCGCTGGACGCCGCCTTCGGAGCCTTCTCGAAAAAGATTTCCGGCTTCAGCCAGCTGCAGATCACGCCGGCCAGCCTGATGCTGGTTTATGCCGACCAGTTCTCGGCCATCAGCGAGCGCATCAGCTGGCAGGAAGTCTTTGACTACCCGCTGATCGGGCTGACCGACAAAAGCCCGGTGCAGCAGCTCGTCAACACGAAGGCCAGGCAAATGGGCGCAGACATCCGCTCGCGCATGGTCGTCAACCAGCTGGAGACGGCGCTGGGCATGGTTGAAAAAGGCTTTGGCGTGGCGGTGTTCCCCTCGTTCGCGCGCACGGCGTGCAGGCGTTACAAGGTCAACACGGCCGACATCTACCCGGCGGTCAGCCTCGATTACTTCCGCATCATGAAGGCGGGCAAGGAGCCGAGCGCGGCCATCGAGGCCATCACGCAGTTGCTGATACCGCTGCTGGCGCACCCCGGGTAAAGCTTTATTCGGCAGTAGCGCCTGTCAGCTTGACCACGCGGGCCCACTTCTTCGTTTCATCGTCCACCAGGCGACCGAACTCGGCGGGTGTTCCGCCCTGCGCATCCACACCCAGGTTGCGCAGCTGCGTCACCACCTCGGGCATGCGCAAAATTTTCACGACCTCGGCGTTGAGACGCCTGACGATCTCCGGGTTCGTGCCGGCAGGCGCGACGATACCGCTGAGGAAATCGGCGGGCACGGGCTTGAAGCCGGCTTCATCGACCGTGGGCGCATCTGGCGCGAAGGCCGAGCGCTTCTCGCTCGCCACAGCCACGGTCTTCACGCGGCCGGCTTTCGAGAAAGCGGCGGTGGTGCCGATGGCGTCGATGGTGAACTGCGTTTCACCCGACACCACGGCCGAGATGGCGGCTGCGCCGCTCTTGTAGGGCACATGCACCGCCTTGATACCCAGCGTGTCGATCAGCAGTTCGCAGGCCAGGTGGCCGATGGAGCCTATGCCGGGTGACGAGTACGAAATGGCCGCGGGGTTCTTGCGCGCGTACTCGACAAACTCTTTCAGGTTGGTGGCAGGCAAGCTGGCATTGATGATCATGACCTGCGCGCCGCGCGCCACCAGCACCACGGGTGTGAACGCCTTGGCCGGGTCGTAGGGCAGGCGTGATCCGTAGAGCGACGGGTTGACCGTCAGCGTGCTGCTGCTGCCGTAGAGCAGCGTGTAGCCGTCGGCCGCCGCGCGTGCCACATCGCCCGAGCCGACACTGCCGCCGGCACCCGGCTTGTTGTCGATCACCACCGGCTGGCCCAGCGCTTCGCCCAGCTTCTGCGCGACCGCGCGTGCGGCGATGTCGGTCGGCCCGCCGGGTCCGAAAGGCACGACCAGCCGGATCGGCCGGGAGGGGTATTTGTCAGCCGCGGGCGCCTGCGCCCAGACGGCGGGAGAGATGCCGAGCGCAACGCACGAGGCTACGCATAAGAGGCTCGCACGCCGCCGGTTCAACAGTGATTTCATCTCCTGGCCTTTCGTTTTTTTCGATGCTGACCAGCGATGCTAGGTTTTGCGGAGGGCGCTGTATATCGCAAATTCCCTATGAGTTCACAAGCAGCATGGATGGCTGTGACACCGCCATGCCGGGAGCAAGAAATGGAAATTTTGCCGTATACGTTAAAAATTTAACGTATACGGCAAAATTTCAGCGTGGAGGACGTTTTGGCGGGTTGCGGATGTCCTGGGATGGCCCCAAACAGCCCAAAAGGACCATTTTTAGGGTCAAAACGGGCCACAGACCAATAAACACGTGCGTAAGCAGCTATCTAATTAATAGCAAAAACGATCCGCCTTGTCCTTGTGACTGTCTCGCAGGCGGAAAGCTCAGAGCTCAAATCTCAAAGCGCGGTGCGCAGGGTCCATATCTCGGGAAACAGCACTACGTCGAGCATCTTGCGCAGGTAGCTCACGCCGCCGGTGCCACCTGTGCCGCGCTTGAAGCCTATGACGCGCTCCACCGTGGTCACATGGCGAAAGCGCCAGAGGCGAAACGCGTCTTCCAGGTCTGTCAGTTCTTCACCCAGCTGGTAAAGGTCCCAGTGCGCCTTGGGGTCGCGGTAGACCGCCAGCCAGGCCTGCTCGACCGCATCGCTGGCGGTGTAAGGCTGGGTCCAGTCGCGTGCGGTGTGGCTGTCAGGCACCAGCAGGCCGCGGCGTGCCAGCAGGCGCAGCGCTTCGTCGTAAAGCGAGGGCGCTTCGTAGGCGGCCTGCACGCGCCCCAGCAGGTCGGGGCGGTGCGCGTGTGGCTTGAGCATGGCGGGGTTCTTGTTGCCCAGCGCGAACTCGATGCAGCGGTACTGGTAACTCTGGAAACCGCTTGAGGCACCCAGGTAAGGCCGCATGGCGCTGTACTCGGGCGGGGTCATGGTGGCCAGCACATCCCAGGCGTGCACCAGTTGTTCCATGATGCGCGAGACGCGTGCCAGCATCTTGAAGGCGCTGCCCAGCTCATCGGCGGCGACATGCCGGATGGCTGCGTGCAGCTCATGCAGCATGAGCTTCATCCAGAGTTCGCTGGTCTGGTGCTGCACGATGAAGAGCATCTCATCGTGGGCCGGTGATTGCGGTTTCTGCGCGCCCAGGATGGCGTCCAGCTGCAGGTAATCGCCATAACTCATGGACGCGCTGAAGTCGAGCTGGGCCTTTTCGTCCTGCACGATTTTTTCGGTGGCGCTGGCAGTTGCGCTGGACGTGTCGCTGGCCGGTGATGGGTTGGCGTGTGGGCACATGGTGGAATTCCGTCAGGAAGTAGAGGTGGTGGTCAGCGTACGCAGCACGGCGCGGACCGGCGAGGCGTCAGCCTGCGTGAGTTTGAGCGGCAGGGCGATGAGTTCATAGTCGCCCTCAGGCACCTCGTCGAGCACCAGGTTTTCAAGCACGCGCAGGCCCCTGCGGCGTATCACCTGGTGGCTGGCCAGCGTCTTGCTGTCGGCCGGGTCTATGCTGGCCGTGTCTATGCCGATCAGCAGCACGCCCAGGTCTGCCAGGCGCTCTACCGTGCCGGGGGCATAGGCGGCCAGTTGCGGGTCCCAGCTGTTTGCGGGCATTTGCGCATAGGTGCGCAGCAGTACGCGCGGCGGCAGGTCTTTCAGTGCATGGGCAATGTGGTGCCACTCGACCAGCGGTCCGCAGCCTATGGCATGAATCACCCGGCAGTGGCCGAGGTAAGGCGTGAGCGACACATCGCCAATACTGGTGCCGTCGGGGTCGTAGTGCAGCGGTGCATCTGCATGGGCGCCGACGTGCGGTGAAAAATCAAGTGCGCTCACATTGACCGGGCAGCCGGGGCCTATGGTGGCGCTCCAGCGCTGGGTGTAGGGTGTGTCGCCGGGGAACACCGGGCTGCCGCTGTGCACCGGCGGCGAGATGTCCCAGAGCTGGCGGCTGTCGCTGGTCATGGCCTTCTATTTTTCCTGTTGCATCACGGCCGCAACGGCTTCGGCCACGGTGCCCACGTTTGTAGCCGTCAGGCCCGACATGCACATGCGGCCCGAACGCACCAGGTAAATGCCATGCGCTTCACGCAGCCTGGCCACCTGCGCTTCGCTCAGGCCGGTGTAGCTGAACATGCCGTGCTGCTTGATGTAGAAATCAAGTTTTGCCGGCACCACCACGCCGGCCAGCCGGGCGACCAGCGCGGCGTGCAGCTGGCTGCGCATGGCCTTGATGCGCTCACGCATGGCCGTCAGCTCCTTCTGCCACAGCGTGTTGAGCGCAGGGTTCTGCAGCACCTCTGCCACGATGCGGCTGCCATAAGCGGGTGGGCTTGAATAGTTGCGGCGCACGGCGGCCTTGAGCTGGCCCAGCGTGTTGTCGGCCTGCGCCTGGCTGGTGCAGACCACACTCAGGGCACCACAACGCTCGCCGTAGAGCGAGAAGTTTTTCGAGAATGAATTGGCTGCAAAAAACTGCACGCCAGCGCTGGCCAGCATGCGCAGGGCGTAGGCATCTTCGGCAATGCCCTCACCGAAACCCTGGTAGGCCATGTCGATAAAGGGAATCAGTCCGCGCGCCTTGATGACAGGCACCAGCGCATCCCACTGCGCCTTTGACAAGTCCACGCCCGTCGGGTTGTGGCAGCAGGCATGCAGCAGCACCACGCTTTGCGCCGGCAGTGTGGACAGCGTGGCCAGCATGTCGTCAAAACGCAGGCCGCCGGTGGCCGGGTCGTAATAGGGGTAGGTGTTGACCTTGAAGCCCGAGCCTTCAAACAGCGCGACATGGTTCTCCCAGGTCGGGTCGCTCACCCAGATCCCTGATGCCGGGAAGTAGCGCTTGATGAAGTCACCGCCCACCTTGAGCGCGCCCGAGGCACCCAGTGTCTGCAGGGTGGTGATGCGGCCGCTGGTCACGGCGTCGTGCGTGTCGCCAAACAGCAGCGCCTGCACCGCCTGGCGGTAGGCGGGCGCTCCTTCCATGGGCAGGTAGGGCGACGGGCCTATGGTTTTGGCCAGCGTGGTCTGGGCCTGGCGCACGGCATCCATCACCGGCAGGCGGCCCTCGCCGTCGAGGTAGATGCCTATGCTCAGGCCCACCTTGACGCTGCGTGCGTCGCGCTGGAAATCTTCCATCAGCGAAAGAATCGGGTCGCCTTCGTAGGCCGGTATGTGCTGGAAGATGGAAGGGGTTGTTGTTGAATCGCTCATGGTTTGCATGATAAGACCTCGGCCTTGAAGCATGCCTGCCCATGCGGTCATGACCGCAGATGCGGGGACCTGTTATGCGTCCTCAGGGTCTTTGCTGGCGCTGGCGGAAGATTTGCGGTCTTCATACTTTTTCATCAACGGCGTGACCGAGATGCCGTGTACCACCACGGAAGCGACCACCACCGCAATGACGAGTGACAACAACTGTTCGGCCAGGGCATTGCTGATGTCATGCCTGATGGCGTAGAGCAGGTAGTAGATGGAGCCGATGCCGCGTATGCCGAACCAGGCCATCAACCTGCGTTGCTGCCCGCGTATGCCGGTGCCCAGCAGGCCTGCCACCACGGCGGCTGGCCTCACGACCAGAAACAGCAAGGGCGTGAACCACAGCACCTCCCACCTGAACGGCACGACTGCAATCAGTGCGCCCACGGCCAGCACGATCACCACCTCGGCAAAATTTTCAAGTTGCGCATTGAAGCGCTGCACGGCGCGCATCATGGTGGAGGGGGCTGCGCTTTCAGAAGTCTGCAATGCTTCGGTATTGGCGTCGGTGTTTACCGGTGCATCAATGGCGGGCTGTGACATGCCATGCCTGTCGATGCGGCTGAGCGCCAGGCCTGCTGCGAACACGGCGAGGAAGCCGTAGGTCTGGCACAGCAGGGCCACGCCGTAGGTCAGGGCAATCAGGCCCAGGGCGATGAATTCATCCGAGCCCAGCGCCTCCTTGTGGCGCACCCGCAGGTACAAAATGCCCCGGCCGACCACGTGGCCCAGCAGGTAACCCATGCCCAGGCCTCCCGCCACGGCCCAGAGCACATCCACGGCGATCCAGCGCCAGCCCATCTCGCCCAGTTCATGCAGGCCCAGCAGGCCCAGGCCCAGCATGACAAAGGGAAAAGCTGCGCCGTCATTGAGCCCGCCTTCGCCCGTGAGGCCGAAGCGCAGGCGGTCGCGGTCGCCGGGGTTGGCCACCTGGACTTCTGATGCCAGCACCGGGTCGGTGGGCGCCAGAATGGCACCCAGCAAAATCGCAGCGCCGGGTGACATGCCCATCAGGCCGATGCCGATGGCTGCAATGACCGCCACCGTGATGACCATGGAAACAGTCGCCAGCTGCAGTGGAATGCGCCAGCGTTTGTCACTCAAAGGCAGTTCGAGTTTCATGCCGGCCGTGAACAGCGAGATCAGCACAGCCACTTCAGTCAGGCGCTCAAGCAGCACCACATCCCGCGTGGGCCGCAGCACCAGCAGGCCCAGGCCCCAGGGGCCGATGGCGATGCCTATGCCGAGGTAAAGCATGGCCGCGCTGAGCGGCAGGCGCTTGATGAATGAGCCGCCCATGGTCATCGCGACCAGCAGCACACCGAGGATCAGGCAGGCCTGTGTGAAAAGGTCAGGCGGCGTCATGCGGCAATTTCATGAAAAGAAAAATCCATCATGCAAGCTTGCTGCAATGTGCAGTCATTTGATGTGGGACATGGCGGCCAGTTTTTGCAGTCTGAAGGCTGCCCGGGCGGCTTGGGCTGGCTTACCAGTCCACCAGGCTCAGGCCCATGCTGAGCACCGTGCGCTTGCGGTTGTAGTCCACCAGGCTGTCGCCATAGCCGGTAAACAGTTGCAGGTGGTAGCGCAGGCCGGTGTAACGCGGGGCGGAGCCGGGCGCGATCATCCAGTCCAGCCGTGCGGAGCCGCGCGACTGGCTGGTCAGCGAATGGCGCAGCGTCAGGCCCAGACTGTCGGTCTGGTTGATCTGCCAGTTGCCGGCAAGTTCGGCGCGGCCGATGTAGTTTTCAATGCCGGGGTTGTCGTCATTGCCCGATGACTCCTTCAGCCGCTGCCAGACCTTGCCCTGCAGGTTCAGGCTGGAGGTGGGGCTGAGTATTTTTTCAGCCGCACCCATCAGGTAGACGCGGTTCCAGCTGCGCGACAGCGGCAGCGTTTGCCCGTTCGACTGGTGCGCCACACCAAGACCCGAGAGGCGATAGTTCCAGTCGCCGCCCAGCGGTATCTGGTGCGGGTAGATATAGACGACTTCAGGTTCGTGGTCAGTGTTGCGGAAGGGGCGTGACAGCGTGCCATTGAAGAGCTGCCAGTAACTTTGCTGCGTGTAGCCGAACCAGACCGAGTCGTGGTCCGCCGAGTTTTCAGCGCCGTGCTTGAGCAGGCCCTTGGCGACCTTGGTGCGTACTGACAGCTGAATCTTGAGTTCGTGCCTTGTATAGGGCAGGGCTGTCAGTGCCGTATGTCCAGCCGCTGTTGATGAGGGCTGCGTGTTGACACTGTCGGATGCCACCAGCGCGAGTGTTGTCGGCTTGTAGCCGCGCAGGCCGAAGGTATCGCAATCGGTGCCGCGCTGCAGTTCCCAGAAGCGCGACAGTGCCGAGTAGTTGTCGTCACGGCAACCCACGGGCTTGCGCGAGGCTTCGGGCGGCGGCACGGGTAGTGGCGGCAGGGCTGCGAGCTCTGCCGGGGACAGCGAGCTGGCTAATGCGGGAGGTGATACGGGAGGTGATACGGGAGGTGAGGCCGGGGGTGGGACGGGGGATGAGACTATGGCAGCCGGTGCAGCCTGCGCCGCCGCCCAGTCCTGGAAGCACTTGAGCTGCCCTGCCGGGTTGCCGCCCATCGCCTGACAGCTTTGCCAGCCACCGGGCGCGGCGGTGCCGCCGGTCTGGGCAACGGCGTGAACGGGGAAAAAAAATGAGGCCGCCAGGCTGTACGCCAGGCCAACATATCCGGATGTTTTGACGGGGGCTTTGCTCATGGCAAACGTGTGAGTGTGAAAGGGATTTCCGGCGCATCGGGCGGCGCGCTTTTGCTGGTGTCTTTCCAGACACCCCTGAACACCTTGCCGCAGGAGCCGGGCACCATCTCGCCATTCCATGTGCCGGTGATGGCGATGTTGTCGGAGGATTCGTCGAGCAGCAGCATGCCCTCGTCAAGGTCGCCGGCCAGCGCCGCCTTCGGGGCGTGGCCTGTGGCGGGTTTGCTGATGCCGTCCATGTTGCGGCTGATCATGCCCGACAGGCTTTCAGAAAATTCGGCGTGCCGCTGCAGCAGCATGGTGGCGCGTGCGGGCAGGCCTGCAGGCGGGTTGGTGAAGCTGGCCGACCAGAGGCCGTAGATCTCCGCTGCCTTCATGTCCCTGGGGGGTGTGCAGGCCGGGGGTGACGCATTTTGTGCGAGCGCTCCCATGGGAAGGAAGGTGGTGGTCAACAAAAGGGCAAGACCAAGTTTATTCACGAGCATGCGCAGTCTGCGTTGATCCGGTGAGGCCGGTTAGGTAAATGGAAGCCGTTCAGTGTAGGGGCTTGCGGCGGCCTGGGCTGCACCGCAGTGGAGTGACGGCACGACACACCAAATGCAGCTAACCCTGGCCAAAACCGAACAAGATGTGGACTATTGCACGGATAAAAACGCTTTTTGATCTGTCGGCAAGTAAATTTTGAGATAATGTGTCAATTCGTAACAATATCAATTTGAGGGAGATAACAATGAACCTTCGCTTGTGGCTGGGCGCCATCGCGCTGGCGTGTGTATCGGGTCCGGTTCTGTCGCAAGGCACACCACTTGTTTTTGCTGTAAACGAGGGTGTCACTTACCGCGTCAACCCGGGTGCCACCGTCGAGCGTTTCCGGAACCTCTCGGACGACCTTGGAAAAATACTCAAACGCCCCGTGAGGATCCAGCCGGTCACTGACTACAAGGAACTGGCCGCTGGCCTTGCCGATCAGCGTTATGACCTCGCTTATGTTCATCCCGCGCACCATTCGATCAGGGCAATGACCAAAAGCGGTTATCAGCTGGTGGTCCTGACCAAAGGATTCACGGAATACCGGGACTCATTTCTGGTCCGCAGCGATTCGCCGCTCAAGACCCTGACTGATCTGAAAGCGCTCAAGGTCGGTGCACCCGACGAGGACTCCATAACCTCGGTGATCATGCGCGCCACCCTTCGTGACGCCCTCGGCGCGCAGCCGCTGGAAACGAACTATGTGAAGATGCAGGACGCCGTGCCCTTCATGGTCGAGCACGGCATGGTGGCCGCAGGCGTCACCGCTTCTGGCGCTGTGGTCAAGGCGTGGCAGGAAAAAGGCGGCAAGATCCTCGCAACCAGCAAGCCGGTGCCCATCAAACACCTGATTGCCAGCAGCAAGATTACCGATGAACAGCGTGCGCAGCTCACTGCATATTTTGCGGGGCTGGACCAAACTGCCGAGGGTAAAAAGCGCCTTGAGTCGCTCAATGTCCCCGGCTTCCTTGAGTTTGACCAGAAAGCCCTGGTCGGGATCGGAAAGTGGCTCGGCGTTTAAGGCCGGCTAGCGATTTTCTGAAACGGCTGCCGCAGCAGCAATTGAATCCGCAGACTTTTTTGCGAACTCTGCACGCAGGGCCTTGAGTTTCTCGCGCGGGTCTTCCTTCACCGTGGCCTTGTCCAGCGCCATCTCGGCGATGAATCGGCTGGGTATGCCTGCAATCGTGTCGCGGCCCTTCTTGCGGCGGCGCAACCAGTTGACGGCCAGCGTGCGCTGCGCGCGTGTGATGCCCACATACATCAGGCGACGCTCTTCCTGCAGGCGCAGGGCAATGTTGTCTGTGTTGGTGCCATCGTCGTCTTCGAGCTTGAAGGGCAACAGGCCTTCCACACAGCCGGCCAGAACCACATGTGGCCACTCCAGTCCCTTGGCCGCATGAAGGGTTGAAAGCGTCACAAGGTTCTGGTCGCCTTCGCGTTCAGACAGCGTCGAAAGCAGCGCAATCGTCTGTATGACTTCGAGCAGGTTCTTGCGCTCACGCTCCATCACCATGCCACCGGTTTCATCCATCTGCCCGCCGCAGCGCGCCGACATCCAGTCGACAAAATCCATCACATTGGTCCAGCGCGTGGCGGCCGCCCTCTCGCTGTCTTCACCGTCGTAGAGGTGCTTCTCGTAATCGATTTCTTTCAGCCACTCGAGCAGAAAAGTTTTGGCATCTTCTGCACCAATCGTCTGTTTCGCGCGGTACTCCAGGTCGTTGAGGTAACGCCCGAACTCATGCAGCGAACCGACAGCCTTGGCCGGCAACACCGAACCCAGCGAGTTGCTGAACAGCGCCTCGTACAGGCTCAGTTTGTACTGCGTGGCAAAGGTGCCCAGCGTGCCGAGCGTGGTGTGGCCTATGCCGCGCTTGGGCGTGGTGACAGATCGCAAAAAGGCCGGG
Organism: Pseudomonadota bacterium; assembly: GCA_040388905.1. Lineage (GTDB taxonomy): Bacteria > Pseudomonadota > Gammaproteobacteria > Burkholderiales > Burkholderiaceae_C > Polaromonas. The sequence continues at coordinate 319,649 of JAZKAY010000002.1, forward strand.
TCATCGTCGTTGTTCGACAGAAGGCGCAGCCAGCTGCAGAGGTCCTTGATCTCGGCGCGGTCAAAAAAGCTTTGCCCGCCCGACACCTTGTAGGGGATGTTGGCCTTGCGGAAGGCCTTCTCGAACACCCTGGCCTGGTGGTTGGCGCGGTACAGCACACAAAAGTCCTTCCAGTCGCGGTGCTGGCTGCCTTCGGCCTGCAGGCTGCCCTCGGCGCGCAGGCTCTGTATGCGCGCCACGATGCGCTCGGCCTCGTGTTCTTCGCTGTCGCAATCGACCACACGCACCGGCTCGCCCTCACCCAGTTCGCTGAACAGCGTCTTCGGGAACAGCTTGGGGTTGGGGCCGATCACGTTGTTGGCCGCGCGCAGGATGGCGCTGGTCGAGCGGTAGTTCTGCTGCAGCTTGACGACCTTGAGGTTGGGGTAGTCCTGCGGCAGTTTTTTCAGGTTGTCCAGCGTGGCGCCGCGCCAGCCGTAAATCGACTGGTCGTCGTCACCCACGGCGGTGAAACGCCCGCGTGCCCCGACGAGCAGCTTGAGCACCTCGTACTGCGTGGCATTGGTGTCCTGGTATTCATCGACCAGCACATGGCCAAGCGCCTGCTGCCACTTGGTACGCACTTCTTCATGGTCTTTGAGCAGCTTGAGCGGCAGGCCGATGAGGTCATCAAAATCCACACTCTGGTAGGCCGTCAGGCGCTCTTCATAACGCCCCATGACGCGGGCAATCAGGTTTTCTTCATCTCCGCTGGCCTGGGCCTGGGCCTGTTCGGCGTTGAGGCCCATGTTCTTCCATTTGCTGATGGTCCACTGCCACTGGCGTGCCGTCGCTGCATCGGTGCTGCCACCCGCATCTTTCAGGATGCTGGTGACGTCATCGCTGTCAAGAATGGAGAACTGTTTTTTAAGGCCCAGCACATCGCCGTCTTCGCGCAGCATGCGCACACCCAGCGCGTGAAAGGTGCAGATCAGCACGCCCTTGGCGCTTTTGCCGATCAGTACCTTGGCGCGCTCGCGCATTTCAGCGGCGGCCTTGTTGGTGAAGGTGATCGCCGCTATCTGCTCGGCCTTCATGCCGGTCTGTATCAGCCGGCCAATCTTGTGCGTGATCACCCGCGTCTTGCCCGAACCCGCACCCGCCAGCACCAGGCAGGGGCCGTGCATGTAGTTCACGGCTTCCTGCTGGGCAATGTTCAGACCGGTGTTGATGGGCGAGGCGGCAGGGGGAGCGGAAGGTGACGACATTCAGGCAGACAACAGACAAACGTGAGGAGAGAAGGCGCAAGACATGCGCCAGCAAACACAAATCATAGCCAGTAGTCATGGCCCCAAACTTGCAGGCGACAATATGCTTTGTGCTAAGCATTCTTCTCGTCACCTTTCCCTTTTTCGCGCTGGTGCTGTGCGGCTATGTCGCCACCCGCAGGGGTTTCCTGCCGCAGGCTGCCATCCCGGGGCTCAACACCTTTGTGCTGTATTTCGCGCTGCCCTGCATGCTGTACCGTTTTGGCGCCAGCACGCCGATAGCGCAACTGCTCGACGGCACGCTGATAGGCCTGTACACGCTGTGCGCGCTCATCATGGTGGCCTTCACGATTGCCGTCACGCGCAACAAACGCACGGGCTGGAACGACGCGTCGTTCGGCGCGCTTGTGGCGGCCTTTCCCAACACCGGCTTCATGGGTGTGCCCCTGCTGGTCACCCTGCTGGGCGCGCAGGCCGCTGGTCCTGCCATCGTCACCATCACGGTCGACATGATCCTCACTTCATCGCTGTGCATTGCGCTTTCACGGCTGGACGGTGCGGATGAACATGGCGTCTCACACGCAGCGAAACTGGCGCTCAAAGGTGTGTTCGTCAACCCCTTGCCCTGGTCGATTGTGCTGGGGGGCCTGTCATCTGCATTTGCCATCAAGTTGCCCGCACCCATCGCTGCCACCGTCGGCATGCTGGGCGATGCCGCATCGCCCGTCGCCCTCTTCACCATAGGCGCCATCCTCGCCCGCTCACAGATGAACGCTACCACCCGCACGCCGCTGGCCGACTATGTGCCTGTGACACTTATCAAGCTTGTGGTTCACCCTGTCCTGGTGGGTCTGATGGGCCTGGGCTTCATCGCCATGGGTTTGCCGCTGGACCCGTTTGCATTGACGGTTGTGGTGCTGGCGGCTGCACTGCCGAGTGCCAGCAACATTGCGATTCTTGCCGAGCGTTTTGGGGCTGATAACGGGCGGATTGCGAGGATTATTCTTTTGTCTACCGTGTTGGCGTTTTTCAGTTTTTCCGGGGCTGTTGCTGTTTTGAAGCCGTAAGGGCTTGTCTCTTCACTGCCTCGCTGACAGTGAGGGTTCGCCTTTCACTACCGAGCCGGGGGTTGCCCGGCGGCAAGTCACTTTTCTTTTGCTTCGCCAAAAGCAAAGTAACCAAAAGAAAAGGCGACCCTGTTCGTCGTCCCTACGCTTCGCTACGGGCACCCTGCGATGCTCGGCCCAGCCGGGGTCTGAAACAACTCGCTACGCTCAAACAAGTTTCAGCCCTGATCCG
>JAZKAY010000003.1:0-54292 GCA_040388905.1 Pseudomonadota bacterium
AGACGAGGCCGGCAATCGTTACGAGACGATTGCGTACGACGCGCAAGGTCGGGGCGTCAGCACGCAGCTGGCCGGTGGAGCCAACCTGTATTCGATCAGCTACGGTGCCAGCGCGGGAGCGCCGACGGTCGTCACTGATCCGTTGGGCACGCCGCGCAGCTACAACTACGGCACCAGCTTCAGCAAGCTCGCTGTCACCGGCGCAGACAAGCCGAGCGGCTCAGGCGGCAGCGATGCTGCAAGCCGAGTACAAAACGCCAGCGGCCTGGTCGAGTCAGAGACCGACTTCCTCGGCGTGCAGACCATGTACACCTGGGACATTAACCGGCGCCTGCCTTTGAGCACCACCAAAGCTGCAGGCAGGCCAGAGGCCCAGACGGTCAGCACCCAGTGGCATCCAACCTTCAGGCTGCCCGTGCTCGTCACAGAAGCAGGGCGTTCAACTGCGTACACCTACGACGGCGACGGCAACAAGCTCACAGAAAGCATCACCGACACAGCCACAAGCCAGGTCCGCAGCTGGGCCTGGACGTATGTCGCCTCCGGCGCCACCAAGGGACTGGTGGCCAGCATGACCGACCCCAAAGGCGGCGTGTGGAGCTATGGCTACGACAGCTCAGGCAACCGCACCAGCGTCACCAACCCGCTCGGCCAGGTCAGCCAGTACAGCTACGACACAGCAGGCAGGCTCGCAACCGAGACCGCCCCCAACGGACTCGTCACCACCTACGGCTACGACCAGCGCTCACGCGTCATCAGCGCCAGCATCGGCTCCGGTGCCCAGGCCGAGCTCACCACGTACAGCTACAACCTCGTCGGCAAACTCGCCGGCACGGTCCTGCCCAGTGGCTACAGCGCCAGCTACAGCTACGACGCCGCCCAGCGCCTGATTGGCGCGACAGACAACCGCGGCAACAGCGTGGCTTACACCCTGGACGCCATGGGCAACCGCACCCGTGAAGAAATCAAGGATGCCGCCAACACCCTGGCCCTGGCCACTGGCCGCGTCATCAACAGCCTGAACCGCGTGGCCACCGTGCAGGGCGCAGCAGGGCAGAGCACCGTGCTCGGCTACGACGCCAACGGCGAAGCCGTCAGTCAGGCCGACCCGCTCAACCAGACCACGGCCCAGACCCTGGACGGCCTGCGCCGGCCAACGGCCACCACCTTCCCAGACAACGCCAGCGCCTCCCAGAGCTGGAACGCCCTCGACCAGCTCGCCCAGGTCACCGACCCCAAAGGCGTGGCCACCCAGTACCAGCGCAACGCCTTCGGTGAAGTGATGTCAGAGCTCAACCCGGACGCCGGCACCACCACCTACCAGCGCAACCTCGCTGGTGAAGTGACGGGCCAGGTGGATGCCAAAGGCAACAGCACCAGCATCACCCGCGACGCCCTTGGCCGCCCACTGACGGTGACGCGCACCAGCCCGGGCGGTACGGCCACACCGAACGTCACCAGCTACACCTGGGACAGCGGCGGCTTGCTGTCCACCGGCAGCCAGGTTGGCTACCTCGCCAAAGTCGAAGACAAGAGTGGCGTGTCCACCTATGAGCGCGATGCGTTCGGTCGGGTCCTGAGCAAGACCCAGCGCGTCAACGACAACCCGAGCAGCCCCAGCAGCTTCAAGACCAGCTACACCTACAGCACCGGTATCAACAAAGGCCTGCTCGCCAGCATCGTCTACCCCAGCGGTTTGACGGTGTACTACAACCGCAACGCCAGCGGCCAGATCACCGGCATGAGCACCAAGGTGGCCGGCAACAACAGGCCCGTCGTGCCTTTCATCAGCAACCTGACCTACACAGCCCTGGGCACCCCCAAGGCATGGGACTGGAACAACGGCGATGCCGCAGCCAGAACCTTCGATGCCGACGGGCGCATGGCCAGCAACGAGTTCGCCAGCTACCAGTACGACGCTGCCAGCCGGATCACCGGCATCACCCAAAGCCTGTGGGCCAGCCGAACGGTGACCAGCGTCATCAGCACAGGAACCGGCACTGTGACGGCCGTCGTGACAGAGCGCTACCAGACCCCGCTGTCCTGGACGGTCGGCTACGACAACAGGAACCGTGTCACCGGCTTTAACCGCTCAGGCGCCCAGACCAGCTACAGCTACGACGCCAACAGCAACCGCTTGAGCTCGGTGGACAAGGTCACCAGCGATACCGACCTTGATGGCACTTATGAAATCGGCGACGTCAGCGTCACCAAAGCCATGGGCCTTCAGGTCGACAGCGCCAGCAACAAGCTGCTGGGCTTTACCCAGACCCAGACCAGGACCAGGGGTACCCGCACGCTGGCAACGACCAGCAGTGCGGTCAACTACAGCCTGGATGCCAACGGTAGCCTGACCTTCGACGGCAGCCGGTCATTTGACTATGACGAGGCCAACCGCCTCGCCAAAATCAGGCTCACGAATGAAGGAGAGGCAGCCGCCATTGCCTACCTGCACAACGCCTGGGGCCAGCGCGTGTTCAAGGGCGAGCCCACGCCAGAAACACTGGCTGCCAACCAGACCGATCTGGGCACTGACTTCATTGCCTGGCTCAAGACCAACTTCAAGTGGCTGTATGAATCGGCCCAGGCCAACACCAGTGTGGGTACTGCGTACACCTACGGTGATGGGCCACTGCCGGAATGGGCCTTGCTCGGTGAATACGACAACGGCTCAGCAACAGGCAAGGGCAGGAGCGAGTACATCTGGCTGCCGACGGAAGACGGCAACACGATTCCTGTGGGCATGTTCAGGAACAATAAGTTCTTTGCGATCCACAGTGATCACTTGGGCTCACCACGCCTGATGACGAACGATTTGAATGTCGCTGTCTGGCAGTGGCCTTACAGCGCCTTTGGTGAGACCAAGCCGACGGGTGTGCTCAGGGCCACGCCTAACCCGAACGTTGCGATCACGAACCAGCCCGTTCTGCTCAGGGCAACTGCTGCGACGGAGATGAACCTGCGCTTCCCTGGGCAGTATGCTGACATTGAAGCTGGCAACTTCTACAACTACTTGCGGGAATATGATGCGGCTACTGGCAGGTATCGCCAGTCTGATCCTATTGGCCTCAATGGTGGACTCAACAGGTTTGGGTATGTCGAGGGGAATCCGCTCGGTGACATTGATCCTTTTGGTTTGGAGCCGGTAGGACACCACTTCGTACCACAATCACTTTGGAAAAATGAGCCTCTTCAGCCGGACACGCGGCGTGTGTTTGACCGTGCTACCACCGGCCCTATCCCTGGGGGCCATAACTACGGAGATGGTCACAATAAGTACAACGAAGCCACCAAAGAAATGTACGAGAAGTGGAAAGGGCAAAACAAGATTCAGTGCGAAACTATGACGCCCAAGCAAGCGGAAGATTTTGTGCGCCAAGTAAAGCAATCGACAGACCCTCGAGTTCGAGAGTTCAATAATCGGATTTACCAACGTATTATTAACGGCGCATTTCGGCGCATTCCTGGAGGCCGTGGCGGAAATGAATGAAGCTATTGATCATGCCGAGTGGAGAACTCTGTACGACGCTATACGCGTGGTCTGTGCAAAGCACGGGACTGAAGACCCCTACGGCAAGGGCGACTATTGGGTAGTTGATGACAACTGGGGTGGTGTGTCGCAAAAATTAGTAGTCTCTTCCCCGAGCTTTTTGACTCCGAAGTTGGTTGAAGAATTAGCCGACTGTATTAGTGATAAAAAGTTATATGGCGCTCAAATATTGGTTGCCCTCGAACTGAAGACTGCGGATGGAAGACTTGCTCCCATGATGGGATTGCTGATCGATTCGCAGGGTGCAACCGAAGAGTGGGATCTCGCCAGTATTCGCAAGCAAGTTGGTGAGGATTTCTATACGGATCGATAGGCCCCGCATTTTTTTCTAGCAGAAGCGAGTACATCTGGCTGCCGACGGAAGACGGCAACACGATTCCGGTGGGCATGTTCAGGAACAACAAGTTCTTTGCGATCCACAGTGATCACCTGGGCTCACCACGCCTGATGACGAACGATCTGAATGTCGCTGTGTGGCAGTGGCCTTACAGCGCCTTTGGCGAGACCAAGCCGACGGGTGTGCTCAGGGCCACGCCTAACCCGAACGTTGCGATCACGAACCAGCCTGTGCTCCTGAGAGCCACGGCAGCAACCGAGATGAACCTGCGGTTCCCTGGGCAGTATGCCGACATTGAAGCTGGCAACTTCTACAACTACCTTCGGGAATATGATGCCGCCACTGGACGGTATCGCCAGTCTGATCCTATCGGGCTCGGCGGGGGACTTAATAGGTTTGGGTATGTTGGAGGGAATGCACTGGGTGCAACTGATCCGATGGGACTGAAAAAGATCATCTTATTGAAGCCAGATGATCCAAATTACCCCGCGGCCGTGAATGAGCCAGATGACCCAAGCACTTGTCTTGTCATTTCACATGGCAGCAATCAGTCTGTAAGTCGGATGAATGCATCGCAGCTCAACAAATTATTAAACAAGCAAGGATGCACTCCCAAGCAACCTGTCAAGCTTGATGCTTGTCGTACTGGCCAAGGTGATAATTCAATAGCTGAACAGCTTGCACGACTTCGAAAAAGTACTGTCATCGCCCCTGATGATCGGACTTGGACGACTCCGTGGGGATCTAGTATCTCTACACCATATCCACCGGTCAGCGAAGATCCTGCATCTGTGTGGAACGGAATACCAAATTGGAGTCAACCTGGTAACTGGCGAACCTTCGACGGGTCGAAATGAGGAGCACTGTATGCGCAAGTTAATTTCTTACTACCTGCCAGTAGTCTTGCTCATGGGTTGCGGGGACGGAGGCAAGCAGATAAATGAATCGGACTTCACTTTGGGTAAAGGGGTTTCTGTTCTCAAACTTGAAGGTTGCACCAAGTCTGGTCTCTCCAAAGACATCACCATCAAGAAAGACTCGGAAGCATATGTCATCGTCATTGAAGGCGCATTCTCATGCGAAACGGAACAACTCAAACCTTACTTAACACTACCGATAAATCGACGAGCCACATTGGTGATTCCCCAAAAAGCTACTTCCGCAGTATTTAAGTCCAATTGCGAATGCAATAGATCGCTATCCATTCGACTAGAAGGACGTGTCGAGCGCGGTGATAACGTTTATGTGTTGAACAATTCTGAGGTTTTGGGACATGTCGTTGTCCCATGAGGATGCGGCACCAAAATCACACTAAGTAAAGGCGAAGAAGCCGCAGCCATTTGCCCAACAATGCAATCAAGCCCGGCCAGAGCATTTGGTTTAACTGAGAACAACAATACTGAGGGAGTGAGATGAGTAGTTTTACCACCGTCGATCGTCCCGATGTGCAAATTGCGCGCGCCAAGGTTGACATTCGTCAATTCACCCGAATGGGGGATGGCGTTAACGGCAAATCTTCCTAGACTGCGGCTGCATAAGGGGGCGTCATGCCGTTTTCACTAAAACCGAAGTCACAATGAAATCCATCATGCCAAAGTTAATTCGGTGGTTGTGCGTTATCGTTTCTGTTGTACTGATTGCAAGCACTTCAGGCTGCGGGGCGCTTGTGACGCTAGATGCCAGCCGAGATGTCTACAGCAAAGGTGCTGGCAAACCTGGCCAGAACGATATAACGGAGCCCGAAAACAGAGATGACTGGTTCTTGGTGGAAATGTCCAACAGATATGGACTCATGGCCTTGTTCGCCCTGACAGCATATCGTTACGACATGACGCCTAGCGATCGCGACCATCATGCTTGCGATTACCTCAATCCCAGCTTCAGTGGTTACAGAAACTTCGGAATGCCGAAAATCGTCGGTTCAAACGCCGATTCAGATCGATGGGAGCGGTGGGTTCCGGCCGAGACAAAGGAAGGCGATGTGTCGCCATGTTTCAATGAAGATGGTTTGTTCTACGAGACCTATGTGCATCGTGACGCACACAACAATATTACGAAGGCCGTGATTGCCTATCGGGGTACAGAAAACAGAACAGGCCAGTGGGCGACTGACTGGCGCACAAACCTAGTGAATGCTTTTGGCTTTGAGCCGGCGGAATATGCGATAGCGCGTACTCAAGTTAAAAAACTGACGGTCCGCTTGCACGGTGAAGCTCATGGTGTACCGATCTATGCTGTTGGACACTCGCTTGGTGGAGGCCTAGCTCAGCAGGCCGGCTATCTTTCAAAGGACATCAAGGAGGTCTACGCGTTCAACACGACTCCAGTCACTAATTGGTCACATCTACGAAAGCTTGGACTGGTCGAGCAGGGCTACCCTATCATCCATCGCGTATACAACGGAGGGGAGGGACTAGCGGGGATTCGTGCAGTGGCCACTGCGAGTACTAGTACCAGATTTGGGCGGCATGATGTGGAGGTTCAATTTGGGCCTAAGTCGTTTGTAGCCGGGCACTTGATGGGAGTTATAGCTTGTAACTTTGCCAAGATTCTGAGTGAAACGAATGCACAAGGGGCGATGCACAGATACCCAACCGGGTATATCAATCAGCAGGTTCTAAAACGCGCGGACGAAATTCGACGAGAAGATGACTTGCGAGTTTGTGACGATGAGGCTTCTGATGCTACGTCGTCGAGTGCCGTAAAATAGAAAGAGCCCAGTGGCGCCTAAATGCCGTGTTACCCGGCGGAACGAAGGCCGGGAACTAAAACCCGTGGCCGCCATGGTTGGATTGCTACTAAGGGAGATTGAGTGATTTGTAGTCGCAAGAGCAATTCAACTCGAGAAACATTGGTTGGTCGCATTAGTACGGCCATGTTTCACAATTCTGGACTCTTTCTAAAAAAGACCGCCGAAGTGATGGCGACTCTTGAATTGCGTGGAGTAAGAAAGGAAAAGAGCGCAGGTCAATCTTTTGAGCTGCGCGCATTACCGGTTTGAAGCTTCACTCAATGTCTGCTCAATGACATCACCGTTCTGCTGAGTAACTCGCATTCGAACTGGCACATAACCCATAGAAGACGCATACCAGTATTCAAACTTAGGCCAGGAGTCGCTCATTGCATGGTTGGCTACCTTAAGCGTTTGAAGCTGGCCAAGTGGAAGCACGAGGCTCTCTTCTGCTTCAACGACGAGGAGCAGGCTGGTGAGACCTGCGGCATCCGCCTTGTAAATAGACATTGTGGCCCCCTGACGCCACTTCTGTGGCTCTGCGGCCAAAATGCTGCCGATCTGCAAAAGAGAACTGATTTGATCTTGCGCTCCCTTTTGCCAGGCAGTATCAAAGAACTTTGAGCTGATGGCAATTTTCCCTTTCTCCGGCTCAAAAAGAATGCTTTGTTTGGTGAACGTATCGAGAAAACGTTGAGGCACTAAACCTTCAGCGGAGACACGCCCGGTACTCGACAACGTTTGAACGCCAGACACAGCATTTTGAGTTCGGATACTCGCTTCATAACTCTCACCATTGTGGCGCCAATCCAGCTCGGAGCTGGCTTTGTATTTATTCCCACTTGAAATGCCAACCACATCGTATTTGAGTTTTACGGAGTTAGGTATGCGCACAACATCTGAAAGAGGTTCCTCGAAGTTTTGTGACTTAGCCGTGTTCGAGGCTTGCAGAGCATTCGCCGCAGATTCAACCCCTTGTGTAGAGGGTGAATCCGCAAAACTCCGGTGGTGAGCGTCCAACGGGGTGACTCTTCTCCATTCAACTGGACGGGCAACTGCTTCAGTCGCAATGGTATTGCCATTCTCAATTCGTTTTAAAACCGGGGGGGTGGGTATGACTGGCTCTGACGGGTGCATGGACTCTGTAAGCGTTACATGCATCACTGGACCAAGCGTGAGGGTATCGACGAAGCGGCGCTTCGGAAGATCCACGTTCCAAAAAGATATCAAAATCAGAAAGTGAAAACCGATTACAAATAGCGTGATTCCCATCGCGCGCGCCGATAGGGGCATCAAGGTTTGAGATGGGACATTTTCCACGTTGGACTGGCAACAAACTACGGTGTGTGAGCATAGCAAGCTTCAGCGGCTTTTGGCGTACTCAGCTCAGTTGAAGATATCTACTCCATGCGCGGTCGTCGCTGGTTTGCCCACAAAAGATGGCAACACCTTTACAGGCGTCATGTTCACGAGCGGTAATTTCTTTGCCATCCAGCGTTAATCTGTGTAAATCGCGTTTGATTGACCATGATCAGAGTGGGCTTGCCCGGCAGTTGCCTAGCTGTGCCCCTGCTGCGACACGCCCGACGAGTGTCTTCATCGCTAAGTTCCGTTTGAATGGACTGCCCCACAGATTTAGCCAGGGTTGACATCATTTCTGATAAGCGCATGATGGCACCAGTCCTTCCAGGACAGAAATGGGTTCCTCCATGCACAGGTCTTTTCCGGCTGTTGGTGCAACGCCTCCAGCCGGCGAGAGGATACCTGTGGTTCAGTATGTCCGCATGTCAACGGAACATCAGAAATACTCCACGGACAATCAAGGCGCAACTATTGCCGAATACGCTGGGCGGCATGGCATGGAGATCATCCGCACTTACGTGGATTCTGGCAAGAGTGGGCTGAATCTGCGCGGTCGGACGGGCTTGCAGAGGCTGCTCCACGATGTACAGCAACCCACACCAGGGTTTCGTGCCATTCTTGTTTACGATGTCAGCCGGTGGGGTCGCTTTCCCGATCCCGATGAAGCTGCGGTTTACGAACACACCTGCAAGCGGCAAGGTATCAGGGTCATCTATTGCGCGGAATCTTTTAGCAACGATGGCTCGTTATCGTCTACGGTGCTAGTGGGGATAAAACGCAGCATGGCAGCGGAATTCAGCCGTGAGCTATCCGTCAAAGTGTTCGCCGGTCATAGCAACCTGGTGGGACTGGGTTTCAGACAGGGCGGGGCACCCGGACTAGGCCTACGCCGCCAGCTTCTTGATGAACACAACAACATCAAAGGGCTTCTCTCGCGCGGCGAGAAGAAAAGCATCCAGACCGACCGTGTTGTGCTTGTCCCCGGACCGCCCCAGGAGATCGCTCTAGTCCATCGAATCTATGGGCACTTTCTTGATGATGGCATGCCAGAGCGGGTGATCGCGTCGACCCTGAACCGAGAGGCCATTTTGTCGGATGCTGGGACGGTGTGGAGTCGAGCCACTATCCATCAAATTTTGACCAACGAAAAATACATTGGCAACAACGTCTACAACCGCACCTCATTCAAGCTCAAGATTAAGCATGCTCGCAACAGTCCTGTCGACTGGATACGCAAGGATGGTGCCTTTGAGGCCATAGTCAGCCTTGAGCAGTTTCATAGGGTGCAGGAAATCATCGCCGCCCGGTGGCACCATCTTGACGATTTTCAGATGCTTGAGCTGCTGAAGAAGATTTTGATCCGCTACGGTGGCCTGTCTGGGTTTTTGATTGATGAGGAAGACGACATCCCCTCAAGTTCTGCGTACCGGTCACGCTTCGGGAGTCTATTGCGGGCTTATGACCTGGTCGGCTTCACGCCCAAACGTGACTACGCCTACCTTGAGATCAATCGTTTACTGCGCAAGAGGCATCCAGATCAACTTGTTGAAATGATCTCAGCCATAGAGGAGCAAGGTGGGTGGGTCGTTCGTGACTTGGCGACGGACTTGTTAACAATCAATGGAGAGCTTACGGTCTCCGTCGTCATTGCACGCTGCCAAATCACTGCATCGGGAAAGTACCGGTGGCGGATTCGTCTCGATACAAGCCTTGAACCTCATGTCACAGTGGTCGTACGGATGAATCACGACAACCAAAGACCCTTCGACTATTACGTTTTGCCATCCATCGATTTTTCCTCGGCGGCTTTGCCGCTGCTTGAGGACAACGGTTTCATTCTTGATGCCTACCGCATGGATGGGCTTGAGTTTTTCTACACGCTAACTGGGCGAGTTCCTTTGGAGGAGATGACATGAAAGCCACCTCAAAACAGGTAGAGATGATTTCGATCGATGCCATTACGGTGGTGAACCCACGAGTGCGAAACCCCAAGATACACAAGGAAATGACGGACAGCATTGCGCAGGTGGGTCTTAAACGTCCGATTACCGTCAGGCGCACACGGGGTCGTGAAGGGCAGCTACCTCAATACGATCTTATTTGTGGGCAAGGTCGTATGGAATCGTGCCAGATGCTGGGGCAGACAGACATCGCTGCGATCATCCTCGATACGGATGCCGAAACTGGCCACATCATGAGTATTGTGGAAAACGTTGCCCGCCGTTTGCCGCGTGCCAACGAGACACTCGAGCAAGTTGGGAAGCTCAAGCAACGGGGTTATAGCGACACTGAAATCTCGATCAAGCTGGGCTGCACTCCGTCTTGGGTGAACATGGTGGCAAATCTTCTTGAAAAGGGCGAAAAGCGTCTGCTGGCTGCAGCCGAGGCCGGACATATTTCGTTGAGTCTGGCCGTTAGCATCGCAAGAGCGAGCGATGAGGAAGCTCAGAACTTATTGCTTGAGGCATACGAGAGCGGGGATCTCAAGGGCAAGAAAATTACTGTGGTGCGCCGCATATTAGACCAGCGTTCGCGCAGTGGGAAAAAGGGAGCGATTTCGTTTACCAAGGGGGCCGGGAAGCGACGGATGACACCGGACGATCTGGCCAAACTCTATCAAAGGGACACCGACAAGCACAAACTGATCCAGAAAAAAGCGGCGCATACCCAGAACGCACTGCTGATTGCGCAGGAAATTTTTAAGGAGCTGTTTGCGAGCAAGGAATTTTGCACACTCTTGAAGACTGCTAAATTGACGACGGTTCCGCAACCCTTGGCTGCACTGGCCCGGGGTGGAGGACATCTGTTATGAGTCATAAAAATCCGGTGGTTCATTTGGGATTTGAGCGAGAGTGCATAGACGTTCCGCTTGAATTGCTAACCGTCTCCAAGGAACTCGTTGCCGGCGTCAAGCAAACTGCCAAATACAAGCAAATACGGGCATCTGTTCAGGTTGTCGGTCTGGTTGAGGCCATCGTCGTGACGCCTGACAAAGACCGACCAGGCTCATTTATGCTTTTGGACGGTCATATGCGCTTGGAGGCGCTGCGTGATCTTGGACAACTGCAAGCGCGGTGCCTGATTTCCCTTGACGATGAGGGATATACATACAACAAACGAGTCAACCGGCTATCCGTCATACAGGTGCATCGGATGATCGTGCAGGCGGCAGAGGTCGGCACCTCGGTTTCCAAACTGGCAACTGCTCTTGATGTGACCGAAAACGCTATCCGCGACAAGTTCAAGCTTCTCGACGGCATATGCACTGAGGCAGTAGCTCTTTTGGCAGAAAAGCCGGCAACACAGGGCATGTTCAGGGTTCTTCGGCAAATGAAGCCTTTCAGACAGATCGATACCGCGCAAACAATGATCAATCTCAATAACTATTCCATCAAGCTTGCGTTGGCCATGTTGCAGGGCACCCCACCAGAACAATTGATGGAAAAGACCGCGTCGAAGATGCAGCGAATGGGGTCATCTGAATCACTACAGCGTCTTGAGCGGGAACTGGCAGCCGTACAGTCGGATACCAAGTTATTGGATGAAAGTTACGGGCCTGCCAATTTGAAGCTGGAGATTATCAAAACGCATATAAAGACCTTGCTGGACAACGCTGCGATCGTCCGTTGGCTTGCAAAGTTTCATCGAGAATATCTGCAGCAGCTTCAGCTTCTTGCAGATATAAAGCATTTACCTGCGGAGTAAGTTATCGGCCAGTTATAGTGCTCGCCAGGACTGTGCGATCAATTCGTGATTTCGTCGCAGCCGGTTGATTAGCAACGCAAGCGCAGAGTGCACTCATCAGGACTCGTCCTCTTCGTCGGGTTTGGGACCGACCGCAATAATAGAACTTAAGTGGGATCTGCCTACACCGAGAATGGCCAGGACCCTGAAGACACCCAGTTTTCAGTTGCCTGATGTTGGGATCCTTTTCGAGCCGCTTTTTTTCGTGATCCCGCAGGTAATGTTCCCATGCCATAAGGCTTGGCCTTGCCCATCGGTGTAAATGCCGCGATGCCATCCGTGAGCGCCATGAAAACGGGCGCCAGGCTCAGTCGATCTTCCATGGACCCGCTGCAGTGGGTGAAAGCGTTCATGCCCCGATAGCGAAAGTTATTGCCCCAGGCCCCTTGACAATTGACCCACAAGCCTTTTCCGCCCGTGATTGCTTGAGACCAGTGTTCACCCAGGGACTGTTCGATGCCGTGAAGTTCTTGAAACTGCGGGCCGTTCAGGATCGCCACAAGATGGTGTTGATAGCCCCTGGCTGCCGCGAAATCCCGTTTCCAGGCATACCCCACCACCGCACTCCCCAGAGTTTTGGCAAGGTGCTCCAACAGTGCCTGACCATGAAGCGTGACTGTTTGGTGCATCTCCTCGCCAAAGGCAAAACCCACAGTCTGATGCGGCAGATAGCTGAAGTCCATACGGATGACGTGACCGTCTGGGTAAAGCGTACACAGCTGCCTGAAATAGTTCTGCATAGCCTTGTAGCGTTGATCTGTCTGCGCCTGAAAATTCGCCACCTTCGTTTTAAAGCTGGCAGCACTCCCACGCCTGCGGACATCCTGCGCAAAGCCGTTCAGTGAATCCACCAGGGGCAGCAGCCGTGCTTCTTCCATCAACACAAACGGCGGCCAGAGTGGCAGCAGGTTGCGCTTGGCTGCGCACTCCAGAAGCAACTCAATACGAGGCTCCAGGACGTGACAGGGATATTGCTGCCCAACGGTACCGACGGAGGAGGACAGCAGTTGCACGACCTCGTGACCCAACTCCGTGGCCTGCAGCTGGGCACCGCCAAGCTTGCGGATGACGGAGAATTGCGCAGCCTTCGAGCGGCTCAGCCGGCTGGTCAGTTGCCTTGCGTGCCAGAGTTGCTGAACGAGTGGCATCTCCGGCGTGTCCAGTGCAATAACATGGCCGGGTGCCTGGCTATATGCCGCCACCGGTGACAGACTGTATGCGACAGCGCGCTCGATGAGCGCTTCCTGGATCTGGGTATCGATCGGGATATCGAAAGCCGTTTGCAGCGGAAAGCGTTCCGATGCGGCAGGGCCCCATTGTGACCATGAGGGGGTTAAATGCATGAGTGCCTCCTTGTTTTGAAGCTGAAAAAAGAGCTGAACAAAAGAACTGAAAATAGCTGATGAGCGAAATATCTGAATACGAAAAACAACTCAATCCGGGCTTTAGTTTTGAGACCCATATTGAGCACCTGACCTATCAACTGGCCCAGGGTTTCAACAAACAAGACCCCGGAAGGTTTTTGGATCAATGGAATACCTGGGTGCTGGACTTGCCGCAAGACGTGTTGGATCTTGATTTGGTTCTGATTGTGTGGACCAAGTATTTGCTGGGCGCAAAAGCGCCTGCCGATGGCCTTCCTGACTACAGATATTTCATTCTGGCCAGCGGCATCTATGCTGCGGCAGCGCAGAGAGCACATAACCGAAACGATTCTTCGGCGGCATGGGATTTGTTGTTGAGAGCCCTGCGGTATCTCAATAAGCTTGAGGGCATTGAAAGCGAGCTGTTTTGGTTTGAACAAAAGGCAGGGAAAAGTATTCTTGCCGTGTCCAACGGCGACGTGCCCGGACAAAGGGTGCGCTACCAGATCATTGCGTTGCTCCATCGAGACCGCGACCGTCAAAAGCAGCCGGCGAAGTTCAAAAGCGTTAAGGCGGCGATTGAACGAATTGACGATGACATTGCCCGCTTTATTGAAACCAATGAGCTGCAAATTTCTCACGTCAAACTGGTCAGCAAAGTCAAGTTGTGGATCAGAGATCATCCGGCGTTCCGGGCTGAAATCGCCCCATTCTTCACGGATGGCGTGATCGAGAACTGAGCCTCAGGTGGGGTGGACAAGTCTGCCGACTTGCGGGGACGGCCTTTTTTCTTGGCGTACAGCTTAGGTGGACCTCCCTTGCCCAAAGCGCGGTCGCCATCCGGCATGTTCAGCCGGACGTAGTGATCCGGCTTGGTCAGATAGGTCGCAATGTTTTTCAGCCCCTGCCAGATCTCGGGGTCATCGTGACGAAGCTCGCCGATCCCACAAAAACGGTAACTGGTCTTACGAGCGTTGCAGTTGTAGTACGCCCCCTTGCCTTCGGTGAGAACGGTGCGCCAGTGCTCGCCCAGCATCTTCACGATCGTGACATCCTCACGGACCTTCGAGCCGTCCAGGAAGATCAGGAAATGGCTGTGATAGCCCTTGAGCAGTCCGTATTCGAACTTCCATACGTAGCCCAGCAACAACCCCTTAAAACGTCTGCGAATCTCGTCCACAAGTGCTTCCCGGTGGCGCTTGGCTTCTGCGTAGGAGATGTCCGATCCGGCCTGGTCAAAGTTGTGGACCTTCCGGTAACTGAAATCCGCACGCAGGCCCAGAATGCGGCCGTTCTTTTGAAACAGCGCTTTCAGATATGTGATGAAGTTCTTGTAGTTCTTGTTGCATGAGCGCTGGGATGCCCGGATAGCCGTTTTGAACTCGGGCTTACGGGTCTGCATCCGCAGCGTTTGTACAAAGGCATTCATGCGCATCACCCATTGCTGCGCCGCATCGTCAAGGTGAGTGTTGAGCTCATACATGGCCATGCCATCGACGCCATGCTGGCTGACGGCCAGGATGTACACATCCACATACGGGTTCAGGGTATGGGCATGAAAGTACTTCAGCATCTCGCTGGTGGGAGATTTGAGGGTCAAGAACAGGGCTTTGCCAGCAAGGTTGGCCTCGACATAGCGACGGCCTGTGTGCCTATTCATCTTGAGCGTGTACAGATCCCCATGGGATATTGAGATAGCTGCAGTGGTATGCGCAGTCAGTTCCACCTGACTGATGGCTGTCATGTCGTCATCGACGAGATACCGCACTTTGTTGGCGTAGGTCTCATAGGCGACCATGCTTTCCCTCAAAGCACGGCTTACCTTTTCTGCTGGGTTTGGTTTCTTCTGATGGGTCATAACGGTTGTAGGTTTGTAGATAAGCCTGCTTATGGCAGGCTGTGTTGGTATGGTCTAACTCCTTCAATAAGTCTCAGATTGATTAAGCAGAAGCTGATTGCTTCTGCTGTCTCTTGCTTATGTGTCCTTCCTGTTTAGTCGATACTCTTTAAGCTTTCAGCTCCTCTTATTCCTTAAAGTAATTACTTCCTTAATCTTTCTTCCTTGGTCTTTAGTCTTGATAGTTATCAGCACTTACTCTTTAATTCTTTAATTGAATAAAATCCATAAGGCCAAGAAATGAGATTTCCTGTGTTTGCTGGCATTTAAATGTTCTGAATGCAGGCATTGCCAGCGTTTTGATGACGCTGTGCCCCACAAACTTAGTTCCCCGAGAGGGGTGAATACTTTTCTCCTATTGGTTGTGTTTTTGGCTTTCGGCAACGCGCTGATCTATCCATTGCTGAAGCTCCTCAGGGCTCCAGCGGCTGGCTGAAGACGGGGAAGGGCCGAGCTTGATGGGCCGGGGGAACGTCTTGTCCAGCCTGGGGGATGACTGCGACATTCGGTCGTACAGGCTGGCGTTGCTGATCCCCAGGATTTCGCATACCTTTTTGGCTGTGAGGTTGTAAGTGGTCATTGGCATCATTTCCTTTCACCACCGATTTTTGATTTAGGCTCCAAATAAGCACATCTCACCCCAAAGAATCAAAAAATACTCTTTGCACTAGGATTGACTGCGTGTTTGATTTGGATTATGAAATCTGACGTGAAATACCAGCTCCGGCCTGAGCGGGACATCCCCGTGATGGGTGTTTCTGGCTCCGACGGGCCCGTGCCGATGGCTGATTTCGGACGTTGAGTCAGACCGTCAGATCCATACGTTCGCGAAAACGGGTGCACTCATTTGGTGCAATTGGCCGGAGCGATGTAAACAGCTGAGCTGGCTGGGGATGAAGGAATCCCGCCACAATTAACCATCAGTCGTGCTTGAGGCAACTTGGTCGGGACTGTCGGCTGCGCTGAAGCCGCGCAAAAAAGCGCGAGGAGGGCACCAGACCGGGTTAATGCTGGCTGGTCTCATAGTCCGTGCGCACCGGACAAACTCGCGTTATCGAGCCGCCACAACGGCGGTCTTCGCGGCAGGGGCCGGTGGTGCCAGCCCCATGAGTATCCTGCCGTTATTGCGCTAAAAACTTGGTTCCTCTCCCAGTCAAAATGCTCGTGCATTTACTGAGATGGATCGGCTGGGGTTTTACGGGGCTGTGGCCGGCCAAGCTGGCTGCAATGGTGCGGGTTTGACGTTGGCTGGCGTGACTACTCCGACTGGTCAGGCGCACCATTGAATAGCGGTGAGTGGTTTTTTTTGCCAGCTCTGTCAGCGCGTTCGGACTTCTTGTCTGAGGGCCTCATGGCCTGGTCGAATCCAGTTTGCGGCATATAGCCACGTAGACCGTGGCGATTGGCTTTAAGACGGATGCCCTAATTTGGTGCTTTTAAGGCGGTTACTTACAAACTCCCGTTTTGGCTTGTGGGCCTAGTTTGGTGCTTTGCCAGATTATTGCGAGTGCTGAGTTGCCTGCCGTTATATAGTCATCATCTTCAGCTTGGCTGCAGGTCGAGCCCAACCCGGCTCGCGAACAAGTGCGCGTATAAAACAAGAGGGCAATTGTTATGCCGAACTACCACGTTGCCCTGTCCTTTGCTGGCGAAGACCGCGATTACGTCGAAAAGGTCGCTATCCAGCTCAGGGCTGCCGGCGTCGAAGTTTTCTATGACCTGTTCGAAGAAGCTGATCTTTGGGGCAAGGATCTGTATGCGCACCTCTCGGAGGTCTATCAGAAGAAGGCCATCTACACGGTTATATTCGTGTCAGCGGCCTATCGCGACAAGTTGTGGACGAACCATGAGCGACGCAGCGCCCAGGCGCGAGCGTTCAGTGAAAGCAGCGAATACATCCTGCCCGCTCTGTTCGACAAGACCGCCGATATTCCCGGCCTGCTCAAGACCACTGGGCACATTGACCTGACTAAGAAGACGCCAGAACAGTTGGCCGATCTCATCGTCGAAAAGCTAGTGCGGTCTGGTGTCACCTTGAGCAAGCGGTTCGCGTATTCTGACAGCGCCAAGGCGGATGCTGATTTCGCCGCTCGGCGCGGATCGGCCGTCGATAAGCTGATCCAAGCCATGCGCTCCTACACTTGGCCGAAGCAACGCCCCGCCGTCGAGAGCCTGTTGGAATTGGAGCTCTCCAAACTTTCGGCTGACGCAATCTTTGTGCTTGGCAGGAACCTGTACCAATGCGCTTGCGGCAGCGAACACAAGGCGATGAGCGTGATGACCGACCTGCGCCGCGAACTGGCTAAGCTCAACGACGAAGAGGCCACACTGCACCTGTTGAACGGCATGTTATTTGAGGCTTACTTCGACAAGAACGGTGAATTTCGGGGTAAAAAGCTAAAGGCGCGTTACTTGCCAGAACTGCTGGCCATACAGCCCGTGAAGAAATACGCCCCGTCCATCATGTTCATCCGGCGCGCGCTGGAGCCATACCGCGCCAGCTTGGCCTTTTTGCCCAATACGGTACCCGAGCCGGTCGAGGTCCGGCTGCGTGTGCGGCGTAGCGATCCGCCCACGGTCACGTCAATGAAAGTCGCCGAGCAGCAACTGCTGCAAGAGGTATCTGATGAGGACGACAACGTCGGCTCCTTCTGGCGGCTCCACCATCGCGGCTTCACCATCAAGGAACTTGGCGCGCAGATGACGAGTGAGTGGGGTATCCCCACTTCACAGTTGGCGATCACGGCGACGCCGAAGACGGGCGAGCACACCAAGCTCAGGCTAGCCGATAACACCAGTATCGGATGGCCTGGAGAAGAGTGATCGCGGGACTTCCATGCAGGTGACGATCAGACCGGACGCCGACACCGGCGGGAGTGCTCGGCGTGCGAGAAGTATTTCAAGATTAAGTTCGACACTGGCCCTGTCGGGCGAGCCCGACTGTCATGGCCCCTACGGCGACCACACCGGTCCGTAAAAGCAGTTCTGGACCGAGCAACAGATCGAGTGTGTTTCTTAGGTCGAGCGCGCATCACGCCACGATTGACCAAGGCGTCTATATTCAGGACATCGGAAGCACTCTGACTATGTGCAGGTGGAGTAAGTTTATGAAACTGCTTTAATGATCAAAAGTGAGCTGCAAGTGCGCCTCTGCCGGCTTATAGAAGGCCGAGCCAAGGCCGAAGATCTCGACCGTTTGTTCCTCGACCAGCGAGAGTCCTCCCACTCTAGGGAAAGTTTTCGTGAGATTGGAGACTTTCTTGCTCATCGCGATCGACGGAGTAAGGGGCCGGTCACGCAACGAGTTCGCGATATCTTCACGAGCTTTCGTGTCTGGAGTCTTGGTCTTCGACGGCTGAATCCAACGCTTGACGATCTACGTGCGGCTGGCTTAGCGAACCTAAGCTTGTCGACGGACGAAGAGCTCAGGTCGGGTTCTGGGCTAAGGCGGGACGCGGCGAGGCAGAAATTCGAGAAGGCGCTGCGCAAGCTAACTGCAGGTGATCAGCTTTCTCAGAGCGATATGACGCTGGTCGACTACCTGGCCAACCGATTTGTCTGGAAGCCGGCATTTACCGACGAGGTGCTGTACGAGGACTTTGTGCAGGTGTGTTTGAGCAATGGAGTGGTTGAACCTGCAGATCTCGGCAAGCTGGCCGGGACTAAGAATTTTTTAACTCTATGGGCGATCACCAGACTGCATGGTGCCGTCATAAATGTCGCCGATGGCCACCTTGCAACGTTGTATGCCGGATTTGCGAATGACGCACGCCGGCTCGAAGTGAAAATCGATCTCGCTTCGGAGGGCTGGTCCAAGCCGGTGTACGCGCCGATTTGCATGTTTCTGACCAGCATATCTGCGGACGATCACTGTTGCTACGAGTTGCTGCAGACGCTTGAGTCAAGGACATGGAACAGCTGGACTAAAGCCATAGAACTTGGAGAAGACGGGAAGCTTCGCATCCTCGCGTAGTCTCCACCATCGTGCCATGATTGACCTGCTTCCCGTCTTAGTCCAAGCCACTGCGGCAACGCAATTGCAACTGAAGCAGTGGTTCGCTCGCTATCCAGTTGGCATGCCGTGGTCAGTGGTCTCGGATTACTGCATTGGCGACGTCAACAAGGGGAATGACGTTTTCAGCTTTGTAGTCGTCGCCCCGCACGACAAGGCCGAGAACATCTGCGAGTACATAGCAGGCGCGGCGCCCAAGGATCTGAAGAACACCAGCGAGGTTCCACTCGGCCTGGTTCAGTACCTGACCTGCGAGGTGCCTGTGACGTTCAGTGTCTCGTTCGTCATGAAGCGGGAGGCTGCGCTGCTGCGCGACTACCTGAGCGTAGAGGTCATGAGCGCGCTGGTCACCGGAGCCATATCTTTCATGGAGGACCGCCTTTTGCTCTACCAAGATGCGAGCGACATCGACTATCATCAGAGCGCCATCAAGCGACTGCGGACCTTCGAGCGAGACCTGAGGCACAAGGGCGTGAACGCGAAGTTAGCCAGGCAGATCCACCTGGTGGCTGCGATGGTGGCGACCCTCTGCAATATGCTCAATCAGGCGGTAAGCGCCAGGGCAATTCGATGGATTTCTGACCGAGATGCATTGTTTGAGCGTCATGACGCCGTGGTGTCTGATCTAGCATACGTGTACTACCTGATCCAGGCAATCGAGTTCGCCACACCCGAGCAACGGGAGGTTCAGAATCTCGGGGTATCTCTGGCCACCCTTTGCTTTGAGATTCCTGAGAAGGCGGGCAAGCACCGTTTCGACGAGCTGGTGAGACTCCCGGACTACCTTGCTGGCACGCTGGCCGACTTGGACGCCGAGACCATGGCCGTCTCCAGAGAGAAGTTCAACGCCGTGCTCAATAACGTCTTCGTCAACTCAAAGAACAACTGGCTGGTGCAACTGCTGTCAAGCGGCGAGCGCATAACGGCGCGCTCGGCCCTCTTCCGCGGCTGGAACTAGCTGCACCAACTTCGATTGACACAAGCGTAGTGTATTCAAGGTTCACGCCGACAGTTGTGAGCTTGATCTACTCAGCAGCGTCTGAAGATACTCAAACCTTATCGGCACAAGGCAATAGAGAATCGAAGTCCCCCTATGTATCGACAATCAAAAAAAGTCCAATGCCTATTTCTAATCATTTCTCGGCGTTACTTTTTTAAAACTGTTGTCAGTCGCTTACCAAGAGCCTGCCAAGCAGTCTTTAGATTCAACGTCTCGTCGGGTAACTGGTAAGTCCGCATCATCTTGTTTTGCTCAGTGTGGCCCAGCATCTTTTCCACAAGATGAGGTTTTTGCGTGATCTCATTGCAGATACTTGCACCAGTTCGTCGCAAATCATGCGGCGTCCACCGGCCTCCACTAAGTACAAGGCTTTTAGATGCCTGCGTTCTTCCTTTTAGAAGCGTTACTCCATCAGCCCTTTGCCGATCTCCCACTTGTTTCGAAATGGTCTTCAAGTCGATGTGGGTGTTGGGCTTATTTGTGGACGGGAATACCCAGTCGCGATCGCCACAAAGCATTTTTAACCGTTCAAAGCGCTCTTTTGCAAAGTCAGATAAATAGACGGTATGGCTTTTGTAGTTCTTTGTGCTTGGTTTAAACCAGACGGAGTTCTTGAAGTCAATGTGCTCCCATCTTGCCGACAAGACCTCGCTAATCCGGCACAGCGTTGAGAGTTGAATCCAAAGCGCAAGTTGCGATTGTTCGGTCATACCGCACAAAGGCAGCAGCTTTTTCAACTCCTTTAGCTCGACGTCTTTTAACCGGCGATCTCGTTCTTCATGGGAGACGCCAAATTTTGACTTCTTAAGTGTGACGGTTGGATCACTTGGAATAAGCTCACGCTCCACTCCCCATTGAAACATCTGTCGCAATTCGGAAAACAGCACTGCACCCATTCTCGTATTCCCGCGTGCGAGTACGTTGTCGAGCAAGGGAACGATATCCCCGCGCGTCACCTCAACTGCGACTTTCTCGCCAGCTTGGGGAAAAACGTCTTTCTTGAAAAGCCGTCTCACAGACTTCCCGCCATCTTTCCGTCCCAATGGCTTGCCCGTCGTGTTTGGGCGGTAAGCTAAAGCTGTTTTCACCCACTCCTCGAAAAGTTGCTTTAGGGTGAGACGTGATTCCAGCGCTAGCCGTTGCTGTTCGTCGGCTTGTTTGCGCTGGGCTGCTTCACGTTGTTGCCGATCCCGCTCGACGAAGGGATCCTTGCCCAACTTTCTAAGGGTCTTCAGCTCATTGCGCGCCGTTCGTGCCGCTCCGAGTCCTACTTGGCCTGCACCGTCTCCGTATTCTCCGAGCGGATAAAAGCGTTCTATGCCCTGTGTGTTTTTATATCGGTAGATCCATAGCTTGCTGCCAGACGCGTAGACTCTCAAGTACAAGCCCATTCCATCCGAGAGGTAGATGTCTTCCTTGCCAAAAGGTACTTTGGTCGTATCGACTTTTCGCTGTGAGAGTTTTGCTTCAGCCATCAGATTTACCGCTCCACTTTCCGCTACACTTTTGCGTTGGATTTGCCTGGATTGTATAAGATGCCCTCGGAGGTCGTTTTTAAAAATAGTTATATAAATCAATGCATTAGTTAACCTATTTGGATAATTTGGGATGGTGCTATACTTTGATTTAATTGCATGGGGTGCAAGGGGTCGAAGGTTCGAATCCTTTCACACCGACCAAATCAAAGAGGGTTAGCAAACTGGCGTTTGCTAACCCTTTCTTGTTTCTTAAGCAATGCTCCTATAGTCCCGCTGCGGTCAGAGACATTTAGGCGTTTCGCTTGCTGCAAAGACTTAATCGCTTTTATGAGGCATCATGTGCGCGGCGTTTTTCTAGAAGGTTTGATCTTCTCGCCTCCGCAATCTTTTCTTTAATTCCAGGCGGTAATCCGAACTGCAGGCGCCCAAAACGCTTTTTCGTCCAACCGATCTCAAAGAGTTGCTGCAAAGCTCCCATGAATGTCATTTCGTCAGTGGTATGGCGTGTGTACATGTGCAGATCCGGGTAGTCTAGAAATACGCACGGCACACCTGTCTGGCTTATAAGATCGAGCGTCAACTCACTGTATTTTTCAAAGGTGTCAACATCCTCAAAAAGTTCTTTTATTACTGCTAGACCGACGATTTGTAATCCTTGAAGGGAAATGGAGCGATGGAGATTTTTGAGGTTGAGCTGCAGGATGGGATTTTTCTTTGCATATGAGATTGCTCCCTTCAGCTGTCCATTGGCTTCTTCCAGCTGGCTGAGCGATTTGGCTCTCTTGCGACTTGTAGCGTTGCGCAAAATAGACTCAGTGTTCGGACTGTCTTTTGCTTGAATAAAGAGAGCGTGTTGATCACCGACTACAAGTACATCAACTAACTCTTTGTGATCTGATTGCTTGAAGGGATTGAGAAAAATCTGCTCGCTTCTGAATATGCGGAGTAGCAGTCGAACAATATCAGCCTCTTGATAATCTCCTGGCTCTTTCCTTTCTAATGAATTAACCGAAATTGATTTAGCTCCAGTGACTAAGCTTACTGGATCAGTTAAATCTAAAAGAACGGCATCGTGAGGAAACAAGTTTTCCTCAAAATAAATTGGGAAAGACTTCCTGTCATCTTTTGAGGTGGTTCCGCGGAACCAGTTTCCTATTTTGTTGTTTATTTCCAAGGTCTCTGCAACTGTCAGAGCTAATAGATTTATCTTTGAGAATACGTTTCCGAATTGCTTAAATTTGGGATTGCGAACACGATAGCTCCCATGTTCTCTATCGTGTTCATCAAAAAAATAGACTTCAAACTCTGGGAGGCAAAGCAATGGAATGAGCAGTTCTGAAAAATCGCCCTTAACTATCGCGGTCCAAAGAATCAAAGGGCTAATCTTGTCGTCAAAGAATGCTGTGATGAGACCAATTGTTCGCGTTCCATTTTGTTCAACTGGCGCAAGGTAGAAACAAAAACCTTTATTTGTTTGCGCCGTTAGTATCAATTCTTTCGATCCCTTGATAACTAAAAAATACTTGTGATTTTTCCTAAGAGGCATTATTCCCGTTGGGAAATCTTTCAAAGACTCAACAAAATCAGGAGATTCGATTGTCAATTTCATATCGCTTCAATCTCTAGTCTGTGCGGGGCACAAGGCCTCAATGAAACCGCAACCCCGAAGGCGCCAGCTCCGCAAAAGGCGAAGCAAACCTCGCAGGGTCCTTCTGCCCTTCAGCCTCCAGCAAAGCCACCGTACTGACCCAATCAGCCAGCAGCGGGTTGTCCTCAACATCGAACTGAAAGCGCGGGCCTTCTATCGTGATGGTGGCGATGCAGTGGTCTTCGCTGGACCTTAAGGGGAATGAGACTGAGGCCACGTCGTCACTTTGAGCAGGCTCAGCCCTCACCGCCACCTTGTAGACCCAAAACCCCGGCGCTGGCAAACCTGACCAGAAGCATGGCGCGGTCTTGCAGAGACCTGTCTGTGGTCTGGCGTTCCATCAGGTCGGCCAGTAACCTAAGCGCATTGAAGAATTTTTTTGAATATTCATGCATAAATTTCGTCGCATTTCTAATGCACAACGCGTAGGGAGGTGAATTTGTAGTGCTGCTAACTCGGCAGCTGGACTTTGCACTATGTTGCCTGCCGCGCAGCTACAAGAACCCCGTTTTGGACTTCAATAAAAATACGCGTCGGTTGATCGTGGGTGAGAAACTGTTGTTCTGTGTTCTTTAGCGAGGTTAGTGCCTCGGTTGCATTGCTGGAAAGCAAGTCGGTCGTTGTATCGCGCTTTGTTCTTAATTCTGATTTTCGGGCATCCAGTGTTGACTGTTTTGTCCAGAAAGCCTTGATGTCGTCGATTTCTGAATCTAGCGACGTGCGTAACAAGGGTTCAAGTTCAGCAAACTCGCGTACTGAGGCTTCAATGCTTTCTCTGCGGGATTGGCTCAAGTTCGCTTCCCCCGGAAAGACTGAAAGTATGTGCCAGGCTCCAATACGTGTTCGAAGGCACATTTGAATGTCGGACACGTGGTCTTTGATTCTGCCTATCTTGCTGGAGATTCCGTCTTTCAGATCCTTTGATCCAAATGCTTCAGAGTGTTCTACTTTTTCATCTAGCAATTGGCACAGTTCGTGAATGAGATGCCGATGAATCTCCAGTAGGTCTCGCTCGCAGCTTTCGAGCTGGATACGAACGCTGGTGGAAAGCTCTCCAGCTTGAATGGCCCTATAAACCTGCGCAAGGTACTCATAGGTCGACTGGATCCTGGCTTTGCGCTGGTTATCCAGGAATTGAGAAATGCCTTTGACTGAGTTTTTGATTTCATCAAGTTTTTGGCTGATGTCTGCGAGATGCTTTTGCGCGACGACGACTGACGCGATCTGCCATACAGCGGCAGCATTGACTAGTTGTTGAAGGTTTTGCACCTCAAACAGTCTGGCTTGTTCAGTGATTCCCTTTGGGCCCAATGCGAATGCGCGAAAGCCATTGCCATCCGCGGCCCTGGCCAGATCGCCGTTAATCGTTACTTCCATCAGGCGCTCGCCAGAGGCTTCCGCTGCTACGAGAAGACCTGGCGCAGCCTGGAGCATTGCAGTGAGCCGCCCGACTGAGCCGCTGTTCAGGTCTATTGGCTTCCCCTTTTTATAAGCCGCTAACGCGTTGCTTGATTCAATCGTTACAACCGGATGGTTCGGGTGCGAGCCGATGACAAGTCGCTGGGGCAACTCTTCTTGTTCTGGGGGCTCGGGGGAGGGCGCTGCTACGAGTACTTGGGAAGTGGCTGGCTCCGTTACTGGCGTCGTTTCGGTTTGCTTTTTCGGCCTTCCGAGGTAGAAAAATACGCCAAACGATATCGCGAGCACCAGGAAGATTAGGACGAGTACGGTTGTAGTCATTTTGTTTAACCAAATTGTTGTTTGTATTCTGCGACAGCAGGGGCAGAGGTTTGATAGCTGCTTGGGTCCTAGTCTCTCCGATATTTAGCTGCTGCGTCAGTTGCTCACCGAGAGCTTGCGTCAGAACCTGTGCGTAGACTGGTCGGCGCGGGAGAACTTTGCAGGCCAGGCTGAGTCAGATGGTCAGGCGCATCCTGCGCAAATACAAATACCCGCCCGACCATCAGGACGCAGCGGTTGAGCTGGTGCTTGAGCAGGTGCGCGAGATGGGTGAGAGCTGGTCAAGCAAAGCGGCTGAATACTATTAATTTGATAGCTGCTCACGCGCGTATCTAAAGGGCTGCAGCCGATTTGATGCCTAAAAATGGCACTTTTTTGGCCAATTCGAGATGTTTTGGACGCCTTTAGAGGCACCTCTAACAGAAATTTTGCTGTATACGGCAAAAATTTAACGTACACGTTAAAAATGAACGTGTACGTTAAAAAAGTACGGGCCAGAGCGCAAGAGGGCGCATCACTTCAGGAAAAGCGCAGTCAGCAGCGTCAGCCCTCACCGCCACCTTGCAGACCCAATACCCCGGCGCTGGCGAACCTGACCAGCAGCATGGCGCGGTCTTCCAGGGACCTGTCTGTGGTTTGGCCTTCCATCAGGTCAGCGTAACGGTTGTCGAAAACCTGGCGTGAATACAGCATGGAGATCGTGAATGAATAGGCCCAGATCGCGCGCGAGCGGCTGAGCTGGGGGCAGGCGATTTGCAGGGTCCGTATCAGGTCGGCGGCTGTGGCGTCGAACTCCTTGCGCAGGCTTTGTTCAACGCGTTCTGGCCCCGTCAGTGCCCACCTGATCACGCGCGGAATGGTGTGCTCTATCGGGTCCGGGTCTTCCAGGCGGCGGAGCACCGGCCAGATGATGGCAAACAGGATGTGCTGCAGCGGCGTAAAGCCTGGTGCCGGCGGCTGCGCCAGCAGGGCCAGTCTTTCGGTGCCTATGGTGCGCACCGCGCGCTGCACCAGCGTCTGGAAGATGTCTTCCTTGGCCTTGAAGTAAAAGCTGACGGTGCCCAGCGACAGATGTGCTGCGTCGGCAATCTCGCGGAGGGCAATGCTGTCGTAACCCCGTTTGCTGAACAAGGCCTGGGCGCATCGCAACACTTCTTCGATGTTCTCTTCTTTGCTCATGGATGGGCTTGCGGATTCGGGCTGCTGACCGCATGGGGGAGGGTCGTGGCGAAGCGCATTTTTCCATGATAACGCTCACCCGCTGCTTCAGCCGCCTGGCCGGGCGCGGGCTTTCAGCTGGCGGTGGCGGCCCTGTCTTGCTCGCCTGCCAGCTGCGCAGTGATGAAGCCCAGCAACTCGTCCTCGCATTCATCCCAATCCGATTTGGGGCTGAGCGCGACATCGCGGTCCTGGATGTTCAGGTGCCGCAGGGTTGCCTGCGGCAGCAGGGTGGCGAGCTTTTCACCGGCAACCCTGGGGTGGCTGTTGTCGTTTCCGGGCACCACCAGCGCGGGCTTGCGTATGCCTGCCAGGTCTTGCACTGTCGCGCCCACGACCGGCAGGTGTACCGACTTCAAGAAGTAGCTGGCCCAGTTCGACATGACCTCGATGAACTGCGCGCTGGACATTGCCATCAGCTTTTGCCGGTTGGCCGGGCGGGCCTTGATCAGGGCGGCGAACTCTTCGGTCTCGCAGATGGCCTGCATGCCGCCAGCTTCGGCAACCGGGATGTACTGGGTGTAGTACTGCTTCGCGAGCCATTCAGAAAATGCGCCGCCGCCGGTCACGCGCCACAGCAGAAGCCCGCTCACCATCTCGGGGTGGCGCAGCGCAAGCACGATGGCCACCCGGCCGCCTGAAGAACTGCCGCCAACCCAGGCAGAGCTGGCGCCCAGTTCTGTCAGCAGCACATGGAGGTCGTCGGCCCAGATTTCGTATTCAGCGTCAGAACCTGAAATCTCGACTTCTGACAGCCCGCAGTTTCGCCTGTCGTGTAGCAGCACCCTGTAGCCGCTGCGCGAGAGTTTTGTGGCGATGCTGACGAGTTCATCAAGTGATCGCCGCCCGCCCGGTGACAGCGCGACCCAGGGCCCGTCAGTGCCAAAAACCTCATAGTGAATCTTTACGCCCCGGATATTTTTGAATGGCATGCTGCGGCCTTTTTTTTGATCGACTGGCGCACCCTTGCGGCGCACGAACTTTTGAAAACTGATGGTAGCCAGCGCGGGCCCCGGCCTTCTGGCGAAGGCTGATTTTTTGCCGTACAGGCGTCCGATAAAGCTGCTCGTGTGCTGGCTTGTTTAGCGCCATACTCGGCGCGTTACAAGACATATAGACACACAGAGACAAGCGTGGCTGGCAGGGCACCAGGCCTGCGGACGCGACGAAGAGGCACAAAAAACAATGTCGACGGTATTCATCACAGGCGCAGGAAGCGGCATTGGGCGCGAGTTCGTGCAGCAATACCTGGCGGACGGCTGGGCTGTCGTCTGCACCGCCCGGCAGGACGCGCATCTGGCGGAACTTCAGGATGCAGGCGCCGAGTGTTTCAACGTCGACATGCAGGACGCACCCGGCATCTTGAAAACGGCGGCTTTGCTGCAAGACCGGACGCTCGACCTGGCCATACTGAACGCCGGGATCATGCGCGGCCGCGACATGGGTTTTGCCGACATACACATTGATGACTGGCAAGAGTCCTTTTTTGTCAATTGCATTGCGCCGGCCCTGTGGGCTGGCCAGCTGGTGACACCGCTCAAGCGCAGCCCCAGCGGAAAGCTTGTGGCCTTGTCCAGCGGCCGGGCATCGATAGGCAACAACGTCACCGGCTCGACCATCATGTACCGCGCCTCAAAAGCGGCGCTGAATGCGACGTGGAAAACACTGTCGGTTGACGAGCCTGATGTGATTTCTTTCGTGCTGCATCCGGGGCGCGTTCGGACCGCCATGGGCAGCCCTGAGTCTGAGCTTTCAAAAGAAGAAAGTGTGGGCCAGATGCGCCGCGTCATCCACAACGCAGACAAAAGCACCACCGGCCGGTTTCTTGATTACTCGGGCAAAAGTTTGCCTTGGTAGCGAGACCGGTTTTTTCCTTTTTTTATCCTCCGACACCTTCAAACGATGAACCAGCAACACCGACCGATCGCCCAGGGCCTGACGACCAGCACCCACGGGCTGGATGTTCACAGGGAAGGTGGGGTGGTCACGCTCACCATCAACCGCCTTGACGAACACAACCGCCTGAGCCCTGAGCTGATGGGCTACCTGCTGGACCTCACCGCATCACTCAGGGACGATGCCAGCGCGCATGTGGT
The DNA here is from genome assembly GCA_040388905.1 of Pseudomonadota bacterium. GTDB lineage: Bacteria > Pseudomonadota > Gammaproteobacteria > Burkholderiales > Burkholderiaceae_C > Polaromonas. The sequence goes on from JAZKAY010000003.1 coordinate 28,178, forward strand.
GGTGATCACCGGGGCAGGGCAGCAGCTTTTTTCAGCCGGCATCCTCAACCCTGAAATTCGCGCGGGCTACAGCAAACAGCAGGTGGTTGACCTGGTGCGCTTTGCCAACCGCTGCTTTGATGCGGTTGAAGCGCTGCCGCAAATTGTCATTGCCGCGATCAACGGGCGCGTGGTGGCCGGCGCTGTGGAGCTGTGCCTGGCCTGCGACATCCGTTATGCCTCGGACGAGGCCGTGCTCTGCATGCCCGAGGCGGCATGGGGCGGGTTTCCGGGCGCGGGCGGGCCGGTCAGGCTTCCGGAGCTGGTGGGTCGGGCGAGGGCGCTGGAGATGATCTGTACCGGCCGGGAGGTCGGCGCTGCAGAAATGCTGCGCATCGACCTCGTGCAGCAACTTTTCAAACCCGAGGCGCTGGCGGCATCGGTTGGCGACATCGCGCGCCGCATGGCCGGCTGCGGCCCGCTTGCCATAAAGGGCGCCAAACGCATCGTCCATGCCCGGCTGGAGCCGGGCTTTACGGCTGCCCGAAGCCTGTCGGACGCCCTGCGCACGGCGCTGGAGTGGAGCGCGGATGTGGATGAGGGCATGGCTGCCCATCGTGAACAACGCGGCCCGAAATTTTCTGGTCACTAAATCAGCATAAGGAACTTCAAAATGCGACTCTTCACACTCTCACGCATCGTCACCGCAGCAGCAGCAATTTTTTGTGCCCAGGCGGTGATGGCCCAAACCTACCCCTCCAAACCGGTCAAGGTGGTGGTGGCCTTCTCCGCCGGCGGTGCCACCGATACGTTTGCACGGCAGCTGGCCACCCGCCTTCAGGAGGTGATGGGCCAGCCCTTCATCGTGGAAAACAAGGTGGGTGCCAACGGCAACATCGGCAGCGATTTTGTCGCCAAGGCCGCGCCTGACGGCTACACCCTGCTGCTGCAGGATCTCGGCACCTTCACCAGTGGCCCCGCCCTGTACCCGAACCTGCCGTTCGACCCCTTGCAGGATTTCACACCCATCACCCTGCTGATCGGCTCGCCCTATGGTCTTGCCGTCACGTCCAGCCTGCCCGTCAATACGGTGCCCGAGCTGATCAGCTACGCCAAAGCCAATCCCAAGCTGTTCAACTACGCGATTCTCGGCAACGGCAGTGCCTCTCACCTGGCAGGACTTGAGCTGTCCACCCGGGCGAACGTGCCGTTTACCTTCGTCGCCTACAAAGGTGGCGCACCTGCCCTGGGCGACGTGGTCGCCGGCCAGGCCCAGGCGCTGTCGATTGCGATGCTCTCGACTTACCCGTTTGTGAAATCCGGAAAACTCAAGCTGGTGGGCGTGATGAGCAAGGAGCGCCTCAGCTTTCTGCCGGATGTGCCGACGGTGGCTGAATCAGGTTTCCCCGGTGTTGTGGCCGGGCAGTGGCAGGCGCTGTATGCGCCCAAGGGCCTGCCCAAAGACATCATTGAGAAACTGCGTGCTGAAAGCGTCAGGTTTGTCAATTCACCAGAAATGAAAAAGCGCCTGGCTGATCAGGGCGCGGTGGTGATCGCGAGCACGCCTGAAGAACTGGCGAAGTTTGTGGCTGAAGAGAAAGTGAAGTTCGCCAAATTCGTGAAAGACCACAACATCAAGGCTGAGTGAACGTTGGGCTGGGCTGCTCCTCAGGTAGCCTCATGCCAATTAAGCACCTGCAAGCCCGGAACACGCGCAAATTCGCGCACATTGCGCGTGACCAGCGTCGCCTGATGACGCAATGCCGTGGCCGCAATCAGCGTGTCGTGCGGGCCAATGGGGGTGCCCAGCGCCTCCAGCTCGACGCGAAGGCGGGCAGCCTGCGCGGCACATTCGCTGTCAAACGGCAAAAGCTGCATGGGCCGGAGCAACTGCGCCAATGCGGCCAGGCGAGGGGCTGCCGCTTCCTGGGGCATGCGCAGCAGCCCATAACGCAGCTCATATTCAACGATCGCAGGCACGCCCAGATCGACCGGGCGCAGGGCCTGCAGGCGCGGCACCACATGTGGGTGGCCGCGAAAGTAATAGCTGATGGTGTTGCTGTCGAGAATCAGCATGGCTGGCCGTCAAAAACCGGTGCGCGGCACATCCGCTGGCTGCGGAGCAGGGCTGTCTTCACGCAAAGGGAAGTCGGCAAACCCGCCGGCCAAAGCCACGCAATCCTGGGGCCACTCGTGGGCGGCGTATTTGCGAATGATGTCGGCCACCCACCGGCTTTTTGACAGCCCATGAGCCTGCGCGGCCTGATCTACCAGCGCCTGGGTGGCATCGTCCAGATAAAGGGTGATTTGTGACATGGCGGCTCCTTGCAACGGGTTAGACACTTATATGTGCAAGTATATTTTTTGAGTGTGAAATCGTCAACCAGACGCACTGCCCAAAGGTATCTCAGCGGTGCCGGCTGTCGTGCAGGAGTGGAGCTGCTACGTATTTCATAGCTGCTCACGCTCGTATCTATTGGCCTGCAGCCGTTTTTATGCCTGAAAATGGCACTTTTTTGGCTGTTTTAGGCTTGTCAGGGCACCCCTGAAACCCAGGTTGAGCTGAATTTTGCCGTATACGGCAAAAATTTAACGTGTACGTTAAAAATAGCTGTTTTACGCGCGTCCCGCTGCTGCGCCGAGCTGGCCAGCCTGCTGCGCATGGTCCCGGCGCCACTGCGACACCGTGCAGCCGAACTGCTGCCGGAACCAGTAAGCAAACGCACTGCTGCCCGAAAAACCCAGCAGTTCCGCCAGCACGGCCATGGAGCGGTCGCTGTCACGAATCTGGCGCACGACGAACTCGGACCGCACCTGCTGCATCAGCGCGCTGAAGCTGGTGCCCTGCGCCTGCAGGTGCCGGTGCAGGGTGCGCCTGTCGATGCCGATGTGTTGGGCGACCTGGTCTGCGGTGCACCTGCCGCCCGGCAGCAGGGCCATGATGAGCTGGCGCGCCGTGTCACTGGTGGTGCTGCGCTGGTTTGACAGCGCCTGGTCCAGAAAACGGCGCGCGTAGTCGGCCATGCCGGTTTCGACGGTGGGCAGTCGGGCGGTGAGGTCGCGGGCCGAGCAGACGATGCCGTTGAAGCTGCTGTTGAACTCTAGGTTGCGGCCGAATAGCTGGCGGTGGGTGGAGAGGTCTTTGGGCGGCCGGTGCGAGAAGCAGACCTGCCTGGGCTTCCAGGTAGGGCCGAGCAGTTCGACCAGGATGCGGTACATCACGCCGACGGCCAGCTCTATGGATTGCCGGATGGAGCCGGCGCGTTCCATCAAAAACTCCTCGCGGATGATGACGACGTCGGCGTGGTCTTCGATGCGCGTCAGCAGCGAGGCATTGAGCAGGCGCAGGTAGCGGCACAGCGTGTCGAGCGCGGCGCGGGCCGTCGGCTCTTCGCGCAGCACAATGCTCAGCGGGCCGAGGTTGGCCATGCGCCGGTTGTGCGCCAGCTGCAGCCCGAAATCTTCAATGCCTGCGGCTTCGGCGCTGGCTTCGAGCAGGTGCTGTACGGCGTAGACGCTGACGGGCGTTTCCGGGTCGTCGAGGCAGCGCACATCGAGCCCGGCCTTGCGCATCAGGGCCTGCGGGTTCAGGCCCAGCGAGCGTGCCAGCTCCGCATAACCATTCAGGCTGGCGCTGCGGATGACGTGTGTGGGTTGTGTGGCGAGGGGCATGGTGGGCGGGATTGGCGGAGGGCGTGTGTCCCAATTTAGACATTAAATGTCCCAGAATATAAACTCTTGAAAGGCGACTGTCGATAAGCTCATGCACGTGATCAACGCCAAAGATTGATCAGCGCCGAAAGTGCCGCCCGGCACGGGGCTCAACATAACGGAGACAACGATGACACGACATTTGCCAACCCGCTTCCAGACCCGCCTGTTGCCCAAGCTGCTGCTGGCCCTGGCGGCCGCTGCGGCTTCCCCTTTTGTTCAAGCCTGGACAGACAAGCCTGTGCGCATGCTGGTGCCAGCGCCTGCAGGCGGCACCATGGACATCGTGGCGCGCGTGCTGGCTGACCAGTTGTCAGCCGACATCGGCCAGCCAGTGATCGTCGACAACAAGCCGGGTGCCGGCGGCGGTATTGCCGTGCAGGCGCTGATGGCTGCCCCCGCAGACGGGCACACCATCATGGTCACGGCCAGCAACGTGCTGACCGAAATCCCGCTCCTGATGAAGACGGGTTTTGACCCGCTCAAGGATGTGCGCCCCGTTGCCACAGTGGCCCGCGCGGGTGTGGTGCTGGTGGCGGGCACCGCCTTTCCGGCGCAGGACCTGAAGGGCGCCATCGCCTATGCCAAGGCCAACCCCGGCAAGCTCAGCTACGCCTCGTACAGCGCGGGCACCAGCTCGCATTACGCCGGCGCAATCTTCAACCAGAAAGCCGGGCTGGATCTGCAGCACGTGCCTTTCCAGGGTTCGCCGCCTGCACTGGTGCAGGTCATGGGCGGGCAGGTCGCCCTGATGTTCGACGGCATGGCCACATCGCTGCCGCAGATCAAGGGCGGCAAGCTCAAGGCCTTTGGTGTGGGCAGCAAGACACGCTCTGTGCACCTGCCGGATGTGCCCACCATGGCTGAACTGGGTTACCCCGATATCGACTTCACCAACTGGATTGGCACGGTCGTTGCGGCAGGCGTCCCGGCAGCCACGGTGGACAAGATCAACGCCGCCACGCTCAAGGCGGCTGCCTCACCCAAGGTGCGTGACCGCCTGGCCGCCGCCGGGTTCGAGCCCAACACCGGCCTGACCTCTGCACAGCTGGCGCAGTCAGTGAAGGTCGACTTCGACCGCAATGCGGCGATCATCAAGACCTTCAACATCCAGCTCAACCAGTAATTCCGAATAAGCCAGGCGCGGGCTGCACGGCCCGCGACAACGGAGACCATCATGACCACTGCAACCGATATCCACCTCGAAGTGGAGCCGCTGACTTGCGCGATTGGCGCTGAACTCAAGGGTGTGAACCTGGGCGATGCGGCACGTGACGATGCGCTGTTTGCAAAGATCAAGGCGCTGCTGTTCAGGCACAAGGTGCTGTTTCTGCGTGACCAGAACCTCACGCGTGCCGAACACGTTGCCTTTGCCAGCCGCTTTGGCGAGCTGGAAACCCACCCCATGCTGAACAGCGACCCCGACCACCCGGGCCTGGTGCGCATTTACAAGTCACCCGATGCGCCGCTGGACCGTTATGAAAACGCCTGGCATTCGGATGCCACCTGGCGTGAAGCGCCGCAGTTCGGCGCGGTGCTGCACTGCCTGGAATGCCCGCCTGTGGGCGGCGACACCATGTGGGTCAACATGGCGCTGGCTTATGAAAAGCTGCCGGCGCATGTGAAGGAGCAGATCGAGGGCCTGCGTGCGCGCCACAGCATTGAAGCCAGTTTTGGCGCCGTCATGCCGATTGAAAAACGGCTGGCGCTGAAGGCGCAGTACCCCGATGCCGAGCACCCGGTGGTGCGCACCCATGCGCAGACCGGCGAGAAGATTCTGTTTGTGAACGGCTTTACCACGCACTTCACCAACTACCACACGCCGGCGCGTGTGCGCTACGGCCAGGACGGCAACCCCGGCGCGGCCGACCTGCTGCGCTACCTGATCAGCCAGGCCTATGTGCCGGAGTTTCAGGTGCGCTGGCGCTGGACGCCGCACAGCGTGGCGATCTGGGACAACAGCGCCACCCAGCATTACGCCGTGATGGACTACCCGCCGTGCCACCGCAAGATGGAACGCGCCGGGATCATCGGCAGCAGGCCGTTCTGATTTTTTTGAGCATCTTTTTTCTGGAGACACATCGTGAACTTTCTTGACGGCCATCTTTTTACCGAAAACCAGGACCCGCTGATCATCACGGCAGCACCCTATGCGCCGTCCTGGATACCTTCCGACTTTCCGGAAGACATCCCGGTCACCATGGACGAGCAGATCCAGAAAGCGGTCGATTGCTACAACGCCGGCGCGACCGTGCTGCACCTGCATGTACGTGAGCTGGACGGCAAGGGCAGCAAGCGGCTGTCGAAGTTCAATGAACTGATTGGCGGTGTGCGCAAGGCGGTGCCCGAGATGCTGATCCAGGTGGGCGGCTCCATCAGCTTCGCGCCGGAGACCGAAGGCGCTGCTGCCAAATGGCTGAGCGACGACACGCGCCACATGCTGGCCGAGCTCGACCCCAAGCCCGACCAGGTCACGGTGACCATCAATACCTCGCAGATGAACGTCGTTGAACACTGGGATTACAAGGACACCAAAGGCACGTCGATGGAAGACCCGGCGGTCTACAACGCCTACAAGGAAATGACGGTGCCCGCGCAGCCCGGTTGGGCCGAGGAGCACATCCGGCGCCTGAACGCTGCGGGCATACAGAGCGCGTTCCAGTGCTACAACATCAACAGCTTCGAGTCGGTCGAACGGCTGATGCGGCGCGGCATTTACAAGGGCCCGCTGGTCATGAACTGGGTGGCGATTGGCGGCGGCATGGATGTGCCCAACATCTACAGCCTGGCGAACTTCATGCGTGCCGTGCCGGACGGTGCGGTGGTGACGGTGGAAAGCTCGATGCGCAATGTGCTGCCGGTCAACATGATGGGCATTGCCATGGGCCTGCACGTGCGCTGCGGCATTGAAGACAACCTCTGGAACCAGGCGCAGACGGGCAAGATGTCGACCGTGGCGCAGGTCGAGCAGCTGGTGCGCATCTCGCGCGAGTTCGGCCGGCCAATAGCCACCGCAAAACAGGCGCGCGAGATCAGCAAGATAGGCGTCTTCTACGACACGGTGGAAGAAAGCCTGCAGGCCAACGGCTTTGCGCCCAACCGCAATGGCGGCCACCAGGGTTTTTTGCGCAAGGTGGCCTGATATGGCCAAAGCCATACGTTTTTACGAAACCGGCGCGCCGGAAGTCCTGAAGCTGGAAACCGTCGAGGTCGGTGAGCCCGGGCCGGGCGAGGCGCGGGTGCGCCACACCGGCATCGCGGTCAACTTCATCGACATCTACTTTCGCACCGGCGTCTACCCCTTGCCGCTGCCCGGCCACCTGGGTTCTGATGCGGTGGGCGTGGTCGAGGCCGTGGGCCCGGGTGTGGACGACATCGCCGTGGGCGACCGCGTCGGTTACCTGATCGGACCGCAGGGCGCGTATTCGGATGTGCGTGTGATGCCTGCGGCGGTGCTGATTCGTCTGCCCGATGGCGTGTCTGACAGCACGGCCTCTACGCTGATGATGAAGGGCATGACGGCGCAGTATCTGTTCCGCCAGGTCTTTCCGCTGAGCGGTGGTGAAACCATCCTGTACCACGCTGCTGCAGGTGGCGTCGGCCTGATCGCCTGCCAGTGGGCGCGCGCCATCGGCGTCACCATGATTGGCACCGTCAGCACCGACGAGAAGGCCGAACTGGCCAGGGCCAACGGCTGCACGCATACCATCGTCACCTCGCGTGAAAACATCGTTGACCGCGTGAAGGAGCTGACCAATGGCAAGGGTGTGCCGGTGGTGTATGACTCGGTGGGCAAGGACACCCTGCAGGACTCACTCAACTGCCTGCAGCCGCGCGGCACGCTGGTGAGCAATGGCACCTCGTCCGGCCCGGTGGTCATAGACACCATGCAACTGGCCGCGAAGGGTTCGCTGTGGGTCACGCGCCCGGCCATGATGCACTACATCATGCCGCGCGCGCACATGCTGGCGATGGCAGACGAACTGTTCGGCCATGTGGTGGCAGGCCGCATCACCAGCAAGCCGCAGCAGACATTTGCGCTGGCCGATGCCGCAGCGGCGCACCACGCGCTGGGGTCACGCAAGACCATGGGCGCGACAGTGCTCGTACCCTGACACCCTGAGCGCCTGAAGCTTCACATGACAACACTTGCCGCCGTCGCCTGGCCTGGGCGGGCCCGCCTGCTGTTCCCTGGCGTGTTGGCTTGCGCCGTGGTGGCCACTGCATCGACTTTTTTGTCGCAGCACTACGGTGCGCCGGTGATGCTGTTTGCGCTCATCCTCGGCATGGCGATGAACTTCCTGTCGGCTGAAGGCGCTTGCAAATCAGGCATCGAGTTCACCGCCCGCCATGTGCTGCGCTGGGGCGTGGCCCTGCTGGGCCTGCGCATCACGGCGGCGCAGGTGGTGGCGCTGGGCTGGCACCCGGTGATGGTGGTGGCGATTTCGCTGGTGCTGACCATCGCTGTGTCCATGATCGTGGCGCGGTTGATGGGCTTCAATATTCTGTTTGGCCTGCTCAGCGGCGGGGCAACGGCCATCTGCGGCGCCTCGGCTGCGCTGGCGCTGGCAGCCGCACTGCCGCCGCATCCTCTGAAGGAGCGTGCCACGCTGTTCACCGTGGTCGGGGTCTCGGCCCTGTCGACACTGTCGATGATCGTCTACCCCATGGCTGCGCGCTGGCTGGGGCTGGACGCGCACACGGCCGGCGTGTTTCTGGGCGCCACCATCCACGACGTGGCGCAGGTGGTGGGTGCCGGTTACGGCATGTCACCCGAAACCGGCGACACCGCCACCCTGGTCAAGCTGATGCGGGTGGCCACGCTGGTGCCGGTGATTCTGTTTGCGGTGATCTACACCCGAGCCGCCGGTACTGCCGCGGACGGTGCGCGCCCGCCCATGCTGCCGTGGTTTGCGGTTGCGTTTGCCGCGCTTGTGGCCATTAACAGCACGGGCTGGCTTCCCGCCTTTGTAGCGTCTGCGGGCAGTGACCTTTCGCGCTGGTTTCTGGTGGCGGCCATTGCCGGCCTGGGCATGAAGACCCAGCTGCGCGAACTGGCCGCCGTGGGCCTGAAACCTGTGCTGCTGATGGTGGGCGAGACGCTGTTCCTGGCGGGGCTGGCGCTGGGCTTGCTGCGCTGGGGCGGGTGACTGGCCCAGGCAACGGATTTGCACATCAGCGAAGCGCGTTGTCCCCGCTCATGTAGACGAAGACTTCATCAAACAGCTCACCGCTTGCGCGAAAGAAGTTGCAGTTGTTCTTGTGAATCACGGGCTGGCCCGGGTTTCCGTTGGCCACCTTGAACCTTGTGGCGATGCGGTCGGGTAGCTCCAGAACGTGGTGGAAGTCGCCGTGCCAGATGTGGGTGTACCGCGCGAACAGCCGCTCGAACATGCCGCTGATCTCTGTGTCGCGCCCTGTGTAGACGGTGTTGTAGGTGGCGATGGTGAAGACCGCACCGGGTGTGAAGAACGAGAGCGCCGCCTCAAGGTCTTTGCGGTCGACGGCAGAGAAGTAGGCCTCTACGCGTTGAATGAGGGGGTCAGTTGGGTTTTGCGCCATCCGTCTCCTCGCTGCTTACTCGATGTCGACCGTGTGAAATCCGAAGTCGTCGGTCTTGCGGTCGGCAAAATAAAGCCTGAGCGTTTCCTTGACGGTGCGAAAGGCGATGTCGTCCCAGGGGATTTCTGACTCGGTAAAAAGCCGGGCTTCCATGGTCTCATGGCCGGGGTCGAACTCTGTGCTGAGCAGCTGGGCGCGGTAGAACAGGTGAACCTGGCCGGCGCGCACGACATTCATCATGGCGAAGATGGGCAGCATGTCGAATTGGGCGCCGGCTTCTTCAACAGTCTCGCGGGCTGCGCCCTCGGCTGTTGTCTCGCCCAGCTCCATGAAACCTGCGGGCAGCGTCCAGAAGCCCTTGCGTGGTTCGATGTTGCGTTTGCAGAGCAGCACCTGGGCGCCGCCTTCACCCCAGACGGGCACGGTGCCGACCACATTGAGCGGGTTCTCGTAATGCACGTTGTTGCACGAGGGGCAGACGGCGCGCTTTTTGGTGTCGCCGTCGTCGGGCAGCCGGTACACCACGGAAGTGCCGCAAACCCGGCAGTGATTAAGGGGAGGGCGATGCATTAATTGAGTGTACCTGCGGGTTCCGACCCGCTGCTGTGCAGGGGTTCAGGCATAAAAAAGCCGACGCTGGGCCGGCTTGTCTTGAGAGTAAAAAGCTCATTCAGCCTTGATGCCAGCGGTCTTGATGGTCTTGGCCCAGAAGTCAGTGTCTTTTTTGACCAGCTCGTCGAGTGCGGAAGGCGACATGTAACGCAGCTCAATACCGGCTGCGTCGGCGCGGGTTTTGGTTTCGGCCAGTTCCAGCGCAGCCTTGATTTGCCCGCTCAGCCTGTTGACGATGTCAGGCGGCGTGCCTGCCGGCGCAAAAATGCCGACCCAGGCTTCAAGCTCAAAGCCCTTGAGTCCGGCCTCGGCCGTTGTCGGCACCGATGGGATGCCGGGATGGCGGCTTTTGCCAGCGACTGCCAGACCTTTGAGTTTGCCAACCTGCACCTGGCCCATTACTGACGGCGGTGTGGTGATGAACACCTGCACCTGGCCGGAGAGGACGTCCTGCAAGGCCGGGCCGGAGCCGCGGTAGGGGATGTGCACCATGCTGGTTTGCGTCTGTGCCTTGAACATTTCGGTACCGATGTGCGACAGCGAGCCATTGCCCTGCGATGCGTAGCTGACCTTGCCTGGGTTGGCCTTGAGATAGGTGATGAATTCGCGAAGGTCTTTGGCCGGAATCGATGGGTGAACCGCAATCACGTTGGTGGCCACCGTGATGAGCGCGACCGGCACAAAGTCCTTTTGCGCCCACGGCAGTTTTGGCGTGAGGTTGGGGTTGCCGACGTGATACGCCGAGTACGAGTTGAGCAGCGTGTAGCCATCAGGCGTGGCGCGGGCCACAAACTGGTAGGCCACATTCCCACTGCCGCCGCCGCGGTTGTCGACCACCACCGGCTGGCTGGTGATTTTGGCGAGTGAATCTGAAAGGATGCGGGCCGACGCATCGACAAAGCCGCCTGGCGGATTGGGCACCACCAGCGTCACAGGTTTGGTCGGGTAGGTTTGCGCGATGGTTGCGCCGGAAAATGCGGTTGCGGCCAGTGTGACGATGAGGGCGAGGGAAGTTCGCGTTGAGAAGCTGTGCAGGCAAGCCTGGCGGGTTGCGTGGGTCATAAAAATTGTCTCCGTTATTTTGAAGTTCTGGCAGGGCACGGCTTGAGTGTAGCTAGCGGTTCCAGTTCATGCGCCCAAGCGATTGAGGCGTAAAAAAGCCGGCGCTCAGGCCGGCTTCTGTGGGAGGTCGCGTGGACTCAGACGACCTTGACGGTCAGCGTGCCAAGGCCCTTGACTTCACCGACCATGGTGTCGCCGGAGACGACAGCCGCGACGCCTTCAGGCGTGCCGGTGTAAATCAGGTCGCCGGGTTGCAGTTCCCATGCGGCTGACAGGTGCTCGATCGTTTCGGCGATGTTCCAGATCAGCTTGGCGACGGTGCTGCGCTGGCGGTCCTTGCCATCGACCTGCACATACAGCTCGGCGTTGTTGATGTCACCGGCCTGCGCGGCTGGCGTGATCGGGCCGATGGGCGCAGAGTGGTCATAGGCCTTGCCTATGCACCAGGGGCGGCCCTGCTTTTTCATGTCGTTCTGCAGGTCGCGGCGCGTCATGTCCAGGCCGGTGGCGTAACCGAAGATGTGCTTGTGCGCATCAGCTGCCTTGATGTTCTTGCCGCCGGTGCCAATCGCTACGACCAGTTCGATCTCGTGGTGCAGGTTTTTGGTGAGGCTGGGGTAGGGGATGGTGCCCGTGGTACCGGCATCGACCACCACGATGGCGTCAGCGGGTTTCAGGAAGAAGAAGGGTGGCTCGCGGCCGGTGAAACCCATCTCCTTGGCGTGCTCTTCGTAGTTGCGGCCAACGCAATAAACGCGATGCACGGGGAAACGGTCTTTCGAGCCGACGACGGGCACTGACACCGTTGCCGGCGGGGTAAATACAAAACTCATCACAACCTCTCTTCTCTGTGTATGCCCAGTGCCTGATGCACCGGGCGGTCTGAAAAACTGAACAACACGCTGCCTGCTTCGCTGTGCCACGTGGCGGTGTGCCACGATGGAATGACGAAATGATCCTTCGGCCCGAACGCGAATGTCGTGACCTTGCCGTTGAATTCGATATCGACGCTGCCATGGCCTTCGACCACGCTGTAGACCGCGCCGTCGGTCTGCCGATATGGCTTGCCCTTGAAGCCGCCCGGCAGGCGCTGCATGAAGGTGGCCATGGTCGGCATCGGTGAGCCGCCGGTCAGCGGGTTGACATAGCGCAGTTTCACGCCGTCCCAGGCGTCGATGTCTGCGTGGTTCTCCAGCTCGTGCAGCGCCTCGCGTGTGCGGTCGTAGGGGTAGCTGAAGATGGGCGAGGTCTGGCCGAAGGGCGAGTCGCCGCGCACCGGCAGCATGTTGGCACCGTACTTGTAGTTGGTCATGCCCTCGGGCTTGGTCACAGGCTGGGATTTCTCGGCGTGGTTTTCGGCGAAACCGGCGTCGAAGAATTTCAGCATGGGGATGTCCAGGCCGTCGAGCCAGACGACGGGGGCATCGGCTTCGACCTGGCCTTCATGGCCGTGGTCGTGGAATGTCCAGCTTGGCGTGATGATGAAGTCGCCCGGCTTCATGCGGGTGCGTTCGCCATCGACCGCGGTGTAGGCGCCGTGGCCTTCAACGACAAAACGCAGCGCGCTCTGGGTATGGCGGTGGCTGGGCGCAATCTCGCCCGGCATGATGACCTGCAGGCCGGCGTACAGCGACTGCGTGATGCACGACTGGCCGCGCAGCGCCGGGTTCTCAAGAATCAGCACGCGGCGCACCGCTTCTTCAGCCGTGATGAGCTGGCCTGACTTCATCAGGTAGGGGTAAACGTCGGACCACTTCCAGAAGCCGGGCACGCAGGGCGTGTTGGGCGAGGTGGGCACCAGGGCGTGCAGCACTTCCCACAGCGGCGACATGCTGAAGTGGGAAATATCTTCGTAGAAAGTCTTGCGTGCTGCACTACCAAGCGCGGGCGCGTGATTGGCGGTGGGTGGGGGTGTCATGTCCATGGGAACTCCTTAAGGCCTGTCGTCGTCGAAATACACGCCGTCCTGGCGCAGGTTTTTTTGCAGTGCGGGAATGTCAGTGCCTGCAAAGGACTTGCAATCCTGCAGCATGGCTGCGGCGGTGCCTGCAGCCTGGCCCATCACAAAACAGCCGCCGCTGACACGCGCGGCCGACTGGCCTTCATGCGTCATTGAGGCGCAGCGGCCCGCAACCAGCAGGTTGCTGACGCCTTTGGGTACCAGCATGCGCCAAGGCAGGTCGTTGTAGACGCGGCCTGTTTGCGACTCCCAATTGCGGGGAAACTGCCAGTCGATGCGGCCTGCGGCGTGCAGTTCCATCGGCCAGGCATTGATGCCGATGGCGTCGTCAAAGCGGGCGGATGACAGGATATCTTCACCGGTCAAAACATATTCGCCCATGATGCGGCGGGTTTCGCGTATGCCGATCTGCGCGGCAATATCGACAATCGCCGAGTCTTTAAAGCCCGGTACCTCGTTGCGCAGAAAACTGAAGTATTCGGTGATCTGGCGACGGCCTTCGATCTCGCCATCGCTGAGCTGGCGCGCATCTGTCGCGTCCATTGCGGTGCCGCTGGCATTGGCGACCTGCGTCACATTGGCGCGCCATTCTGTCGGGTTTTTCTGTGGCCGCAGGATGGCACCCGCACGCGGGAAGGTGTAGCGGCCGGGCTCACGTGCCTGGCTGGCTTCCATGAATGTGTTGATGGCCTTGAACTCGCCCACGGCCGCCAGTGCATTGGGTGCATCCACATGGCCGACACGGAACATCGTCGTCGGGAACAGCCCGCTGCCATGGCCGTCGCCCAGCTCAAACGGTGCCCCCGCAAACGCCGCGATATCGGCATCGCCCGAGCAATCGATAAAACTGCGGGCGCGAATCGCCTGCCTGCCGGACTTGGTTTCAACCACCAGCGCAGTAATGCGGTCGCCTTCCATGATGACGGAGGCCGCAAGCGCGTGAAACAGGATCTCGACGCCAGAGGCCAGCAGCAACTGGTCTGCCGCGCACTTGAGGGCAGACACATCGTAAGAGCGCACACGTATGCGGCCCTGCATGCCGTCCTGCGGCGCGTTGACGCCACCGAGTGCTTCCATGCGCGCAAGCAGGTCGTCGACCACACCATGCACCACCTGCTGCATCTCGCCGTTCTTGCGGCCATAAAGACCTGCGAAGTTGGTGACGCCGCCAGCAGTGCCCATGCCGCCCATAAAGCCGTAACGCTCGGCCAGCAAGACTTTGGCACCATGCTTTGCGGCACTCACAGCAGCCGCAAGACCCGAAGGCCCGCCGCCCACCACGACGACGTCGAACTCACCGTAAATGGAGAGTTGGCGCGAGGGTTCGGTGATGCTGTTTGCTGAGTTACTGGTCATGTGCTTAAAGGTCGCTCTCTGCGATTTCGCAAGCAGGAGCCGCGGAACCGGCTTCGCCGGGCCGCAGGCGGAGCGGCCCCCTGAGGGGGCAGGGCGCTACACGTAGTGAGCAACCGTGGGGGCTCATTCAATCTTTATATTGCGCATGCGAATGATCCCGCCCATGATGGCGGTCTCGCTGCGTATGCGGCTGAGCAGGCCGTCGGCGGATGTACCCACCGGCGCCCAGCCCTGGTTGAACAATTTCTGGCGCGTATCCTGATCACGCATGATCTTGTATATCTCGGTGTCCAGGCGGGCGCGTGCCGACTTCGACAGGCTGGCCGGGCCGACCAGTGCGGTCCAGACTTCGAGGTTGAAGTCACGCACACCTGCATCTGACAGCGAGGGTGTTTCGGGTGCGAGAGAACTGCGGCTGCTGGTCAGGCCAATCGCCTGCAGCTTGCCTGCCTTGACCTGCGGCAATGCAATGCCGGGCGGGATCAGCGCCATCTGCACCTGGCCGCCCAGCAGCGCGGTCACGACCTGCGGGTTGCCGGCGTAAGGTACGTGCACGGCAGACATGTCGCCGACTTTGGACTTGAGCAGTTCCATGCCCAGGTGGCCGACAGAACCATTGCCGACAGAGCCGTAGTTCCACTTGTCACCGGCATTGCGTGCTGCGCTGAAGAAAGCGCTGCCTGCCGGCAGGTTGGTGGGTGCGACCAGCACCAGCGGCGCGGTGGCAATCAGCGTGATGGGTGTGAAGTCTTTGGCCGGGTCATAAGGCAGCTTTGAATAAAGCATCTTTGACGAGGTCAGGTTGCCGTTGATGACGACGCCAAGCGTGTGGTCATCAGTGGCCTTGGCGACCTGGTCTGCGGCGATGTTGCCCGATGCGCCGGGTTTGTTGTCAATGATGACCGGCTGGCCCAGTGCGCGCGACAGCGGTTCTGCAATGGTGCGTGCGGCCAGATCGGGTGTGGAGCCGCCGGGGAACCCGACCAGGATGTGAACCGGCTTCGTGGGCCATGCGGCCTCTACAGGTTTTGTGCTCTTTTGCGCTGCGGCAGCAAAGGGCAGGGCGCACGCGGCAATCAGAAAGGCGGCTTGCGCCAGGGCGCTGCGCCGTGCTGCGGGGGAAGAACTCGTGGTCTTTTTCATGCAGGTCTCCAAAGGGGCGAAAAACCCTTATTGGAACAGTTTTGACGGCTCGATGCCGTCGTACATCCACTTCAAACCGGCAAAACCTGCGCTCTCCTTGCCGCCCTGAAACATCTGGTTGCGCAACTCGCGCTGCACGCCGGACGCATGGTAAATATCGCCGTAGAAACGGGCGGTCAGTTGCACGCGGCCGGTACGCAGGTAACGCGCCTTCTGGTACTTCTGGAAGGCCTCCTGAATGTTGCCTTTGGTAAAGCGCAGCGCCTCACGCAGCACAACCGCATCTTCAATCGCCTGGCCTGCGCCCTGGGCCAGGTACTGCAGCATGGGGTGGGCGGCATCGCCCAGCAGGGTGACGCGGCGGTCCGTCCAGTTTTTGACCGGCTCACGATCACACAGCACCCACATCTTCCAGGTCTCGATTTTGGCGAGCAATTCTTTTACCTGCGGGCAGGCATCGGCAAAACGCTCGTTGAGCTCGGTGGTGTCGCCAAAGGTGTTCCAGCCTTCGTCGTACTTGCTGCTGTGGAAAACACACACCATGTTGAACAGCTCGCCGCGCCGCAGCGGGTAATGCACAAGGTGGGTTTTTTCGCCGCCCCACAGGGTGACGTCGTCACTCCACAAATGTTCAGGCACGTCTTCGCGCTTGAGCACCGCGCGGTAGGCGATGTGGCCCGAGACGCGGGGCTTGCCGTCGCCGACCAGCGCTTCACGGATCTTGCTCCACATGCCATCGGCCGCAATCAGTGCCTGGCCTTCAACCACTTCGCCGCCTGCCAGGTGCACGCGCACACCGTCGGCAGACTGTTCGTATGACTCAACCTTGGCGCTGGTGCGCAGCGTGGCATTGGGCAGCGCACGGCAGGCATCGAGAAACACCTGGTGCAGGTCAGCCCGGTAAATCACGCCGTAGGGAAAGCCGTAGACCGCACGCGCCACATCGCCCAGCGGCACGCGTATGACCTTCTCACCGGTTCGCACATCATTCATGCCCAGGCCTTCGGGGAAGAAGGCCACCTTGTTGATCACGTCGGTCAGGCCCAGGTATTCGAACATCCTGAAGATGTTGGGGCCCAGCTGGATGCCGGCGCCGATTTCGCCGAACTCTGCCGCCTGTTCAAGCACCGTCACCGCGTGCCCGTCTTTGGCCAGCACCATGGCCGCTGCCAGCCCGCCTATGCCGCCGCCGGAAATGATGATGGGAGATTTTTCAGCCATGATGTCTCTTGTGTGTAGTGGTTGGGTGCCATGCCCGGGCCGACCGGTGAATTAATGATAAGTATACTTATTATATTTGACCTTGGTACATACCCTGATTTGCGATGACGTGCTGCGTCATTGCTCCGAATGTAAGGCTGTGCAAAGGGGCGCTCACGTAAACTCCCCGCATGGCAAAAAGTTTCAATTTCGGCGAAGCACCGGGTCATTTGATCCGCCGCGCACAGCAATTGGCCGTGGCCATCTTCATGGAAGAGACGGCTGGCTTTGATGTCACGCCGGTGCAGTTTGCCATTCTGAACGCACTGATGGATGACCCGGGCGAGGACCAGATCACCCTGTCTGGCCGGGTGGCGTTTGACCCGGCGACATTCGGGTCCGTGATTGGCCGGCTGGAGGCCAAAGGCTGGGTCAGGCGCGCTGCCGACCCGGGCGACAAACGCCGCAAGCTGCTGTGGGCCACAGACGAGGGCGCACAGATCGCCTTGAAGATGAAGCGCGCCGTGGGCCGAGCCCAGCAGCGCATCGTCAGCCCGCTGGAACCTGATGAACAGGTGCAGCTGTCGCTGCTGCTGGGCAAGATCGTCGCCGCGCATCAGGGCGCGGCCGACGAGGCCTGATCAACTTTTCAGCTTGATTCCGCGAGCAGATTGAAGTGCTCAACAGTCGGTGCGCCGTTGAAGAAGGGCCCGACGATGGCGCGCCAGTCGGTGAAGGCCGCTGACCCGCGAAAGTCCACTGTGTGGTTTTCAAGCGTGTCCCAGTAGATATTGAGCACATAACGCTCGGGGCTCTCAATGCCCTTGAAGACCTTGAACCCCCTGAAGCCTTGGGCCTTGGAAATCACCTCGCGAATGCCGCGCTGAATCGCTTCATCAAAAGCTGCCTGCTGGCCGGGGTGAATGCGGATGTCGGCGAGTTCGAGAATCATGTTTGCTCCTGTGTTTTGAAGTAGGGTGATGAATTGTGGTGGTGCAGCGTGTGCTGGCCGTCACTCTAACCCGATTCTTGCCGTGCCTCAGGTTGGGTATCTCGCTGATAGGGCATGTAAGCCAAGCCTTACCGTCGATGGGGTTTTCATCCCGCACCGGCCGCGCTGTGGTTTGGGTAACTTAAAGACTTCAACATTCCAAACGGAGAAACTCAATGCCTATCATTGCCTGGCTACTCGGTGTACCACTCAGCGTTGTCCTCATTCTGATGTTGCTCGGCGTCTTCTGACGCGGCGTTTCAGTTCCGGCTATTCAGGCGGGCGCGCCGGACGCCCTTTTCGAGACCCCCTCTCCAGGGCCATCAGCACCTGACGCAAGCCGTCAAGTGCTGATTTTTTTTGTGCGGCCGCAACGGTCGTGGAGGCGTCCATCTGCGCCCGCACAATTGCGCCGTCAACCGCCATGGCCGCAGCGCTGGCGATACCAGTGTCTTCTTGCGGCAACAGGCTCTCTATGACGCGCAGCATGTCGTCCTTGTGCGACCGGGCAAGGGCAACCATGGCTGGCTGGCTACCCCCCATCTCGGCGACCACGTTGATGAAGGCGCAACCCCGAAAAATCGGGTTCTCAAACCACTCCTGCATTGTTTTCACAAGTGGGTGCAGGCCGCCCCCGGATGTTGCGCCGTGGCGCCCCAGCGCGTCGACAAACCATGCCATCCAGCGCTCATGCCGATGGTTCAAATACGCCATGACGAGTTCATCCTTGCTGGGGAAATGCCGGTAGAAGGTGAGCTTGGCCACACCTGATTCGGCAATGATGCGGTCCACGCCGGTTGCTCGAATACCGTCTGCGTAGAAGAGGTCGTGCGCCGTGACCAGGATCCGGTCGCGTGCTGAAAGCGTCATGTCGTTCATTTGGCGCATTGTAGACAGGTCTGTCTACATGTGCCAGAATTGCTGCGTGTAGACAGACCTGTCTACCTCTGGCCAATTGGCCCCAAACAACCGCAGGAGATTTCATGGAAACCCGCCCACCGCTTCCCCCTTTCAATCTTGAAACTGCCAGACAAAAAGTCCGCGCCGCTGAAGACGGCTGGAACACGCGCGAGCCGCAGCGCGTGTCCATGGCCTATACGCCGGGCAGCCGCTGGCGCAACCGGGCCGAGTTCGTTACCGGCCGTGAAGAAATCGCCGGGTTGCTCACCCGCAAATGGGTGCGCGAGCTGGACTACCGCCTGATCAAGGAGGTCTGGGCGTTCAGCAGCCACCGCATCGCCGTTCGTTTTGCCTATGAATGGCATGACGATGCTGGCAACTGGTTCCGCTCTTACGGCAACGAGAACTGGGAGTTCGACGACAACGGCCTGATGGACGTGCGCCACGCCAGCATCAATGACCTGCCGATCAAAGAGGCGGACCGCAAATTTCACTGGCCGCTGGGCCGCAGGCCTGATGACCATCCGGGCCTGAGCGACCTGGGGCTTTAGACCACTGCAGCCGGGATTGGGATGCTGGCGATTAGAATCTCGCCTCTTTCCTCCAACCCGGCCGTTTCCTTGACTGATTTCAATTCCCCCACAGATACTTCCGCAGAAGAACGCCCGATTCAGGAACCCAGGCTGTGGACGGGCGACGGCTGGACCGCCAAGGTCATCAAGAATGAAGATGACGACGGCTGGGCGGTTGCCATGATCAAGGACGGCGAACCCGAGCCGGCCCTGGTCGGTCCCTGGACCATGGGTCGCGACAAAAAGAACCCCAAACCGCTGGACGGCCCGGCCTTCAGCACGCTGGTCAAGACCGCATCTGAATTTGTGCGCCGGCATGAGCAACAGCTGCATGCCTCTCTGCACCAGAGCCTGGAAGTCACGGCCAATGGCGAGCGTGTCACCGTGTTGCTCGACATCGTTCCCGACGAAGACAATCCTCATGCGATGCTGACTGCGCAGAACGAGGGCGGTGAGCAGCTTGCGCAGGTGCGCGTGGCTGCATCCTTCAAGCTCAGCCGCGCGAGTGCGACGGCATGGGCTGAAGGCGGTTTTGCCAAGCCTGCTGATCGTAGCTAGCCTTGGCACTGAATACCTCGGCCGCCGCATGCGGCATTGACTTCGGCACGTCCAATTCGACGGCAGGATGGTTCCGTCCTGGCGAAGCTGCGGGGGCGTCCCTGCTGTTGCCGCTTGAAGACGGCAAAGCGACCTTGCCATCGGTGGTGTTTTTTCATGCAGACCCTGAAGACGGCCATGACCACGTGAGCTACGGCCGTGCAGGCCTGGCCGACTATCTTGCAGGCCATGAAGGTCGGCTGATGCGCTCCCTCAAAAGCCTGCTCGGCACATCAATGATGGACGAGCAGACCGAGGTGGCTGGCCGCGCGCTGCCGTTTCGCGAATTGCTGGCGCAGTTCATTGGTGAACTCAAACGCCGCGCTGAAAAATCTGCAGACCAGCCCTTTACCCGCGCAGTGCTGGGCCGCCCGGTGTTTTTTGTCGATGACGATGCCAAAGCCGACAAGCGCGCCGAAGACACGCTCGCAGAGATCGCACGTTCGGTGGGGCTGAAAGACATCGCCTTCCAGTACGAGCCGATTGCGGCGGCTTTTGACTATGAATCGCAAATCCCGCCTGCTGCGCGTGAAGAGCTGGTGCTGGTGGTTGACATAGGTGGCGGTACATCAGACTTTGCGCTGGTGCGGCTGGGCCCGGGGCTGGCAGGAAAGGCCGACAGGCGTGATGACATCCTGGCCAGCGGCGGTGTGCACATAGGCGGCACAGACTTCGACAAATACCTGAGCCTGGCCAGCGTCATGCCCACGCTGGGCCTGGGCAGCCGCCTGCAGGGCGGACTTGAGATTCCGTCGGCGCTCTACTTCAACCTGGCGACCTGGCACACCATCAATCTGGCGTATACCAAAAAGGCCTGGGCACAACTGGGTGAGCTGCACCGCAGCGCGCTTGAAAAAGACAAGCTCGAACGCCTGCAGAGCCTGGTGCGTGAACGGGCAGGGCACTGGCTGGCCATGCAGGTGGAGGCGGCCAAGATCACGCTGTCGGACGCGGCAGAGGCCGTGATGGACCTGGGCCGCATTGCGCCGGGCGAACTCTTGACTCTGCACCGGCCAGACTTTGATGCGGCGATTGGCGGCCTGGTTTCAAAAGTCGAAAGCACCGTGACCGCACTGCTGCGCGATGCGGGCATTGCTGCGAATTCAGTGGACACCGTGTTTTTTACCGGCGGCTCCAGCGGCGTACCGCTCTTGCGTGAGCGGATAGCCGCTTTGTTGCCGGGCGCGCGTGCTGTCGAGGGCGACCGCTTCGGCAGCATTGGCGCAGGGCTGGCGCTGGATGCTGCCCGGAAGTTCAGTTAAACGCCGGCAGCTGATACATCAGGCGGCGACTGCGGCCTGGCGCTTGCCACTCTTGACCAGCCAGGCTTCCAGCGCCTCAGAGCCGCCAATCTTTTCACCGCCCACAAACACCTGTGGCGCTGTACCTGCACCTGCCACTGCCTGCAGGGTGCGCGACGTGATGCCGTGGCCCAGTGCGACTTCTTCATAGTGCATGCCTGCCTCCCTGAGCATGGACTTGGCCCTGGCGCAGAAGGGGCAACCGGCCTTGGTGAAGATGGTCACAGGAAGTGGGGCCTTCACATTGGGCGCGATGTACTGCAGCATGGTGTCGGCGTCAGACACTTCAAACGGGTCGCCGTCACGCTCTGGTTCGATAAACATTTTTTGCACAACACCGTCTTTCACCAGCATCGAATAGCGCCATGAGCGCTTGCCGAAGCCCAGGGCGCTTTTGTCGACCAGCATGCCCATGCCTTCGGAAAACTTGCCGTTGCCGTCGGGGATCAGCGTCAGGTTTTCGGCCTCCTGCGCCTTGCCCCATTCGTTCATTACAAAGGCATCGTTCACCGACATGCAGATCACGTCATCGACACCATTGGCCTTGAAGGTACCGGCCAGTTCGTTAAAGCGGGGCAGGTGGGTGGTCGAGCAGGTCGGCGTGTAGGCACCCGGCAGCGAGAAAACCACCACGGTCTTGCCAGCAAACAGGTCTGAGGTGCTGACATCGGCCCACTGGTCGTCCTTGCGGGTTTTGAATGTGACCTCAGGAACGTGTTGGCCTTCTTTATTGGGGAGCATGGGAAATCCTTTGAGGGGTTGGACTGGGAAAGAGGGGTGCATGGGCTGGCGGCATCTGTTGAAGCCTGCCGCCTGGCCGTATCGGCTTGATTGTCCGGTCAGCAAGGGTTTGCCCGTGTCAGACAGGAACTACAGAGTTGCCGCTGCCGCGCAGAGCGCACCCATGCGATCACACGACAATGGCGTACTGATGAACATAACAAGGGAGCCCGGATGATTTTCGCGACCGATCTTTCGACCGTCACGCACGGCATACAGCTGGCTGTCGCGCCGGTGTTTTTGCTGACGGCTGTCTCGGGCATGATTGCCGCCGTCGCCGGGCGGCTGGCGCGCATCATTGACCGTGCACGCTTCCTGGAGAACCGGCTGGATGCCGGTGATGTCGAGCATTCCCGCGCCATGCGCATGTACACCGAACTCGGCGAGTTGCGCCATCGGGGCTGGCTGGTCAACGGCAGCCTGGCGCTGCTGACGCTGTGCGCCATGTCGATTGGCCTGACCATCATGCTGCTGTTCCTGGGTGAGACGGCTGAGCTGCTGATCCCGAAAATCGCGACCATTGCGTTTCTGACGGGCGTGATGTGTTTTCTGGCGGCGCTGGTGTGTTTTCTGCTCGAAACCCTGCTGGCCACGCGCCTGCTGCGATTTGCGGAGTTGCCGGCCAAGCCCGAGTAGCGATCTAGCGCTGGCCAAGCCTTGCTGACTGGGCGATGCCGTGCGCAGGCTGCTACTTTTTTCATAGCTGCTCACGCACGTATCTAAAGGGCTGGAGGCCTAAAACACCTTCAAAAATGGCCCAAAACAGCCCATTTTTGGCATTTCAGGTGGTTGGCCAGGCCTTTAAAAACTGCATCAAAGACTTAATGCTTCATAAATAAAGCATTATTTTCTTATGGGGTTATATATGACGCTTTATTCGCCCAGCACATGCCTAAACTTGGCGCGAAGGCAAAGTCGCCTCAACCGCAGGCAAGTCCACCATCACCGGTTGCCCCGGTGTCGTGCAGCCGGTATCGCAACACTTCCCCGGCTGGCGGTTTTTGGTGATGGCGCGTTCAGGGTCGTGCGGCACGCCTTCACCAGCTACGCCGCGTTCAAGAATCCGCTCGACCAATTCAACCTTGGAGCCAATCGGGTAATTGCGGTAAATCTCCTGCTTCATCGCCGCCGGTGAGCCGCCGCCATGCAGGCTGATCACGCTGTACCAGCCGCCCTGGTAGCCGGCGGTCAGGTCTTCAATGAAACGTGCGGTTTCGATGCGCTGTTCATATGGCACATCGGGGTTGGCGCGCAAAACTTCGCTTAGTTTGGCACCGGTTTCCGGGTTGTGGTCTTCATCGGGGCCGGGCAGGGTGACGATGAGGCCGCCGCTCACGTAGTGCGCGACACGGTGCATGTCGTAGATTTTCGTCGCCAGCAACAGCTTGCCGATGTTGGAGAACACCGGGTCGGGCATGAAGGTCTTGCTGTGTTCGTCGGGCTTGCCGTACACGCTGGCCGCCACGCCGCAGGCGTAAAAACTCTCGGTGATGGTGATGAGCTCGACCATCTGCTCGCGCAGGTGCGTCTCCTTCCCCGGGTCGAAACCATTGGCCTCGCACATCAGCGCGCCGGCGCCTATCAGCAAATCGCCAAAGCCCGCACGCGCGCCTATGCAGGTGTGGCGGTGATGCGTGGCGTAGCTGTAGGTGAGGTGGCCGGTGTGCTCCCATTCACCTTCGTAAAACACGCTGTCCCAGGGCACAAACACCTTGTCGAACATCACCACGCCGGTGCTCTGGCCGTACTTGCGGCTGAAGAGCGCCGCGCCATGCTCGACCTTTTCACCGGGACGGCCCGCCGGCCGCGCAATGATGGTGATGCCCGGCGCGTCGACCGGCACCGCACAGCAGACGGCAAAGTCGGCGTCTTCCCTGCCCATGTTGCGGCAGGGCATGACGAGAAACTCATGCATGTAGGGCGCGCCAGTGACGATGGCCTTGGTGCCGCTGATGACGATGCCTTTTGAATTGCGCTCGACCACATGCACATAGCTGTCGACGTTGGCCTGCTCATGCGGCCTGCGGCTACGGTCGCCCTTGGCATCGGTCATGGCGATGCCCAGCGTCAGGTCCTGGTCCTGCACGCGGTGCAGGTAGTTCAGAAAGCGCGCGGTGTTCTCGGTAGTGCCGCGCGCGTCGTCGATGCGGCTTGAGACCTGGCCGATGGCGTTGAGCGCATCGTGCGTCAGGTAGCGCTGGGCGCAGCCGGTCTCCTGGCAGACCAGACGCACGGCTTCAAGCTTGTTGAGCAAATCACCGCTGCTGGTGTTGATATGGGTCAGGCGGTTGACGGTCTTGCCGCTGGTGTGCTGCACCGCCGTCATGATGGGCGCGTACTTTGCCTTGAGCGCGTAGTCATACGTCAGCGCAATTGCATTGATGCCGGGGCCAAAGCCGCGTTCGTCGACGACGCTGTCGACGAGCTGGCCGTCCAGGAAGACGCGGGGCTTGTAGCGGCGCAGCGACTCGCGAAAGTCGTCGCCGGACATCAGGGTGGCTTGTGGGGCGGGGGCGTTCATCGAGTCTCCTGGGTAATTTTGAGGAATTTGAACACTGTTCAATTTAAAAAACAAGTGTCAATCTTGAGCGGGGTTGCGGGGCTTTCGGGTTTACCATAGGGCCTGTTCACCCCATTTTCAGGAGATGCGTTGTGAGTCAAAAGGGCTGTGCGCAAGGCGCAAAACGCAGATGGGGTAGACCCCATCAAGGCTTTGCAACGCCGCGCACGGCCCTTTTGATCACAACCCGAAGGGAACGGGGTGAAAGCAGCGCCACTCAGCGTTGCGTTCCTAGGCAAGACTGGAGTCTTGCGGTCGTCACGCGCCTTGATTGGCACTGCTTTCACCGCGTTCGCACTCCTGAAAATGGAATGAACAGGCCCTAGCCAATGGAAGCAAGAGTTCTACGCCAGCAAGCACAAACCGATTCGCGCCGCGCGCTGATGCTCGACGCCGCCCGCACGGTGTTTGAAAGGCTGGGTATTGAAGGCGCCAGCATTCGCGAGATCGCCAAGCAGGCCGGCTACACGCCGGGCGCCATCTATTCCTATTTTGAAAACAAGGAAGCGATATACGGCGCGCTGCTGGCCGAATCGCTGGAGCGGCTCAATGCCGCAGTCGATGCAGCCGGCAATGCCGATCTGGAGCCAGCCGAAATGCTCGATGCCAAGGCCAGCGCATGGTTTGGCTTTTTCGCCACCAACCCGCGTGACCTCGACCTCGGCTTTTACCTGGTGCAGGGTATGCGGCCGCGTGGGCTGACGGCCGAGCTCAACTACAAGCTCAATGACCGCCTGCACGACGCGCTGCGACCGTGTGAGGCCGCGCTGCAGGCCATGGGTCTGAGTACCGATGACGCATTGCGCGAAAATACATCATTGTTTGCGCACGGCGTTGGCCTGCTGCTGATGCAGCACACCGGCCGCATACGCATGTTCAACCAGGACGCCACGCTGCTGTTCGAGGACTACATCATTGCCCTGGTGGAGCGCCTGCAGGGCTGACCTCTGCCCAACCATTCACCCCTTTCAAGGATTGCCATGTTGCTAGACGCCGATGACTCCCAACTCGTGCTGGTCGACTACCAGACCCGCCTGATGCCGGTCATTTTTGAAAATGAACTGGTCATTGCCAACGCCGTGCGACTTGCGCGCATGGCCGGGATCATGCAGGTGCCCGTGTGGGCGACAGAGCAGAACCCCGACAAGCTCGGCCCCAATGTGCCGCCGCTTCAGGCCGCGATTGAAGCCGCCGCTGGCCGCACTTTGGCCAAGATGCATTTCAGCGCCGTCGCCGACGGCTTGGGAGAATGGCTACGGCCGCCGGTGCGCAAACCCGCGCAGGGCGGCAATGCGCGCAGCCTGCCCAAACATTTGCAGAAAGCCGCGCCCGAGGAAGAAGAGGGCAGAAGCATGATCGTCATCGCCGGCTGCGAAGCCCACGTCTGCCTGATGCAGACCGCGCTGGATCTGCTCGAAGAAGAGTTCGACGTCTGGGTGGTAACCGACGCCTGCAGCTCACGCACAGAGCGCAACCGCGATGCGGCGTTCGACCGGCTGGCCGGTGCGGGGGCTGAGCTGGTGACGACTGAGATGGTGGCGTTTGAGTGGCTGGGAACGGCTGAGCATCCGGCGTTCAAGGATGTTCAGGGGTTGATCAAGTAGGTTTCGCGTTTTGTTGAGGGGTTGCCCTTCACTGCTAGGCCAGGGCGCTTGTCTGAGGATGTTGCCCTTCACTGGCAGGCCGGGGGTTGCCCGGCGGCAAGTCACTTTTCTTTTGCTTCGCCAAAAGCAAAGTAACCAAAAGAAAAGGCGACCCTGTTCGTCGTCCCCTGCGGGGCACCCTGCGATGCTCGGTCCAGCCGGGGTCTGAAACAACTCGCCTTTGGC
>JAZKAY010000004.1:0-165463 GCA_040388905.1 Pseudomonadota bacterium
ACAAAGAAAGGTAACTCGCCTGCCGGGGCGAGACCCGGCTTCTACGTGAAGGGCAATAAACTTCAATGGAAGCGGGGGTGGATCCCGGATCGGGCCCCGGATGACCACAATCCCAAGCGCGGTCTCAAGCCGCGCTAAGCTATCCCCATGCAATTTATTTTTCTAATATTTCTTGTGTTCGCCATCAACTTCTTCATCAAGAAAAAAGAGCAACGCCAACGCATCATCCTGCTCGGCCGCCAGCTCGGCCAGTACCAGATCGAAAAGCTCATGGAGACCCTGGCCGAGGGTTACCTGCGTGCGCTGGGTGAGGCTGATGAAGACCGGCGCAACCAGGTCTGGCGTTTTCTTGATACGGCTGAGGTGCAGTTCTGCGAGCAGTTCAACAGGTTCAGCGCGCAGATGATGACGCTTGATGCCGCCGATACCCGCGTCAGCAAGTTCGCTGTCGGTTTTGCGATGGCGACAAAGATATTTCCGAAACACACTTTTGATGTGCGTGAGGCCCTGGCCATCCATGCACGCGGCATTGAGAAAGCCGCAAGAAACGAGATGGGCCGCTCACCGCGCGACAAGGCTTTCACGCTGTCGGCTGAGCTGTTCTTAATGCAGCACACCTGCCACTGGTTCTGCAACTCCAAAGACATTGCTTCGGCGCGCCTGCTGATGCGCCACAAGACGACTTATGCGCAGGTGCTGGAGGCGATTGACCCTGAGACCAGAGGCGCCTATCTTGCGCTGACAGGCCGTTAAATGGCTGCTGCAGCTACGAAACCCAAATCCGTCAAGCTGCTTTCTGGCGGCAACCCGCAAATCGCCACGGCAGACGGAGACGCGCCGGTGCAGGCATACATCGCCGCCATGCCCGGCTGGAAGCGCGCAGTCGGCGAGCGGCTTGATGCGCTTATCGTGAAGGCCGTGCCCAAGGTCAACAAGGCCGTCAAATGGAACTCGCCTTTTTACGGCGTTGAAGGCCAGGGCTGGTTTCTCGGTGTCCACAGTTACACCAAGTACATCAAGGTGGCCTTCTTTCGCGGTGCCTCGCTGCAGCCCATGCCGCCCGGCACAAGCAAGGACGCCAACACGCGCTACCTTGAGATTCGTGAAGACGACAACATCGATGAAGCGCAGTTCATGGCCTGGGTAAAACAGGCGGCAAAGATCCCCGGCTTTCTCGCCGCCAAACCCTGATAGGCCCGATACAAAGGTCAACACAAATGGCAACCACCAGGCCCGCTACCGCCACCCCCGACGACTCACCATCGGCGCTGATTGACAAGAGGATCAGCGAGCTTGATGGCTGGCGCGGCGAAATGCTGGCGCAGGTCAGGTCGCTCATCAACAAGGCCGTGCCTGAGGTCGTTGAAGAATGGAAGTGGAACGTGCCCGTCTGGTCGCACAACGGCATCATCTGCACCGGAGAGGCTTACAAGAGCGCGGTGAAGCTCACCTTCCCCAAGGGCGCGACTGTTGATGACCCGAAAGGGCTGTTCAATTCAAGCCTTGAAGGCAAGGTCAGGCGCGCGCTTGACCTGCATGAGGGTGACAGGATTGATGAGGCGGCCTTCAAGGCGCTGATCAAGGCGGCTGCGGCGCTGAACAAGCCCAAGGCCGCCAAAGCCTGAACTCTGCGAGCCGCAGGTCGGGTGGGCGCAGCCGGCTCGTCTACGCGCGCAGGGTGCGGCCGAACAGCGCCAGCATGGCCTGCCACCCACGATCAGCCGCCTCTGCGTCATGCACGGGAAAGTCCGGCACCATCCACCCGTGCGAGGCGCCCGAATAGGTTTCGGCGCTGTAACGTACACCTGCTTTGGACAATGCATCTTCAAGCCGCGCAGCCATGGCGGGCGGGTAGCTGGCGTCGTTGTCTGCCGCGGCGATATACACCTCTGCCGCCAGCCCGGGCACCAGCAGGTGCGGGCTGCCCGGCGCATCGGTAGCCAGGTTGCCGCCGTGAAAGCTGGCGACCGCTGCGAAGCGATCAGGAAAGGCCGCTGCTGCTGCGATGGCCAAGCCGCCGCCCATGCAAAACCCGACTGCGCCGAACTTGTCGCCTTCGATGTCCTTGCGCGTGTCGAGATAGGCCACGAACGCAGCCGCATCTTCAGCCACCTTGTCTGTGCCCGTGGTCGCCATCAGCGGGCCGAGGATCGCGCCTACGTCACCCTTGAACACTTCTTTTGGCACCAGCGGCCCGTACGGGCCAAACCGGTAATACAGGTCGGGCAAGAGCACAAGATAGCCTGCGACCGCAAGCTGCGTTGCCATGTCGAGCATGGCCGGGCGTATGCCGCCTGCATCGCCGAAAAAAAACACCGCAGGCCAGGGCCCTTCACCTTCGGGTGAGATGAGGTGAGCGGGGCAGGTGCCATCGCGGGTTTGAATGCTGAGTTTTTCAGTGGGCATGACGTGGCCTTGAGCTAGTTGCAGCTGTTACCCGCAGCCTTCTGAAAACTCTGGCCTTGCGCCAAAGCCAGGTTGCCTTGTGCCGATGCAATGCGCAGCGCATCGCCTGTGACCAGCAATACCAGCTCGCCGTTGTCTCCGGCTGGTGTGCGCAGCTCGTTGCCGTTGATGGTGCCCTTGAGCGGGCGCGTGCGGTCCCTGAAGGCCAGCGTGCCGTCGAACGTCTGGTACTTCTGCATCAGGCGAATGCTCGCCCCCTTGAACAGCCCGCCGCCACACCACAGGCCTGCCACCTTCGCAGGCACAGTCCACAAATGAATCTTGCTTGACTTCTCGCGGCCTACAGCCTTGTTGGGTACATCAACCACCGTCGTGCGGTCAGGCGCCCAGTCACCCATGTCCCAGTCATGCGAGACGATGCGCGTGCCCGGCTTGAGTGCCAGGATGGCCGGGCGCAAGGCCAGGTTCACATCGGGCAGCAAATACATGGTGATGACGCTGGCAGGCGCCAGGTCGGTCTTGAACAGATCCTGCTCACGAAACTCGGCCTTGTCAGCCACACCCGCATCACGCGCATTGGCCTTGCTCTTTTCAACCAGCCTCGGGTCAATCTCGACACCCAGCCCGGTCGCCTCAAAACGTTTGGCCGCAAGAATGACGATGCGCCCGTCGCCCGAGCCCAGGTCAATCACATGGTCGCCCTTCTTGACGCCGGCCGAGTTCAGCATTTCAAGCGTGACGTTGTCAGGGGAGGTGACGAAGGGCACTTCTTCTGTGGGCTGTGCGTGGCTGTTGTTCGCGGCGAGCGTTAGCGCAACGGCAAAGATGGAGGCGAGAGGCGTGAAGTGACGAGAGCTGTTGGACATGTTGTATTGGCGTGTTGGGCTGATTTTCAGAGGTTACACCGGATGCGTCCAAGGCGGGTTTTGCCTGCGCTAATCCGTTGTCATGCAGAGGGCTTGCGCGCCCATACCAGCAGCAAATTATTGGCAGGCATGGCGTGTCTGGAGAGCAGGCTCAAGCCAACTTTGGCCGCTTGCGCTTTCACATCTTCAATGCGCCGAATACCCCAGGCCGGGTTGCGCTCGCGCAGGCTTTCGTCAAACGCCAGGTTGCCAGGTGATGTTGGTACGTCATCTTCAAGGTAAGGGCCATAGGTGACAAGCTTGCCGCCAGGCGCAAGGTGCGCCGCGCTGCCGCGCATCAGCGCAGCACAGGTCGCCCAAGGCGAGATGTGCAGCATGTTGGCGCAGTAGATCAAATCAAACAGCTGGCCTTCCGGTAACCAGCTTGCGGCCATCACATCAAGCACCACAGGCGCACGCACGTTGCTTACGCCTTGCTGTGCCACCCAGGCATTGATGGATTCAAAACCGTCGGCTTGTGCATCGCTGGGTTGCCACGTCCACCCCGGCAGGCCAGATGCAAACCAGGCCACATGCTGGCCGGTGCCTGAAGCAATCTCCAGCGCGTTTCCGCGCTCAGGCAACACGCCCACCAGCATATTCAGAATGGCCTGCTTGTTGCGGTCAGCGGCGGGGCTGTAGTCAGGTTGAATCTGCATCAGGCGATGTTACTGATCTTGTCACTGGCATCGCGCCAGGTGCCCGGTGCCAGGCCGTCGATTGAAAAGGGCCCCACCGCAGCGCGAATCAACCGCAGGGTCGGAAAGCCCACGGCCGCCGTCATGCGCCGCACCTGCCGGTTGCGCCCTTCACGAATCACCAGCTCAATCCACGACGTCGGTTGCGCCTGCCGAACACGTATGGGCGGCTCGCGTGGCCACAGCGCAGGCGGCTCATCCATACGCTCTGCACGCGCCGGCAGCGTCAGCCCATCATTGAGTTGCACGCCCGCACGCAAGGCAGCCAGCGCTGCGTCATCAGGCATGCCTTCGACCTGTACCCAATAGGTCTTTTCCATCTTGAAGCGCGGGTCAGCCATGCGCGCCTGCAGCTTGCCATCACTGGTCAGCAGCAGCAAACCTTCACTGTCGGCATCCAGGCGGCCGGCCACATAGACATCGGGAATGTCGATGAAGTCCTTCAGCCCGCGCCATCGCCCTTCAGCAGTGAACTGACTGAGGACGCCGTAGGGCTTGTTGAAGCAGATCAGATGGGGGACGGTTCGTTTGAGTTGCAAGTTCAGTTGATAGGTTCGCAGCTTGACTGGGTAATTCGGCGAAACGATCTAAAAACCGTGTGCTCTGAGTTCGGAAAATGCAGCGGCCATAAGATTTTTTCCCGTTTTTCGCCATCTAAACGGTATGCGGCCGGTTGGAGTATTTGTTGCCTTAACAACTGCATGTGCCAATTCCCCCTGACCACGTTTTTCGTGAACACCAACGAGGTATGAATGAGTTTTAGGAAATTTTGTCAAGAACTTGGTGTTGTGAATAATGCCACCAAAACTTCCTAGTGTTCTGGACCCCACCGTTCCGTCTTTTCGGAAGATCTCGTCTGCAAGAAGGTCATTGAAAACATCAAGCATGCTGACCCAAGCGGTGGGGTTCGTTGTGAAATAACCTTTGCACGCAACTATTTTGGATTCGGCACTTCGATAATTTTTCCCGAAAAGCTTGCGCCAATTAACCCCACTTATTGTTCCTGTCATAGCAAGTTCGGACTGCGTAATACCGCAGACTGTGCTGTCTGCTCTCTTCAACTTACCGCTTTCACGCAGAACAATTTTTGCTAGGGGATGAATATCTCGTATTGGCTTTTTGATTTCACTGTTGAGTAGTGATGCTATCCACGCGGCTGATATGGCGACATCCGCATGTTCACTACGTATTGAGCTATTTAACAAGCGATCACGCCTTACATCGCTCAGTTCGAACCATGGTGTCTTGAAATGCAATCGGGTTTTCAGCCAGGAAGAGTTGGTCCAAAGCAACGCATAGTCTGTTTGACGGTCCGTAAGATGCTTGAGCCGATGAAGTGCAATCCACAAAGCCACGGTTAGCTCGGGAGGATTGGTACGGGGATTCCATATAGGCTTAATTAATTTCCTAAATTTAGCAGATGAATTAGAAGCAAGTCGGCCATTTGCCGAGAATATAAGGTCGGCACGAATAGCTGGATAAAGATCCTGCTTCTTAATTTGCGCAACTAATTTTTCCGAATGATTTTCTGGAATTACTTTGAACTTCTGTATGAAAGCAGAGAGCTGAGGATAAAAGTGCGGTGCATGTTCGAAAACTCTCCAAAGTCTATCTAGAGTGCGCAGTGAAGGCTCAGTCTTGGATAGAAGAAATTTAAATCGAGTTGCATCGGAAACGCGGTAGTTATTTGATCTAGGTGCCAGTTCATTAATTCGCTTTTTCAAAGCTTTCTGATTTGGAACTGCGCCAGTCAATGCGGGCTCTATTGGTGTACTAATTGATTTAAGCTCTTCTTGGATGTCTCCAACAAGATGAATATCTATTTTTCCGGATTGAGGAAAAAGACCAACATCTTTGCTAAGTCGGTCAAGCGTTACCAGCGCGTATCGCAAGTGATCTTCGTTCTTGGCAAATAAACGTATGTCATCTACGTATCGGTAGTACTGGACATCGAATCGAGTTTTGAAATTCTCGTCAAAGTGTTTAAGAACTGCCTCAGATATCAGACCGGAACTCAATGGCCCTTGAGGGATTCCGTGGTCATGGTAAATCTGAGTGCTAGTTGCAGTCCACTTATTGAGAAGTTTACTTAGCTCTAAACCCAGCTCGTCGTCTATGCCTATCCCCTTAAGCATGTAGCGTAAGACATTGTGATCAATACTGTCGTAAAAAGCAGTCAGATCGAAGCTGGCGGTCCACACGTATCCGTTTTGATGTGCACTTACGGCAGCCTTGTTAAAAGCCTTGTATCCGTCTGACCACTTTCGATAAAACCAGATGCTTGAGGAACCCGCATATTGGTGGCCAAAGACTTGCTTGTTATATCTCCCTTTGACATGAGGAAGCAAGCGGTCGGCAATAACGTTCGCTATTGCTTGATAAACAATCTGATCTTCTATACATAGCAGCGTGTAAGGCCGCAATATTCCTGATGGCTTTGGCAAAAATAATTTGCAAGCGTCAGACGGTTCAAATATTTCTCTGTCTAACCTGTTTTTTAGGTGTTTCAACAATGCCTCATCCGCGGTCGCGTAAGCGGAATACAGCTCCCTGAAATGGGATTTATAGTTTCGATCTGGATTAGAGCTTATCCAACGCCAAGCGCGTTGAAGGTTGTCAAGTTTCGCGACGCTTTTGATAGATTGCACGCAAGCTCCAATTCTGATTTTTATTCGGACCTCAACTTTGCAATTTCAGCACTTGTACGTTCGGAATATTGGCGTTCGTGCTATTTGCTGAAAGAGTCTTTCATCCCCGTCACCCGATTAAACACAGGCTTACCCTCGGTGTGATCGATCAGGTCCGTCACAAAGTAACCGTGCCGCTCAAACTGAAAGCGCTGGCCTGCTGGCACGCTTGCCAGTGATGGTTCGACATACGCCGTCACCACTTTCAGACTATCGGCGTTCAGGTTTTCCAGAAAATCCTTGCCGTTCGCCTCGGGGTGCGCCTCGGTAAACAGGCGGTCATACAAACGCACTTCGGCTTCGACAGCATCGTTCACACCCACCCAGGTGATGACACCCTTGACCTTGATGGCGTCTGAGCCGGGCGTGCCGCTCTTGGTGTCTGGGATGAGTCTGGCGTGTACTTCAGTGACCTTGCCATCTGCATCTTTCACTGCACCGATGCATTCAATGACGTGGCCGTACTTGAGGCGAACCTTGCTGCCGGCGATTGCCTGGTTGCTGGCGTTGGTGTGGGGCGGGAAGAGGCGGAAGAAGCCTTTGGGCGGCGTTTCTTCATAGTCGGTGCGCTCTATCCACACCTCTTTGCCTATCTTGAACTGGCGCTTGCCCATGTCTTCATGGTGCGGGTGGACCGGTGCCGAGCAATCATCAAGCTTGCCTGCACCCATGACCTCATCCCAGTTGGTCAGCACCAGCTTGACGGGGTCGAGCACGGCCATGGCGCGTGGGGCGATAGGGTCCAGCGTGTCGCGCAGCGCGCCTTCGAGTGTGCTGTAGTCGATCCAGCTGTCGCTTTTGGTCACGCCTATGCGTTCGGCAAACAGCTGCAGTGACTCGGGCGTGTAGCCACGACGACGCAGCCCGACGATGGTGGGCATGCGGGGGTCGTCCCAGCCGTTGACGCGCTTTTCATTGACGAGCTGGGCCAGCTTGCGTTTGCTGGTGAGCACATAGGTGAGGTTGAGGCGCGCAAACTCGTACTGGCGCGGCTGCGGCGTGGCGATCAGGCCACCCTCGGCTAAATGGTCAAGCAGCCAGTCGTAAAACGGGCGCTGGTCTTCAAACTCGAGCGTGCAGATGCTGTGGGTGATCTGCTCAAGCGCGTCTTCAACCGGGTGGGCAAAGGTGTACATCGGGTAGATGCACCAGGTGTCGCCGGTGTTGTGGTGGTGCGCGCGGCGAATGCGGT
The DNA here is from genome assembly GCA_040388905.1 of Pseudomonadota bacterium. Classification (GTDB taxonomy): domain Bacteria; phylum Pseudomonadota; class Gammaproteobacteria; order Burkholderiales; family Burkholderiaceae_C; genus Polaromonas. The sequence goes on from JAZKAY010000004.1 coordinate 7,889, forward strand.
AAATGGCCGGGTCGCGCATGTTGATGTTGGGCGATGCCATGTCGATCTTTGCGCGCAACACGGCGGCGCCGTCGGGCAGCTTGCCGTCACGCATCTCCCTGAAGCGCGCCAGGTTCTCTGCCGGGGTGCGGGTGCGGAAGGGGCTGTCGGTGCCGGGCTTGCCGAAGTCACCACGGTTGTGGCGCATTTCCTCGGCGGTCTGTTCATCGACATAGGCGTTGCCTGATTCGATGAGGTATTCAGCCGCGCGGTACATGAAACCAAAGTAATCACTGGCCTGGAAGGGTGCGTCGCTACCGGGTGCATGGCCTATCTGTGCCCAGTCAAAGCCCAGCCACTTCACCGCGTCGATGATGGAGTTGACGTATTCGGTGTCTTCTTTTTCGGGGTTGGTGTCGTCAAAGCGCAGGTGGCAGACGCCGCCGTATTCACGCGCCAGTCCAAAGTTGAGGCAAATGCTTTTGGCGTGGCCCACATGCAGGTAGCCGTTGGGCTCGGGCGGAAAGCGCATACGCACCTTGGCCGGGTCGGCCTGGCCTGCGGCGTGGTGGGCTGCGTCGCCGGGGCTGCCGCCCCATGTGCGTGTGGCGTAAGTGCCTTCGGCCAGGTCTTTTTCGATGATCTGGCGCAAAAAGTTGCTGGGCTTGTGGGTTTCTTTGTCTGCGGGAGCGGGGGAGGTCATTGGTCGATTTTAGGGCTAGGGCCGGGTTTGCCCTCGGAGGTGTGTAAAGCCCCGATTTCGCTTACGTTTCGCTACGCTCTTAACGGTAAAGACGGTAGGCGTTTTGCGGTGCCCTGCGTTTAATACACACATGGGCAGTTTTGTGCCCAGCAACCTCTTCAGAAGGAGAAACTCATGAAGACAAACCTCAATTCAAAACGCACTGGCCTGATCGCCGCAACCCTTGCGGTGGCAGCTTTCGGTTTTGCCGGTGCAGCGCAGGCGCGTGACAACGTGTCTTTCTCGGTCGGCATTGGCGTGCCGGGTGTGCAGGTCGGTGTGACGAACGCCTATCCGGTGTATTCAGCACCCGTGTATGTACAACCTGCCCCGGTCTATGTGCAGCCCCGCCCTGTGTATGTGCCGCGGCCTGTGTACTACGGCCCGCAGCCCGTGTACTACGCAGCTCCGCCGGTCTATGTACGCCCCGGCCGCCATCATGGCCACAGGCATGGCGGCTACGTTCAGGCGCCGCGCCCAGGTTATTACGCACCGGGGTATGCGCCGGTTTATTACCCCAGGTAATCCGGTTCGGCAGTTAAAAAGCCCGCTTTATGCGGGCTTTTTTATGGGCGTCTATTTGTTGGCACAAACAACGCTCCAGAAACGAGAAAAGTCCGCAGACCGAAGCCTGCGGACTTTGTTCCACGGCTGCTGGACAGCCAGTGGAGACGCGCCTTTTGAGCGGCGCGCCGAAACCTGAAACCTTATGCGGCTTTCCAGAAGATGTAGTCAGCCTGGTAAGGGCGAACCACGGTCTTGCCCAGTTCAGACTGGGTGCAGGCCGTCACGAAGTCAGCGCCGTTCTTGGTGTTGACGCGCTGGATGTAGGTGATGTTGGACAACATGCCTGGTGCCATGCCGGACTTGGCGGTGGACAGCTGCAGGGGAATGTGGATGCCGCCGACGACGGGCTCGATGGCGACCTGGGTGCCGACAACGCTGGAGCCGTCAGACAGGGTCCAGGTGGCTGGTGGGCCGGAGTACACGCCGATTTCCTTGCCGGTGCGGTCATACAGTTTGGCCGATGGGGTCACCAAGGCCCAGCCCATGCTGCCAGCAGTAGGGATGTCGTTACGGCAAACATAGGTCAGGTTGCCGGTGGCGGTGGTTTCCAGCGCGACAACATTGCCGGCGGGAACCTGCACTTTTTGCGCAACGGTGGTCTGGTCCCAAGTGCGGACTTTGGGGGTCACGTTACAGGCAGCCATCAGCAGGGCAGTGCCCGTGACGATACCGAGTGTGGCCAGGGTGCTTTTGCCGTAGGCGATCATGGTGTTGTGCGTGCTTTTCATTTGATGGTTTCCTCTTTAACGTTTTTTCGGGCTATGTCCTGAGACATGTTTGGTGGACATGTGTAGTACACCCGGACCTCGCAAAAAGCCCTGTAGGACGCCGCTTGCTCGCGCTGACAGCGTTTGGCTTTACAAATCTTCACCGTTGGCTGAGGCAGGCAGAAATGCACCAGCAAGGCGCAAAAATTTCTGAAGAAGGGATTAAAAAGGCAAAAAAAACCACAGGGCTGGCCTGCGCCAAACCTGTGGTCTGTAAAAACCAGTCCCGCCTAACATCAGGACTGGCCGCTCACCCTAGAGGGGATCAAAGAAGGGCGAACTACCCGGAGAACACTCAAGAAACTCTTGATTGAAGGTAGTACGCGAGGCGAGGCGGGCCTGGATTCAAAAAAACCGCAGGCTGGTGCAACATGCGGTTTTGTCTTACAGGCTGCCACTTCGTTTGTTATGGATTGCGGATCGGGTCCGCAATGACAGGCGGGGAATGTGGACTTGATGACCGTCATCCCGGACTTGATCCGGGATCCATCCCCGCTTTAAATGGGACTATTGCCCGAAGCGCGGCCCATTTTTCAGGAACTCTTCCTCTTCTGGCGTGCTGACCCGGCCCAGTGCCGCATTGCGGTAGGGAAAGCGGCCAAAACGCGCAATGATGTCGCGGTGCTGCGCCGCAAAATCGCCGTTGCCCGCCAGTTTGGGTTTCAGATGGTCGGGCGCATCAAGTGCCAGCTGGCGAAAGCGCTGCACGCAGTCATCCTGCAGGGCGAGGTTTTCAGCATGCATGAGCGGCATCAGCAAAAACACGCGGCCCACCCAGGGCAGCTGCTTGTCCCAACCTTGAGCCAGCGCATCGGTCACCAGTTGCTGCGAACGCGCATCGCCCGAGAAAGCCTGGCCCGTGCCGCGATAGACATTGCGGGTGAACTGGTCGAGCAGCAACACCAGAGCCAGTCGGCTCAGGGGCTCGCCCTCCCAGTCTTTCAGCCCGCCGCCAACGGCCTCTGCCACGCGGCTGCCAAACTTTGCCTTGACGGTTTCATCCAGGCCCTTGCTGCCGCCCCACCAGAGTTCTTTCATTTCTTTGGTAGGCCAGCCTTTTTCAAGGCCGTCGTCGAACCAGAATTCGAGAATGTCGTGTGGGGTGGCTGGGGCTTGCTGTGTATCAGTCATGCGGGGATATTGCCAGTGTTTCAGAAACCCCTCAAGGCCGGGGCTGACGCTGCTCGCGATCGCATGCCAAATCAGGCGCTGGTCAGTGAGGGGCGGTGATAATCCCAGCCATCTATAGAGGAGCCAGCGTGGACATTGCACTGCTAATCAAAGCCGCCATCATGGGCATCGTCGAGGGGTTGACGGAGTTTTTGCCCATCTCGTCCACCGGCCACCTGATTCTTGCGGGCTCGCTGCTGGGTTTTGATGACGACAAGGCCAAGGTCTTTGACATCGCCATTCAGACAGGCGCCATCTTTGCGGTCATCCTGGTTTACTGGCAAAAAATACATTCGACCATCGTCGCGCTGCCGCGCCAGCCAAAAGCGCAGCGCCTGGCCCTGAACATCGTGATCGGCTTTCTGCCTGCCGTGATTCTTGGCCTGCTGTTCGGCAAGTTCATCAAGGCGCACCTTTTCATACCGACGGTTGTCGCCAGCACCTTCATCATTGGTGGTTTCATTATTTTGTGGGCCGAGAAGCGACCGCCGGGCTCAATCCGCGTGATTCATGTCGACGACATGACGCCGCTGGATGCGCTCAAGGTCGGCCTGGCGCAATGCCTGGCCATGGTGCCGGGCACCAGCCGCAGCGGCGCGACCATCATCGGCGGCATGCTGTTCGGCCTGTCGCGCCAGGCGGCGACGGATTTTTCGTTTTTTCTGGCCATCCCCACGCTGATAGGCGCAGGCGCGTACAGCCTGTACAAGGAGCGCGCGCTGCTGTCGGTGGCCGACATCCCGATGTTTGCCGTAGGGCTGGTGTTCTCGTTTGTGAGTGCATGGCTGTGCGTGCGCTGGCTGCTGGGTTACATCAGCACCCATGACTTTGTGCCTTTTGCCTGGTACCGCATCGCCTTCGGCATCGTGGTGCTGGGCACCGCCTGGAGCGGGCTGGTGAACTGGGCGGCCTGATACGGTTTGATGTGTGGGCGCAGTGATGCGCCGCGTGCATTCCGTCACAAATGCAGGCCTGCGGCTGACGGACTTGTCACGAATGATGCCTAAGATGAATGTTTTCAACTCTCAAAGACAGGGAACATTCCATGGGCATTCTCAGCAACATCTTCGCCAAGATTTTCCCGGGCGCCGCCATCAACGCCAGGGCGGAAGAAGCAGCCCGCGCCGCAACCGAGCCGTCCTATATTCCTGCAAACGTTCAAGCTGCGGCCGCCGCACCCGCGCCCATGGAAGAGGTTGATGTCGAGGCCCTGCTTGACGACATGGCCAGCAAGAACCCGCAAAAGCTCAACTGGAAAACCTCCATCGTTGACCTGATGAAGCTGCTGGACCTGGACAGCAGCATCGGCGAGCGCAAGGCGCTGGCCAAAGAGCTGGGCTACACCGGCGACACGGCAGACAGCGCCTCCATGAACATCTGGCTGCACAGGCAGGTGATGAACAAGCTGGCAGCGAACGGCGGCAAGGTGCCGGCTGACCTGAAGGACTGATTTGAATGCCATCTACGGCAATTTTGCCGTAGATGTTAAAAATTTAACGTATACATTAAAATAAGGGCCGACTGGCAGCTGCTGCCGGCTCCAGACGCCCAAAAAGCTCCACAAAAGGCCCGAAAAGGGCCTTTTTTTTGCCTCGAATCGGCTGCAGGCCAATAGATACGCGCGTGAGCAGCTACTGATTTAATAGCATTTTGTGTCGGGTGATGACCTCGAAACAATGCGGGTTCATGGATCCCGGGTCGGGCCCGGGATGACAACGCCGGGTTTGGGCGCCGATTCTGCGGAGTCGCTGTCATTGCGGCCTCGAGCCGCAATCCATGACCCACGCCTTGTCTCTGCGGCGTCAGTGCTAACCGCCCTTGCCGAGCTTCTCCACCAGCTGTGCGTAGCCCGCCATCGCCGCCTCACGAGCTTCACCCTTGCGTTTGGCCCAGGCGTCGTACTTGGCGCGGCCTGTCACGTCCATCACGCCTGGCCTGTCGCCTGACGCATCGCCGGCAGTCGCCTGCTTGTACAGCGCATACAAGGCCAGCAGCTCGTCGTTGCCGGGCGGCTTTGAGAGTGCCTTGACCGAGACTTGCGCTGCTTCAAATGCCTTTTCAACATCGCTGGGGCCGGCCGCTGCAATTGGTGCGCCAAAGTGTGCGTCTTCCAGCGCCACATCGTCGGGGAACCAGCGTGCATCCAGCAGCCTGCCAGAGCGCACGGCAAAGGCCAGCACACCCTGCGACATCAAGCCGCCTGCCGTGAGTGTGGCCGGGCAGACGGCAATGCCTGCGTTGTAGACCGGCTGGCCGAACGCCGTGAAGCGAACGCCTTCTGCCCAGGGCAGCATGGCCTGCAGGCCCTTGTTGCCACGGTACACGCCGCTGGCGCGGTTGGTGCCGGGCTGGAACCAGCCCATGTCTGAAGCGCCTTTGGCAAAGATGGTTTTGAAGTCGCCGGCTTCCAGTGCCGTGCGCAGATCCTGCGCAAAGGCCATGAGCGCTTCTGCCGACATCTTCGGGTCATCCACTGCCATGCCCAATGATTCCGCGCTGCTGGCGCCGAAAAATTCAAGCACGTTGCGGGCGACCTGCTCGCGGTCGTTGTCGACGCAGATCATGTGGTAACTGTTCTCCAGCACCACCATGCGTGCCTTTGCGCCGCCGATTTGCTCGACCAGGTAGTTGGCCGATGCCAGGCTGGTGAGTTCGTCTTCGCGTGCGTGGATGACCAGCGTTTCCGTGGCGATTTTTTTCAGGCCGGTCATGACCCAGCGGCGCAGCCGGTCGACCTGCCTGACGCAGGCAATCGGCACCCACCTGTAGTGAAAGGCCTCGCCGCGCGCGAACTTGGCCTTGACGATGGCGCGCAGCTGCTCGTTCTTGATGCCGAAGGGGTCTTCTTCCTCGACCTTCATGCTGCGGTTGAGGCCGGGAATGTAATAAATGATGTGCCGCAGTGGCGTGTACCAGGCGGTGCCCCAGCCGTCGATGTAAATGGGCGGGGCCAGTGCCACCAGTTTGCCGCGCGTGTGGCGCTGGCGCTTGGCGAGCTCTATGGCCAGCAGCGAGCCCATGCACATGCCCATGATGTGGAAGTTGTCGTGCTGCGCGGCGACCTCATGGTATTTGGCCGTAACGGCCTCCATCCATTGCTCGGCGGTGACGTCGATCAGGTCTTCAGGCGTGGTGCCATGGCCGGGCAGGGTCAGCGAATGCGTGACGAAACCGGCGTTCTTGAGCCGCTTGTGCATGGAGCCCAGGTCGTACTGCGTACCGCCCAGGCCGTGTATCAAAAACACTGCGGGCACGCTTTTGTCGATGTGGCCCTCAGCTGTATCTGCAGCAGCCTGCACGACTTCAGCCACGGGCAGCCTCGACTTCGAGCAGGCTGGCGACCTGTTCCACCTGGCCGTCCGCGCCGCGCACGGCGGACAGGCGGGCGTTGAGGTTGGCCACCTTGCCGTCGTTCCAGCGGAAGGCTGTTTTCCACAGCACATGTTCGCGCTGGCCCTGGGTGAGGTCGCGCCAGTCCGCCAGCATGGCCGCCTGACCGGTGGTTTCTGCATGGGCAATGAGGTCCTGCACGCTCATCAGGTTGGCGGTGTTGGTGCGCAGCATGGCGCTGGCGGCCTCGCCCCAGCTGGCGGTTCCGGTCTTCGCGTCAAAGTTGACCATGACGGTGCGGGTGGAATCCATCACCTGCCGGTAACGCGTGCGCCAGTCACGTGCTTCTGCGAGGGCCTGCGCAGCCGTGGCACCCAGCGCATTGACCACGCCGACCAGCAGCGCCATGACAGCGACATAACCCTGCACTTCTATGGCCGATTCACCCCTGAAGCCCTCGATCTCTGCAAACGGGCCGCCGCCTGCGCTGGTCCAGCCGATCAATGCGAGTGCTGCGATGAGGGTGGCCAGCGTGGCGCCGCGCTCTTTCCAGAGGATGGCGGTGACGACGATGAAGGGCAGCGGCAGGTAGGTCAGCGTGGGGCCCAGCGATGCGCCGAAGCGGTCAGACACATCGCTTGAAAAGATCAGCGTGGTGACCACAAAAAACAAAACGAAGGTGGCCGCACCGGCGACAAACTGGCTGGTGGCCATGCCGCCTGAACGTTTGACGCGGAAGGCGGCGAACGACTGGATCAGCGGTGCCATGAGCAAAATGCCGACAAAAGAGGTGCAGGCCCAGACGCGCCATTCAACCGCCAGTGCCACATCGCCCTTCATGACCCAGCTCCACAGCGGCAATGAAACGCTGGCGCCCAGCGCAGAGGTGAGCAATGCACCGAGCAGGAGGCCGGCGTAGGCCTTGCCGGGCTCTGCCGGAGCGCTTTCTTTTTGGGCACGAAAGCGCAGTGCCAGCCAGGCGCCTGTGCCGGCGCAGAGTGCTTCATTGAGGCCAAACCCCAGCGCCTGAAACAAGCCTAGGCCATCGAGCAGGCCCAGCACCACGGTGGCGAGCGCAGCGCCCAGCAAAACTGCGGGCCGGTTGGGTGCACGCACCACCAGCAGCGCGCCAAAGGTGATGCCGGTGGCCAGCCAGATGGATGAACTGTTGGTGGCCGCATCGCTCATGCCCTGCGAGATCACGGCCGCGATGGCCCATGCAAAGAAAGTGATGACTGCGGTAACGATAAAACGTACAGGCATTGAATCCTCCTCGAAGCGGCGGGGCTGGCGCTGTCGGCTGCCAGTATGAACAAGCCCAAGTTTAGCGAAGGCTCGCGAGGTTGAGGAGCGCTGCTTCCATCGCTGCAGCCGTGGCGATCGGCTTTTCCATGGGGAACAGGTGGCCGCCATCGACCATGGTGATTCGGCCTTTGGTGACCTTTTGCGTCAGGGCCATGCCCACCTGCCTGATCTCGGCCGACTGCAGGCCGCCTATGAAGGCGGCAGGGCACTTGAGTGGGTGACGTTTGAGCATCTGCTCCAGGTTGTCGGGCAGGGTGTTGTAGATGGTGGTTTCAACGTCTCGGTCAAAGCTCAAATGACGCAGGCTTTCGCTGCCCACCCGCTCGTCACCTGATGCATCCCGTGGGGCATCATGGGTGCCGTATTCGATGTAGTCCAGCAGCACCTCTTCGTTCCAGGTGGCAAAGGTTTTCTTGCTGCGGAAGTAGGCCAGCACTTCATCCTTGCCCAGCCACTCGTTCTTGCGCCTGCGGCTGACAGCCCCTGGCGAGACGGAGCCGACCAGCTGCGCACGCTTGGCCACGCTGAGGGCCGTGGCGCGCCAGCCACCTATGACGGGCGAGTCAAGCATCAGCACGCCGCTGATCTTCTGGCCTGCGAGCTCAGGGTGATGCGCCGCACACATCAGGCTGAGAAAACCACCCAGCGAATGGCCAGCCAGAAAGACAGGACGGATGGCGTCGCCAATTTGCTGTTCGCTGAAATTCGCCAGTTGTTTGATCAGGTGTGGCCAGTTGCTGGTGACAGGATAGGCCGGGTCATGGCCAAACTTGTCTATGGCCTTGACATCAAAACCGCGTGCCTCAAGGCTGCGAAACAGCACGCCGTAGGTGCTGGCCGGGAAGCTGTTGGCATGCGAGAAGATGACCAGCGGCCTGGCCTTGCCTGAAGTGTCAGCAGGCAATGTTGCTTTGGCAGTCACGATAAAACGCCGTCGAACGCTTAAATCAGCTTTTCGTTGGGGTTGGTGATTTTCTTGAGCGGGTCGTTGCGTGTCGCCGGCATCTTCAAAGGCACGTCGGTGTGTGCGTCGTCCCAGACCGGGTCTTCAATGCTGTCGAAGACTTCGCGCAGCTTGCGGCCCCAGTTCTTGTGCATCATCATGTAGTAGGGGTTGTCGTTGTCTATGCAGACCACCTTGTCGCTCTGCAGGCTATCGGCTTCGTACACAACCAGGTCCAGCGGCATGCCGACCGACAGGTTGGACTTCATGGTCGAGTCCATGGACACCAGCGCGCACTTGGCGGCTTCGGCCAGCGGGGTGCTGGGCTCGAGTACGCGGTCGAGCACCGGTTTGCCGTATTTCGATTCGCCCACCTGGAAGTAGGGCGTCTCGCTCGTGGCTTCAATAAAGTTGCCGGCTGAGTACATCTGGAACAGTCGCATGCCCTCGCCCTTGATCTGGCCGCCAAACACCAGCGATACATTGAAGTCGACGTCGGCATTTTTCAGGGCTTCGGCATCGCGTTCATACACGCGGCGGATTGCCGAGCCGAGCACGCGGGCCGCGTCGAACATGCTTTTTGCATTCCAGATGGTGATGGGCTCGCCGCCGTCGTGGTCCTTGAGCTGCTCGACCTGGAGAATCTCGCGCACCGATTGCGAGATCGACAGATTGCCCGCTGACAGCAGCACCATGAAGCGGTCACCCGGCTTTTCATAGACGATCATCTTGCGGAAGGTGCTGATGTGGTCCAGGCCCGCATTGGTTCGGGAGTCGGACAGGAACACCAGGCCGGCATTCAGTTTGATGGCTACGCAATAGGTCATGGAGGGCTCGAAGTGTTGGGTATTGGTTTTAGGTGTGCTCAGTTCAGCCCGGCGAGCTTTTTCAGCCGGTAGAGGGCGTCCAGCGCTTCGCGCGGGCTCAGTGCATCAGGGTCAATGTTACCCAATGCCTTGTCCACGGCGCTTTGTTCGGCTGCCGCTGCCTCTGGCGGGGCTGCAAACAGGTCAACCTGGGCGCGCGCATCAAGCTGCTGTGATTCAAGGGCATTGAGCGCATGGCGCGCATGGTTGACCACAGCGGCGGGCACACCGGCGAGTTTTGCAACAGCAACGCCATAGCTCTTGCTCGCCGGGCCGGGCTCGATGTGGTGCATGAAGACGATGTCTGAACCCGACTCAACCGCACTCACATGCACATTGATGGCGCCGTGGTGCTGCGCCGGGAATTCGGTCAGTTCAAAATAATGCGTGGCAAACAGCGTGAAGGCCTGCGTCTTGTTGTGCAGGTAGGCGGCAATGCCGCCGGCCAGCGCGAGGCCGTCAAAGGTCGAGGTACCGCGGCCTATCTCGTCCATCAGCACCAGCGAATGCGGTGTGGCGCTGTGCAGGATCTGCGCGGCCTCGGTCATCTCAAGCATGAAGGTCGATTGCGCATTGGCCACGTCGTCAGCTGCGCCTATGCGGGTGTGAATGGCGTCAATCGGCCCAAGGCGGCAGGCAGCAGCGGGCACATAAGAACCCACGCTGGCCAGCAAAACAATGAGCGCCACCTGCCGCATATAGGTCGATTTACCGCCCATGTTCGGGCCGGTGATGACCTGCATGCGGTGCTTGCCGCTCATGACGCAGTCATTGGCTATAAATGAACCGCCCCCCGTTTCAGCAAGGCGCGCCTCGACGACCGGGTGCCGGCCCTGGCTGATGTCTATGCAGGGCTCTTTTACAAACACCGGCGCCGCCCAGTTCAGCGTGAGCGAGCGTTCAGCCAGCGCACACAGCGCATCAAGCGAGGCGAGGGCACGCGCCAGGCGGCTCAGCGCGGGTATGAAATCCTGCAGCTGATCAAGCAACTGTTCGTATAGCCATTTCTCTCTAGCCAGCGCGCGCTCCTGGGCCGAAAGGGCCTTGTCTTCAAAAGCCTTGAGTTCTGGCGTAATGTAACGCTCGGCATTTTTCAAAGTCTGGCGGCGGCGGTAATCGTCGGGTACCTTGTCAAGCTGCCCTTGTGTGACCTCAATATAAAAACCATGCACCTTGTTGAACTGCACACGCAGGTTGGCGATGCCGGTGCGGGCTTTTTCGCGGCCTTCCAGATCCAGCAAAAACGCATCGCAGTTGGTTTGTATCGCGCGCAACTCGTCCAGGTCGGCATCGCAGCCGTGGTTGATGACACCGCCGTCGCGTATCAGCGCAGCGGGCTCTTCCAGGATAAAGCGGCAAAGCAGGTCTGCGCAGCCTTCGGGCGGTTGCAGGTCTTCAAAAATGCGCGCCAGCAATTCAGGCAGGCCTTCCGTCGCGTGCGTGAGCAGTGCGGCTTTCTTCAGCGTCAGCTGCAGCGCGACCAGTTCGCGTGGGCGTACCTGGCGCAAGGCAATACGTGCGGTGATGCGCTCGACATCGCTGCTGCCCTTGAGTTGCCCGCGCAGGGTTTGCTGCATGCCGCTGCGCAGGTGGGTGACGGCTTCAAGCCTTGCGGCGGCCTGCGCGCGGTCGCGGCGCGGTGACAGCAGCCAGCTCTTCAGCGCCCGGCTGCCCATGCCCGTGGTACAGGTGTCCAGCAATGAAAACAGCGTGGGTGAATCTTCGCCGCGCAGGGTTTGTGTCAGTTCAAGGTTGCGGCGCGTGGTGGGCGGCAACTCGATCAGCTCACCCGAGCGCACGACCTGCAGGCCGCGCACATGCGACAGCGCACGGCCTTGCGTATGTTCTGCGTAGCCCAGCAATGCCGATGCGGCGGCATGCGCTTCGCTCAAAGCTTCGGCATTCCACGACGCCAGCGAGGCAACCTTGAGCTGGTCGAGCAGGCGGCGTGCGCCCAGTGCTGCATCAAACTGCCAGGCGGGCCGCGCACTGACGGCGCAGCGCTGCGCTCTCATGCGCTCTTCAAACGACGGCGTGACGTCGACGTTGTACAAAAGCTCGCTGGGCGCAATGCGCGCCATCCAGGTCTCCAGCTCGTCATTGGCGCAATGCGCCAGGTGAATCTCGCCCTGCGTCACGCTCAGCCAGGCCAGGCCGCAGGTGTTGCGCGCGCCCTGGTGCACGGCCAGCAAAATCGATTCGGTCTTGTCGCTCAGCAGTTCGGTATCGGTCAGCGTGCCCGGCGTGACAACCCGCACCACCTTGCGCTCAACCGGCCCCTTGCTGGTGGCCACATCGCCCACCTGCTCGCAAATCGCGACAGACTCGCCCAGCTTGATGAGTTTGGCGAGATAGCCCTCCAGCGAATGAAAAGGCACACCCGCCATAACCACAGGCTCACCACCAGACTGGCCGCGCCGGGTCAGCGTGATGTCGAGCAGGCGCGCAGCTTTTTCGGCATCGCCGTAAAAGACTTCATAAAAATCGCCCATGCGGTAGAAGACCAGCGTGTCCGGATACTCGGCCTTGATGGCAAAGTACTGGACCATCATGGGGGTATGAGAGCCCAATGGTTTGGCTGTAGATGTTGCTGGAGCCGATTCTGGCTGCAGCAGATGGGTGTCACTCATGCTTTGGTTTCGGGCGTGCGCGTGGCGGTTGTCAATTCGCCATTATCGTTGCCACCCGTTTGTGGGCTCTGCGTGCGCAGCATGGCCTGACGCAACTCTGCTGCCATGGCGCAGGTAAGCGTCAACCGGCGCAGCAGCCACGGCGTCAGGTCATTGGCCAGCAAGGGATCGGGTTTGGGCTGGAAGGGCTGGCCGGCTGTAGTGGGCAGGTCGATTTCTGCGTTGAGGACTGCGGGTGGCGCGCCCTTGCCGGACAGCTCAGCTTCAATGCGTTTGCTGGCCTGCTCAAGTGCCGGCCTGGCAATATCCAGATCGAGCTGTGCCCTTCTCAGCAGCAACATCGATTTGACGGCTGTGAGTTGCGCTATCAACTGGTAGCTGCGCGCCTGCAGGGCCTCCAGCGGCTCAAGCGGTGGCCTGACCTGTTTCGGCTCGGCCAGGCTGCGCTGGGTGGCGAGCGTGAGGTCTGACAGGCTGTTGTAGGCCTCGCGCCGCGCCAGCCGCCAGGGCAGGTCAGATGTTTGTGAGCTGTCGAGCAGGGCCAGCGCCAGGCGGGCGTGGTCAAGCTGGGCTGCGACGCTGCGTTTGACGAGTGCGGGGATCTGGTTGCGCTCCCATGCTGGAAGCACGTAGCTGAAGACCCAGGCCAGCAGTGCGCCCAGCAGCGTGTCGCCAAGCCGTTCGGCCATCGCAAAGCTGGGCTGTACGCCGACCAGCAGCAGGTGTGCCTGCAGCAGGCCGGCGACGGTGGCGGCAATAGAGGTGAAAAGATAGCGGCGCAGGGCAAATGCATGGGCGAGACCCATGGCCAGTGACACAGCCAGAAAGATGCTGCGCGCGCCGGGGTGAGCTGCCAGTATGGCCATCACCACCACGCAGCCCATGAGGGTGCCGATGATGCGTGAATTGCGCCGCTCGACGGTTTGCGCCAGGTTGCCGCGCATGACGGCCGTGATGGTCAGCAAGATCCAGTACTCATGCGCCACCCAGGGCAGGTGCAGTGACACGATGTAACCCACGGTGACGGCCAAGGTTGCACGCAGTGCGTAACGCAGGGTGGGCGCACGCCAGGTGAGCTGGCCGAGCAGCGGCTTCCATGACCACACGGTGGTGCTGACAAACAGTTGCCACTGCGTGCGTACGGCGGCCAGTTCTGGCGCCACATCGCCGCGTGCAATCGCTGCCATCTTGACGACCTCGTCGTTGATATGGCCGATGCGGTCGGCCATGTTGTGCAGCAGGGCGGCGGCGTCGGGCACACCGGTTTGCAGGTCGGGCGGGAGTTCTGTGGCTTCGCGGCGCAGTGGAAGCGTGCCAGCCATGCCTGGCCTCAAATTGTCGAGCTCGGCAATCGGGCGTATCAATTTGCCCAGCAGCAGGGCCATGCCCATGGCTTCAAGGCGCGTCGCCGTTGTCTCAAGTGCCTCCTGCAGCGCCGGCAATGCGCCTGTGCTGTCCTGGTGGGTGAGCAGCATGTCCAGGTCCAGGTCGCAGGCCATCTGGTGGTCGCGTGCCTCCAGCAGGCTGAGCAGCATGGCGGCCATGCGCTGGCGGCGCGGCTTGGTCGGCGATTCAAGCACCACATCACGCGTGTTCTGCAACTGGTCGGCGAGAGCCGCCTGCTGCTTGAGCATGGTGGCCAGCAGGGCCTGGCTTTCCTTTTTGTTTTGGGGTTGCGGATCAAAGCGCCTGGCCTGTGTGCGCAGGATTTGTGCAAAGCTGTAGAGGCACTCGGCCAGCAGCTGCGCGCGGTAACGCCGGTTGAGCAGGCTGGTGGTCAACACCGCCCACATCAGGTACAGGGTGGCCCCCGCCAGGAACCAGCCACCGTGTACGGCGATCTCTTCAAGCGATGTAACGGGCTGCGCCGCCATCGAAAACAGCATTGAAAAAATGATCGAAAAGCAGATCGGCCCGCCGCGCTTGCCCCAGGCCATCATCATGGTGGCGAGAAAGGTGCCGGCGACGATGACGATGCCCAGCAGCCACGCATCTTCACGCACCAGTTGCACCAGCAGGAAAAGCGGCGCGCCGAGTATGGGCGCGGGCAGCATCTGCATGATCTTGCGGCGGCGAGGGGCCGGCACGTCGGGCAGGCTGGTGATCATGATGCCGACGGCGGCTGTTGAGGCGCCTGCCAGCCCGGCGGTTTCAAAAATCGCCAGCATGATGAGGATCAGGCCCAGCGAGACTGTCAGGCCGTTGGTGACATGGGGGCTGAGCGCTACGCGCAGCAATGTTTGCAGCCGGTCGCCTACCCTTTCGCTCAGTCGCAGGATGGGGGTATCCAGCATCATTAACGTGGCGTTGGGTTCCAGCAGGGGAGTTTCATGGCTGCGCACACTTTACAGAAATCTGGCAGATGGCGGCTTGTTTGTGCGGTGCCATACGTAGTTTTGCGCAAATTCCGGATTTCAAGGAAGTTTCCCTACACGGCGCAAGCACAAGAGCGGGACAATGGACACAGCGTGCAATCCACCGCAAATCCGGGCCCGACATGAAAAATTTGATCAACGAGCCGACGGTGCCGTACAGCCTGGAGCAAGGACCAGTTGCTGATTGCGATGTGCTGGTCATAGGTGGAGGTCCGGGAGGGTCTACCGCCGGTGCATTGCTGGCAAAAATGGGCTACAAGGTGGTCTTGCTTGAAAAAGCACATCATCCGCGCTTTCATATCGGTGAATCATTGCTGCCTGCCAACTTGCCACTGCTTGAAAAACTCGGTGTTGCCGAAGCCGTCAAGGCAATAGGCATGGAAAAGTGGGGCGCCGAGTTTGTCTCGCCCTGGCACGAGCGCAAAAGCCAGACATTTAAATTTTCGGACGCATGGGACAAGTCCATGCCCTATTCCTATCAGGTTCGGCGGTCGGAATTCGATGAAATCCTGATCAGAAACGCTTCCCGGCTTGGCGCGGAAGTCCTGGAAGGCTGTCAGGTCCGCAACGTGGAATTTGACCCCGACAAAAGCGGCGCCACCATCCACGCGCAACATGAAGATGGCTGCAGCCTTCAGTGGCGGGCGCGATATGTCATTGATGCGTCGGGTCGAGATACTTTGCTGGGCCGCCAGTTCGACATGAAAAAGCGCAACCCCGAACACAACAGTTCTGCCCTGTACGCCCATTTCACCGGGGTAGCCCGCCACGAAGGCCAAGACGAGGGCAACATCACGATTCTGTGGTTTGAACACGGCTGGTTCTGGCTGATTCCGCTGGCGGATGGCACGACGAGCATCGGTGCCGTGGTGTGGCCGCACTATCTCAAGAGCCGCAACAAGCCACTCAAGGAGTTTTTCCTGGATACGGTTGCCCTGTGCCCCGCGCTTGAAGAGCGAATGACCAGCGCCAAGCTGTCGTCGGACGTCCATGCGACCGGGAACTTTGCCTATGCCTGCGAGCACACGCACGGGCCAAACCATCTGCTGATTGGCGATGCAT
The DNA here is from genome assembly GCA_040388905.1 of Pseudomonadota bacterium. Classification (GTDB taxonomy): domain Bacteria; phylum Pseudomonadota; class Gammaproteobacteria; order Burkholderiales; family Burkholderiaceae_C; genus Polaromonas. Next base: position 23,625 of record JAZKAY010000004.1, read on the forward strand.
TCACCTTTATTGACCCGGTATTTTCTTCGGGCGTCATGCTCGCCATGCAGGGTGGCTTTGTGGCTGCTGAGACCGTCGATACATGCCTGCGCGAGCCAGCCAGGTCGGCTGCGGCGCTGGCACATTTTGACCGTCAGGTGCGCCTGGGCCCCAAAGAGTTTTCGTGGTTTATTTACCGGGTGACCAATCCGGCCATGCGCGACATGTTCATGGACCCGCGCAACATGTTTCGGGTGAAGGAAGCGCTGCTCTCCATGCTTGCCGGCGATATTTATGGCAAGACGCCGATCTGGGGTTCTGTCGCCTTGCTCAAGGGCATTTTTTACATCGCTTCGGTGTTGAACCTCCGGCGTTCATGGCATGCGATGCGGCTACGCAAGGCCAACATTCGCGTGGTGGACGCTTTGTGAGCGAGCTTCGCGAAATCCGGCACCTGAAAAACAGGAAAACGCCATGATGAACAAGGACGAGGCGACCATGGATGGAAGCGGTTCCCTGCATGCGGACCGAAAGACGGTCACTGGGGCAATCAGGCTTGGGCTGGGCTATGCCGGACTTGTGATCATGTGCTTCTCGGTCTCATTGCTGGCGTTGGTGATGCGCGCCGCACTGCCCGTGGAAATCAGCCAGCGATGGGGCCGGCAATTTGTATCTGCAACATTCCGCGCCTACCTGCGCTTTCTGGTCATCATCGGTGCGTGCCGTTTTGATCTGACAGAGCTTGATGGCTTGCGGGATTCGCCCCCTGTGATTGTTGCCCCCAATCACCCGTGCCTGCTCGATGCCATTCTTGTGTTGTCCCGATTGCCTGGTGCCGGCTGCATCATGAAGGCGGAACTGGTCAACAACATTTTTTTTGGCGCAGGTGCGAGGTTGCTCGGTTACACCCGAAATACGCCCCTGCGCAGCATGGTCCAGCTCGCCATCGCTGACCTGCATGCGGGTAATCACCTGCTGCTGTTTCCAGAGGGCACCCGTACCACTCGTTTCCCTGTGGGGCGGATGCAGGGCACCACCGGACTGATATCCAAGTACGCAAATGTGCCGGTGCAGACTGTTTTTATTGAAACGAACTCCGGGTTCCTTGGCAAAAGCTGGTCGATCTTTCGCGTTCCCGCCATGCCGGTGACTTATCGTGTTCGCATCGGCAAGCGGTTTTCCCCGCCTGAGGATACCGCCGCTTTCACACGTGAGCTTGAGCAGTATTTCCAGACGGAGCTCGCCCACGCACAGCTGCCCGCGTTTGGTGGTGAAGAGCCTTTGTCCCTAAACGGGCTGGCTGGCGCTGGCAAAATCCGGGAATGACCCCACAGCTACCCGCATTTCCGTCAACAACCCATCTGGTCCTGATTCCCAGTTTTAATCCGGGCCCCAAGGTCTACGAAACAGTGCAGGACGCACTGGCGCAATGGAATCCTGTCTGGGTGGTTGTGGATGGCAGCACGGATGGCAGCGCCGAGGGCCTGCAAAAAATGGCCGGGACGCTGGATGGATTGCGAGTGATCCTTTTGCCGGCCAACTCAGGAAAGGGCGCGGCAGTCCTGCACGGGCTCGATGAGGCTGCATCGCTGGGATTTACCCACGCGCTGACCATGGATTCGGATGGCCAGCATCCGGCGCCCCTGATTCCCGAGTTCATGGCTGCGTCTGCCGCACAACCCGACGTGATGGTGCTCGGCGCCCCGGTTTTTGCAGCAGACGCCCCGCGCCTGCGCGTCAACGGACGCAAAATCTCCAACGGCTGGGCCGATCTTGAAACCCTGTGGATGGGAATTGGTGATTCGCTGTTTGGCTTTCGTGTGTATCCCATTGAGCCGCTGCGCCGTGTGATGAAAGGCCAGCGCTGGATGCGGCGTTTTGATTTCGATCCGGAGGCGGTCGTTCGCATGTGCTGGGCTGGTGTAAGGCCGGTGAACCTGCCCGCAACGGTGCGCTATTTCAGGCCCGAAGAAGGCGGCGTTTCGCACTTCAATTACTTGCGCGACAACATTCTCCTCACCTGGATGCACGGCCGTTTGTTGCTGGGCTTCCTGTGGCGCCTGCCGCTTCTGGTTTACAGGCGCATGCGAACCAGGTCAGCAGCCTGACGCAGCTCAGATCATTGCGCCATTGATGGAAATCACCTGGCCGCTGATATAGCCGGCCTTGTCGGAGGCGAGGAAGCTCACCAGGTCTGCAACTTCCTCGGCTCTGCCTGCCCGCTTCATGGGCACCATGCGTTCTATTGCCGCCTTGTCGAAACTTTGTTCGCTCATGGCGGTGTCAATAATGCCTGGCGCCACGGCATTGACGGTAATGCCGCGGCTTGCCAGTTCAAGCGCCAGCGATTTTGTTGCCGAGTGCAGGGCGCCTTTGGCTGCCGAATAATTGACCTGGCCCCTGTTGCCCGCAACTGCTGCAACCGATGTGATGTTGATGATGCGACCCCACCGGGCGCGAATCATTGGCATGGTCAGGGGCTGCGTCACGTTGAAAAAACCGTTCAGCGATACGTCTATCACCCGATGCCACTGTGCCGCCTGCATTCCCGGGAAAACGGCGTCGTCGTGTACCCCTGCATTGTTGACAAGCACCTGGATCGGCCCGTCCTCCAGGAGTTTTTCAAGTGCCTGCGCCGTTGCAATGGCGTCCGTCACATCAAACGATACGGCCTGAGCTGGGTGCCCGGCCGCACTCAGCTCGGCGGACAGGCGTGCAGCAGCTTCAATGTTGCGGTTGGCATGGACGATGACATGGAACCCTGCGGACGCCAGTTGCCGGCAAATAGCCGATCCGATGCCGCCGCTGCCGCCGGTAATGAGTGCACGTTTTGCGGTTTTCTGTGAATCATTCATGGCGGGCTTTAAGGTCTGGGTTGGTGGGTGGGGCAGGAATGCCCTGTTCACTTGCTCATGTGGGATGCCGCGTCCAGGACCACTGCGGCTCGCCCTTCAAGCAGCACGACCGCAGCCGCCCGAATGGTGAAGGCATACAGCACCGTACCCGAGTCGCCACTGAGGCGCCTCGCTTCAACGACAAGATTCTCCGGCCTGTCGTCAAGGCGGTCGACATGCAAGATGACACCGCGTACGCTGACGAGGTAGCCGGCACCTGGCCGTTGCGGGGTGTGGCCTCGTGCCGCCGCTGACTCAGCCATCAGCGCACCATGCATGGCCATGGCCTGCGCCGCATACTCAATGCCGCAGGCGGAGCCCAACCTTCCATAGGCGCGCAGGGGATTGCCTGTATCCCGATGGCTGGTGGCTTCGCACAGGATGGCCTGTTCATCCCATTGCCTGACGCAATCCAGCAGGCACATTGCGCCCTGATGAGGAATGCGTTGCATGATGTCTTCATGCAGAAGCGGTGCGATTGCGTCAGGCATCGTCAGACGGGGCCGGTTCGGCGAAAGGGGAGCGGAGGTGCTTGACCTGGACTGCCAGCTGTTTTCCACAGAGGTAGTCCACTACTGCTTCGCCTGATTTTTCGGCGGCCAGCCACTGCATGAGCGGGAGGCCGCGCGCCGCGGGAATACCCAGACGTATATCTTCAAGTGTCAGGTTGTCCATCGTGTCCGGAGCGCGTTCTGTAAAGCAGCGCGCCGGGTCCAGCGACCATTGGGCCAGACTGTGGACACTTTGCTTTGGCGAGAGCACCAGGGCGATTCCGAAAGTATCCGGAAGTGGACGGACTGTGTTCAGTGGCTCGGGATATGCAGTGTCGTAGGCCACCAGCAGCACGGCAATCCCGTCCACCGCAACCTGCGTCATGGCTTCCAGCAGCCCCGCTGAAAAACTGGCATCCCGCGCGCACAGGACTGACGAGGTGGCCATGGCCCCGCTGGAAATACTCCAGTACCCCGATGAAGCGTTATGGACAGAGTTGTGAAACCGGGTGGGTGAGATCAACCGATCGTTCGATGCCAGCGCACTGCAGATCTCGTGACAATTTACCGCGTCGCCACTGGATGATGTGAAGACCGACGCCAGCGATGAGGCCTGCAGGCCTGAGTCCGCGACTGCCTCGCCTGCCACTGCCAGCGAAACCTTGACCACCATACCGGCGCGCCGGCGTTCGGCCGGGGGAAGCGTCATGGGAAGCGGCAGCACTGAACGTGCCGGCTGGTAAGCCGCGAGGCCTGCCAGCGCGTCGCGGGAAGATGGCCATCCCGGCAACCCAGGGCCCAGCAGGCCAACCCCTTCAACAAAAACGTTGATGGCTGGCCCTGTCGCGGTCTGGCTTGCGGTCATGACCTGCTCCCGTTGGCCAGGCCAAAGATCAGGCTGCAGTTTGTCCCACCGAAGCCGAATGAATTACTGAGTACCCGGCGTACCGGGTGGTCACGATTCTCAAGCAGGTAGTTGACGTCAAGCGTGGGATCAAGCGACGCTGTATTGACGCCGGCAGGCAACAGGCCATGTTGCAGTGCGAGGCCGCATATCACCGCTTCCAGGCCACCCGCAGCGCCCAGGGTATGGCCGGTAGCGCCCTTGGTTGAACTGCAGGGCGTGTCACGCGGGAAGATCGCTGAAACAGCCTTGGCTTCAGCTGTGTCGTTACTGGGTGTGGCCGTACCGTGCAGGTTGATGTAGTCGATATCGTGCGCCCGCAGGCCCGCCATTTGCAATGCCTGCTGCATGGCCCTGGATGCACCCAGGCCTTCGGGGTGAGGTGAAGACATGTGGTGTGCGTCGCTTGATTCACCAACGCCCAGGAGCAGGACTGCATCTTCCGGCAATTGTTCAGGATCCCGTTCAAGCAAGGCAAAGGCTGCTGCTTCGCCAATCGAGATACCGTCGCGTGCCACATCAAAAGGGCGGCACGCAGCAGGAGACGTCAGGCCCAGCGAATTAAAACCATAGAGCGTGGTGAGACAAAGTGAGTCAACCCCGCCGACCACTGCCGCGTCTATCAGTCCTGCCATGAGCATTCTCCGGGCCGATGCGAACACCTTTGCGCTTGATGAACACGCTGATGACACCACTGCAGCCGGACCTGCGAGCCGGAAATACTGCCGGGTGAAGTCCGCCACGGAGTAAGTGTTGTGCGTACTGCCATAGACAAAATCCGGCGGTAGTGCGCCGCTTTGAGGGTCCAGCCTGCGGTAAGCCAGTTCTGTCTGCAGGATGCCTGACGTGCTGGTGCCCAGAAATACACCCACGCGGTCGGGGCCGTATTTTTCAGCCGCCGAGGCGACTGCCCTGGAAAAACCATCCTGCATCAGGCCCAGCATTGCCAGGCGATTGTTGCGGCAGTCGAACCCGGCAAGGTCCGCGGGCAAACGGATATCGTCCACGCCCCCGACTTCGCCAACAAACGTTGGCAGGTCGACGGTATCAAAACTGCAGGGAGCCAGCCCGCTGCTATGGGTGGCAAGGGACGCAATTGTCGGCTTCAGCCCACTGCCGATGCAACTGGTGGCAGTGAAGCTGGAAAGCCAGAGCGGGCGAAAAGAATGGTCGGTCACGTAGAAAACACTTTAATGCGACTGCAAAGGGAAGGGCAGGATCGCCGGATAGATGGTCCTGCGGGCAATGCGAAGAGACAGGATGGCGGCCAGCCCGCCCAGCAGAACGCCGGCTGCCACGTCGATCGCGACATGCTGGCGGGTGGCCAGGGTGGCGTAGATGATGCCGGCACACCACACTGCATTGATGCCCAATAACCATATGGGCGACCCGATGCGGCGCAACAGGTGGTGCAGCCACATGCCGGAAAACAGGGCTGTTGCGACATGCAGGGACGGGCAGGCATTGCCTGATGCGTCGACGTTCTTGAGGAATTCCATACCGGGATACAGCGACCAGTTGATGTCAGGCGACGGCACCGCAGTCGGCCAGAAGTAAAACACCACAAGGCCCGTCAGGCAGGTGAGGGCGATGGCTGTACCGTACTGGTAGAGCTCATGCCGTGTTGACAGGAGGATGGGCGGCAGTGATACATAAAACCATAGCGACACATAAATGGTAAAGGCGTGCGGTTGGAACGGTACCAGCTTATCCAGCCAGATCAGCGGCATGACATGAGGGGTTGATGCCGGGTTCTTCAGCAGATAAAAATAGGCGCCAAAAAAAACAGCGATGAAGATCATGGTTCCAAACGCCTTCAGCGCTTTGTGCCTGGGGATCACGCGTGCTGCCATCGCATGCCATGGCAGCAATTTTTCCGGATTCATGAGGCTGCCGCCCGCAAGGTAACTGGCGTCAAGCCGGTCTTGTGAATGGCATCGAGCAGGTCGGGCAGCACCGCGAGAATGACCGGAATGCCCGTTGCCGTTCGGGCGGCGTGACCATCGTGGAGCAGCAAAATGGCGCCGGCCTCAACCCGGTCAAGCAACCTGTTTTTGACGCGCGCTTCATCGCGATCGCGGGTGTCAAAGCCGCGGGCAGTCCAGCTGGCAAGCCTCAGGTCAAGCCGGGCCAGCACGGGCTGCAAAAAGGGATTGCGCAAGCCGGCTGGTGCCCGGAAAAAAAGGGGCCGCCGGCCCGAAAGAGCCATCAGGGAAGTTTGCGCTGCCTCCACTTCACGTGACATGCCTCGTGGGCCCATCAACGAGAAGTGATGGCGGTGGTGCTGGCTGTGGTTTTCAATGTCGTGGCCGCGCCTGGCGATTTCCCGGCACAACCCGGGATGGCTCTGTGCCGTTTGCCCGATGCAGAAAAAAGTGGCTTTGACCTGGTATTGGTCAAGCACATCGAGAACCTGGGGCGTGACGTCAGGATCCGGACCATCATCGATGGTGATTGCAATTTCATTGCGCGCCCTGGCGGCCGGCGGCAGCCTCGTCCAGTTCGGCCCCAGCCAGGTGCTTCTCGGCCAGAGGCCCAAAGCGGTGAGAAAGAGGTGGTTCAGGACCGCAACGGAAAGCGCCCAGACCCATAACCCCGGTTTGAGAATGACGCAGGCCAGCGCCGCGACATGCAGCACAACGGTGAATTTGATCAGCGGCGAGCTTGCACTATCTTTTTCAGACATGTCCGGAACTCGTTTCAGGGCGTGCAAAAACAGCAGCGTAAATCAGTGCGAGGATCACCCCGGGTGCCACGGTCATGCCCATGGCCGACAGGAGGGACACTTTTGAAAACGCCATCGCGCCGAACCCCAGCACGGTGGTGAGATTGGCCAGCAGCATGGACGCAAGCGTGCGTGCCGAGACAGGGTCACCTGCGTCCGGGCGGTCAAAAAACAGCGCGTAATTCGATCCGACAGCGATCACCAGTAAAAGCCCCACCAGGTGCAGGATGATGAGTTGATGGCCGGAAACCGCGAGTGCTGCAGTGACGGTAACAACAGAGGCCAGCAGGGGCATTACCACGCGCAACACCCGCTTGGGCGACCTGAGCGTAGCCAGGAGCAGCATCACGATGGCCACCAGACCGCCGAGCGACAGGAGAGTGGCTTCGTGAAGGTAGCTTGAATAGAGATGATCTGATTCGAGCTTCATGTCAATAAACACGACACCCGGTAGCCGTGTTTGGTTCAGGGTGGCCCTGATCCGGTTTGCATCGATGTTGCCGTTTGCGGGTGCTGTCAGCGGAAGCAGTGCCGTCCATTTGTGGTCATGCTCGACAAGTAGTGCATCGACAGCCATGGCCATGGAGGTTTTCTCCAGGCTGGCCGGGACCAGAAGTGGCTGGGTCCGGGCTATTGCAGCATCGGCGAGAAAAGGTGCGAACAGCTCCGGGCTGACCGGCAAGCCTTTGGTAGCCTGCAGCAGCTGGCTTTGCAGCCGCTCGGTTGCCGGCAGGCTGGACTGGCGAGCCTGCTGCGCTGACGTGCTTGGCAGGTACCTGGCCGGGCTTTCAAAAGCTGCAAGTCCGCCGCTGTCTACCTCGGTTTGCAGTACCAGCGACAGCTTTTCCGAAGATTGCAAGACCGACTCCCGGCTGGCGCCTGATACCAGGACGAGGTAGCGCACATCCGGCGCACCCATATCGGCACGCAGTCTCGCATCCATGGCAATTTCCGCTGCAGATACCGGGCTCAGCGCCGAGATGCTTTCGTTCAGCAGGGTGTTGCGGTGCTGGATAAGTACGAGCAGACAAACAACAACCACAATCGCGGCCGGCCAGCGAAGCAGGGGCGCACTGGCCGAAAGGCGCTGCAGGACATGCCCGATGGCTGAAACGTCGTGAATCCTGAATTTCAGGGGAAGCAGGTGCGGCAATACATGGCGGGTGACCATGGCAGCCGTTGCCAGGCCGGCGATGGAATACAGGCCAAGCTGCGCGAGACCCGGAAAGCCCGACATCAGAAGTGACGCAAATCCGGCGATGGACGTGAACACGCCCAACCGGATCGTGGGCCAGAAACGTCTGACCCAGCCGCTCTTGTCGCTGCTGCTTTCTTCGGACTGCACGAACAGGTAGATCGAATAGTCCACGGCCTCGCCTATCAATGCGGTGCCGAACCCCAGGGTGATGCCATGAACGGAGCCAAAGCCCAGGCTGACGGCAGCGATACCCGCCAGGGCACCTGTAACGACAGGCAGGAATCCCAGCACCAGCGCCGATACGGAGCGGTACACCAATAACAGCAGCGTGGCGATCAGGGTAAAGCTGATGATGGACAGCTGGCCCACCTGTTCCTTGATGTCATTTCGTGCAGTGACTGAAAAAACACCCGGACCGGTCATGAGCAGGCGAACCCCGGTTTGTGGACCGCCTGCCTTGTCAAATCCCCTGCGAATGGCGTTCATCGCCTGCTCCTGCGCGTCGGTATCCGAACCGGAGGCCCGTGTCTGGACCAGCATCAAGGCGCGAGTCCCGTCACGCGATGCCCAGGCGCCTTCCAGCATGGGTGGCGTACTTCCACTGTTGAATTGCTGCAGCAACTGCACCATCTCGCCGGTCGGGTCGCGCGGTAGCAGTGACTTGACCATCAGGCCGGCAGGCGAAGCAAGGAGGTCAATGCTTTCAGCAAGGGCCTCGTGCAGGCCCTGTGCGCTAAAACGTGCCGGCGTGACTGCGGGGCTCAGGAGATAGCGGTTGCTGAAGAGGAAGGCCCGGTCATTCTCTCTATTGACGGGCTCTCCGTTGTTGACGGTGGCGAATGCGGCGTCCGCGCGCAGGCTGGCCGCCAGTTGCCTGGAAATTTTTGCGCGGCCGGCGGCATCTGCGCCTTCAAGACCAACCAGGATCAGGCGTGAGGCAATTCCGTCACGCAACTGGTCCAGCAGCAGTTGCTGTTCGGGTGTCGGCGTGCGCGGCAGAAACGCCGACAGGTCGGTGGTGAAGCTGGTACGGCTGATGATTCCCGTACAGGCGAGCAGGAAGGCCAGCCACAGTGCGATGGCAGTGAGGCTGCGACGGCGTGTTTCCTGGTTCACGGGCTGCCTGCTTTTTCAATCATCATCATGGAACGGTCACCGTCGGCCTGAAAAATTTCCACGCTGCGAACTTCGTCGGCTGCCCCCGAGATCCGGATGCGTTGCACCACGGCCTTCATCTTTTCGTCAAGCGGCAAAAGAAGCAGCGTCCACCGGGTTGCGGGACCTTCAAGGCTGACCTGGTAACTGCGTTCAAGGGTTTTCAGGTCGCCTGCAAGCGTGCCGCGTATGCTGTCGATAAAAACGGCGAGCTCCGGATAGCTTTGCAGCTGGAGACGGTGCTTTTGCCGGCCCCTTTCGACGACCAGTTCATTTCCGCTGACCACCATGGATTCGGGTCTCGGTTTGAGGGTGCGTTTTTCAAGCCGGTCCGGCGGCAGATACAGGAGCTCTCCGGAGGATTCCACCGGTCTGTCGAGCACCGCAATGAATTTTTTTTCCACAAACGTTGCGCGGCCGGGTTTTGCCTGCGACAGGTTTTGCATCAGGTCCTGCAGGTCCCAGGCTGCAGTCGCCGCGGTACTCAGGGTGCCCAGCGCCAGCAGCAGTGCTGTCGCCGCGAATTGGTGGAAATTTCGGGCGGTGCAGGGTGCCAGGAATTTCTGTGCCCAAGTTTGAAGGAAGTGGATCATGGTGTTGTCATGCGGTTTCCGGCGTACGCCGACTCACAAGGTCCCCGGTTGGTTGCCAGAAGTCAAAAAAGTTGAACCAGTTGTAGGGTGCGCTATAGCAGTGTTCTTCCATCAGGGCCGCATAGCGCGTCATGGCGGCATGCACGGCTTGCGTGCGGCCGCGCGGTGGCAGGCTTGAGAAGTCGGCGATGGTGTCAAAGTGCACGTCGTAGCGGTTGCCACCGCGATAGAGACCGGTCATGAAGAGAACGGGACGCTTGAGGACGGCGGCCATACGAAAGGCGCCCATCGGCAGGCCGGCCTTGTCGCCCAGGAAGTTGACGGTGAAGGTTTCATCCATGCCTATGGACCGGTCGCCCAGCATGCCGACTACTGTGCCCTGTGCCAGCATGTCGTGCACCCGCATCATTGAATCAATATGGCCGAGGGGAATAATGTCCATTTTGGCGTTCGGGTTGATCGCATTCAGTGCTGCATTGATCTTTCTTGCATTCTCCTCAAACATCACCATGGCAATGCGCAGTCCCGGCTGTTTGCGCCCGACTGCGCGCAGCACTTCAAAGCTCCCGAGATGCGCGCCTATGAGGAACACTCCCTTGCCTTCAGCGACGACGCTGTCAATCAGTTGCTGGTTATGTACCCGCACGTCAAACAGGTCGAAGCGGTCGTTGACGAGGTACACGCGGTCATGAACCGCTGATGCAAAGCTCAGAAAATGCCTGAACAGGTGGGGCCAGCCTACGCGACGGCCTGGGGGCAATTTCAGTGCGCGCGCCAGGTAGCTGCCCGAAGTCTGGCGCGCGGTCGGCGCGAACACCAGGAAGTAAGCCGCGATGGCGTGAAGCACCACCCTTGAAACGGTGCGCCCCATTTTGAGCGATATCCAGGTCATCACCTTCAGCCAGAACATGTTGCTGCGCTCGGGTTTCTGGCTCCAGGCCGAATTGCCTGATGCTGGAGGACGCGATTCATTCATGGGCGTGCTGCAGGGTGACTGTGCCCTCTGCCACTTTTCGCTCGGGACCTGAAATTTCAAATCGAATGCTGGTTGCCCCCGACAGGCTGTAGCGAAGGGTCAGTGTCTCGCCCGGTACTACGGGGCTTGTAAATTTGGCCGAGCTTATCTGGCAGCCGCGATTTTTTTCGGTGTCAGTCCCGGCCATCTGGTCTCGCGCGGCCAGTTCCAGGTGGTAAATGGCTGCATCGAGCAGGAGTGCCCCTGGCACTATCGGTGACCCGGGGAAATGACCGGCGAAAACCGGATGGCCCAGGTCAAACTGCAAGATGGTTTCATCCTGCATGGGTCAGGCCCTTTTGCTGGTGTTCGTTGGCCAGCGCAAGCAGTGCGCCGTGTGTCAGTTTGCCCATGCTGTTGCGCGGCAGGCTCTTTAACAGGACCAGTGGCCTCGGCATGAACAGCGCATCTATACGGTCACGAAGCGCAGCCTGCAGTGCGGCAGGCTGCATGTCCGGGGCCACGACAAAAGCCATGGGCCTTGCCAGGGGGCCGTCGCCGATGTCCTCAGGCATGAAGAAGGCACCGTCCAGCACGCCGGGAATTGCATTGAGCTGGTGGTTCAAATACCCGAGAGAGCTGCGTTTGCCGGCAATATTGATCAGGTCGGCGGTCCGGCCGTGCAGCAAAAACTGCTCCGGGCCAAGCAGTTCGAGTTCATCGGCAAGCGGCGTCGGGATCTGCAGGTGACCACCTCTTGCCCAGAACCTGCCATCCGGCTTGTCAAGCGTCACGCCGGGGAAGAGCTTCCATTCTGCTGATTGCGTTGTGCGGCGGCTGGCAATTTGCCCGGTTTCTGTGGAACCAAAAATTTCGAGCAACTGCGTCTGTAACCTTGATTCGGTTTCGCTGGCCAGCTGCGGCGATATGGGGGCGGTAGCCGACAGCACAAACTTCACCGGCGGAACTTGAAGGCCCGATGCCAGCAATACCTTCAAGTGTGCAGGCGTGCTTACCAGAATGCGCGGCTCGGGCGTTGCCGCCAGCGTTGCGCAAATATCCGACGGGTAAAACGGCTGACCTGCATTCATGGTCATGCCGCCCTGCTGCACCAGCAACATCGTTGATTCGAGCCCAAACATGTGTTGCGCCGGAACCGTTGCCACGATGTAGTGGCGATCCTTGCCCGTCAGGCCCAGGCAATCTGCTTCGGCGTGCGCGCCCGCGACCAGGGAACCCCAGGTCTTGACGTGTGAGACCGGCAGTCCCGTAGATCCCGAGGTGAACATCACCGCAGCTGCCCGGGATGCAGGAATGACGGGAACATCCTGCTGTGACGCCGAAGCAGGCAAAGACATGATGGTTTGCCAGAAAACCGTGGGCATGTCGATGTCGAGCGGGTGGTCCGTCAGGCAAATGGTGCCAGGCGCGAATTCCCTGAGTCGTCGCACCATCTCCGGTGTCAGGGCAGGCGGCAGCAGGTTTGTCTTGCCTGCCATCAGCGCGGCTGAAAAGCCCACCATGAAGCGATACCGGTCGGAACACGCATTGAGCACGTGGCTTTGCCTGGGCAAGGCTGCCGCAAGCTGCATGACATCGGCAACAAACCGGGCTCCGGTGACCGCGTTGCCCTGCCGCCAGGCGATGACATCGTCTGGGGCGCAACGGGACAGGAGGGGCAGACTGGTCACCGCTGGTGCATCGCGCCGCTGGCCGAAGCTCGGCGATAGGCACGGATTGATTCAATGGGGCCCGCCCTCTCGGACGGCGCCAGGGTCCTGCAACGGACTGCGTACTCCGCGATGAACATCATTGCCAGCAGCGGCATGCCGAGCAGGTTGGCGAACGTCGACCAGGCCTGTATGGGTGCCAGCCAGAAAAGAAGCAGCGAGATGCCCGAGATGGAAGCGAAATAAAGCGTCCACGCCCAGGTCGCTGAACGTGTGTAGGACACCTGGGCAGGCGACATTTCTGGATGAACCATGGCCGCAAAGCGGGAGATCATCGGCGTGTGGCCCTTGCGCAGCGAGCGGCCGAAACCCAGGCAAAGCAGGCCGTAAGTGCCCGCATGCTGCAGCAGGAAGACCCAGTTGTAGTGACTTACCAGCCAGTCACGGCCGGCATACAGCAAAGCCAGGCCTGCCAGGCACAACGCCAGCAGGGCTGCGCGTTGCCGTGAGCGCCAGGCCATAAGCAGCGCCAGGCCCATCAGGGGCGCAATGGCCAGAAAGGCACCCGCGATGCTGGGTACGGATGAAGACGAAACGATGTGGGAAAGAACCGGGTAGCCGATGGCAATCACTGCGATGGCCCCCCACCGGAAGGTTTTTTTCAGGCGGGTGGCAAGGTTGGCCTTCACTGTGTTCGATGGACGGCAATGTGGTCAGCCAGACTGCGAAGTGAGTGGAAGACAGCATAGTTGTCCTCCCCGTCGGCCCGCATTTGCAGGCCAAAGTGTTTGGAAACCACCAGCGCTATTTCAAGGATATCTATCGAATCGAGCCCGAGGCCGTCACCGTACAGGGGTTTGTCGGGCTGGATGTCGGCCGCGTTCACCTCAAGGTTCAGCGCGCTGACGATGAGCTCCGCGATTTCGTGGAGCAAGGCCGGATCAGCCGGGAGCGATGATGACGGGAGGCTTGGTTCAGGCATGGAGTCAGGCAAAAAAATGCGTCTGTCGCTGTTATTGGCAAGAGCCTGCCTGCACGCCAGACCTGCTCATTTATTGGCCAATGTTAACTGAGCTCACCTGTCAGACGGTGCCTTGACTTTGCGTGCTTTGAGGGTTGGTTTTGCGACTGGTTCAGCATCAACCGGGGCGCTGTCGCCTTCTGCCGCCATGGCAGAGGTGGCGTTGTCGAGTGCCTGGCGCACGGTGGCCTTGTCGCCGGCGCCTGCAAACTTGCTGTACTTCGTCAAGGTCGTTACCAACTGGCCATAGATGCGCGGGTTGCCGGCCACGCACTCGCCCTGTTCCAGGAATTCAGACTCGCCTGTGAAGTTGCCGATCAGGCCGCCGGCTTCGGTGACCAGGAGTGAACCCGCTGCCACATCCCAGGGCTGGAGGCCGGTTTCAAAAAAGCCGTCGCTGTAACCTGCAGCCACGTAGGCCAGATCAAGCGCCGCAGCACCGGGGCGGCGCACGCCGGCGCACTGGCTCATGACTTCGCCCAGCATGTTGAGGTAGCTTTTGAGTTTGTCGCCGGGGCGGTAGGGGAAGCCGGTGGCGATCAGGCATTCCTGCAGGCGTGTGCGCTTGGCCACGCGGATGCGGCGGTCGTTGAGGTAAGCGCCGCGCCCTTTGGTGGCGCAGAAGAGGTCGTTGCGGGTGGGGTCATAGACCACGGCCTGTTCGATCTTGCCCTTGACGCTGAGGGCAATGCTGACGCAGTAAACGGGAAAGCCGTGGATGAAGTTGGTGGTGCCGTCCAGCGGGTCGATGATCCACACGAATTCGGAGTCTTTGGCGCCATGCTCGCTGCCCGATTCTTCGGCCAGGATGCCGTGGCCGGGGTAGGCGGTCAGCAGGGTTTCGATGATGGCGGTTTCGGCGGCGTGGTCGACTTCGGTGACGAAGTCGTTGGTCTGCTTGGCCGAGACGCGTACCGATTCAACGTCAAGCGCGGCGCGGTTGATGATGGCGCCGGCGGCGCGCGCAGCCTTGATGGCCACGTTGAGCATGGGGTGTAGATTGCTGGACATAAATGGTAAGAAAGAGCAGCCGCACGAAGCGGCGAGGGCTGTGGACCGGTGACCGGGACAGCGACAATGGGGTGATTTTAGCGGCTACGCTCCTGGCAGCCCTTCTTTTGCCCCGATTTGCTGAAATTTGCCCATGAAAACCCGTTTTATCCTCATCCACACCAGCCACGCCGGCAATGTAGGCGCAGCGGCACGCGCCATGAAGGTCATGGGTTTTGGCGACCTGGTACTGGTCAAGCCGCGCTGGGCCAATGTGCTGCGCCGCGAAGAAACCATTCAGCGCGCCAGCGGTGCGCTGGACGTTCTGAACAACGCGCGCATCGTTGAAACGCTGGACGAGGCGCTGGAGGGCATCACCCACCTGTGCGCCACGGCCATGACGCCACGTGACTTTGGGCCGCCGACGATGGCACCGCGCGCGCATTTTTCGGCCCTGCTTGCCCCTGAAGCTGTTGCAACCAAACCCGAAGGCATCGCCTTTCTGTTCGGCTCCGAACGCTTCGGCATGCAGAACGAAGACGTTTACCGCTGCAATGTGGCGCTCAGCATTCCGACCGATCCCAACTTTGGCTCGCTGAACCTGGGTGCCGCAGTGCAGCTGATTGCCTACGACTGGCGCGAGGCGCTGGGCGGTTTTGCGGTTGAATCTGCCACCGGCGAGCGGCAGCTGGCCGATGCGGCGGAGGTGGCCGGCATGCTGGCGCACTGGGAGAAGTCGCTGGCCGACATCGGTTTTCTGGACCCCGCGTCGCCGAAAAAACTCATGCCGCGCCTGAACCAGCTGTTTAACCGCGCCCAGCTCAGCACCGAAGAGATCCACATCCTGCGCGGTGTGGCCAAGGCGATGAGCCAGACGGTCATCGACGAAGCCAAAAACAGGTCGCCTGCAAGCCCTTCCGCACCCCAGTAGACTCGCGGCATGTTTTCCCGAATCCGCTCCGATATCCAGTGCATTCTTGACCGCGACCCGGCTGCGCGCAGCACCTGGGAAGTGCTCACCTGCTATCCGGGGCTGCACGTCCTGATCTCGCACCGGGTGGCGCACTGGTTGTGGCACAACGGGTTCAAGTGGTTGGGGCGGTTCGTCTCGCATGTGGGGCGGTTTTTCACTGGCATCGAGATTCACCCCGGTGCCAAGATCGGCGAACGGGTGTTTTTTGACCATGCCATGGGCGTTGTCGTTGGCGAGACGGCCGAAATCGGCGACGGTTGCACGATTTACCAGGGCGTCACGCTCGGTGGCACCTCGCTCTACAAGGGCGAAAAGCGCCACCCCACGCTGGGTCGCGATGTGGTGGTGAGCGCGGGTGCCAAGGTGCTGGGCGGTTTTCTTGTGGGTGACGGCGCCAAGATTGGCAGCAATGCGGTGGTCATCAAGCCCGTGCCTGCCGGCGCGACAGCGGTGGGCATTCCTGCGCGCATCATTCCTTCAAAAGCGGGCGAGAGCGCCGACGTGACGACGGGCAGCAAGTTCTCGGCCTATGGCATCACGCTGGACGATGACCCTCTGGGCCAGGCCATGAAGGGGCTGGTAGAGAACGCCTCGTCGCAGGAGCACCAGATTGCGCTGCTCTGGGAAGCCATCGAGAAGCTGTCACTGCCGCAGAACCCGCAATCGCCGCGCAGGGACTGCGTACCGGCCGATGCCGCGCTGACCGAGACGTTTGAGGCCGAGAAGCTGAACCAGCTGATTGGCAAGTAGGGGCGACCGCCTCACTCCGCTTTGCTGTCATCCCGGCCCTGAGCCGGAGTCCATCCCCGATTTGGTGTCTTCGCAAGGGGTCATGGATTGCGGATCAAGTCGGCAATGAGAAGCGGGGATACAAAGGACATGCAACACTGCTATTTATTTGATAGCTGCTCACGCTCGTATCTATTGGCTTGCAGCCGATTTGGCACCTAAAAATGACCCAAAAAAGCCGCAAAATGCAGTTTTTGACGACTTTTTGAGGTTTTTTGATGCCCGATTTTCAGCATATGCCGAGGCATATGCTGAATTAACCTAGCGAACAGCCTGCAGCGAAGACGTCAGGTCAAACACGCTTCGGCCCCAGTTCGCGGGGATTTCAAAGCGGTAGATCTCGCTGTTGGCGGCACCCTGGGCCGCCTTGCTGCTCAGGCGTATGAAGTACACGCCGGGCGTCAGGTTGCCAAGGTCCAGGCGCGGGCCGCGGCCTGCGACGGCTGTGTCGGAGTTGGTGACCACTTGCGTCAACGCTTCGTCACGCGCCACCAGTGCCGAGTACGCGCCTTCAGCCATGGGCTGGCCGTTGGACTGCTGGCCTGTCCAGCCCAGCACGGTCTTGCCGCCAACCAGGCTCATGCTGGAGTAACTGACCTTCCACTGCCCGTCTTTCACGGCGATCAGCTTGACGGTGTCGAATCCTTCCAGGCCGGCCGGGTCAATGCCGCGCACGCGTGCAAACCAGTTGCCGTTGGCCAGGTCGGCCAGGTCGGCACTGTTGCTGGCCACTTTCAGGTCGCGCACGATTTTGTCGAACCTGTCGTCGCTGGAGACCTGAACGCGGTAGGCCACCGCGCCATCAAGCACCGGCATCGCCCAGCCGCCCAGCGGCTTTAAAACTTCTGCGGGGATGTTGGTCAGGTCGGGCGCCGGCAGCAGCTTGACCACCCTGATCTCGCGCTCTGCGGGCCTGACGACGGCGCCGGTGCCCGTGGGCAGGTCGGCACCTGCGCCCTGGGCCGGGTTGTCGGCGCGCACGGCGCCTTCCACCACTTCGGTGCGGGCGCTGGCGCTGGCCGGGTCGTCAAAGGCGACGCGGAATTCGGTGCCACGCACGCCGACGAGTGAGGTGGGTGTTTCAACCTGCAGCGGTGTGGCGCGCCTGGCGTTTTTGGTGGCGACGGCTTCCATGGTGCCGGCGGCCAGCCGCAACAGGCCTGAAAACCAGTTGGTCGAGCCGCTGCTGGACGCGTCGCGCATGGCGTAGTCGCGGTTGGTGACGACCTGCACCAGGCTGTTGGGCAGCATCTTCACGCGGCTGCCGTCGCCCAGCTCGATCACGGCCGAACTGTTGGCACCGGTCTTGAGCTGGCTGCCATCGGCAATCGCCGCGCCGGCCACCATCGCGCTACCACCCAGCGTGGCATCGCCTTCTGCACTGATGATCTTGCCGCTGGCCGGCTTTGATTTGAGGTAGCGCAGGGGGATGTCCAGCTTCTGGCCGGGGAAGATCATGTCCGGGTCTTTTAGCTGGTTGTATCTGGCAACGTCGTTCCAGGCCTGGGTGCTGATGAGCATTTCCTTGCTGAGGCGTATCAGCTTGTCTGAGGGCTTGACGACATAAGGCAGGCTGGGCTCCAGCAAGCGGGTCTGTGCGCCGGCTGCGGATGCGAGCAGCAGTGAAAGGGCAAGGGTCGTGACGCTGTGGCGCGTGGCAAGGCTGTTCATGTTCTCGTTTCTTTCCAGCAAAGGGCGCATATACGCCTCCAAAACTCAGGCTGAGGCAGACCGCACGGCAGATTTGGGCCTGAACGCCTTGCAGACTTCCGCACGGGTTTCAATGTAGGGCCCGCCTATCAGGTCAACGCAGTAGGGCACAGCAGCAAATATGCCCGGCACGATCTGCTCGCCGCTGTCACTTTTTAAGCCTTCAAGCGTTTCAGCGATAGCCTTGGGCTGGCCGGGGAGGTTGATGATGAGGCTTTTGTCACGGATGACGGCGCATTGGCGCGACAGTATGGCGGTGGGCACAAACTTCAGGCTGATCTGCCGCATCTGCTCGCCGAAGCCGGGCATCTCCCTTTGGGCGATGGCCAGCGTGGCTTCAGGCGTCACGTCACGCAGTGCCGGGCCCGTTCCGCCGGTTGTGAGGATGAGCGGGCAGCCTGCATCGACCAGCGAGACCAGCGCAGCGCTGATGCCGTCCTGCTCGTCGGGAATCAGGCGCTCGTCAAAAGTGATGGGGTTGAGCAGGGCGCGCGTCAGCCACTCTTTCAGCGCCGGCAGGCCCTTGTCTTCATAGACGCCCGTGGAAGCCCTGTCGCTGACCGACACGATGCCGATGCGGATTGCATCGTGGCCGGTGCTCATGCTTCGTCAGGCCCTTCGGCTTTGGCCCTCATCATTTCCTTGACCATCTGGAAAATCTCGCGGTAGGACTTGCCATGGCGCGGGGCTTCGCCCGGCTTTTCTGGTTTGTAGTCCTTGCGGGCCTGGCGTATCAGCGCGCGCATCTGCTGCGAGTCGGTATCGGGGTATTCAACCAGCCACTGCTGCAGGGCTTCGTCGTCAGCCACCAGCTTGTCACGCCACTGCTCGGCAAGGTGCAGGGCCAGCGTGAGCTGCGCCGAACCGTTGAGCTGCTCGTTGATGGCCTCGCGTATCGGGTCAGGGTCGAGGGGGCGCATCAGCTTGCCGATGAACTGCATCTGGCGGCGCTTGCCTTCGAAGTTGGTGATTTTTTTGGCGTCCTTGATCGCGTCGAGCAGCTTGTCGGGCAAATCGAGCCGCGCCATCAGGTCGGCGCGCAATGTGAGCAGGGCTTCGCCCAGGGCCTGCATTTCGTCGGCCTCGGCCTTGAGTTGGGTCTTGCTGGGCGGGCCTTTTTCTTCGGCGGCAATTTCTTCGGGTTTCACGAAGCGGCCGTTGGACCAGTAGCCCTTCATGCCCTTGGGGACAGGCTTGTTTGTTTTGGTGTTCATGGCAGTCAGTATCATAGCTACCCATATGACATCAAAGACTTCCTCTCGCACGACTGCTTCTTCCGGCGCACGACCCACCACCCAGCCCGAGCAGGGCTTCAGCTACCACCGCGATTTTTTTGAACACCTGGTTGACAGTGCACTGGCCCATGCCAAAAAGCTGGGCGCCACCGACGCGGCGGCAGAAGCGTCTGAAGGCTGCGGCCTGTCGGTCAGTGTGCGCAAGGGCGAGCTTGAGAACGTCGAGCGCAATCGCGACAAGTCCCTGGGCATCACCGTTTACGTCGGCCAGAAACGCGGCAACGCCGCCACCAGTGATTTTTCAGATGCGGCCATCCAGCAGACCGTGAAGGCGGCCTTCGACATTGCACGCTTCACCGCAGAAGACAAGTCATCGGGCCTGCCTGCCGACCGCGACATTGCGCGTGTGCACACCGACCTCGACCTGTTCCACCCCTGGGACATCACCTCTGAAGGTGCCGCAAAAATCGCGCTTGAATGCGAAGCCGCTGCACTGCAGACCAGCAGGCGCATCACCAACAGCGAAGGCGCAGGCGTCTCGGCCCAGCAAAGCCATTTTTTCAGCGCCCACACGCGGGGTTTCCGGGGTGGTTATGCGAGCTCGCGCCACAGTATTTCAGTCGCACCGATTGCGTCGTCGCCCGGCAAGAACGGCGACATGCAGCGCGATGCCTGGTACAGCTCCATGCGCGACGCGAGCGAGCTGGCAAGCCCGCAGGCTGTTGGCCGTTATGCCGCAGAGCGCGCGCTGTCGCGCCTGAAAAGCCGCAAGGTCAAGACCTGCGAATGCCCCGTGCTGTTTGAATCACCATTGGCCGCCGGCCTGCTGGGTGGTTTTGTACAGGCTGTGAGCGGCGGCGCGCTGTACCGCAAGAGCACGTTTTTGCTCAACAGCATGGGCAAGCCGGCCTTCCCCGACCACATTGACATCACCGAAGACCCGTTCGTCAAAAAGGGCAAGGGCAGCTCGCCGTTTGATGAAGAGGGCGTCAAAACGCGCGCACGGACGGTGGTGGATGCGGGCATTGTGCGCGGCTACTTTTTGAGCACCTATTCGGCCCGCAAGCTGGGCATGCGCACCACCGGCAATGCTGGCGGTTCACACAACCTCATCATGAGCAGCCGCCAGACGCGGCCCGGCGATGACCTGGACGCCATGCTGAAAAAGCTGGGCACAGGCCTTTTTGTCACTGAATTGATGGGGCAGGGCGTGAATTACGTGACGGGTGATTACTCACGCGGCGCAGCAGGCTTCTGGGTCGAGAAAGGCCAGATCGCCTTTCCGGTTGAAGAGATCACCATTGCCGGCAACCTGAAAGACATGCTGATGGGCATTCAGGCTGTGGGGGCTGATGCGTACAACTATGGCGCCAAGACTGTGGGCTCCATTCTCGTCAATCGCATGAAGATTGCCGGTAGCTGAAGCCCCCACGCAGGTTTTTGGGGTCAGAGCCCAAATTCGCCGAGCCTTCGGCTCGCCCAAGGGTGAAGTGCATGCACTTCAGCGAAATTGGTGTCTGACCCCAATAACCTGCTGCCCCCCCGAGGGGGCGCTGCGCCTGCGGCCTGGCAAAGCCGGTTCCGCGGCCCCTGCTTGCAAAGACGCGTATTTGGCTTTGGCGCTGTTTGAAATCAGCCCGCCAGCGCGGCTTTTACTGCAGCTGAAACCTGGCCCATGTCAGCCTTGCCGGCCAGTTTGGCCTTGACCGCGCCCATGACCTTGCCCATGTCGCCTGGGCCGCTGGCACCCAGCTCGACCACGATGGCCTTGACGGCGGCGGTGACTTCTTCGGCACTCAGGCGTGCCGGCAGGTAGGCCTGCAGTACGACGAGTTCAGCGGCTTCCTTGTCGGCCAGGTCCTTGCGTTCGGCTTTCTGGAAAGCTTCTATGGAGTCCTTGCGCTGTTTGATGAGCTTGTCGACGATGGCAATGACCGCCGCGTCGTCCAGCACCACACGCTCATCGACTTCCTTTTGCTTCATGGCTGACAGTAGCAGGCGGATGGTGCCCAGGCGCTCGCTGTCCTTGGCGCGCATGGCGTTTTTCATGTCTTCGGTGATTTGTTCTTTGAGTGCCATGAAGGGCTCCTGAAATGAGGATCAAAAAGTTAAAAAGCCCGCAGAGCGTCCTCGTGCGGGCTTTTGTTTGCCGTGAGGCGTGTACTGATTAGTACAGCTTCTTCGGCAGTTGCATCGAGCGGATACGCTTGTAGTTGCGCTTGACGGCAGCAGCCTTCTTGCGCTTGCGTTCAGCCGTTGGCTTTTCGTAGAACTCTCTAGCGCGCAGGTCGGTCAGCAGGCCGAGTTTTTCGATGGTGCGCTTGAAACGGCGCAGAGCCACGTCAAAGGGCTCATTGTCTTTTACACGAATGGTCGTCATTGAAAGGGGTCCAAAAATTGGGCGTCTTTAGTAATCTGATCAGGATCAGGCCGGACGCGGGTTTGCTAGCAAAGCCTTAGATTATATACCAGCCCCCACGCTTGTCACTTCGTGTACTGCGCTGCCCCCCGAGGGGGCCGCCCGCCTATGGCCCGGCAAGCCGGTTCCATGGCTTGACTTGCCTTTTCGTCACCTCTGCACAAAGCGTGTAGCAAATCGCAAACGGAGCGGGTTTTTGCAAGCAGGAGCCGCGGTCCGGCTTTGCCGGCCGCAAGGCGGGGCGGCCCCCTCGGGGGGCAGGGAGCTACACGCTGTGAGCGACCGTGGGGGCCAACGCTTCAGCGCAAGCGTAGGCAGAGGCCCAGGCCCACTGGAAGTTGTAACCGCCCAGCCAGCCGGTGACGTCGACCACTTCGCCTATGAAATACAGGCCGGGCTGCTTCGATTCCATGGTTTGGGAGGACAAATCCCGGGTATCGACGCCGCCGACTGTCACTTCTGCTTTTTTGTAGCCTTCCGTGCCATTGGGTACCAGTCGCCAGTCCGCCAGACGTTCGGCAAGGTTGAGCAGGGCCTTGTCGGTGGCGTCGCTGATGGGGCGCTGCAGGGCCGGGTCGGTGCTGGTCCAGGCGTCGGCGAGGCGGGTGGGCACCAGGCTGGCCAGTTCGTTGGCAATCAGTTTTTTGGAGCGGGATTTGGCCTGAAGCAGCAAATTCGGCAGATCGACGCCAGGTGCGAGGTTGACGCGTACCGGCTGGCCCTCACGCCAGTAGCTCGAAATTTGAAGCACGGCCGGGCCGCTCAGGCCTCTATGGGTAAACAGCAGGTCTTCTGAAAATACGGTGGCTTTTTTGCGCTGTTTGGGTGTGGCATCGGCAGAACCCGTTTCAATGAGCACCGGCAGGGCCAGCCCCGCGAGCTGGGCAAATGGCGCCCAGTCCGCACCGTCAAAGGTCAGCGGCACCAGGGCCGCGCGGGGCTCGACCATACGCAAATTGAATTGTTTTGCGATGCGATAGCCGAAATCGGTAGCGCCTATTTTCGGGATGGACAGCCCGCCGGTGGCAATGACGACCTGCGGCGCTTCGACCAGCCCGCGGTCGCTGTCAATGCGGTAGCTGGTGTTTTCAGCATCCGGCCCGGCCAGGCTTTTGATGGCGCAGGGCTGCCAGCGCGTCACGTTTCCTGCATCGCATTCGGACAGCAGCATGTTGATGATGTCTTCGGCAGAACGGTCGCAAAACAGCTGGCCCTTGTGCTTTTCGTGAAAGGGAATGTTGTGGCGCTGCAGCAGTTCGATGAAATCCTGCGGCGTGTAGCGCGACAGGGCAGAACGGCAAAAGTGCGGGTTCTCGCTGAGGAAATTTGCCGGGGTGGCATCACGATTGGTGAAGTTGCAGCGGCCGCCGCCTGAAATGCGGATTTTCTCGGCGACCTTGTCGCTGTGGTCCAGCAGCAGCACATTCAGGCCACGCTGCCCGGCCTGTGCAGCGCAAAAAAGACCGGCTGCACCTGCGCCAATCACCAATACATCGAATTTATACATAGAACAGCTTCAGGCCGAAGAGCGGCCGCAAGAGGCTGCCAAGCATAGCTGCATAAGCGGAGGCCCGGCCTCCCTGCGGACTCAGGCGGCTCGAATACCCTGGCCAGCCACCGACCCGGCTGCAGCAGCTACGCCCCTGATGACATCGCCCACCACGATCACTGAAGGGCTGGCAAGCCCTTCGCGGGCTATGGTGGTGACCAGCGTTCCCAGTGTGGCGACACTATGGCGCTGTGAGGGCAGGCTGACATGCTGGACGATGGCTACCGGGGTGTCAGGTGACAGGCCTTCAAGCAGTTCTTCCTGAATGCGTTGTGCGCCGCTCACGCCCATGTAGATGACGAGGGTCAATTTGGCGTCACGGGCAGTGACTGCGAGCGAACGCCAGTCTGTGGCCCCGGCGCCTGGTTTGGCATGGCCAGTAATAAAAACCACGCCATGCGCGTGTTCACGATGCGTAAGCGGAACGCCCAGTGACGTCACCGCCGCAAGCCCCGACGTGATGCCATTGATGATGTCGACTTCTATGCCGGCTGCCCGCAGGTGCTCGACCTCTTCGCCACCTCGGCCGAAGATGAAGGGGTCGCCGCCCTTGAGGCGCACAACGTTGTCGCCTTCGCGTGCTGCGATGACCATGAGTTTTTCAATGAACGCCTGGGGCGTGGACTTGCAGCCGCCGCGCTTGCCGACATAGACGACGCGGGCGCCGGGTTGCGCGAAGGCGACGATGTCCTTGCTGACCAAGTCATCGACAAAAAGCACGGTGGCCGTCTGTATGGCCTTCAGAGCCTTGAGCGTGAGCAGTTCAGGATCGCCCGGGCCGGCGCCTACCAGTGTGCATTTGCCCTGTCCCGGGGCGATGTTGGGGAAGTTGTTTTTAGTCATAGTCGACTGACCAGTTGCAAGATGTGTTCCACCTGTCTGGCAATGGATGCCGGCACCGGTTGATCGCCTGCCATTACCGACTCAATATAGGCCGCCGTGCCGGCCGCGTCTGTTGTTTTTGGTAAATCAGGAATGGACGCCAGCGTGCCACCCTGCGCCTCCTGCAGTAATTCCCGCTGGCCGTTGATAAAGGCTTCCATCTGGGGCATGCGGCGTGCATCCGCGACGACTTCGCCTTCGGTACCGCGCAAGAGCAGTGCGTGGGCTTTCACCAGTTCAAAAGTATGCGCCATGGAGACCGCATATTCAGGGTGCGTGTAGCTGCTGACCACCAGGCTTTTGCCCAGGCAGGGGTTCATGATCTTGACCAGGCTGTGGGCCGGGTTGCGCAGGCCTACAACGCGCCTGACATCCAGCAGGTGTTTCAACGCAGGGCACAGGACTTCAGTGGGCATGAAGGCGAGTTCACCGGGAGCCAGCGACCGGACTCCAGACTGGGCCTGTATACCCAGCAGCGACAGGACTTCGGATGCAAAAACACGGCTGGTTTCGGTCGGGGTGCCATGCACCAGAACGGAGATGCCCTCACGCGCAAGCAGCATGCCCAGAAGGGGCGTCAGCACCGGGAGCTTGCGGGCTCCGTTGTAGCTGGGAAGCACCACCGTTGGCACATTGTCATTGGCAGGCAGGTGATGCAGGCGCTGATGCACGGCATCGAGGAAGCCCGCCATCTCCTCAGGCGTTTCACCCTTGATGCGCATGGCCAGGCAGAAGGCGCCCACTTCGAGGTCGGTCACACTGCCGTCCAGGACCTGACCGAGCAGGTCCGTGGCCTGCTCACGTGTCAGTGGCCGCGCGCCGTCCTTGCCGCGTCCGATTTCCTTGATGTATTGGCTAATACCCATGGTGATGCCCATCCTGATCGGGGGCGTGTGTTGGCTTGTCCATGCAGGGATTGTCCGCGAACGGGACATTACTTCTTGTTATTTGCTTAAGCGGCTTACACCACCGCGATGGGAATCACGCCACGCAGAGGCGTATTGCCGCCCGCAGGTGGTGTGTCGTGCATGGACCTGATACGGCGCTTGAGCTCGGGAATGCATGAGCCGCAATTGGTGCCGCATTTCAGCGTGTTCTGCAGTGATGTCAATCTGTCTTCATCGGTGGCCAGGTGGCCTGCACCGGTTTGGCCGAGGGAAATTCCCTGGGCGAGCGAGGCCAGGTGCTCGTCAATCTGGGTATCGGTAACGTTCAGACAGGTGCAGACAAGTTTGCCCCGCGACTGCACCGCGACGGGCGCTTGCGCCCCCGGTGACAGCAGCAACCTGCCATAGGCCTGGGCCGGTAGTTCGTCCTGCAGCAGTGTCTTGATCCAGACTTCCGCACTGGTGTCGCCTGCCAGCACAAACCCGACCAGCTCTGCATGATCATCAACGCGGTGCAGCCTGGCTGTACGCCGCTGGCCTTTTTTGCGGTCTATGTAATGCAGTGCATCATCACCCGCCAGCCCAAGAATGACCTCCAGCCTGGAAAGAATGTCATCCGCCGGGGCTTCGTGGCCGGCAGCCCGGAAAAGTATGCCCGTGCGCTCGAGCTTCGCGCCTTCTTCCCCGCTGGGCACCAGTGGTGTGTTGTTTGAAAACGGCACACAGCTTGTGAAAGGGAAGCTTGCCATCAGCGGCTTGAGCCTTTCACGCACAGCCAGTGCATCACTGTTGGCCAGCCAGGCCACGGCGAGCAGGTTCCAGGGCAGTTCCGCCTTGAGTATCTTGACTGCCGCGTGTTTCAGCTCGGGTTGCTTTGAACTGGGGCAAAAAGCCGAGGTTGTCAGCGCGTTGATGCCGGCCAATGGCTCACCGTGAGTCGAGACGCCGCTGAGGTATTCGCCACCCCAGTGCATGGCGATGAAGGCCTGGCTCATGCCAATCTCTGCAGACGCCTGCACGGGCACCACAATGGAGCCGCGCTTTGATGTCACCTGCACCAGCTCGCCGTCTTTCAGAAGCCTGCGCGTCATGTCCTGCGCGTTCATCTGCACGGCCGGCTCTGCCACATGACCGAACAAACGTCCCAGCGTGCCGGTACGGCTCATGCCATGCCACTGGTCGCGCAGGCGCCCGGTCGTCAGAGAGAATGGAAAGCGTGATTCGCGCGGCTCGGCCACGGGTTTGTAGATCGTGTTGACAAAGCGCGCCTTGCCGTCGGGCGTGGGGAAAACACCATCTTCATAAAGCCTGACCTTGCCTGTGCTTTCACCGGTTTTCAGCGGCCACTGCATCGGTGCTTTTTCAAGCATGGCGTAGCTCATGCCGGTGATGTCGAGATCACGCCCGCGCGTCGATTCGCGGTGCTCGTTCCAGATGGCTTCTACACCTGCCAACTCATCTGAAAGTGTGTAGGGAAAGAGTGATGATGCGACGGCCGAATTGTTGAGCAGCTTGCCAAGGCGGTGTGCGAAGTCAACCGCAATGGACCAGTCGTGCCTTGCTTCACCAGGTGCCTTGACCGCGGAACGCACGCGGCTGATGCAACGTTCGCTGTTGGTCACGGTGCCAATCTTTTCGCCCCAGGTAGTGGCCGGCAGAAGAAGGTCCGCGTAGTCACAGGTGGATGTGGTGGCAAACGCTTCCTGCACTATCACCAGTTCAGCGCGCTCCAGTGCACGCCTGACGGTTGCCTGGTCCGGCATGGATTGCGCGGGGTTGGTGCAGGCTATCCACAGCGCCTTGATCTCGCCATCGGCGGCGGCCTGGAACATTTCCACAGCTGACTTGCCTGGCTTGTCAGGTACTGATGGAATGCCCCAGAGTGCCGCGACTTCTGCGCGGTGCTCAGGGTTGGCCATGTCGCGATGGGCGCTCATTAGGTTGGACAGGCCACCCACTTCGCGGCCACCCATGGCATTGGGCTGGCCTGTCAACGAGAAAGGCCCCGCACCCGGCTTGCCTATCTGGGCCGTGGCCAGGTGCAGGTTGATGAGGGCCGCATTTTTCGCAGTGCCGCTACTGGACTGGTTAAGCCCCTGGCAATAAAGGCTGAGGGTCGCAGACGAGGTGGCAAACATCCGCGCAGCTGCCAGCAGGTCTTCTTTTTTGATGCCGCAGGTTTCGGCCACCAGGTCCGGTGTGTAATCGCGCACTGTGGTCTTGAGGGCGTCAAAGCCGGTGGTGTGCGCTGCGATGTAAGCCGTGTCCACCCAGCCTTCCCAGAGCATGATGTGCAGCATGCCGTTGAAAAGGGATACATCGGTACCCGGCTGAATCGGCAGGTACAGGTCAGCGATCTCGGCGGTATCGGTACGCCGCGGGTCGCAGAAAATGATTTTCAGCCCGGGGTTGGCTGCCCTGGCGTCTTCAATACGGCGAAACAGGATGGGGTGGGCGAACGCGGTGTTGCTGCCGACGATAAACATGCATTGCGCATGGTTGACGTCGTCGTAGCAGGTGGGTGGTGCATCTGCACCCAGCGTCTGTTTGTAGCCCGCCACTGCACTGCTCATGCAGAGTCGTGAATTGGTGTCTACATTGTTGGTGCCGATCAGGCCTTTCGCCAGCTTGTTGAACACGTAATAGTCTTCGGTCAGCAACTGGCCGGAGATGTAAAAACCCACCGCATCAGGACCATGGTCGCGGATGATGTGCGCAAAGCTTTGCGCGGCAAAGTCCAGCGCGTTGTCCCACGTCACCTGCTTCGGCGCTTCATGCCGGTGCTCACGCCGCATGGGCTGGAGCAGCCGGGTTTGCCGGGTGACAGATGCAGATGCCGTCAGCGCCAGGGTTGAGCCCTTGGTGCACAGTCTTCCAAAGTTGGCCGGGTGGTCAGGGTCTCCCCGCACACCTGTGATCTGGTTGTCCACGCTGGCAATAATCACCCCGCAACCGACACCGCAATACGGGCAGGTGGAGCGCGTTTCCCTCACGGCAGCAGGTGCGGGCAGGGTAGTCACGCGGTATGTGGGGCCTGTACGTCGAAGCTGGCGTCGCCCAGCGCACCCGTCGTGCTGCCGGGGCCTGCGCGCGGCGGGGCGATGTCTATGGCCAGTGTTGCCAGTTCCGTATGGTCCAGGTGCACGATGCCGGCTTCAACCTTGCAGGTGAATTTCTGGACACATCCCTCGTCCGGGGCTCGTGCGCAACCGTCTTCCAGTTCTATGGTCCAGTTGTGAAGCGGGCAGGCCACACTGGTGCCGAAGACTATGCCCTGCGAGAGCGGACCGCCCTTGTGGGGGCAGCGGTCCAGCACTGCAAAAATCTGGTCTTCACTGTTGCGGAACACTGCCACATCCATGCCGCGCTCGCGTGCCACGCGGCGTGATCCCAGAACGGGGATGTCGTTGACCAGGCAGATTTTTTTCCATTCGCTCATTTTTCTTCTCCCCTGATTCAGGCCGGTGCCAGTTTTTCAAACTGGCGCGTGTCGACAGCTGCTTCCTTCAGGTCAAACCACGGATCGGGTTCTCCGTCGAGTGCAAACTGCAGTTGCTCCCAGAGTGCCTTGCGGCCTTCATGGTCTTCGAGGATGCGTTTCTTGACGTGCTCCAGGCCCACTCGGTTCACATAGTGCACGGTGCGCTCCAGGTACCAGCCCTCCTGGCGATAGAGTTCACAGAAGGCGCCGGTATATTCCAGCACCTCTGCGGCCGTCTTGACCTTGACCAGGAAGTGGGCCACTTCGGTCTTGATGCCGCCGTTGCCGGCGATATACATTTCCCAGCCTGAATCGACACCGATCACGCCGACGTCCTTGATGCCTGATTCAGCACAGTTGCGCGGGCAGCCGCTGACTGCAAACTTGACCTTGTGTGGTGCGTACATGCGCCACATGGCCCGCTCCAGGTCCTTGCCCATCTGGGTGGAATCCTGCGTACCCATGCGGCACCACTCACTGCCGACGCAGGTCTTGACGGTACGCAGCGCCTTGGCGTAAGCGTGACCCGAAGGCATGCCGATGTCTTTCCAGACGTTGACAAGGTCTTCCTTTTTCACGCCCAGCAGGTCGATGCGCTGGCCGCCGGTTACCTTGACGGTCGGTATCTTGTATTTGTCCACCGCGTCGGCAATGCGGCGCAATTCGCTCGCAGTTGTTTCACCACCCCACATGCGGGGGATGACGCTGTAGGTGCCGTCTTTCTGGATATTGGCGTGGCTGCGCTCGTTGATATAGCGGCTTTGCGGGTCGTCCTTGGCCAGCTTGGGCCAGGTGCTGATCAGGTAATAGTTGATGGCCGGCCTGCAGCTTGAGCAGCCGTTGGGTGTTTTCCAGTCCATGAATTTCTGCACGTCTGCAATCTTCAGCAGCTTGTTGGTGCGGATGGCATCGCGCACGGCCTGGTGGCCGTGGTCGGTACATGCGCACATGGCCTTGAGCTTGGGCGTGGCAGAGTAGTCACCGCCGGCCGTGAACATCAGGATCTGCTCCACCAGGCCGGTGCATGAGCCGCAGGATGCGCTGGCCTTGGTGTGCTTGCGCACCTCGTCAAGGGTGAACAGGCCCTTTTCCTTGATGGCCTTGCAGATGGTGCCCTTGTTGACGCCGTTGCAGCCGCAGACCTCTGCGCTGTCAGGCATGGAGGCTGCCTTGCTGTGGCCCTCATGGCCGGTATCGCCGATGTTGGATTCGCCGAACATCAGCTTGTCGCGGATGTCGCTGACACTTCGGCCGTCGCGCAGCAGCTTGAAGTAGTAACTGCCGTCTACCGTATCGCCGTAAAGGCAGGCGCCAATGAGCTTGTCGTCCTTGAGCACGAGCTTTTTATAGACGCCGCCAAACGGGTCGCTCATGATGATTTCTTCGGTGCCTTCACCGCCCATGAATTCACCGGCGCTGAACAGGTCAATGCCGGTGACCTTGAGTTTTGTGGAGGTGAGTGAGCCTGTGTAGCGGCCAATGCCGAACTGCGCCAGATGGTTGGCTGCTACCCTGGCCTGCTCGAACAGCGGGGCCACCAGGCCATAGGCGATGCCGCGGTGGGCGGCGCACTCACCGACCGAGTAGATGCGCGCATCGGTTACCGTCTGCATGGTGTCGTTCACCACGATGCCCTTGTTGCAGTGCAGGCGCATGGACTCGGCCAGTGCGGTGTTGGGGCGAATGCCGACCGCCATGACCACCAGGTCCGTGGCCAGTTCTGTGCCGTTCTTGAATCTGATCGCGCTGACGCGGCCACCCTTGCCGCCGTCTTCGCTGCCGACCAGCTCCTGCGTCTGCGCGCCCATCAGGAACTTGAGGCCGCGGTCTTCAAGGGACTTCTGCAACAGCTTGCCAGCCACGCTGTCGAGCTGGCGCTCCATCAGCGTCGGCATGACGTGCACCACGCTGACGTCCATGCCACGCAGCATCAGGCCGTTGGCGGCCTCCAGGCCCAGCAGGCCGCCGCCAATGACAACTGCCTTTTTATATTTGACGGACGCATCGATCATGGCGTTGGTATCTGCAATGTCCCGATAGGCAATCACGCCCTGCAGGTTGACCCCGGGCACGGGCAGCATGAAGGGGTTGGAGCCCGTGCAGAGCAGCAGGCGGTCATACCCGGCTTCGGTACCGTCTTCCGCCCGGACTGTGCGTTTGATGCGGTCAACCTCCACCACCTTTTTGGAGGTGTGCAGCGTGATGCCGTTTTCTTCATACCACTCGCGGGTGTTGAGGATGATCTCGTCCACGGTCTGTTCACCGGCCAGCACAGGTGAGAGCAGGATGCGGTTGTAGTTGGTATGCGGCTCGGCACCGAAGACGGTGATGTCATACAGCGAAGAATCAATCTTCAGCAGTTCTTCCAGTGTGCGCACGCCGGCCATTCCGTTGCCGACGAGTACCAGCTTCTGTTTTTTCACACGCATGTCCATAGCGGTTCTCCGTGGGGTTCCCGAAAACAAAAAAAGGCGTCCGCATGATGGGGCACCGATTTAAACGGCACGATCATGCGGACGCCTTTGTCCTGAAATCACTCCCCGCAGCATTGCAGGAGTGACCTTGAGATAGATGCATGCAAGCCTTGTGCCAGCCAGAAGCGATAAAAAACCGCGCTTTTAGAAGACATCCGCTGCCTGTGGAGTCCATCCCCGTGATCCGGTGGCCCATGCTGGCACCTGAGTGCATTACTTTGGTGCGTTGCATGGTGTCGCGTCCGTGGCCCGGTTTTAATGCAGTCTTTCCATGTCCACGCAGACCATGGCGAGGTGGTGGTTCCAGCGCAGGGTGATCACATAAGGGCGTTTGCGCACCCTGGCTTTCATGCCGTGTGCGCCCTGGAGTTTGATGGGGACTGAAATCTGCAGGTCCGGGCCCATGGCTTTTCGCGCATTGCCGGCCAGCGTATTGGCAATTTCGCCAACGGCGTCCAGCAGGTTGCCGTCGCTCAGGTCGGTTTCATGTTGCAGCAGCAGGATTTCACGCACAAGCTTGGGCGGCATGGACACCACCACATGGCCGTTGTAGCTGCCTGAGAAGGTCACGATGCCGTTGAACTCAAAGCCCTCGACATCGCTGGTGCCGAGAAAGGCCGATGTGATCTGCGGCTCCTGCCGCGTGGTCACCTGCAGGTAACGCTTGATGGAGTTGACGAACATCTTGAGGTCGTCTTCGTTGAGGGTTTCCATCACGGCTCCTGGTGAACGTCCGCAACGTCGAGCAGTGCGATCTGCAGCTCTTCGTCGGTGAAGGGTTTGGAGACAAAACCGCGCGCGCCCAGTTTCAGGGCCTGGATGGCGGTTGACTTGTCGCTCAGTGCGCTGACCACCAGGATGTTGATCCTGGGGTCAAAGGCAATCAGCGCCTGTATGCATTCAATGCCGTCCATCTCAGGCATGGTCAGGTCCATGGTGACAACTTCAGGCCTTGCTGCCTTTGCAATGCGCAGGGCCTCATGGCCGTTTCTTGCCAGCCCGGTGATGACGACGTTTTTCAGCCCGCCGTTTTGCACTACACGCGAGATGCGCGTGCGGATCATGTTGGAGTCATCGACGATGAGGAGTCTCATGGTGTTAGGCCTTTAACGCGAAAGATACGAGACAGAACGGCCGCAGCGCCGGGCCGCCCCAAGCAAGGTCAGCCCCTTCGGGGGGCAGAGAGCTACACGCCAGTGAGCGAACGTGGGGGCGGGATGGTTTCGCCGGGCCGCCCCAAGCAAGGCCAGCCCCTTCGGGGGGCAGAGAGCTACACGCCAGTGAGCGAACGTGGGGGCGGGATGGTTTCGCCGGGCCGCCCCAAGCAAGGCCAGCCCCCTCAGGGGGCAGAGAGCTACACGGCAGTGAGCGAGCGTGGGGGCGGGATGGTTTCGCCGGGCCGCCCCAAGCAGGGCCGGTCCCATCGGGGGGCAGAGAGCTACACGCCAGTGAGTGAGCGTGGGGGCTGTCATGCAGCAAACCTGACCTTGAACTCTGTGTGCTGGCCTGGCACGCTGGACAGCAGCAGCCTGGCACCGAGGCGTTGCACTGTGGCCTGCACCAGGTCCAGGCCCACGCCGCGGCCGGCGTGTTTGCCGGCTTCGCCTGCGGTTGAAAAACCGGGCTTGAAGATGTGCGCAACGATCTGCTTTTCGCTGAAGCTCTCAAGTTGCTCGCTGCTGTACCAGCCCAGTTCCTGGAGTTTCTGGCGAATGCGGTCCGCATTCAGGCCTGCGCCGTCATCGCGCACGCTCAGCTGCCATTCGTTGCTTGCATCACGAACCAGCTCGACCTGCAATTGCCCTTCGGCAGCCTTGCCCGAAGCCATGCGCACCTGTGGTGCTTCGACGCCGTGCACAACGGCATTGCGAACCAGCTGGATGGCAATCTCGCGTACCTGGTCCAGCTTGTCTGCTGACAGGTCCTGGGCGCTGTTCATGCGCACGCTGGCCTGCACACGTTTGCCGCAATCTGCGCCGACGTCGCTGGCCAGTTGAGCCAGCACCGTATTCAGTGATGCGGTGCTGTCACCGTCTGCAGGGGCAGATGAAGTCTTGCGGGTACCAATCAGCTTGAAGGTGGCAACCTTGTTCAGCAGGTCTTCAAGCGGCAGGGGCAGTGCGAGCAGGGTGTCGCCTGAGGCAACACCTGTGTCCTTGAGTTTTTGCAGCTCGCTTTCAAACTGGTGCGCCAGTGTGGCCAGCACGTCAAGGCCCAGCGAGGCGGCATCGCCCTTGAAGGCGTGGATGCGGCGGTACGCACCATCGATGGCCTTGAGGACCTGGGTTTCCGATGACGCCGATGACGTGCTGCGCAGCAGGTCGTTGATTTCCAGCAGGGATGCCTCCGAGCGGTCTACAAAGCTGCGCATCATGGCCGGCTCGGTCTCGAATGCCTTGAGCAGCATGGAAAACTCTTTTTGCGAGCGCTGGCGTTCGCCCTGCAGGCGGGCTTCAAGTTCGACTTTCTGCGAGATGTCCTGCACCGTCACCAGCAGGTGGCGCACCACGCCGCCGTCCAGCACGCGGTTGAAGTGAAATGAGAGATAGCGGGTGGTGTCCTGTCCGAGGCGGTTTTTGCTGGTGGCCTGCACTTCGGCCAGCGGGTTGATGCCCTGTACCAGCTGTTCCCTGACGTGCGGCGAGAACAGCAGGTCCACGTAATCTCGTCCGTCGCCAAGTACCTTGCCATCAACCAGTGTGCCCAGCACCTGGAAAAAGTCCTGGCCCGGCGACAGCGTCTTGCCAAACAGTTCATGCGTCGAACGTGAGAGCTGCGAGCCCAACTGGCCGTCCGGCGTCAGCAGGAACAGGCCTTCGCGCACGCTGCTCAGGATTTCACGGGTTTCTTCGGTGGCAGCTTCAATGGCGGCGTCTGACGTTTTCAGGCGCCTGAGAAACTTGAAGAGGATGAAGGCAAAGTTCAGCAACGCCAGCACAATACCGCCGGTTTGAACCATACGCAGAACGCTGGCACGCGAGGCGCCTATCTGCTGGGTTTCCGTCACAAAATCATTGGCAACGCCAAGCAGCTTGATGTTGTAAGCCTGGCTGTAGGCCAGGGCTGCGGCGAGATCTTCCGGCGTGAAGCCGTCTTTCAGCAGGGGCTGCAGCTTGTCGTAATAGGGTTTCCAGATCGCGTCGACCTTGTCTTCAAGTTCGCGGCCGCGCTCCGAGACGACGGGCTCCAGGTACACAGGTTTGCCGTCACCGCCCGGGATGGTGCCGCCATCGCGGAAAGCCGCCTGTGAGATCTGGAATATCTTTGCACCGGCGCGCAGTTCGGCCAGGGTTTCGGGTTTGTAAGGCGTTCCTGCAACGCGCATGGCGTCGAGTTCAAGCAGGGTCCGGGCGACGCGTTGCGAGACGTAACGCTGGCGTCCGGAGAGATTGATGGCAACCGTGTCCTGGTCGATCTTGAACGAGGTGTAGAAGTTCAGTACCAGCACGCCAAGGTCAAACAGCAGGAAAAGGGCGACCGCAATGATGATCTCGCGGTATTTGCCAAAAGCGAAAGTGCTGCCTTTACGGGCGGTGCTGGATTTCTTCGCCGGTTTGGCAGAAACCGGAAAGCTGCTTTCGGCTGGAAATATGGCGCTCATAGGGTGTCCTCGGGCTTTGTTTTACTGGTATCCAATCCAGGCAGGTACTTTTGCCCTGCCGCCTCACGCACGTCCCCCGACGCGCGTTGCCGTCTGTTATCAGGCGCTCAGTTTTTCGACATGGGCCTGGCGGGTGTACAGGAAGTCGATGACGGCCTTGCGGTAGTGCAGGTATTGCGTGCTCTCGGCCAGTGCGACGCGGTCACGCGGGCGTGGCAGTTCTATGGTGAGCACTTCGCCAATCGTGGCTGAGGGGCCGTTGGTCATCATCACAATCTTGTCACTCAGCAGCACGGCCTCATCGACATCGTGGGTGACCATGACAACGGTGCTCTCGGTCTTGGCGACGATCTGCAGCAGCTCATCCTGCAGCTTGGCGCGGGTCAGGGCGTCCAGCGCGCCGAAGGGCTCATCGAGCAGCAGCACCTTAGGCTCCATCGACAAGGCCCGTGCAATACCGACACGCTGCTTCATGCCGCCGGATATTTCGCCAGGGCGTTTTTGCGCTGCAGCCGTCAGGCCGACCATGGCCAGCACTGCATCGGTGCGCGCCTTGAGTTGCGCCTTGTTTTCAGTGGCGGAGAAAACACGCTCGACGGCAAGGTAGACATTCTCGAAACATGTCAGCCAGGGCAGCAGTGAATGGTTCTGGAACACCACCGCGCGCTCCGGGCCGGGACCTGCAATTTCGCGGTTGGCGCAGAGCAGGCTGCCCTGCGTGGGCGTGGTCAGCCCGGCAATCAGGTTGAGCAGGGTGGACTTGCCGCAACCGGAATGGCCGATCAGCGCGACAAATTCGCCTTTTGCCACGGTAAGGTTGATGCCCTGCAGTGCGCAGAACGGGCCCTTCTTGGTCTTGAAGGTCTGCTCGACGTTCTGGATCTCGATGTATTTGGTGCTGAAGGATTCGCTCATGATCGTGTCCTTAGTTCTTGACTTCTTCAAACGTGAAGGCGGTGGCGAGCTTGATGAGGGCGAACTCCAGCACCAGGCCGACGATGCCGATCACAAAAATCGCGATGATGATGTTCTTGACGTTGAGGTTGTTCCACTCGTCCCAAACCCAGAAGCCGATGCCGACGCCGCCGGTGAGCATTTCTGCGGCCACGATGACCAGCCATGCCGTGCCGACAGCCAGGCGCACGCCGGTCAGCATGTAGGGCAGCACGGCGGGGAAAAGGATTTTGGTGACGATCTTCCATTCGCTCAGGTTGAGCACACGCGCCACGTTCATGTAGTCCTGCGGCACGCGCTGCACGCCGACCGCGGTGTTGATGATCATGGGCCAGATCGAGCAGATAAAAATCGTCCAGATGGCAGCCGGGTTGGCACCCTTGAACACCAGCAGGCCTATGGGCAGCCAGGCCAGAGGCGAAACTGGTCGCATCAGGCTGATGAGCGGGTTGAACATCTTGCTGAGGAAAGAGAAGCGGCCGATCATGAAACCGACGGGAATGCCGACGATGGCCGCCATGCCGAAGCCCATGGCCACGCGCTTGAGGGACGACAGCACATTCCAGCCTACGCCCTGATCATTCGGCCCCTTGCTGTAGAACGGGTCGCTGAAAATTTCGACGGCCTGCTTGAAGGTGTCTTTGGGCGAAGGAATACTGCCGCCCGTGGCCATAAAAACCAGCTCCCATAACAGGGCAAGCAGGCCCAGGCCGAGTACCGGCGGTAAAACTGTGAGCCAGAGGAAAGATGCATCCCGGGCAGGGCGGGGCGCAGCGGCAGTCGTGTTATTCATGGGTGTACTGGTTTTGACGTCCGCAGGCGGGGCGCTGGCAACTGCCACAGGCACTGCGGCTCTGGATGGAGCAGGTTTCGCCATGACAGTGGCGTCTAGTGGGGTGTGGAATACGGCACTGACCATGGCTTGACCTCTTTAATGAAGAAAGACTTTTTGCGCGCCGGGTTCAGGCGCGAACCTTGAAGCTGTCTGCGTACTTTTTCGGGTCCTTGCCATCCCAGACCGAACCGTCCATGAGCTTGCTGGTGCGCATGACGTCCTTGGGCACGCTGGCCTTGGCGGCTGTTGCAGCTTCCTTGTAGAGGTCGATGCGGTTGATCTGTTTGGCAATGCCCAGGTAGTCGGGGTGATCCTTGATCAGGCCCCAGCGCTTGTGCTGGGTCAGGAACCACATGCCGTCAGACAGGTAGGGGAAGCTCACTGCGCCGTCGTTGTAGAACTTCATGTAGTTGGCGTCGTCCCAGGTCTTGCCCATGCCGTTCTGGTAGCGGCCCAGGATGCGCTGGTTGATGGCGTCCACGCTGGTGTTTACATAGGATTTGTCAGCGATGGTTTCTGCCATCTTGTTCTTGTTGCTGAGGTTGGCGTCAATCCATTTGCCGGCCTCGATGATGGCGGCGGTCACCGCACGTGCGGTGTTCGGGTTTTTCTGCACGAATTCAGAGGTGGTGCCCAACACCTTTTCAGGGTGGTCTTTCCAGATGTCCTGCGTCGTGATGGCGGTGACGCCGATGCCGTCAATGATGGCCCGGTGGCCCCAGGGCTCGCCGACGCAAAAACCATCCATGTTGCCGACACGCATGTTGGCAACCATTTGTGGTGGCGGCACGGTGATGACCTTGGCATCTTTCATCGGGTTGATGCCGTTGGCTGCCATCCAGTAGTAGAGCCACATGGCATGGGTGCCGGTCGGGAAGGTCTGGGCGAAGGTGTATTCGCGTTTTTCGGAGGCCATCAGTTTGGCAAGGCCTGCGCCGTCAACCGCGCCCTTGTCGGCCATCTTCTTGGACAGCGTGATCGCCTGGCCGTTGTTGTTCAGGGTCATCAGCACGGCCATGTCTTTCTTGGGGCCGGAGGTGCCCATGTGCACGCCGTAGATCAGGCCGTAGAGCACGTGCGCAAAGTCGAGTTCGCCGTTGACCAGCTTGTCGCGCACGCCGGCCCAGCTGGCTTCCTTGCTCGGGATGATCTTGACGCCGTATTTCTGGTCAATGCCCAGCACCGAGGCCATCACGACAGAGGCGCAGTCGGTCAGGGGAATGAATCCGATCTTGACTTCCTTCTTTTCAGGTGCGTCCGAGCCGGCCGCCCAGGCACCGCCCGAGCCTGCGCTGGTCAGGAGCGTGGCGGCGCTGATGGCGCCTGCCTTCTTGATGAAATCGCGACGGGCGGGTGCTGCGGGTCCGGGAAACTGCTGCGTCATGGGGAACTCCTGGTTGGCAAAAACTAAAAGGACTGAAAAACGAAAGCGGAAACGAAAACGGCGTCCATCCCTTTGCCCGCAGTGAAGCAGGTGAGAGATGGACGCCGTTGTCCAAAACAGGCCATTGGGGGCCAGTTGCCGAACCGCCATTGGTTCAGCTTGAACTCAATCAAGCAGAAACTGTGCCAGTCGCCTTAAGCGTTTTCCCGCGAGGCCTTTTCCTTGTAAATCAAACACTTAAACGCACTTGTTGTTCAGGAGGGCTTAAATGCCGGCACGGCCATCGTGGTGCGGCTGCCCTCAAAAGGCACGAGATTTGTGCGGTGCAGCAGTGCATGCGTGCCACAGGCCCGCATTCAGGCTGGCCGATGGCTTGAAGCCAAAAATTTAACGTATACGTTAAAAAATGTCGAAAAGTTAATATGGGTATTAACATTTGACCTTCCCGCCATGCCCTGCGGGATTTTTAGACCGGAAAAAGGCGAAAAAAGGTCAAAAAATGGTCTTTTTAAGGCGCTAAATCGGCTGCAGGCCAATGAATACGTGCGTGACCAGCTATGAAATAAATAGCAATTTGTACTAAAGGCAGTTTGTACAAACGACAGCCGTCTGACCTGTGTTTGCCAGCCCGCGTGTGGAGGGCGTCAGAGGTAATCGGCCATCGCCAGAACCGACTCGGCAACCTCCACCAGCTTGCGGTTCTGGCTCATGGCGGTCTGGCGCAGCATTTTGTAGGCGTCTTCTTCGCTCAGTTTGCGGGTGGCCATCAGCAGGCCCTTGGCGCGTTCAACAATCTTGCGTTCGTTGAGCGCCGCACGCACCGTCTCCAGTTCGTCGCTCATGTCCTGCAGGCGCCTGGCCTGTTCCTGCACCATGCCCAGCACCGAGCGTTCGAGTTGCGGGCCGTAGTGGGTTGAGGCGTCCGGGCTGGTGGCGCTCGCCTGCCGCGTCAGCTCTTCCAGGATGGCCTGCTGGTCGCGCAATTCGGTGCGTGCCTGGGCAATCTTGCGCTCGCAGAGCTCTCGCAGCTTGGTGGCGAGCACCTCTTCGACGGTTTTCATGGCGTCGATGCGTCGTGTGCAGCAGTCAAACCAGGCCTGGCTCAGGTTGGCGTCAAGTTTGCCGCCTGCCCGCGTCATGGAGCCGGTGCGCCGCAGGCGCTCCAGTTCGGCCAGTGATTCACCGGTCTGGCTGTTGTTCCAGGCGTGCAGGACGGCCGTATCGGCAAATTCGCTGAAAACCTGGAAGCAGCGCTCCTGCGATTCGATGAGGTGCAGCCATTGCTGCTGATGGACGTTGTCGGTTTTCCCGGACGCAAAGGCGGCTGAGCCCAGGG
The DNA here is from genome assembly GCA_040388905.1 of Pseudomonadota bacterium. GTDB lineage: Bacteria > Pseudomonadota > Gammaproteobacteria > Burkholderiales > Burkholderiaceae_C > Polaromonas. The sequence continues at coordinate 62,709 of JAZKAY010000004.1, forward strand.
CGCGTTCCTGGCCGGTGAATTCCTTGCCCTGCATGAAGTTGAAGAGCGCCACGAGCGCGCGCGAGATTTCGGGGTCAGTCGCGCTGTCCGCGGCTTCAAAAACCACCACCAGCAGGCCGGAGATCAGGCGCGCGAACGCGATAGTGGACTCTTCCGGCACGAGTTCCTGAACGCCAATACGGCGGCGAAGTTCGGGCAGGGAATCCAGCGCGTGCAGCACAAAAGCGATCCGGCTGAAAAGCCTTGCGCCGTTGCGCACCTGGCTGGAATCCGTGTCCAGCGCATCAAAGTGCGCGCGCACCTTGAGTTCAATTGCCGCACATTCAGCAGCTTGCTGCAGGCGCATGTCGTCAAAACGTGTGCCGTGCGAGCCGAGGAAAAGATTGGAAATGCCGCGCTCTTTCTGCAGGGCGTGAATCAGCCGGCCGATGGCGCTGACCAGCTCGCTGGTCAGCGCCAGCTGCTCAAGCTCGCCAATTTCGCACTGGCGGGCGGCGACAAGAAAATTGAGTCCGGATTTCATCGTGTTTGTTCTTTGCGTAAACAGCAACATTCGTGCCCTGGGAGCCTGTCGCACCTGGGAACGCCGGCTCCAAATCGACCACAGCGGTCTATTTTTCGCCGCTTTCTTGACCCATATCCAGATATGGGTCTGCGAAATCGTCAAAAACTATCTTCGCTGGGGCCGATTTTCGCTTTCGACGTTCGCACATCCGACAGACTCCGGGCCCGGTAGCCTTGCTGCACCTCCCTGAATGCCCGTGACTTTACACTCGTCACATGCTGGTATTGGGAATCGAGTCGTCGTGCGATGAAACAGGTGTAGCCGTGGTGGATGCCAGTGGCCATGGCGTGCCGCGCCTGCTGGCGCACCAGCTGCACAGCCAGATCGACATGCACCAGGCCTATGGCGGCGTCGTGCCCGAGCTGGCCAGCCGTGACCATATACGGCGCGTGGTGCCGCTGACCCGGCAGGTGATGTCCGAGGCCGGCCTTTCATTGGCAGATATCGACGTGGTGGCGTACACCCGCGGGCCAGGGCTTGCGGGGGCCTTGCTTGTGGGTTCTGGCGTGGCATGTGCGCTGGCAGCCAGCATGGGCAAACCGGTCATGGGCGTGCATCACCTCGAAGGTCATCTGCTGTCGCCCTTCCTGAGTGCCGACCCGCCAGAATTCCCTTTTGTGGCGTTGCTTGTTTCCGGCGGCCATACCCAGTTGATGCGCGTGGACCGCGTCGGAAGTTATGAACTGCTGGGCGAGACCATAGATGACGCAGCCGGTGAGGCGTTCGACAAGTCGGCCAAGCTCATGGGCCTGCCGTATCCGGGCGGGCCACATCTTTCAAAACTGGCCATGCAGGGCGACAGCACAGCATTCAAGCTGCCCCGGCCGCTGCTGCACAGCGGTAACCTTGACTTTTCGTTTGCCGGTTTGAAGACCGCGGTACTGACGCAGGCGAAAAAGCTCGGCGATGAGCTTGAGGCGCGAAAGGCCGACCTGGCCGCATCCACCCAGGCGGCCATCGTCGAGGTGCTGGTCAAGAAATCACTCGCAGCCATGAAGCAGACCGGCCTCAAGCGGCTGGTCGTCGCAGGCGGTGTGGGCGCCAACGCGTTGCTGCGCCAGCAGCTCAATGAAGAATGCAAAAAGCGCGGCATCCGGGTGCATTACCCCGAGCTGCACCTGTGCACTGACAACGGCGCCATGATTGCGCTGGCCGCCGGCATGCGCTTGCAGGCCGGGCTGGAGGTGCCCAAAAAAAATCCAGCGGGCTACACCTTCGATGTGAAGCCGCGCTGGTTACTGGCCCCCACGGTCGTTCACTCCGTGTAACTCCCTGCCCCCCGAGGGGGCCGCTGCGCCTTGCGGCCGGCAGAGCCGGACCGCGGCTCCTGCTTGCGAAGAGTCTTGTTTGGGGTCGATGCTCTATTACTGAATCGCCAATGTGCTGACGTTGCTGACGGGCACCTTCTTGCCAAGCGTCAGGGTGAGCACACCGTTTTCAAGTTTCGCGCTGCTGCTGTCAACATCGATTTCCAGTGGGAAGCGCCAGGCGGCTTTGACCTTGCGGGCGGCGTCTTCCTTGCTGGAAACGCGCACCACATCGCCCTCAATGCCGATGTCCAGCTGTTCTTTCGCCACACCAGGCACGTCAAACGTCAGCAGATAGCTCTTTTCCTGGTCTTCAACAGAAGCCGAACGCGCCAGGTTGCTGTCTGCAAATGACGAGAAGGTGTCATTGAGGAAACGGTCCAGCGGGCCGTTGCTGACCACAGGGGCCTGGGTGCGCTGGAAGCTGCGGGCGGGGCGGGTAGCGAGCGAGTAAAACATCATGGCTCCTTTAAAAGGTTGTCGCTGAAAACAAGGGGAATATTCCCCTTACACTTCGCGGCGTTCACCGTGATTGCCGCATGCACACCAGCTAGGGTTTGCAGATGATTAATTCAAGTCAAAAAAGGGATGTATTTTTTTATGCAACGACTCTTGAAACGCTTTTTCGCAGCCCTATTTCTTTGCGCCGCCTTTGCAGCCTCTTTTGCCGCCGCAGCGCAGACTGCCGCCCAGCCGCCCATTCGGATCGCCCTGATCGAAAGCATGTCGGGCGCCTTCGCCAACACCGGCGAAGCGGTGTTCCGCAATCTCGTCTGGGCCACCGAGCGTGTCAATGCACGCGGTGGTGTGGCACTGCCCGGCGGCGCACGTAACCTGGTCATGGAGCGGTATGACAACAAGGGCCAGAACGAAGAGGCGCTGGCCGCCTTGCGCTCGGCCATCGACGACGGCGTGCGGGTCATTGCCCAGGGGAATTCATCGGCCATCGCGGCAGTGCTGATAGATGCCATCAACAAACACAATGAGCGCGAGCCGGGCAAGCGCGTGATCTTCCTGAACTACTCGGCGGTTGACCCCATCCTGACCAACGAGAAATGCAGCTTCTGGCATTTCCGCTTTGATGCCCATGCGGACATGCGCATGGCCGGGCTGATGGATGTGCTCAAGGATGATGCGAGCGTCAAAAGCATTTACCTGATCGGGCAGGACTACAGTTTTGGCCAGGCGGTGTTGCGTGAAGCGCGCAAACAGCTTGCCGTGCAGCGCCCTGATGTGCAGATCGTTGGTGATGAGTTGCATGCGCTGGGGCGTGTGAAGGATTTCATTCCCTACGCCGTCAAGATCAAGTCCAGCGGCGCGCAGGCGGTTCTGACTGGCAACTGGGGCAACGACCTGACCCTGCTCATCAAGGCGGCAAAAGAAGTGGGCTACGAAGGCAAGTTCTACACCTTCTACGGCAACGCACTGGGTGTGCCGGCGGCGCTGGGCGATGCCGGCGTTGACAAGGTTGTTGCCGTGGCCGACTGGTTCCCCAATGCGCCCGGTGCGGCATCCGAGGCGTTTTACCGCAGCTTCCGCCAGCGCTTTCCCAAGCCGCAGGACGACTATGTGCACATGCGCATGCAACTGATGATTGAGGCTCTGGCCCAGGGCATCGAAAAAGCCGGCACCACTGATTCAACGGCAGTCGCGACGCAGCTGGAAAAAGTGTCGGTGTCGCTGGCCGGGCGCCAGGGCAGCATGCGCGCTGCTGACCATCAGTTCCAGCAGCCTCTGGAAGTGGCGCTGATGGGAAAGCAGGGCGCACCTGGCGTCAGGTTTGATGTCGAAGGTTCGGGCTACGGGTTTCGCATCATCAAGACGATTGCAGCCGAGCGCGCAGCGCAGCCGCAAAGCTGCAAGATGACTCGCCCCTGAGCAGGCGTTGGAGCAACACAGGATTTTTATGCGCCAGGCTGTTTTGGACCTCGAAGAATCCATGATCCGGCAGGTGGCCAATGCGGGCATGGGGCGCAGTGATGTGCTGCGCTTCTGGTTCGGTGAAAGCGACGAGCCCACGCCGGCTTTCATCCGTGATGCCGCTGCGGCGTCGTTGCAGCAGGGCGAAACCTTTTATGCGCAGAACCTCGGCTTGCCGGAGTTGCGCGAAGCGATTGCGCGTTATGCAAGCGGCCTGCGTCGTGAAGGCGCGGTGACCATCGGTGCCAACCGGATTGCAGTGACCTCCGGCGGCGTGAATGCGCTGATGCTGGCGGTGCAGGCACTGGTCGATGCCGGTGACGAGGTGGTGGCGGTCACGCCGGTCTGGCCCAACCTGCTCGCGCAACCGGCCATCATGGGTGCCACTGTGCGCTGTATCAGTCTGCGGCCCGTGGCTGGTGAGTGGCAACTTGACATGCCGGAGCTGCTGACGTCGATAACGTCCGCCACAAAATTGCTGGTCATCAATGCCCCCAACAACCCGACCGGCTGGACCTTATCCCGGGCCGAGCAGCAAACCTTGCTGGATCATTGCCGCCGCACGGGGACGTGGATACTGGCAGATGAGGTGTATGAGCGGCTGTATTTTGAGAGCACGCCTGACGGCTGTGCGCCGTCCTTTCTGGACATTGCCACAGAAAACGACAGGCTGGTGGTGGCACACAGCTTTTCAAAGAGCTTCCTGATGACTGGCTGGCGTCTGGGCTGGCTGGTGATGCCGACGGCCATGACGGAACACGTCGGCAAGCTGATCGAGTTCAACACCTCCTGTGCCCCGGTTTTCGTACAGCGTGCGGGGCTGGTGGCGATTGAGCGGACAGACCAGATCACGCCACGCGTGGTGCAACACCTCAAACTTTGCCGCGACACGCTGGTTCCGCTGCTGCAAGCGGTGCCCGGCGTGCAAGTTGCCCCGGCCAAAGGGGGGATGTATGCCTTTTTCAGGCTGGAAGACCAGAGCCGCTTCAGTGATTCGCTGGAAACTGCCAAAAAGCTGGTGCTGGAGGCCGGACTGGGCCTGGCGCCGGGCGATGCCTTTATGGTCAACCCCAGGCCAGAAGCCCGGGGCTGGCTGCGCTGGTGTTTTGCCAGCCAGGACCTTGACAGGCTGCGCCAGGGGGTAGGGCGGCTGGAACGCTGGCTTGGGCTATAATCCAAGGCTCTGCGTAAAACGGCCGTCAAAGCCGGTTTGCCAGAACACGACGAAAGCGGCCAACTCCCATGTCGGGAAAGCTGCATCGCTCGCAAGTTAATGCACCGCTTGTTGCTGGTGCAGGAAAGAAATCATGATCGCAAAATCAATCAAGGCTGACATCGTTCAGGCCAACGCACGCGCTGCCGGCGATACCGGCAGCCCTGAAGTTCAAGTCGCGCTGCTGACCGGCCGCATCAACGAACTCACCCCCCATTTCAAGGCCAACGCCAAGGACCACCACGGTCGCCGCGGCTTGCTGCGCATGGTGAGCCGCCGCCGCAAGCTGCTGGACTACCTGAAGTCCAAAGACGCTGACCGTTACACCGCGCTGATCGCCAAACTTGGCCTGCGTAAGTAAACAGAAATCCTATTGAAAACGCCTGAGTTGGTTCTTCTGACTCAGGCGTTTTTTACTTCGGAGCAAGGCAAAACGGGCACGCGCTGTGTCATTCCACAAGAAAAGTCCCTGATTTCACGCAAATTCAGGGCATTTTGTGGAATGGCATCGTGTCAAAAAGCCACCCCTCCGGGCCTCAGGCGCTGCCTCAAGCGCCAGACACTAGTGGAGAAAAACACATGAGCATTTTTAACAAAGTCACCAAATCCTTCCAGTGGGGCCAGCACAAGGTCACGATGGAAACCGGCGAAGTCGCACGCCAGTCGAGCGGTGCCGTCATCGTTGACATGGACGGCACCGTTGTGCTGGCCACCGTTGTTGCCAAGACCGTTGCCAAGCCCGGCCAGGATTTCTTCCCGCTGACTGTTGACTACCTTGAAAAAACCTATGCAGCAGGCCGTATCCCGGGCAGCTTTTTCAAGCGCGAAGGCCGCCCCAGCGAATTTGAAACGCTGACGTCGCGCCTGATTGACCGCCCGATCCGCCCACTGTTCCCTGAAGGCTTTTTCAACGAAGTTCAGGTCGTGATCCACGTGCTGTCGCTGAACCCTGAAGTTGAGGGCGATATCCCTGCGCTGATCGCTTCCAGCGCCGCGCTGTCGATCTCCGGCATCCCGTTCAATGGTCCTATCGGCGCTGCACGCGTTGCCTACATCAATGGCGAATATGTGCTGAACCCCGGCAAGACCCAGCTCAAAGATTCGCAGATGGATCTCGTCGTCGCCGGCACCGAAGCTGCCGTGCTGATGGTTGAGTCGGAAGCCCAGCAGCTTTCTGAAGAAATCATGCTCGGCGCCGTGGTGTTTGGCCATGAGCAGGGCAACATTGCCATCAATGCCATCCACGAACTCGTGCGCGATGCCGGCAAGCCGGTGTGGGCGTGGGAAGCACCTGCCAAGGACGAGCCGCTGATTGCAAAGGTCAATGAACTGGCCGGCACCAAGCTGCAGGCCGCGTACCAGATCCGCGCCAAGCAGGCCCGTACCCAAGCCTGCCGCGTCGTGACTTCCGATGTCATGGCCGCGTTGAAGGCTGATGGCGTTGTGTTTGACGGCGTCGCCGTTGAAGGCATGCTGTTCGACATCGAAGCCAAAATCGTCCGCAGCCAGATCCTGGCCGGCGAGCCGCGTATTGATGGCCGCGACACGCGCACCGTTCGTGCGATTGAAATCCGCAACAGCGTGCTGCCACGCACCCACGGTTCTGCCCTGTTCACCCGTGGTGAAACCCAGGCGCTGGTCGTGACCACGCTGGGCACCGAGCGCGATGCACAGCGCATCGATGCACTGTCGGGCGACTACGAAGACCGCTTCATGCTGCACTACAACATGCCTCCGTTCGCTACGGGCGAAACCGGCCGTGTGGGTTCGCCAAAACGCCGCGAAATCGGCCACGGCCGTCTTGCCAAGCGCGCGCTGATTGCGGTGCTGCCTTCAAAAGAAGAGTTCCCTTACACCATGCGTGTCGTCTCTGAAATCACTGAGTCCAACGGCTCCTCGTCCATGGCTTCGGTCTGCGGCGGCTGCCTCTCGTTGATGGATGCAGGCGTTCCCATGAAAGCACACGTGGCCGGTATCGCCATGGGCCTGATCAAGGATGGCAACCGCTTTGCCGTGCTGACCGACATCCTGGGTGACGAAGATCACCTCGGCGACATGGACTTCAAGGTAGCCGGTACCACCAATGGCATTACCGCGCTGCAGATGGACATCAAGATCCAGGGCATCACGAAAGAAATCATGCAGGTTGCATTGGCACAGGCCAAGGAAGCCCGCATGCACATTCTCGGCAAGATGCAGGAAGCCATGGGCGAAGCCAAGGCCGAAGTCTCTGACTTCGCACCGCGCCTCTATGTCATGAAGATCAACCCCGAGAAGATCCGTGATGTGATCGGCAAGGGCGGCGCCGTCATCCGCGCGCTGACCGAAGAAACCGGCACGCAGATCAACATCGAGGAAGATGGCACCATCACCATCGCGTCGAACGACAGCGCCAAGGCTGATGAGGCCAAGCGCCGCATCGCCGAGATTACGGCTGAAGTCGAAATCGGCAAGGTCTATGAAGGCCCGGTCACCAAGATTCTCGATTTCGGTGCACTGATCAATCTGCTGCCAGGCAAGGATGGCCTGCTGCACATCAGCCAGATTGCCCATGAGCGTGTCGAGAAGGTGAGCGACTATCTCAAGGAAGGCCAGATCGTCAAGGTCAAGGTCATGGAAACTGACGAGAAGGGCCGCGTCAAGCTGTCCATGAAGGCCTTGCTTGATCGTCCCGCCCAGCAGGAACAGGATCGCGGCTGATCCACATCTGCTGTTGATTTTGTAGCTTGTATGCACCCGGTCATTCGGGTGCAACAGGCGCAAAAAGCAAATGAAAATCTCATGAAAGCCGTTGAAATAACTTCTTTTGGAGCGCCTGAGGTCTTGCGCCTCGGGTCGCGTCCTGCGCCTGTCCCCGGCAAGGGTGAGTTGCTCATCCGCGTGAGCGCCAGCGGTGTGAATCGCCCTGACGTGCTTCAGCGTACAGGCAACTACCCCGTGCCGCCTGGTGCTTCGGATATTCCGGGTCTCGAGGTTGCCGGCGTCATTGTGGACGGCGATGTATCCGCCATGGCCGAAGCCGGCCTCAAGGTCGGTGACCGCGTTTGTGCGCTGGTGGCGGGCGGGGGTTACGCTGAACTCTGCGTCGCGCCTGTGGGCCAGTGCCTGCCCGTACCGAAAGGTCTGAGTGACATTGAAGCAGCCTCCTTGCCGGAAACATTCTTCACTGTGTGGAGCAATGTTTTTGAACGAGCAGGTTTGCGCTCTGGCGAAACCCTGTTGATTCAGGGGGGCTCCAGCGGTATCGGCGTCACGGCCATCCAGATGGCCAAGGCCTTGGGATCCACGGTGATCGTGACGGCGGGCAGCGATGAAAAGTGTGCAGCCTGCGTTGCGCTGGGTGCAGACCACGCGATCAACTACAAGACGGCAGACTTTGTAGAAGAAGTGAAGAAGCTGACCGCTGGCAAGGGCGTCGACGTGGTGCTGGACATGGTTGCGGGCAGCTATCTTTCGCGTGAGGTCGAGTGCATGGCAGAAGACGGACGCATCGCCATCATCGCGGTGCAGGGTGGCGTTAAGGCCGAGGTCAATGCTGGCCTGGTCTTGCGCAAGCGCCTGACCATCACGGGTTCCACCTTGCGCCCGCGTTCGCTGGCGTTCAAGACCGGCCTTGCAAACGCGCTGAAGGACAAGGTCTGGCCACTGATTGCCAGCGGCGTCATCAAGCCGGTGATCCACAGTATTTTCCCTGCAGGTGAAGCTGCCAAAGCGCACGTCCTGATGGAATCGAATCAGCATGTGGGCAAGATTGTGTTGACCTGGTGATGCAGAAATGAAAAAACTGATTGCAGGAAACTGGAAGATGAACGGCAGCCTGGCCGCCAACGAGGCCTTGCTGTCTGCACTGGCTCTTGGGCTGGCTGGCAAGTCGGCGGCGGATGTCGCGGTTTGCGTGCCTGCGCCTTATCTGGCGCAGTTCCAGTCGCTGAAATCTGCCCAGCCCGCGTTGTCTGCCATCGACCTCGGTGCGCAGGACGTCTCTGCCCAGGCTTCAGGTGCTTACACGGGTGAGGTCAGCGCAGCCATGCTGCATGACCTCGGTTGCCGCTATGTAATTGTTGGTCACTCCGAGCGGCGCCAATATCACTCTGAGACCGACACACTGGTGGCTGAAAAAGCCAGGGCTGCTTTGGCTTCTGGCATCACGCCCATCGTGTGCGTGGGTGAAACGTTGGCCGAGCGCGAAGCTGGTTATACGGAAGAGATCGTCAAACGTCAGCTGGCTGAAGTGATTCACGTTAATGGTCACTGCATCAGCGAAATCGTGGTGGCCTATGAGCCTGTCTGGGCGATTGGAACCGGCAAAACCGCTTCGCCCGAAGAAGCGCAAGCCGTTCATGCTGTGCTGAGGGCGCAACTGAAAGCTGCGACTGACAAACCTGATCGCGTGAAGATTCTTTACGGCGGCAGCATGAACGCCGCCAATGCAGCAAGCCTGCTGGCCCAGCCTGATATTGATGGCGGCCTGATAGGCGGTGCTTCACTCAAGGCCCCCGACTTTTTGACAATTATTGCTGCGGCTCAATAAACCAGCGCGCAGCCAGCTATTAAATTAGGAGTAGATATGAACGTTATTCTGACCATAGTCCTCGCGGTGCAAATGCTGACTGCGCTTGGCATGATCGGCCTTATTCTTGTCCAGCACGGCAAGGGTGCCGACATGGGTGCAGCCTTCGGTAGCGGCGGTTCCGGCAGCCTGTTCGGTGCAAGCGGCAGTGCCAACTTTTTGTCGCGCACGACTGGCGTTCTCGCTGCAGTCTTTTTTGCATGTACGCTGCTGCTGGCTTACTTCGGAAATGCCCAGCCCCGCACTGCTGGTTCCAGTGTGCTTGAGAACGCTGTAGTCGTGCCCGCTCCCGCGCCAGCGGCTTCCGGTGCAGCGCAGATTCCCGGAACAACAGCTCCTGCTGCAAGTGCCGTGGCAGCGCCTAAAGCTCCAGCATCGGGTGCCGCGCAAATCCCGACGAAATAACGTGATTTAGCTGCCGTCCTCAGGAGGGCGGCCCATGATTTCAGGGTAAACTCTGAGTCTGTCTGGAAAGCCAAAAAGCCGCAAGGTTCCTCATGCCATCCAGACATTTGGCTTTCAGGCCAAGAAGAGCGGACGTGGTGAAATTGGTAGACACGCTATCTTGAGGGGGTAGTGCCGAAAGGTGTGCGAGTTCGAGTCTCGCCGTCCGCACCAAGAATTGAAAAAGGGGTTATTGGGGTCAGGCACCAATTTCGCGGCAGTGCAGGCACTGCTCCCTGCGGGCGAGCCAGAGGCTCGGCGAATTTGGGCTCTGACCCCAAAAACCCCAAACGGCAAACTGGTACGAAGCAACAGCGGCTTTCCAGAATTTGAGTCCACGATGAACCTCGATCAATACCTTCCCGTTCTCCTGTTTATTCTGGTCGGTGTTGGTGTAGGCGTAGCGCCCCAGGTTCTCGGCCGTTTGCTGGGCCCCGTCAAGCCAGACAGCGAAAAAAACTCTCCTTACGAATGCGGCTTTGAAGCTTTTGAAGATGCCCGCATGAAATTCGATGTGCGCTATTACCTGGTCGCCATCCTCTTCATTCTTTTCGACCTTGAAATTGCCTTCCTTTTCCCTTGGGCTGTTGCCCTCAAGGACATAGGCGCGGTCGGTTTCTGGTCAGTGATGATTTTCCTGGGCATTCTGGTCGTGGGCTTCGTCTACGAGTGGAAAAAAGGCGCCCTGGACTGGGAATAAACAAGATAAACGAGATCCCCGAGGGTTCTTGCGACGCGGTGTCGCCATCCATCCACCAACGAAGGTACGGGTATGTCACTTGAAGGTGTTTTCAACGAAGGCTTCATGACCACGAGCTACGACTCGGTGGTCAACTGGGCCAAAACGGGTTCGCTCTGGCCCATGACTTTCGGGCTCGCTTGCTGCGCTGTCGAAATGATGCACGCGGGCGCCGCGCGCTACGACATTGACCGCTTCGGCATGCTGTTTCGCCCCAGCCCGCGCCAGTCCGACCTGATGATCGTGGCCGGCACGCTTTGCAACAAAATGGGCCCCGCACTGCGCAAGGTCTATGACCAGATGTCGGAGCCGCGCTGGGTTTTGTCCATGGGTTCATGCGCCAATGGTGGCGGTTACTACCACTACAGTTATTCGGTCGTCCGCGGTTGCGACCGCATCGTTCCGGTTGATGTCTATGTGCCCGGTTGCCCGCCTACAGCGGAAGCCCTGATGTACGGCATCATCCAGCTGCAGCAGAAGATCCGCCGCACCAACACGATTGCGAGGGTCTGATGCAATCGTCTTCCGCCGTACTCGCTTCCCCGGCAACGACACAGCAAATTGCAGAGGCGGTTTCGACCGTGCTTGGCGACAAGGCCAAAAGTGTCAAGGTCGCATTTGGTGAGGTCACGGTCACCGTGGCTGCTGCAGACTATCTTTCTGCTGCAATCCTGTTACGTGACTCAGCTGGTTGCCGCTTTGAACAACTCATAGACTTGTGCGGCGTCGACTATTCCGAATACAAGGATGGTCAATACGACGGCCTGCGTTACTGCGTTGCGTCGCACCTGCTCTCCGTCAGCCTGAACCAGCGTGTGCGCCTCAAGGTGTTTTGCCCCGACGACGACTTTCCTGTGGTTGACTCGGTCAATGACATCTGGAACGCCGCCAACTGGTTTGAGCGCGAAGCGTTTGATCTGTATGGCATCGTCTTTGAAGGTCACAACGACCTGCGTCGCATCCTGACGGACTACGGTTTTATCGGTCATCCTTTCCGCAAGGACTTCCCGACGACGGGACACGTCGAAATGCGTTACGACCCCGAGCAAAAACGTGTGATCTATCAGCCGGTAACGATTGAACCGCGTGAAATTACCCCGCGCGTGATTCGTGAAGACAACTACGGTAACGGCCTTCAGTAAGTAGTCGAAATAACATGGCTGAAATAAAAAACTACACGCTCAATTTCGGGCCCCAGCATCCTGCTGCGCACGGTGTTTTGCGCCTTGTGCTCGAGCTTGATGGTGAGGTCATCCAGCGCGCTGATCCGCACATCGGCCTGTTGCATCGCGCAACTGAAAAGCTGGCAGAGAGCAAGACCTACATCCAGTCGCTGCCCTATATGGACCGCCTCGACTATGTATCGATGATGTCCAACGAGCAGGCCTATTGCCTGGCGATTGAAAAGCTGCTCGGCGTTGATGTGCCCATCCGCGCGCAATACATCCGTGTGATGTATGCCGAAATCACCCGCCTGCTGAACCACCTCCTGTGGCTGGGCGCGCATGGTTTCGATTGCGGTGCGATGAACATCCTGATTTATTGCTTCCGCGAACGTGAAGCCCTGTTCGACATGTACGAGGCCGTTTCCGGCGCGCGCATGCATGCGGCTTACTTCCGGCCGGGCGGTGTTTACCGCGACCTGCCTGAAACGATGCCGCAATACAAAGTCAGCAAGGTCAAAAATGCCAAGGCTATTGAGGCGTTGAACGAAAACCGCCAGGGCTCCTTGCTCGACTTTATTGAAGACTTCACCAACAAGTTTCCGGGCTATGTTGACGAGTACGAAACTCTGCTGACCGACAACCGCATCTGGAAGCAGCGTACGGTTGGCGTTGGCGTTGTTTCGCCCGAGCGTGCCCTTAATCTGGGTTTTACCGGGCCCATGCTGCGCGGTTCCGGCTTCGCATGGGATCTGCGCAAACAGCAACCCTATGACGTCTACAGCCAGATGGACTTCGACATTCCCGTAGGCAAGACTGGCGACTGCTATGACCGTTATCTGGTGCGCGTGGAAGAAATGCGTCAGTCCAACCGCATCATCAAGCAGTGCGTCGACTGGCTGCGAGTGAATCCCGGCCCGGTCATTACCAGCAATCACAAGGTGGCTGCGCCGGATCGTGAATCCATGAAGTCCAACATGGAAGAGCTGATCCACCACTTCAAGCTTTTTACCGAAGGCTTCCACGTGCCCGAAGGCGAGGCCTACGCGGCCGTTGAACATCCCAAGGGCGAGTTCGGCATCTACATCGTCAGCGATGGCGCCAACAAGCCTTACCGCCTTAAAATTCGTCCGCCTGGGTTTCCGCACCTTGCCGCCATGGACGAAATGTCCCGCGGCCACATGATTGCCGACGCGGTCGCGGTCATCGGCACCATGGATATTGTTTTCGGCGAAATCGACCGTTAAAAATCATGAGCTCCACCATGACTCCAGTCCATGCGCCAGTGAGCGCACGCGCATTGTCCGAACAGGCATTCACCCGTTTTGCGCGCGAGGTCGCCAAGTACCCGGCGGACGGCAAGCAGTCCGCTGTCATGGCCTGCCTCACCATCGTTCAGGAAGAACTCGGCTTTGTCAGTGCCGAGAGCGAGAAGGTCGTAGCCGACTATCTCGGCATGCCGCCGATTGCCGTGCATGAAGTCACCACCTTCTACAACATGTACAACCAACGGCCTGTTGGCAAGTACAAGCTCAATGTCTGCACCAATCTGCCGTGCCAGTTGCGCGATGGTGCCAAGGCATTGAAGCACCTGGAGCACAAGCTGGGCATTGCGATGGGAGAGAGTACGGCTGATGGCCTGTTCACCCTTCAGCAGTCAGAGTGCCTGGGTGCATGTGCAGATTCCCCGGTCATGCTGGTCAACGACCTGACCATGTGCAGTTTCATGAGCAACGACAAACTCGACCAGCTCATTGATGGTCTCAAATCCGCCGAGGCGAAATAACATGACGCTCGCAAGCTCCACAACCTCTGCTGCAGCCTTGTCCGTGTTGTCGCAATTTGCGGCTACCGGTGTGCAGACCTGCTTTCACGGCCGGCACATCAACCCGCAAATCCTGGCGGACCTTGATGGAAGCAACTGGCGCCTGAAAGACTATGAAGCGCGTGGCGGTTACCAGGCCCTGCGCAAGATACTGGCGCAGGACGGTGGTACGGGGCTGACGCCTGACCAGGTGATTGCAGAAGTCAAGGCTGGCGCACTGCGCGGCCGCGGTGGTGCAGGTTTCCCGACCGGGCTCAAATGGAGCTTCATGCCGCGCCAGTTCCCTGGTCAGAAATACCTGGTGTGCAATTCCGATGAAGGCGAGCCCGGCACCTGCAAGGACCGCGACATCATGCAGTACAACCCGCACAGCGTGATCGAAGGCATGGCCATTGCCGCCTACGCGATGGGCATCAGCGTCGGCTACAACTACATTCACGGCGAGATTTTTGCCACCTACCAGCGTTTTGAAGAAGCGCTTGAAGAGGCTCGGGCTGCCGGCTTGCTCGGCGACAAGATTCTTGGCAGCGCATTCAGCTTCCAGCTTCACGCATCGCATGGTTTTGGCGCCTACATTTGTGGCGAAGAAACCGCCTTGCTTGAATCACTGGAGGGCAAAAAAGGCCAGCCGCGTTTCAAACCGCCGTTTCCTGCAAGCTTTGGCCTCTATGGCAAGCCGACCACCATCAATAACACCGAGACCTTCGCGGCCGTGCCCTGGATCATCCGCAATGGTGGCCAGGCCTACCTTGAATGCGGCAAACCCAACAACGGCGGCACCAAGATTTATTCGGTGTCTGGTGATGTCGAGCTTCCCGGCAACTACGAAGTGCCCATGGGCACACCCTTCAGCAAGTTGCTGGAGCTTGCCGGTGGTGTACGCAAGGGCCGCACGCTCAAGGCTGTGATCCCGGGCGGATCTTCAGCGCCCGTTCTTCCTGCCTCCATCATGATGGAGTGCACCATGGACTACGACTCGATTGCCAAGGCCGGGTCCATGCTCGGTTCTGGCGCTGTCATCGTGATGGACGACAGCCGTTGCATGGTCGAGTCGCTCAAGCGCCTGTCGTATTTCTACATGCACGAGTCCTGCGGCCAGTGCACGCCCTGCCGCGAAGGCACGGGCTGGCTTTGGCGCGTGGTGGACCGCATCCACACCGGCCACGGCAAGGCAACCGACATGGATTTGCTGAACTCTGTTGCCGACAACATCCAGGGCCGCACCATTTGCGCCCTGGGTGATGCGGCTGCCATGCCGGTGCGCGCCATGATCAAGCATTTCCGTCATGAGTTTGAAGCCATGATCAAGCCAAAAGCTGCAGCGCCTGCTGCCCAGGCCGCCGTACAAGCCTGACCCGCGAAAGACAAGAAACATGGTTGAAATAGAACTCGACGGCCAGAAGGTGGAAGTGCTCGAAGGCAGCACGGTGATGCATGCGGCTGAAAAAGCCGGAACCTACATTCCGCACTTCTGTTATCACAAGAAACTTTCCATAGCGGCCAATTGCCGCATGTGCCTGGTGGATATCGAGAAGGCGCCCAAGCCCATGCCGGCCTGTGCGACTCCTGTGACGCAGGGCATGATTGTCCGTACCAAGAATGACAAAGCCATCAAGGCCCAGAAGGGCGTGATGGAGTTTTTGCTCATTAATCACCCGCTTGATTGCCCTATCTGTGACCAGGGCGGTGAATGCCAGCTGCAGGACCTGGCTGTCGGTTACGGCGGCAGCGGGTCGCGTTACGAAGAAGAAAAACGTGTTGTCTTCCACAAGGATGTCGGACCGCTGATCTCCATGGAAGAAATGAGCCGCTGCATTCACTGCACGCGCTGCGTCCGTTTCGGTCAGGAAGTTGCCGGCGTGATGGAGCTCGGCATGTCCCATCGCGGCGAGCATGCAGAGATCGAAACCTTTGTCGGTATGTCGGTTGATTCCGAGCTCTCGGGCAACATGATCGACATCTGCCCGGTCGGTGCGCTTACCAGCAAGCCCTTCCGTTACAGCGCCCGTACCTGGGAACTGTCACGCCGCAAATCCGTCAGCCCGCATGATTCCACCGGTGCCAACCTGATCGTCCAGGTCAAGAGCAACAAGGTCATGCGTGTCGTCCCACTCGAAAACGAAGACGTCAACGAATGCTGGATCGCCGACCGCGACCGCTTCTCCTATGAAGCGCTGAACAGCGACGAGCGTCTGACTTCGCCCATGCTCAAGCAGGGCGGTGAATGGAAAACGGTTGACTGGCAGACCGCACTTGAGTACGTGGCCAATGGCCTGAAGCAGATCAAGATCGATCACGGCGCGGACAGCATAGGTACGCTTGCCAGCCCGCACAGCACACTTGAAGAGCTGTACCTCGCTGCCTCCCTGATGCGCGGCCTGGGCAGCGACAACATTGACTATCGCCTTCGCAATGCAGAATTTGCTCCGTCCGGTGCGGTCCGCTGGCTTGGTACCTCCATTGCATCGCTGTCTCAATTGCAGCGTGTACTCGTAGTGGGCTCCAACCTGCGCAAGGACCATCCGCTGTTTGCACAGCGCATCCGGCAGGCCGCCCGCAAGGGTGGCGCTGTCAGTACCATCAACTCTGATGTGGAGTTCGCAGGTGGCGACGCCTGGGCCATGCCTGTCGCCAATGCCGTCATCGGTGCGCCTGAATCGTGGGCGCAATCCCTCGCTGATCTGGCTTCTGCCATCGCGGCCGAAAAAGGTGTGCAGGCCCCCGTTGCAGGCCAGGCCACAGACGCAGCCAAACTGCTTGCCAAATCCCTCATGGGCGGCGAACGCAAGGCCATTCTGCTGGGCAATGCTGCGGCACATCACGCCAACGCTTCCAGCCTTCTGGCACTGGCCAACTGGATTGGTGCGCAGACCGGTGCAAGCGTCGGCTACCTCACTGAAGCTGCGAACACGGTGGGTGCGCAACTGGCCGGCGCTTTGCCAGCGGGAAAGGGTCTCAATGCGGGCCAGATGCTGGCCGGCAAACTCAAGGCCGTCCTGCTGCTCAACAACGAGCCCGAGTTTGATTCCGCGGCTGGTGACAACGCAAAAGCCCTCATCAACGCAACACAAATGGTCGTGACGCTGAGCCCATTCAAGGCCAACATGGCTTTCAGCGACGTGCTGCTGCCCATTGCCCCGTTCACGGAAACGCCCGGCACCTTTGTTAATGCCGAGGGCCGTGTGCAGGGCTTTCACGCCGTCGTCAAGCCACTGGGTGAGACACGCCCCGCGTGGAAGGTACTTCGTGTGCTGGCCAATCTTCTCGATCTGCCCGGCTTTGACTTCGAGTCGTCGCAGGATGTGCTCAAGCAGGTCTCTGGTATTGACGCGGGTCAGGTAAGCGCAGCGCGCCTGAGCAATGCTTCGGATGTGGCCATTAAGCTGTCATCTGCTGCAGGCGCCGTTCCCGCAGTTGCATCCATCTATCAACTTGACAGCCTTGTCAGGCGTGCAAGCTCCCTGCAGCTGACGGCTGATGCGCGGCAAGCCGGTGCGCAGCCTGCGAAAGCACAAGAGGTGGCAGCATGATTGACGCGATTTACGGTTTTGGCCAAGGGTTGATGGGGGGCATGTGGCCAGCAACGATATGGCCCGTCGTCTGGACGCTGATCAAGATCATTTGTGTGGTGGCACCGCTCATGGGCTGCGTGGCTTACCTGACGCTGTGGGAACGCAAGGCCATCGGCTTCACGCAGATTCGCCTTGGCCCCAACCGCGTCGGCCCGTTCGGCCTGCTGCAGCCGATTGCGGATGCGCTCAAGCTGCTGACAAAAGAAATCATCATCCCGACGGCAGCCAGCAAAGGCCTGTTCGTGCTGGGGCCCATCATGACCATCATGCCGGCGCTTGCTGCCTGGGCTGTCATTCCGTTTGGTCCTGACATCGCTTTGGCCAACATCAATGCCGGCCTGCTGTTCCTGATGGCGATCACCTCGCTTGAGGTCTACGGCGTGATCATTGCCGGTTGGGCATCCAACTCCAAGTACGCCTTCCTCGGTGCCATGCGTGCATCCGCACAAATGGTGAGCTACGAAATCGCCATGGGCTTCTGCCTCGTGGTGGTGCTCATGGTTTCCGGCAGCCTGAACATGACGGACATCGTCATGGGCCAGGGCAAGGGCATGGCGGCCAGCAACGGCCTGACTTTCCTGTCATGGAACTGGTTGCCGCTTCTGCCTATCTTTGTGGTGTATTTCATCTCAGGTCTGGCTGAAACCAACCGTCACCCCTTCGACGTGGTGGAGGGGGAGTCTGAAATCGTTGCCGGCCACATGGTCGAATATTCAGGCATGGCGTTCGCCATGTTCTTCCTGGCTGAGTACGCCAACATGTGGCTGGTGGCCATTCTGGCCGTGCTGCTGTTCCTGGGTGGCTGGTTGCCACCGGTCGAGTTCCTGAGCTTCATCCCTGGCTGGATCTGGCTCGGCATCAAGACCTTCATGGTCGTCACCATGTTCCTCTGGGTGCGTGCGACCTTCCCGCGCTTTCGGTATGACCAGATCATGCGCCTGGGTTGGAAGATTTTCATACCTGTGACCCTGGTCTGGCTGGTGGTCGTCGGGGCCTGGATGCAGACCCCCTACAACATCTGGAAATAGTCTTATGTCAGCAGTAGCTTCCTTCAAAGACTTCGCATCGAGCTTCATGCTCACCGAGCTATTCAAGGGCATGGCCCTGACCGGCAAGTACATGTTCCGCCGCAAGATCACGGTGCAGTTCCCTGAAGAAAAAACGCCAGCGAGCCCTCGTTTCCGTGGCCTGCATGCCCTGCGCCGCTATGAAAACGGCGAAGAGCGCTGCATCGCCTGCAAGTTGTGCGAGGCTGTGTGCCCGGCAATGGCCATCACCATTGAATCTGACGTTCGTGAAGACGGCAGCCGCCGCACTTCGCGCTATGACATTGACCTGACCAAGTGCATCTTCTGCGGCTTCTGCGAAGAAAGCTGCCCGGTCGACTCCATCGTTGAAACGCACATCTTTGAATACCACGGCGAAAAGCGCGGTGACCTGTACTTCACCAAAGAGATGCTGCTGGCCGTTGGCGACCGTTACGAGACAGAGATTGCTGCCAACCGCGCAGCCGACGCGAAGTACCGCTAAGCGGCGTTCGCCAAGCTACAAGAAAGAATTCGACACAACATGGACGCCAAAACAGGTCTCTTTTACGTCTTCTCGGCGATATTGCTGTTTGCAGCATTTCGCGTGATCACGGCGCGTAACCCGGTGCATGCAGCGCTGTTCCTGGTCCTGGCATTTTTCCAGGCATCCGCTGTCTGGATTTTGCTGAAAGCCGAATTCCTGGCCATTACCCTTGTGCTGGTTTATGTAGGTGCCGTGATGGTGCTTTTCCTCTTTGTCGTGATGATGCTGGACATCAACCTCGATGGCGTTCGAAAAGGATTCTGGAAGCATTTCCCCCTTGCCGGAACGGTTGGCGCAATCATTGCACTTGAGATGTCTTATGTGTTGATGGGTGGTTTCCGCGACCCGCCAAAAGCCGCCGCAGCTGCGGTTGGCCAGATCGGTGCCCAGGTCTCCAATACAAAAGAGCTCGGCAAGCTTCTGTATTCCGAATACCTTTACCCGCTTGAGATCGCTGCCGTTATTTTGCTGGTGGCCATCATTGCCGCGATTGCACTGACCCTGCGTGAGCGCAAGGACTCCAAATACCAGAACCCGTCTGAACAGATTCGCGTCAAGAGCACTGACCGCGTGAGCATTGTCAAGATGAAATCGGTGGTGCCTGCGGCGCCAGTCGTTCCCGCCGCTGAGGACAAACAAGCATGACACTTACCCTCGGACATTTTCTATCCCTCGGCGCGATGTTGTTCGCGTTGTCGGTGATCGGCATCTTTCTTAACCGCAAGAACCTGATCGTGCTGCTGATGGCCATCGAGCTCATGCTGCTCGCCGTCAACATGAACTTTGTCGCGTTCTCCTACTATCTCAACGACATGGCCGGCCAGGTGTTTGTGTTCTTCATCCTGACCGTCGCCGCCGCCGAATCTGCCATCGGCCTTGCCATACTGGTGCTCCTGTTCCGCAACAAGTCCAGCATCAACGTCGATGAACTCAATACGCTGCAAGGCTAAACAGACATGAGCCAATCCCTTTCAGCCTCAACCCTGCTGGCGGTCCCCCTTGCGCCGCTGGTCGGCGCCATCATTGCCGGCGTTTTCGGTACGGCATTCGGCGGCAACCTGCTGGGCCGCCGCCTCTCGCATTCGCTGACCATCATCGGGGTGCTGGTCGCCTTCATCCTTTCAGCGATGACGCTCAAAAGTGTCGCCATCGACGGCGCGCGTTTCAATGAGACGCTTTACACCTGGATGACGGTCGGCAGCCTCAAGATGGAGATCGGTTTCCTCGTCGATGGCCTGACGGCGATGATGATGTGTGTGGTGACCTTTGTGTCGCTCATGGTGCACATCTACACCATTGGCTACATGGAAGAAGAAGAGGGCTACAACCGCTTTTTCGGCTACATCTCGCTGTTCACCTTCGCCATGTTGATGCTGGTCATGAGCAACAACATGCTGCAGCTCTTCTTCGGCTGGGAAGCCGTGGGCCTGGTGTCATACCTGCTGATCGGTTTTTACTTCAACAAGCCGACGGCCATCTTCGCCAACATGAAGGCATTCCTGGTCAACCGTGTGGGTGACTTCGGTTTTATTCTCGGCATCGGCCTGATCGCCGCCTACGCCGGCACCCTGAATTACGGCGAGGCGTTTGCCAAGGCCGGTGACCTGGCCAAGCTCAACCTGCCCGGCACCACCTGGATGTTGATTACGGTCATCTGCATTTGCCTCTTTATCGGTGCGATGGGCAAGTCGGCCCAGTTCCCCCTGCACGTCTGGCTGCCTGATTCGATGGAAGGCCCGACGCCGATTTCTGCGCTGATTCACGCAGCAACCATGGTGACGGCCGGCATCTTCATGGTGGCGCGCATGTCGCCGCTGTTTGAGCTCAGCGATACCGCGCTCAGCTTCATCATGATCATTGGCGCCATCACAGCGCTGTTCATGGGTTTCCTGGGCATCATCCAGAACGACATCAAGCGTGTGGTGGCGTACTCAACGCTGTCGCAGCTCGGCTACATGACGGTGGCGCTGGGCGCATCGGCGTATTCGGTCGCCGTGTTCCACCTGATGACGCACGCATTCTTCAAGGCGCTGTTGTTCCTCGGTGCCGGTTCGGTCATCCTTGGCATGCACCACAACCAGGACATCCGATGGATGGGCGGCGTGCGCAAGTACATGCCCATCACCTGGATTACCTCGCTGCTCGGCTCGCTCGCGCTGATTGGCACACCGCTGTTTGCGGGTTTCTATTCCAAAGACAGCATCATCGAAGCCGTGCATGAGAGCCACCTCACCGGTTCCGGCTTTGCCTACTTCTGTGTGCTGGCTGGTGTGTTTGTCACGGCCTTCTATTCGTTCCGCATGTACTTCCTCGTCTTTCACGGCAAGGAGCGTTACGACCAGAACCCCGATGCCCACCATGACGACCATCACGGCGCGCATGACGCACACGATGACCACGGGCACGGCGACCATGCCAAACCACACGAATCTCCCTGGGTGGTGACGGTGCCCTTGATACTGCTGGCTATTCCGTCGGTGGTGATTGGTTTCATGACCATACAGCCCATGCTCTTTGGCGATTTCTTCAAGGATTCGATCTTCGTCAACCTTGAGAAGCACCATGCGATGGAAGAGCTGGCCAAAATATTCCACGGCCCGGCCCAGATGGCCCTGCATGGCCTCATGACCGCACCTTTCTGGCTGGCCCTGTCTGGCGTGGCGCTGTCGTACTACATGTACATGGTCAACCCGGCCTTGCCGACGGCCATCAAGCGCATATTCCACCCAATCTATGTCCTGTTCGAGAACAAGTATTACCTCGACTGGTTCAATGAAAACGTGCTTGCACGCGGTGCCCGCATGCTTGGCATGGGCCTGTGGAAGGGCGGCGACCAGAAGCTCATCGACGGTGCGCTGGTCAACGGTTCATGGAAGGTTGTCGGCTGGGTCTCCAGCATAGTGCGCCGCCTGCAGTCCGGCTACATCTATCACTACGCCTTCGGGATGATCATCGGCGTGTTTGTGCTGATGACGTATTTCGTGTGGCTCAATAAATAAGAACAAGGAAGAACAAAAATGGGTTTGTTGAGCCTTGCCATCTGGATGCCGATTGCCTTCGGCGTCGTGTTGCTGGCCTTTGGTCGTGATGACCAGGCCAAGAGCGTGCGCTGGATCGCGCTGATAGGCGCAGTCGCCAGCTTTCTGGTGACCCTGCCTCTGTACGACGGCTTCAAGCTGGGCACCTCCGCCATGCAGTTTGTCGAGAAGGCCAGCTGGATACAGCGCTTCAACGTCAACTACTACATCGGTGTCGACGGTATCTCGCTGTGGTTCGTGCTGCTGACCGCGTTCATCAACGTCGTCGTCATCATCGCCAGCTGGGAGTCCATCACCACCCGCGTGAACCAGTACATGGCCGCCTTCCTGATCCTCAGCGGCCTGATGATCGGCGTGTTCACTGCACTCGACGGCCTGCTGTTCTACGTGTTCTTTGAAGCCACGCTGATACCGATGTACCTCATCATCGGCATCTGGGGCGGCCCGAACAAGATCTACGCCGCTTTCAAGTTCTTCCTGTACACACTGCTCGGTTCGCTGCTGATGCTGGTGGCCCTGATTTACCTGTACAGCAAGTCGGGTGGCAGTTTTGACATCCTGGTCTGGCACAAGCTGCCGCTGGGCAGCACCATTCAAACCTTGCTGTTCTTCGCCTTCTTTGCGGCCTTTGCCGTCAAGGTGCCCATGTGGCCGGTGCACACTTGGCTGCCAGATGTGCACGTTGAAGCCCCCACCGGCGGTTCTGCCGTGCTGGCTGCCATCATGCTCAAGCTGGGCGCCTACGGTTTTCTGCGTTTCTCGATGCCGATTGCACCTGATGCCTCACGCGAATGGGCCTGGCTCATGATTGCGCTGTCGCTGACAGCCGTCATCTACGTCGGCCTGGTCGCCATGGTGCAGCAGGACATGAAAAAGCTCGTGGCGTATTCATCCGTCGCGCACATGGGTTTTGTCACGCTCGGCTTCTTCATCTTCAATGATCTCGGCGTGGCCGGCGGCATTGTGCAGATGATTGCCCACGGTTTTGTGTCGGGCGCGATGTTCCTGTGCATTGGCGTTCTGTATGACCGCGTGCATTCGCGTGAGATCTCCAGCTACGGCGGCGTGGTCAACACCATGCCCAAGTTTGCTGCGTTTGCGCTGCTGTTCGCCATGGCCAATTGCGGCCTGCCGGCCACCGCCGGTTTTGTCGGCGAATGGATGGTCATTCTTGGCGCAGTCAAGTTCAACTTCTGGGTTGGCCTGGCATCAGCCACCGCGCTGATCTTCGGTGCTGCCTACACGCTCTGGATGTACAAGCGCGTCTACCTTGGCCCGGTGACCAACGATGACGTCAAGGGCCTGACCGACATCAACAGCCGCGAGTTCCTGATGCTTGCGATCCTGGCCATCGCCGTGCTGTACATGGGCATCTATCCAAAGCCGTTCACCGATGTGATGAACACCTCCGTGACTGACCTGCTCAAGCATGTTGCCACGTCGAAACTGAACTAATCCAGAGCATCAAGATGATAGACAAACTCTCCTTGATCGCGGTCTACCCGGAAATCATCCTCCTGGTGATGGGCTGCGTGATCGCACTGGTTGACCTCGGTGTCAAGTCACCGCAGCGCACCCTGACCTATGTACTCACGCTCATCACGCTGGCCGTTGTGGCTGCCCTCGAAGCTGCCTACGCCATCGGCGGTGAAACCTTTTACGGCTTCAGCAAGATGGTGGTGGTCGACCCCATGGGCGGCTGGCTCAAGTGTTTTGCCTGCCTGGCATTGATGGTTACCTTCGTCTATGGCCGCCCCTATGTGGCAAGCCGCGACATGCTGCGCGGCGGCGAGTTCTTCACGCTCGGCCTGTTCGCGCTTCTCGGCATTTTTGTGATGATCTCGGGCCACAACTTCCTGGTGCTCTACATGGGCCTGGAGCTCATGACCTTGTGCAGCTATGCGCTGGTAGCGCTGCGCCGCGACAACGCAACGGCCACAGAAGCAGCCATGAAATATTTTGTGCTGGGTGCCCTGGCCTCCGGCTTTCTGCTCTACGGTTTGTCGATGCTTTACGGCGCCACCGGCTCCCTCAATGTCAACGAGGTCTTCAACGCCATTGCCAGCCGTACGGTCAAGCATCAGGTGCTGGTGTTCGGCCTGGTGTTTATCGTCGCCGGCCTTGCCTTCAAGCTGGGTGCCGTACCTTTCCACATGTGGCTGCCGGATGTATACCAGGGCGCGCCTACGGCCATCACGCTGCTGATTGGCGGTGCACCCCAACTCGCAGCTTTCGCCATCTGTATTCGCCTGCTCGTCGAAGGCATGCTGCCACTGGCCATTGACTGGCAGCAGATGCTGGCGCTGATGGCGATTGGCTCGCTGCTGGTCGGTAACCTTGCCGCCGTTGCGCAGTCCAACCTCAAACGTATGTTGGCTTTTTCGACCATCTCGCAGATGGGCTTTCTGCTGCTGGGCCTGATGTCCGGCGTGGTCAATGGCAACCAGCTCAATACCGAGTCGGCCTACAGCGCGGCCATGTTCTACGCCATCACCTATGTGCTGACCACGCTCAGCGCCTTCGGCATCATCATGCTGCTGGCAAGGGCAGGGCACGAGTCTGAAGAAATCTCCGATCTCGCCGGCCTCAACCAGCGCAGCCCGCTGTACGCCGGTGTCATGGCGATTTGCATGTTCTCGCTGGCAGGTCTGCCGCCGCTGGTTGGTTTTTACGCCAAGCTGTCGGTCCTGCAGGCATTGATTTCGTCGGGTCTCACCAGCTACCTGGTGCTGGCTGTGTTTGCAGTGATGATGTCCCTGATCGGCGCCTTCTACTACCTGCGCGTCGTCAAGGTCATGTACTTTGATGCACCACAGGGCGCCAACACAGGCGTGCTGTCTGCACCTGCCGATGTGCGGGTGGTGCTGTCCATCAACGGCGCGCTGATCCTGATTCTCGGCATCATGCCTGGCGGCCTGATGACGCTTTGCGCTCAGTCCATCAGCAGCATCGTCAAGACGCTGGGCAGTTAACTCATCGATGACCCAAACTGCCTCGGTATGGGTGGTGGTGCTGGTAGCGCTGCTGTTTGCCAACCTTCCTTTCATCAGCAACCGGCTGTTCGCCGTGCTGGCACTCAAGTCCCCCAAAAACCTCGCCACCCGCCTCGCAGAGATGGTGGTCTGGTATTTTGTGGCCGGTGGCCTCGGCCTCTTCCTTGAGCAGAGCGCAGGGCAGATCGCACCCCAGGGCTGGGAGTTCTACGCCATCACCGGCGCACTCTTCATCACCTTCGCATTCCCCGGTTTTACTTACCGCTACCTCTTCAAACACCGCAATTAAAAAGGCACGCGTTGCTATATGAAAGACGACGCACACCTCAACGAAACAGCCATCGCCTCCACGGAAATCCTCAAGGGGCGCTTTCTGCATGCATTTCGCGACACGGTGCTGTTACCCGACGCGACGGAGACCATACGCGAATACATCGTCCACCCCGGCGCGGCGATGGTGATTGCCCTGCTCGACGATGGCCGCGTGCTGCTCGAGCGCCAATACCGCTACCCCATGCACCGCGTGATGATCGAGTTCCCCGCGGGCAAGCTCGACGCCGGCGAAACCCCACTCGACTGCGCCAAGCGCGAGTTGTTTGAAGAAACCGGTTACACCGCACGCGAATGGGCCAGGGCCGGCGTGCTGCACCCGGTGATTTCTTATTCAACCGAATTCATAGACATCTGGTTTGCGCGCGGGCTGATAGCGGGCGAGCGCGTGCTTGACCCGGGCGAGTTTCTCGAAGTGTTCACCGCCACGCCTGCCGAGTTGTCAGACTGGTGCCGTGACGGCAAGGTGACTGACGCCAAAACACTCACAGGCATGCTCTGGCTGCAGAACGTGCTGTCAGGCTCATGGGCATTGGACTGGCAAACCCCCGCCCCTTGAAGCTTTGCAGATAATGCAGCCATGAAGGTCCTCAATCTCCAGTGCGCCCACCAGCATTCATTTGAAGGCTGGTTCGCGTCCGAAGATGACTTCCAGAGCCAGCTCACACGCGGGCTGGTTGAGTGCCCCATGTGTTCAGACAAGGCCGTGCAAAAGATGCCCAGCGCCCCCCGCCTGAACCTCGGCGGTCATGCAGCGCCTTCTGTTGCGCCCATCACCGCTTCTGGTACAACGCCCGGCGCGCCAGCGTCAACGGCCGTCGCACCAGCCCAGGCAGACGCCAGCAACGTGATGAACCCCGCAGCCCAGGCCGCCTTCCTCAAGGCCCTGCGCCAGGTCATGGCCAACACTGAAGACGTCGGTAACCGCTTCGCCGAAGAAGCCCGCCGCATGCACTACGGCGACACCGAGGCCCGCAACATACGCGGCCAGGCCAGCATGAAAGAAACCGTCGAGTTGCTGGAAGAGGGCATAGAGGTCATGCCCCTGCCGCTGCCTGCGGCGCTGAAAGAGACACTTCAGTAGCGTTGGCACTGTCTGCGCGATATTGGCGGACGGGTTTCAGGCTGGTATGAGCCAAAACTGCCTGGAAGGGCTATTTTTTAACGTACACGTTAAAAAATAGCCAAAAGTTAACTTCGATATTAACAATTGGTCCTAAAACGTTGTTTTCAGCGTGCTTAAGCTTAAAAATAGTCTTAAAAAGGCCATTTTCAGGCATCAAATCGGGCTGCAGGCCAATAAATACGTGCATGAGAAGCTATGTAATTAATAGCAAATACATCTTCATCCAGCGAGCCAGCGGTGCCGCTGTTACTCCATGCAGATGCGTCAGCGCAAGCCGCCAGATGAAGAAGCGCACTCTGCAGATATAGAGACTCCCGGTGCTGAGGCTATAGTCCAAATACCGAATCCGCTCCCGAACCTGGTCTAAAAGAAGTGCAGATTGCAGTGGAGGGTTGCCGGTCTCCATGGCTTGAGTAGTGTCATGAAAAAACAATATGTGTGCCGCAAAGCCAATGTGCAAGCGGGTTTCAGGAGGTTTAGATGACCACGTTCTATTGCAGCGCCATTTTTATACCGCAGGTTTTGCGGCATAAATTACGTTAAATTGCATGAGATCTTTTTGGCGTCACCCGGAGCGCAACGCGTTCGTCCTCGGCTTGGTCCAAGGCATTCCGCAAGGACTCACCGTTCCAAATCAGATTCATCTGTTTGCGCCAGCCGGGCGCGAATTGGACTTTACGTTGGTGGTCTGCTTCGGCCTGTTCGGCCCGCCTTTATTTATGGTGCTCAGTCACCTCATCAACGGCGGCAAGAATTCTGCGTGGTGGATTAAGGCCTCAGAGTACGTCAACCTATCAAATATGGTGTTCTGGGGTTGTCTTTCTCTTGGCTTGCTAGGCTGGTACTCGCTCAGAGCGAGCAACAGCGCAGTTGGCTACTCGTTTTGCGCCTTCTTCATCGCTGGAGGCCTTGGCTTCCTCGTTGCTGGCGTTGTTGACAAGTGGCTACTTAAGAAGGCCGCCGATGCAACTTAACTGGGCAGTCAACACGGACGCACGAGTGCGTCTACTCCCTTCGGTCGCACCTCCACTCGTGCGCCGGTTACTTCTACGTTGAGCGTCACCAAAACGAGGGCAGTCCTCGGCACTTCCCATCGCAGCAACTCAGTCAAGTTCTGGTGATCGAAACGCCGCCGTCAACGAGGAGCACGGCGCCTGTAATGAAGCTCGAGGCGTCCGACGCAAGGTGAAGCACCGATCGCGCGATTTCGTCAGGCCTCGCCATCCTCTTGAGCGCGTGAAGGCCCTCGACAAATGCGAGCACCTCGGGAGTGGCCCCCGGCGCATTGGTGATACTCGCGGGGGTATCAGTACCTCCGGGCAGGATTGCGTTAGCGCGAATGCCCTTCGCGCCGAGTTCGGCGGCGAGCACCTGAGTCAAACCAATGAGCCCCGCCTTGCTAGAGGCATAGGCCGCCATGCCAGGCATGCCGACGCTATAGCCCACGAACGAGCCTGTGAAGACCAACGACCCACCGCCTCGCGCGATCATCGCTGGCACCTGATACTTGGCGCCGAGGAAGGCACTTGTCAGATTGGTATCCAGCACGTGGCGCCATCCGGCCAACGACACGTCATGGACTGGCCCCGTCTCACCGACTGCACCGGCATTGTTGAAGGCGATGTCCAATCCTCCAAAGTGGCGGACCGCCGTCTCTACAACGAGTTTCACTACGGCCTCTTCCTTCACATCGCCCGCGACAGCTACAGCTTGGCCGCCAGCTTCCATAATCTCAGCGACTAGTCCGTCGAGCTCTGCTTGGCGCCGAGCAGTCACGACCACCCTGGCACCTTCTCGTGCGAACATCTTCGCGGTTGCATATCCGATTCCTGAACTTGCCCCGGTAACTATGGCAATCTTGTTGGCTAGTGCGGTCATACTTTCTCCCTGTCAGTTGATGAAGTGCCACTGTGCTCCCCCACAAGCCGGCTGTCCCGCCGTTTCCGGACGCGCAATTCACCCCACTTTCGGGCCACGTCGTGCCGCTCATGCATTTGGTAAATCGATCATGAAGAAACTTCTATGCCCGCTCGGTTCGCCAGTGACGCCCAACCCTTCCATCGAGCGGACAGCCTCCGGCCTACGGCCTCCCGCTGCCGCTCGTGTCAAACGTCAGACCCCATGAAGAACGAATCACTCAGCTCCGCCGCCCAGATCTCAATCGCTGCAATCGTCCTGCTCGGCATGGTTGGGGGTTCACTCATACTTGCGCACGGAGGTTACGAAACATCACCAAGATATGGCGGGCGGCCAGTGTTCGTTCCTGCCCCTCTAAGCTACTTCATCGCTGCAACCATGTACGGCATGTCATTTCTTGGAATGGTCGCCCTCATTCGCGAGTGGCGTTGGCCCCGGTTGGCGATGGTGTTGGCGCTCTTGCTCTATATCGCCGTAGCCGTTGCATTCGTACTGGGACTTGGCTCAATCCAGGGCTTCCGCAGTTGAGGCCATTTTTTAACGTACACGTTAAAAAAATGACCAAAAGTTAACTTCCATGTTAACAATCGGCGCCCAAAACCTTATTTTCGCGCTGTTGACGTCAAAAAAACACCTGAAAAGGCCACTTTTGACCCCCAAATCGGGCTGCAGGCCAATAGATATAAGCGTGAGCAGCTACTAAATTAGTAGCGTCTGACTCATCTGCAAGCCGCCGCTACCACCTGCCACCGTCAGCCCCATGGCGTTCATGGCCGTGCCCGCATCGTTTTGGCGTGGCAAATCCCTCGGGCTGTGCGTTTTTTATGCAACATGCCGGCGCATGAAAACCCGACTGCGGCAGACAGCGCCCCGGCGCCGGGGCTATAGTCAAAAAGCCAGACTGGCCGCCGGATAACCCGCGACAAACAATAACTGGAGGACATGAAACATGCGCTATTCATCCCTGATTGCTGCCGCAGCCTTGACGCTTGCCGGCATGACTTCAGCCAGTGCCCAGGAGGGTGTGCTGAAGTGCCCCATCGCACAAAAGCCCGCACGCAACGGCGACAAGCCCAACGCTGACCTGCTCAAGCAGCTGGTGCGTTGCAAAAAAGGCGAGAAGCCCGCCGACCCGGGTTCTGATGGCGCGGTGACGGTCGATGTGAGCGCGCTGGTGGTCGGCGCACCGCGCGACTGGGACGGCCGCCTCGACAGCGGCAGCGGCCAGCGCGGCACCAAGGTCTACCCGGTCAAGGTGACCTACACCGAAAAAACGCACTACAAGACCCGCACCGTCGTGGCAGAAGACTGGATGCGTGTGATGAACTTCTATGTCGACTCTTTTGGCGAGTGGCGCAGCGGGTCGGAAGAGCCGGTCAGGTCGCCGACCAACAAGAGTATTCCGAAGTAGGGCGCATGGGCAAATGTGCCCGCGCTCATGTTTGCCTGCGACGCCTTGCGCCTTTGAGAGCCTAAGGGGCTTCGGTCAATCACTGGATCCGCGGCTATTTGCCTATATCCCAAACCTTGTTATCGATCAGTTTGTTTGAATTGGCTTCCCACATGTGAACGAGCACGAATTTAGTATCAGCGCGATTAATTGCCATTGCAAACTTCTCTACTTCTGAGAGATCAGCAACACTTTCGAAGTTCTCTGATGCCTGATCGAGATAGAGCCAATGAAGAAAACTATCGCCGAACACCACACCGCGAGGCAACTTGTTACCCGAAACTTTAACTATCGGCTCTTCGTTGACGCGCGTTGCCTTGACTCCCAGCATTTCGTCATAAGAGCCGCCGCCGGCCCTCTCCCATCCATCGGGGCGAACACCCGTTATCTCAAAACGGGGAGCTGGAACATTCATTCGGGAAGCGAACGTATCGACTATGAGTTGAGATGCCATCAGACTGGCAAACCGGTTCCAGTGGTGATCACCGTTGTAGTAAAGCAAACGCTTTTGCTTGGCATCCAGAATCATCGGAGCGACATCTAGGCTGTTGACGCCAGCACTTTTCAGAGCCATTAGCCAGCGCTCGCGCTCCGAGAGAGGATTCAGCAAATATTTATGTGCAATCAGTAACTCTGGGTAAATGGTTGCTTTATTGGGCGCAAATACAAACAGAAATTCTTTACCGTGCGACCGCAGACGATCCTGAAAGTCGCGAACTCTTTTTGCGCCGGCAGCAATTTGCGCATCCGTATAGTTAGTGTGCTTTTTGATGACTCCATTCCAATCCGCCGAGCGGCTAAAAAGCATTGACTCCGCACCCAGAATGATGTCCTGATTGCTTGGAGTTTTTAGAACTTTAAGATCAATAAGGTTATTTAGCCGGATGAAAATTTTCCTGAATCCGAAATTGTCGTTGACGTAGGCGGTGAATCCGTTCAGAAAATCATCAGAGGCTACCTCCCGAATTGATTTCAGATGCGGTCGTGAAGCCAACGCCCTCTTCTCCAGCAGGGTAGGCTCTGGAACTATCTTGAGAGGCATTTGCAGGGCGACCGCCAGCAGCAACAAAAAGAAAATGAGGACCGTACCCAGTTGAATAACGCGTTTCACTTTAAATCCTGACGCTTTAAAACTGAAAGTAGAGGAACGGATTGAAGGTTCCCGTTGCCAGATTGGAGATCGAATAAACGATCAGCAACAGCCCACAGACGCTCTTCGCAATCAAGGCGTATCCGCCATGTAGCTTTAAACGCGAGTAGATCGAGTCAGGCGTAAAGCTAAAAACTATCGCTATCAAGGTGCAGATCAGTACCTTGGGATAAACCGCATAGTCCAGCGCCAGGTCGTACATTCTCGGCCGCGACAACGCCGCGAAATCGAACATCGCAGATAGATAGCCAAACGCATAGGAAAGATCGGGGGAACGGAACAGCACCCATCCTATTAACACAATGACAAAGGTATATAGGGTTGCAAAAACCGGGAGGGCCTTCGCCAACAGGTTTCCAAGAAATAGCCTTTCAAGGGTGAGCCAGAGCCCGTAATAAGCCCCCCAAAAAACAAAAGTCCATTTCGCACCGTGCCACAAGCCACAGAGCAGAAAAACAATCCATAAATTGAAGATGGTTCGTTGCAAGGATGTCTGATTTCCCCCAAGAGGGATGTAAAGATAATCACGAAAGAAGGATGACAGCGACATGTGCCATCGACGCCAAAATTCGGTAATGCTTTTAGAGATGTACGGACGATTGAAGTTTTCAGGCAATCGGAACCCGAACATACGACCCAGTCCGATAGCCATATCTGAATAGCCGGAAAAATCAAAATAGATCTGTAGCGCGTAGAGCAAAATTCCAAGCCATGCAATCGTTGGATCTAACGTACCAGGCGATTGCGCAAAGATGCGATCTACAACAAATCCAAGTTGATTGGCGATCAGCACCTTTTTACCAAGACCAATGGCAAAACGATATATGCCCTCAAATACCTCGTCTACCGAATGAGTCCTGCTTGTGATTTGGCTGGATATGGTGTGGTAGCGAACAATGGGGCCTGCAATAAGTTGCGGAAAGAAAAGCAGGTAGAGCATGAATTCGGGCAAATCGCGACGCGGCTCTGCCTTGAGCCTGTACACATCAACCAAATAGCTGATTTTGTGAAATGCGATAAATGAGATTCCTATGGGCAAAATGATCGTTCGCCATTGAATCAAAAAATCACCGCTGACGTGGCCAAGCTCTTCTACAAAAAAGTTGGCGTACTTGTAATAGGCCAGGAAGGCGAGGTTTAGAGCTATGGCAAATGCCAGGAGAAGCTTGCTTCTTTTTGATGGCGGGATTCCAAGCTTCACATCCTTCCCAATTGCGATTGCAACCAGATAGTCGATCACTATTCCGGCTGCAAACAGGAGCAAATAGATGGATTTCGGGGCACCCCATACATAAAAAACAACGCTCGCAATGAGGAGCCAATAATTTGTAAATCGATTGGTTCTCTTGGAAATTGCCTTGACCAGGTAATAGACCGCAAATGTGATGGGAAAGAAAATGAACAGAAAGACTGGTGAACTGAAGACCATTTTTTACTCTTGCCCCGAGAAATTTTTTTAATTGGACGCGCGTATGGCATCTGCACAAACCCTATACCGCGCCTGCAAACCCTTCGGTCGAAGTTCCAGCGGTAAGCACCATATCCGCGAAACAGCCGCCACTGACAGGGTCAGCGTGTTGAGACGCGCTAGTTTATCCTTCGGCGGACGTCCGCCGACTGGACTCCTGGTCGAATGACGCGCGGGGTTTTACCGGGTATCCGTGGACTCTTGCTATTTGACTTGGCGGTTCACAGAAGCGGCACCGACGACTGCGACATCTATCTTCCTGTGTGGCTGGCAAGGCACAACGAGTCAGCCGAACTGAAGATTGACCATGGGCCTGGCTATAGGGTGTATTTCGTTCAACACAGTGGTCACGATGCGTTGTTGCTGGCTGGTGGTGACAAATCCACCCAGTCACGTGACATCAAGAAAGCCACGGAACTGGCGCGCAAATACGCGGAGTAGATAGATGATCAAGACAATGACTCGTATGTGGGATCCAGCCGAATATCTTTAATTCAATCTGATGAAGACATGGCGGCCCACCTTGAGGCGGCACTGGAAGAGAGTAATCCCGCTCTTCGCAGCTACCCTCGGTGATATCGCTCGTGCCAAAGGCATGTCGCAGTTGATGCGCGAGACGGGCCTGGGCAGGAAAAGCCTTTATAAAGCTCTATCCCCAACCGGTAACCCTGAATTCGCGGCTGTTCTGCAGGCGGTCAGTGCTCTCGGTCCCCAGTTGCATGCAGCACCGGTCGCACAGAACGCCACCTCACCTTTGTCAGAAGGGCGTCGAGTGGCTTAGAGGGCTACGCCGGGCCTGCTGTTTTCGCTGCGCGCGGCAAGCTCTCGGTTAGCGCTCATGTCGCATGTAGCAGACAAGAAATTACTTTTTTTGCCGACTAAGGGGCATATTTTTAACGTACACGTTAAAAGAAGCCAAAAGTTAACTTCTATATTAACAATTGGTGCCAAATCATCGTTTTTAGGCTGCTGGAACCGAAAAATCGCCTGAAAAAAGGCCATTTTAAGGCATAAAAACGGCTGCAGGCCAATAAATACGAGCGTGAGAAGCTATCAAAACCATAGTAAAAACGGCGCTCAAAGGCGCCGTTTTTACTACCTGCCGGCCCCTTGGCCGGCGACCCCGTTCAGGTCAGGGGTACAAACCGCGCAGTTCGCGCGTGTGCAGTATGCGTTTGCAGGCGACGATGAAGGTGGCCGTGCGCAGGCTGACTTTCTGGTCTTGCGACACCGCCCAGACGGCGGCGAAGGCGTGTTTCATGATCTTGACCAGGCGGGCATTGATCTCGTCTTCGTCCCAGAAGAAGCTGGAGAAATCCTGCACCCATTCAAAGTAGCTGACCGTCACGCCGCCTGCGTTGGCGATCACGTCGGGCAGCACGAGGATGTTGCGCTCCTGCAGGATGTCGTCGGCGGCCGGCGTCGTCGGGCCGTTGGCGCCTTCGATGATCATCTTCGCCTTGATGCGGTGTGCGTTGCCGGCATTGATCTGCTGCTCAAGCGCAGCGGGGATGAGGATGTCGCACTCGACGTCCCAGAATTTGTCGTTGGCCATCACTTCCGCTTCGGGGAAGCCGCCGACGCTGCCGTTTTCTTCGACGTGCTTGAGCAGGGATGGCACATCAAGCCCGGCTTCGCGATAGATGGTGCCGCCGTGGTCCTGCACGGCGACGATGCGAGCCCCGGCTTCTGCAAACAGCTTGCCCGCCACGCCGCCCACATTGCCGAAGCCCTGCACGGCAACGCGCGCGCCGGAGATTTCCAGCCCGATGTGGTTGGCGGCCTCAACACCGACGGTGAACACACCGCGGCCCGTGGCTTCACGCCGGCCGAGCGAGCCGCCCAGGTCTACCGGCTTGCCGGTGACCACGCCGGTCGAGGTGGAGCCGGTGTTCATGGAGTAGGTGTCCATCATCCACGCCATGATCTGGTCATTGGTGTTGACGTCGGGTGCGGGGATGTCCTTGTTGGGGCCGATGATGATGCCGATCTCGCTGGTGTAGCGGCGCGTCATGCGCTCCAGCTCGCCACGCGACAGCTTCTTGGGGTCGACACGAATGCCGCCCTTGGCGCCGCCGTAAGGCACGTTGACGGCGGCGTTCTTTACCGACATCCAGGCCGACAGCGCCATCACTTCAGACAGCGTCACGTCCTGGTGAAAACGCACGCCGCCCTTGCCCGGGCCGCGCGAGACGTTGTGCTGCACGCGGTAGCCCTCGAAGTGGGCGACAGTGCCGTCGTCCATGTGAATGGGCACGTCAACAATCAACACGCGCTTGGGGCGCTTGAGGGTTTCAGCCCAGCGCGCCAGGCTGCCCAGGTGCGGAATGACGCGGTCGACCTGCTGCAGGTAATTGCCCCAGGGCCCCAGGTTGTCAGCCTCGAGGTAAGAGGGCAGGGGGTGCGCGCTGTGGTCTACAGCGGCTGCCGGTGCGGCTGCATGCGAGGTTGACGTGGCCTTGGACATGGAAAACTCCTGTTGGGGGAATCGGTTGGAAGAGTCGATACCCGGAGCTTAGGAGTCCTGCCCGCAAATGTCCAAGGCTGGTCTGATTGTTTGCCATGCAAAAAATGCATAACCACCGCATCGTGCGGTGCGGCTGGCGGTTTTTAGTCGAGCTTGGCCCCGGAGCGTGCCACGATGCTCGCCCACTTGTCTTTCTCGGACAGGCAGAATTTTGCGAATTCTTCGGGCGTGCTGGCGACGATCTCTGAACCGGAGTTGCGCAGCTGAGCAGACATTTCGGGCGTGCGGAAGGTGCGTGCAATTTCTGCGGCAATGCGGTTGGCAATTTCCGGCGGAGTATTTTTCGGTGCCCAGATGCCGTACCAGTTGGCGAGGGTGTAGCCCGGCACACCTGATTCGGCAACCGTGGGCGCATCAGGCAACAGGCTGGAGCGCTGCAGGCTGGTGACTGCCAGGGCGCGCAGCTTGCCGCTGCGGATGTGCTGCAGCGATGAGGTCATGGAGTCGAACATCACCTGCACCTGCCCGCCCATCAGGTCGGTCAGCGCGGGGGCTGCGCCGCGATAGGGAATGTGGACCATGTAGGTGCCCGTCATTTGCTTGAAGAGCTCTGCAGCCAGGTGCTGCGCGCCGCCAGTGCCCGAAGAGCCGAACGACAGTTTGCCGGGGTTGGCTTTGGCATAGGCGATCAGCTCCTTCACATTTTTGACCGGCAACTGGGGGTTCACCATCAGCACAAGGGGAACAGTGGTCAGCTGCGTCACGGGCGTGAAGTCACGGATGACATCGAAATTCATCTGCTTGAACATGGCCGGGTAGATGACATGCACAGATGCATTGACCAGCAGGGTCTCGCCATCGGGTTTGGCCTGGGCCACCGCTGCTGCGCCTATCAGGCTTCCACCACCCGGCCTGTTCTCAACGAAGAAGGACTGGTTCAGGCCCTTGCCGAGTTCGGTCGCGGCCACCCGTGCAATCAGGTCGGCCGGGCCGCCTGCGGGGTGCGGGACGATCACGCGCACGGGGCTGGCAGGGTAGGGGCGGGTGCCCTGCGCGGCGGCGGGCAGTGCCACTGCAGCGGCGAGTGCGGGGATGGCCTGCAGGACTGCACGGCGGTTGGGGTGTGTTGGGTTGTTGTGCTTGCGCATGTTGCCTCTTTCTTGTTGGGTGATGATTGCCAGTTGGCCTGGCGCGCGAGCAATTTTAGGCAGGCGTTGCTGGCTGCATCATGTGTGCCTGCACTAGCTGTTATGTGTTTATTGTTGTGTTGATTGCGTGGGCCGGTAATGCATAGCGTCAGGTCGTGAACTGCAGCGCCGCGAGCCGCGCATACACGCCGCCCCGCTGCACCAGTTCATGGTGCGTGCCCTGTTCAACCACCTTGCCGTGGTCCAGCACAACGATGCGGTCGGCCTGCTGCACGGTGGCCAGGCGGTGGGCGATGACGAGCGTGGTGCGGTTGCGCATGGCCGACTCAAGCGCGGCCTGCACCATGCGTTCGCTTTCGGCGTCGAGTGCGCTGGTGGCTTCGTCAAGCAGCAGCAGCGGCGAGTTCTTGAGCATGGCGCGTGCAATCGCAATGCGCTGGCGCTGCCCGCCCGACAGGCGCACGCCGCGCTCGCCGAGGAAGGTGTCATAACCCTCGGGCAGGGCGCTGATGAAGTCGTGCGCAAATGCGGCTTTGGCGGCGGCTTTGGTTTCTTCTTCGCTTGCGCCGGGTTTGCCGTAGCGAATGTTCTCAAGCGCGCTGGTCGAAAAGATGACGGCATCCTGCGGCACGATGCCGACGCGCTGGCGCAGGTCTTCAAGCGACATGTCGGCCGTACGTACGCCGTCGAGCTCGATGCGGCCAGATGCGGGGTCGTAAAAGCGCAGCAGCAACTGGAACACGGTGCTCTTGCCGGCACCGCTGGGGCCGACGATGGCCACGGTTTCGCCCGGTGCGACGCTGAGTGAAAAATCAGTGAGGGCGGGCTGTGTGGGCCGCGAGGGATAGTGGAAATTGACCGACTCGAATTTGACAGCGCTGCCCGCCTGCGTCACCGCTGCCGGCACGGGGTTGGCGGGCGAGGTCACGGGTGAACGTGATTCAAGCAGCTCCATCAGGCGTTCGGTGGCGCCGGCAGCGCGCAGCAGGTCGCCATACACCTCGCCCAGCACAGCAGCGGCGCTGGCAAGAATGATCACGTAGACAGCAGTCTGGCCGAGGTGGCCTGCAGAGATATCGCCGCGCATGACGGCTTGCGTGCCCTGGTACAGGCCCCACAGCAGCGCCGCAGAGGTTGCGATGATGATGAACGCGACCAGGACCGAGCGGGCCTTGGTACGTCGTACGGCAACGTTGAAAGCGTTCGTCGTCGAGACATTGAAACGCGTGGCTTCGCGGCCTTCTGCGGTGTAGCTTTGCACGACCGGGATGGCATTCAAAACTTCTGCTGCAATGGCGCTCGAATCGGCCACGCGGTCCTGGCTGGCGCGTGAGAGCTTGCGCACACGCCGGCCAAACCAGACCGAGGGCGCGACGATGAGCACCAGCACGCCCAGCACCTGGAACATCAGGTACGGGTTGGTATAGATCAGCATGACCAGCGCGCCAACGCCCATCACCGCGTTGCGCAGGCCCATGCTCAGCGATGAGCCGACAACGGTCTGCACGAGCGTGGTGTCGCCGGTCAGGCGGCTCAGCACCTCGCCGGTCTGGGTGGTTTCAAAAAACTCGGGGCTTTGCTGCACGACGTGTGAATACACCGCGTTGCGCAAATCGGCTGTGACGCGCTCGCCCAGCCAGCTCACCATGTAGAAACGGCCGGCCGAAAACAGGCCCAGCGCGGCGGCGACAGCAAAGAGCTCAAAAAAGTGGCTGCGCAGTGCGACCAGTTGCTCACCCTTGCCGGCGGCAGTCATGTTTCCATTGACCAGCCCGCCATCAATCAGGCTGCGTAGCGCCAGCGGAAACACCAGGGTGGCAATGGCGGCCATGACCAGGAAAAACCCCGCCAGCGCAATCCGCCCCCAGTAGGGCCGCAGAAAGGGCACAAGGCCTGAAAGTGAACGCGGCGAGCCCTTGGGCGCGTCTTTGGGTAGGGGGGAAGTAGCCATCCGGCAAGTTTAGCGTCAAAAGTTTGCCCATACAAAGACAGCCTTGACAATATTTGCTTAGGCATGTATTATTTGGCTCATGGCTTCAAAACCCGTCCCACAAAATCCGAAAGATCCGCAAAGCGGACCCAATCCGCTCATTGATGGCCTGACATGCCCGATGGTGGAGTTTTACCGTGCCAAAGGCTACAAGCCCGACGACAGCGTCGCCTATCTGATGCGCCGCATCATTTCCGTGGCCAGCCAGCAGATAGAGCGCGAGCTTGAACCTACCGGCCTGACCAATGCGCAGTGGGTGCCACTGCTCAAGCTCTATATGGGCAATGCCTCGACCGTGGCAGAACTGGCCCGCGTCTGCGAGCTGGATGCCGGTTCGATGACGCGCCTGCTGGACAGGCTTGAGGCCAAACAGCTTTGCCGCCGTGTGCGTTCGTCAGAAGACCGCCGCGTCGTCAACCTTGAACTGACCGAAGCTGGGCGCACTGCAGCCCAGGGCATTCCCGAAATTCTCTGCCGCGTGCAGAACGCGCATCTCTCCGGCTTTTCGGCCGAAGAGTGGCAGGTTCTCAAGGGCTTTCTGCGCCGCATTCTTGATACCGCGCAGGCCATGCAGCCTGCGGCTGAAAAAGCATACGACAAATCACCCGCGTCACTTATCGCACCTTCCTCATCGTCTGCTGAAAATGAACAACAAGCCTGAAACCGCGTCATGTGACGCCTGCACCGCGCTGCCTGAAAACGCTGCGCTCATGAACAGCGAACTGCCGGTTTGGCGTGCGTCTTTCCGCATGGCCATGGTGGCTGCGGCCAGCGTGATCGCCGCTGGCGTGATGGCCACTGGCATCACCGGTTGCGCAGACATGTCCGGGATCGCGCCCAACGCGTCTTTGCGCGATGCCGTATCTGTTGGTTTGCAGGCGCCTGCATCTTCCGCGTTGCCTGTGGCATCAACAGTCGGGGCAGAGTGGTGGAAGGACTTTGGCGACGAGCAGCTCAATCGCCTGGTAGCCCAGGCACTCTCAAGCAGCCCCAACCTGAAGATCGCCCAGGCACGCCTGACGCGTGCGCAGGCCGTTATTGAAGTGGCTGACGCCGCAACCCTGCCGCAGGTCAATGCGCAGCTTGATGCGACGCGCCAGCTCTATACAAAAAACGGCCTGGTGCCCGCGCCACTGGCCGGCACCATCCGGGAAACCGGTACCGCCCAGCTCAATGCCAGCTGGGAGCTTGATTTTTTTGGCAAGAACCGCGCAGCACTGGATGCCGCACTTGGCAGCATGCACGCCGCCGAAGCCGATGCAGAAGCCGCCCGCATTTTGCTGGCCAGCAATGTAGCGCGCTCGTACTTCCAGTTGGCCCGTCTCAACGAGCAGGCCGAAGTCGCCAAACGTACGCTGGCGCAACGCGGCGAGACCCTGAAGCTGGTGCAGGACCGGGTAAACGCCGGTCTGGACACGCGGCTTGAACTGCGCCAGAGCGAGGGCGGGCTACCCGAAGCGCGCCTGCAGCTTGAATCCCTGAACGAACAAATGGCGCTGACCCGCAACGCACTGGGCGCGCTGGTCGGCCAGCCCGATGTGGCCTTGAATACGGTACCGCCTCAATTGGCCGCCATTAAAAATGTCGCCACTGCAACGGCCATCCCGGCCGACCTGCTGGGCCGCCGTGCCGACATCACCGCCGCGCGCTGGCGCGTTGAGGCGTCCGTCAAGGATGTGGCGAATGCAAAGACACAGTTCTACCCCAACATCAACCTCGTCGCGTTCGCTGGTTTTTCGAGCATTGGCCTGAACCGCCTGTTTGAATCTGGCAGCCAGCAGTGGGGCGTTGGCCCGGCCTTGCGCCTCCCGATTTTTGATGCAGGCCGCCTGCGCGCCAACCTGCGCGGCAAGACCGCTGACCTTGATGCGGCTGTTGAAAGTTACAACGCCACCGTGCTCGACGCCGTCCGTGACGTGGCCGACCAGGTTGCGTCGTCACAGGCGATTGCACGCCAGCAGGCCGAGCAGCGCGCCGCGCAGCAGGCGGCAGAGGGCGCCTATGAAATCGCCCTGCAGCGATACAGGGCCGGCCTGGGTAACTACCTGAATGTGCTGACGGCCGAAACAAATGTGCTGGCCCAGCGCCGCGGCGCGGTGGATCTTTCTGCCCGTGCACTCGATACGCAGGTCGCGCTGATTCGCGCACTGGGTGGCGGTTATGCGCCCGCGCAAGGCCTGCCGCAGACCGTCGCGGCCTCACGCTAAAAAAAGACAGACAAGAGTACAGAGACAAAGCCGTCCTTCCTGAACCACTTATCGCAAGCAGTTAAACATCATGAACGCACCTCAAGCCACAGCCACTCCCGAACCCGTCAAGGGCAACCCAACCCGCAAAAAAGCCCTCACTGCACTGGCTGCCGTGGTCGTGGTTTGCGGACTGGGCTGGAGCGTGTACGAGTACCTGGTCGCCAGCCATTACGAATCCACCGACAATGCCTATGTGCAGGGCAACGTGATCCAGATCACGCCGCAGATCGGCGGCACGGTACTGGCCATCATGGCCGATGACACCGACTTTGTGAAGGCCGGCCAGCCGCTGGTGCAGCTTGACCCCGCTGATGCCAAAGTGGCACTTGACCAGGCCGAGGCTGCATTGGCCCAGGCCGTGCGCCAGGCGCGTACGCTGTACGCCAACAACGGCACGCTGTCTGCACAAATCATGCTGCGTGATGCGGATGTGGCCAAGGCGCAGAGCGAGATCGCCCGCGCCAATGACGACCTCAACCGCCGCCAGTCCCTGACCGGCAACGGCGCTGTGTCGCGTGAAGAACTCGGCCATGCCGAAACGCAACTGGCCAATGCGAAAAGCGCGTTGGCCGCAGCCCAGGCCGGTGTGGTGGCAGCGCGTGAGCAGCTTGCCAGCAACCAGGCCTTGACCGAAGGCACCAGCGTAGAGCAGCACCCGAGCGTGTTGATGGCGGCCGCCAAAGTGCGCGAAGCATTTTTGGCTACGCAACGCGCCGCCTTGCCTGCGCCTGTCGATGGTTATGTGGCCAAACGCACCGTGCAGCTTGGCCAGCGCGTAGCGGCCGGCACACCCATGATGTCCATCATCCCGCTCAAGCAGGTCTGGGTCGATGCCAACTTCAAGGAAGTGCAGTTGCGCAACATCCGCATCGGCCAGCCCGTCACGCTGATGGCTGACGTGTACGGCAAGAAGGTCGAATACAAGGGCAAGGTCGCCGGCCTGGGCGCTGGTACCGGCGCGGCGTTCTCGCTGCTGCCCGCGCAGAACGCCACCGGCAACTGGATCAAGGTCGTGCAGCGTGTGCCCGTGCGCATCGCGCTGGACCCGAAAGAAATCGAAGCCAACCCGCTGCGCGTGGGCCTGTCGATGGACGCAGAAGTGGATGTGCGCAACAAGGATGGCAAGACGCTGGCCGACGCGCCGCGCCCCGCTGCGCAGGCCGAAGTGCATGCCTACGGTGTGCCCGGCGATGCGGCTGACCAGGATGTCAAGCGTGTGATTGCAGCGAACATGGGCAAGTCCACGGGTGCAGTCAATGTTGCGAAAACCAGCGGCGCAAAAGCCGATGCCAGTTCAAATCTGGCAAAAGCTGCCGTTGTGTCCAAACCGGGCCAGGTGACCTCGACGTTTTAAGCGCCGGGGACTGTTTTTCTGCAAATTCCTTAACGGCTTTTCTCCCGGGCTTTCATGGCTACTGAATCTCTTCCTGCTACGGCCCGCACGCCTGCTGTTTCGACCGCGCCCGCTGAAAAGCCATATGAGCACATAGAGCTGCCGCCGCTGACGGGTTCGGCCCGCCTGTGGGGCACGCTGGCCTTGTCTGCAGCCACGTTCATGAACGTGCTCGACACCTCGATTGCGAACGTGTCGCTGCCAGCCATTGCGGGTGACCTCGGCGTCAGCCCGAACCAGGGAACCTGGGTCATCACGAGTTTTGGCGTGGCCAATGCCATATCCGTGCCGCTGACCGGCTGGCTCTCGCAGCGCTTTGGCCAGGTGCGCCTGTTCATGATCAGCGTCATTTTGTTTGTGATCAGTTCGTGGCTGTGCGGCCTGGCGCCCAACATGACGACGCTGATCGCCTTTCGTATCCTTCAGGGACTGGCTGCCGGGCCGCTGATTCCACTGTCGCAAACCTTGCTGCTGTCGAGTTACCCAAAGGCCTTGGCAGGGCTGGCGATGGCTTTGTGGTCCATGACGACCCTGGTCGCGCCCGTGCTCGGGCCGCTGTTGGGTGGCTGGATCACCGACAACATCTCGTGGCCGTGGATTTTCTACATCAACATCCCGGTCGGCTTTGCAGCAGCCTTCATGATCTGGAAGATTTACCACAAACGTGAAAGCCAGATACGCAAACTGCCGATTGACTCTGTGGGGCTGGCCTTGCTGGTGCTGTGGATTGGCGCGCTTCAAATCATGCTCGACAAGGGGCAGGAACTGGACTGGTTTCATTCCGGCGAAGTGATTGGGCTGGGCATCGTCGCGCTGGTCGGCTTCATCGCCTTTGTGATCTGGGAGTTGACCGAAGAACACCCGGTGGTGGACCTGCGCCTCTTCAAGCGGCGCAACTTCTGGGCCGGTGCCCTTGCACTGTCGATCGGTTACGGCCTCTTCTTCGGCAATGTGGTGGTGCTGCCCCTGTGGCTGCAGCAGTTCATGGGCTATACCGCCACGCAGGCCGGCATGATCATGGCACCCGTCGGGCTCATGGCGCTGGTGTTCTCGCCCATCGTCGGCAAGAACATCGGCAAGGTCGACCCGCGCAAGATGGCGACCTTTGCCTTTCTGACATTCGCACTCGTGCTGTGGATGCGTTCGCACTTCAACACCCAGGCCGATTTCTGGACCATCATGATCCCCACCATCATCCAAGGTGTGGCGATGGCCTTCTTCTTTATTCCGCTCGTGACGCTGACGCTGTCGGGCATCTCGCCCGACAAGATTCCGGCGGCCTCGGGCCTGTCCAACTTTGCGCGCATCACGGCGGGCTCGTTCGGCACCTCGATTGCCACCACGGTCTGGCAGGACCGCGCAGCCATGCACCATGCGCACATCACCGACAGCGTCAACACCGGTAGCCAGGCGGCCAACAGCGCAATTGCCGGGCTGGGCAGCGCCGGGCTCACGCCTGACCAGGCGCTGGGCACCATCAACCGGCTGGTGGACCAGCAGGCTTACATGCTGGCCGCGTCGGATGTGTTTTATGTTTCTGCACTCATCTTTCTTGCGTTGATTCCGCTGGTTTACCTGGCCAGGCCTGCCAAGCCAGGGGCAGGTGGGGCAAGCAGCGCGGATGCCGCTGCCGGGGCACACTGATAACAGTGTTGCGCTGAATCGACGGGCGTCGCCATGGTCCCGAAATTGTGAGACAGTAGGGCCATGGCATTAAATCTGGACGTTCCCACGCCGCTGCAGTACTTCGCCAGCCTGGTCCAGAGCGACGAACACTTTCCGCTGCTTGAAACCGCGATCAGCCTCGCGCAGGATGAATACCCCGACCTGGACGTGCAGCAGGTTCTTGGTGATGTGGACCAACTGGCGGCCCGCATCAAGCGCCGGTTGCCGGCCGATGCATCGGCGCTGCAAAAACTCCGCCTGCTGAACCAGTTCTTTTTTCACGACCTGAATTTCGGCGGCAACATCAATGACTATTACGACCCGGACAACAGCTATCTGAACGCCATGCTGAAAACCCGGCGCGGGATTCCCATCACGCTGGCCGTTCTCTGGCTCGAATTGGCGGGTGGCCTGGGGCTCAATGCACGCGGTGTGGCTTTCCCCGGGCATTTCATGGTCAAGGTCAACCTGCCCAAGGGCCAGGTCGTGATTGATCCGTTCACCGGACAGTCGCTGAGCCGCGAAGAACTGTCGGAGCGCCTGGAGCCTTTCCGGCAGAAAAGCCGGCTTGATGAAGAGTTCGAGATGCCCATCGGTCTGTATCTTCAATCGGCGCCGCCGCGCGAGATCATCAGCCGCATGCTGCGCAACCTGAAGGAAATCCACA
Organism: Pseudomonadota bacterium; assembly: GCA_040388905.1. Lineage (GTDB taxonomy): Bacteria > Pseudomonadota > Gammaproteobacteria > Burkholderiales > Burkholderiaceae_C > Polaromonas. Next base: position 106,650 of record JAZKAY010000004.1, read on the forward strand.
AGACGCAGGAAGACTGGCAACGCCTGATTGCGGTGGAAGACCGGCTTATCGTTCTTCAGCCCGATGCATGGCCAGAGTATCGTGATCGCGGCCTTGCGTGGGCTGTTCAGGGGCATGCCGAAAGGGCGGTGCCTGATCTTGAGAAATACCTTGAGCAGGCCGAAGACGCGCAGGACCTGGATTCAGTTGCAAAACGCCTGGAGCAACTGCGCCGCGAAACGAGCTAGTTTTGGCTACTCCGCAGTGGCGTGCGTTTGAGGAACTGCGGAATCTGCAGTCCGTCCTGCGAATTGACATTGCGTGTCAGTGCCGGTTTTCCGCTGGCCAGAACGGGTGAACTGCCGATGCGGCCACTGCCATGCACGGACAGACGCCCACCATGAACCAGCGATTCCTGTGCCGGCACAAGACTGTTAGGCAATGAGCTTTTTACCGCCGGTGCGGCAACAGCCTCGCGCACGCTTGAGGCAGCAGGCCGGAGCCGGTTCGCAATCGCAGAGGCAGCGTTGACTGCAAGACCCGTCAGCGAATGGCGTGGGGCCTGCTCCACCGGACGGCGCACAGCGGACGTGACGGGCACCGCCGTCACCTGGGAGTCATTGGCTGCCTGCAGCGGATAAAGCACCGACTCAAGCCAGCCCAGAATCGGCTCCCACTGCTGGAGGTCGGTGGCGGCCACCTGCCTGGGCAGGTCAAAAATCGTCATGCCGCGTTCCAGGCTTTTGACATACAGCTGGGTTTCGCGCAATGCGCCCAGAAAGGGCACGCCCAGGTTTTCAGACCACTCCCTGAGCGTTTGCGATGCGTTGGTGCGCCCGTCGATACGCATGCCTATGGTGACCAGCTTGCAGCGGCCGCTGGCGACACGCGGCATGGCCATCAGTTCGGCATGGCAGGCGGCGGCGGATTCGCGGTCAAACATCGAGTTGCACACCGGCATGACGATGGCGTCGGCAAACATGACAACCCTGGCAAGTTCAAAACCGTGCATGCCGCCTGGCGTGTCAAGCACGACATGGGTGATGCCCGTAGGCACGCGCAGCATGTTTTTCTGGTCGACCGCCCAGGGCGCTATGGCGGGAAGGGCCGCATCGCGGCGCTTGAGCCAGGTACGTGCAGACTGCTGGCGGTCAACGTCGCCGAGCATGACGGAACTGCCATGACGCGAGCACCAGGCCGCGATGTGCGCGGCGAGTGTACTTTTACCGCTACCGCCCTTGCGGTTGACGACTGCGATGACTGGCATGGATGTCCCGTGATCAAAATTGGAAGTACAGTTTGATACAAATTCCATGCCATGTCCAGCAGCCCCAGCAACCATAACCGTGCACAGCTAGGGTTTTTGTAGCAAAAAGGCCTCATTGAGAGGCCTTTTTGACTATCCGGGCTTGCGTTTGCGCCTCAGGCGACAACAACAGGGGCAGTGTCCCCGCGCGCGGCAATCACACCAATCTCGTAGACTTTTTCGCCAGCATCGCTCAGGGTTTTAGCGGTGGCCTGGGCGCTGGCTGCATCCACCACGACGACCATGCCAATACCGTTGTTGAAGGTGCGGTTCATCTCGAAGTCATCGATACCAGCGGTTTTTTGCAGCCAGGCAAACAGCTCGGTCTGCGGCCAGCTGCCCTTTTTGAGGTGGGCTGCAGTGCCTTCAGGCAATACGCGGGGAATGTTTTCAAGAAGGCCACCGCCGGTGATATGGGCCAGCGCTTTGATGGGGTGGGCCGCCAATGCCGCCAGCACGTTCTTGACGTAGAGGCGGGTGGGCTCCATCAGGGCTTCTTTGAAAGGCTTTCCGTCCAGCTGGGCCGGTGCGTTGCTGCCGGCGCGCTCAATGCATTTGCGGACCAGGCTGAAACCATTGGAATGCACACCGCTGCTGGCCAGGCCGAGCACCACGTCACCGGCCTTGACTTCCTTGCCCGTCAGGATTTTTGACTTTTCGACGGCACCCACGGCAAAACCGGCCAGGTCATATTCACCTTCGGGGTACATGCCGGGCATTTCCGCCGTTTCGCCGCCAATCAGGGCGCAGCCGCTCAGCTCACAACCCTTTGCAATGCCGCCGACGACCGCAGCTGCGGTGTCCACATCGAGCTTGCCGCAGGCGAAGTAGTCCAGAAAGAACAGCGGCTCTGCACCCTGCACCAGCACGTCGTTGACGCTCATGGCCACCAGGTCAATGCCCACCGTGTCGTGCATATTCCATTCAAAAGCCAGGCGCAGCTTGGTGCCCACGCCATCGGTGCCGCTGACGAGAACCGGTTCCTTGTAGCGCTTGGGCACTTCAAACAGGGCGCCGAAGCCGCCAATGCCCGCCAGCACGCCTTCGCGCATGGTCTTTTTGGCCAGCGGCTTGATGCGTTCAACCAGCGCGTCGCCTGCGTCAATGTCAACGCCGGCGTCTTTGTAGGAAAGGGGGGTATTCGTCATGTGGGGTCTTGGGGGCGGGCTGGTGGAATCGGGAGGGGCGCGAGCCTTGCCGGCAGTCTTTGCCGGTACTTCAGGCCCGATAGAATCAAGCCACGATTCTAAAGGCTCTGCAAAGGGCCGATTCCAGGCCTTTGCCGGTACTTTTAATATCCGGCCAGGCTGCCTCCAGGGGCTTTCCGGGGTTTTACAGGTCTTTATGCAATTCACCAACACCCAAAAACGCGCATCTGCCTGGTGCCTGATTGCCGCGCTGGTCGTTCTGGCCCTGTGGCTTCTGGGCCCGGTGCTGACGCCGTTTGTGGTTGCCGCCGTGCTGGCCTACGCGCTGACGCCGCTGGTCAACCGCATTGACCGCATGGGCAAGGGCCGCATGCCGCGCGTGGTTGCCGTCATCCTGGTCGAGGTGCTGTTCCTGTTTGCGCTGCTGAGCCTGTTGCTGCTCATCGTGCCCATCCTGGTCAAGGAACTGCCCATGATGCGCGAGCAGATTCCCGTACTGGCAGACCGCCTCAACACCAGCCTGTCGCCCTGGCTGGCGCAGTTCGGCATCAATGTGGCGCTGGATGTGCCCAGCATCAAGGCCTTTGCACTCAAGTACCTCAATGCCAACTATGAAGACGCTTTCGGCTCGCTGATGTCTTCCCTCAAGCTGGGCGGCAGCGTGGCGCTGGCCGTGATCGGCAATGCCATGCTGATTCCGGTCGCGCTGTTTTACCTGCTCATGGATTGGGACAGGTTTGTCGCCCGCCTGCTGGAACTGGTGCCGTTGGGCATGCGCGCCAGTGTGGACAGTTTTACCGATGAGGCGGACAGCGTGCTGGGCCAGTACCTGCGCGGCCAGTTGCTGGTGATGCTCATCATGGCTGCGTTTTATGCCATAGGCCTTGCGCTGTTCGGGCTGGACCTGGCCCTGCCCATAGGCGTGTTTACGGGCCTGGCCATGTTTATTCCCTACGTCGGCTTTGCGATCGGCCTGATCCTGGCTGTGCTGGCTGGCCTGTTGCAGTTCGCCGTGCTCAAGGTGCTGGTCATGGTTGGTGTCGTTTACGGCATAGGCCAGGTGGTCGAAAGCCTCTTCCTCACGCCGCGCCTGGTAGGTGAACGCATAGGCCTGCACCCGCTGGTGGTGATTTTTGCGCTGCTGGCTTTCGGCCAGCTGTTTGGTTTTGTTGGTGTGCTGGTTGCGCTGCCCGCCAGTGCGGTGCTGCTGGTGGCGATCCGCCGCATCAAGGCCCGTTACATGGCCAGCAAGCTTTACCAGTCCTGATGTATTTCCATATATGACAGGCATGAAACAGATTGCGCTTGATATCGGGCTGGCCTCTGTTCCGTCGTTCTCCAACTTTTTTGCCGGCCCGAATGAAGCCGCGCTCAAACACATGGAGCTTTGGGCCGGCAACAGCCTTCGTTCACCTGTGCCCACCTATCTTTGGGGTGCGCCTGGCAGTGGTAAAACCCATCTGCTGAAAGCGGTGGCCGAGTCATTACGGGAGCAGGGTGCCAGAACCGGCTGGCTGGATTCGTCCGTACTCGAACCACCGGCGTTTGACGAGGCCTGGGCGGGTGTGATCCTTGATGAATGCCATCTTTACACCGCCGTGCAGCAACAGGCAGCGTTCAACTGGTTTGTCAATGCGCTGAGCTCGGCCGACGGCCACCCGCGCTGGGTGCTCGCGGCGGGTAACCTGCCGCCGGCCGACCTGGTGTTGCGTGACGACCTGCGTTCGCGCCTGGGGTGGGGCCATGTGTTCGAGCTGCACGCGCTGACCGAGACCGAACGCCGGTCCGTGCTCAGGCGTGAGGCCGATGCACGCGGCGTCTTCCTGAGCGATGAGGCCATGGACTTCATGCTCACCCGCTTTTCGCGCGACCTCAGCAGCCTGATGCAACTGCTTGACCAGCTTGATGCCTATGCCCTGCAAACCCAGCGCGCCATCACCATACCGCTGATCAAGTCCATGCTTGAAAACCAATAACGATCACCCATGACTGCCCGCAAAAAGATTGCCTTGTTTGACCTGGATCACACGCTGATCCCGCTGGATTCCGATTTTGAATGGGGCGAATTCACCATCGCAGAGGGCTGGTGCGACAGCACCGAGTTCAAGCGCCGTAACAGCGAATTTTTTGACCAATACCGTGCCGGCACGCTGGACATCAATGAGTACGTGCGCTTCGCGACCCAGGCGATACGTGAGAAAGGCGAGGCCGAGGCGATGGCGGGCCACGGGCGCTTCATGAAGGGCGTGATCGCCAAAGCCGTCACACAACAGGCGCTGGCCCTCGTCAAGGGCCACCAGGATGCGGGCGAAGAGGTCGTCATCGTCACCGCCACCAATGAGTTTGTGACCCGGCCCATCGCCGCAGTGTTTGGCGTGAAAGATCTGATTGCGGTTGAACTGGCGCGCGATGATTCAGGCTGGTTCAACGGCGAGATCAAGGGCACGCCGTCGTTCCGCGAAGGCAAGGTCACGCGCGTTCAGTCATGGCTGGCCGGACGCGGCCTGGGCTGGGACGATGTTGAAACCACTTTTTACACCGACTCCATGAACGACCTGGCCCTGCTTGAAAAAGCCACCCATCCCGTGGCCACCAATCCTGACGAGCGCCTGCGTGCGCTCGCCACAGAGCGCGGATGGCGCATACTTGACCTGTTCGGGGCCTGAATCAGGTTTTCAGGCTTCCCTAAATCGCGACCTCATGATCAAAAAATTTATCGACAAACTGTTTGGCAAATCCGGCACCACTGAAGCTGCCACCAAACGGGTCAAAAAATCCCCCTACGGAACCCGCCAGGAAATCGGCGTCAAGGACCATGGCATCAACCCCAAGCTGGTCGATGAGCGTGCCTGGGACGTGGTGCATACGCTGAAAGAAGCCGGTTTTGAGGCCTACATCGTCGGCGGGGCCGTGCGCGACCTGCTGGTCGGCCTGCGTCCCAAGGACTTCGATGTCGCCACCGATGCGACACCTGAGCAGGTCAAGCAGCTGTTTCGCCGCGCCTTCATCATCGGCAGGCGTTTTCGCATCGTTCACGTCATTTACGGACGTGGTCGTGAGCACGAAGTGATCGAGGTGTCGACCTTCCGCGCCCACCTTGACAGCGCGCTGGCCGAGCAGGTCGGCGGCAACGAACGCACCAGCAAGAGTGAGCTGGCCGGCATGAAACACGCTGTTGATGCATCCGGCCGCGTGCTGCGCGACAACGTCTGGGGCCCGATGGAAGAAGACGCCGCACGCCGCGACTTCACCATCAACGCCATGTATTACGACCCTGAAACCCAGATCGTGGTGGACTATCACAACGGCATTCGTGATGCGAAAAAACGCATCATCCGCATGATCGGTAACCCGGTGGTGCGTTACCGTGAAGACCCGGTCCGCATCATCCGCGCCGTGCGTTTTTCGGCCAAGCTGGCTGCGCTGGGCTTCAAGTTTGAAGACAAGACTGTCGCTCCGCTCGCAGAGATGAAGGGCTTGCTGGCCGACGTGCCGCAGTCGCGCCTGTTTGATGAAATGCTCAAGCTGCTGCAGACCGGTCATTCCATTGCCAGCGTTGCCCAGCTCAAGGCACTGGGTCTGAACACCGGCATCTACCCGCTGCTTGACGTGGTGGTCGAGGCGGCTGAAGAGCCTTTCCTGAACCTGGCGCTGAAAGACACTGACCGCCGTGTCGGCGAAGGCAAACCTGTTGCGCCCAGCTTTTTGCTGTCATGTGTGTTGTGGGTAGATGTGCGTGACGGCTGGGAGCAAAGGCGCAAACGCGGCGAGCACACCATGCCTGCGCTACAGGACGCGATTGACGATGCCTTCAATGCCAAGATTGGTGATGTGTCGGGCCGCGGCAAACTCGGCACCGACATGCGCGAGATCTGGACCATGCAGCCGCGTTTTGAAAAGCGCGTTGGTTCGTCGCCGTACTCATTGCTCGAACAGCCACGCTTTCGCGCAGGTTTTGATTTCCTGCGCCTGCGTGCGCAGACCGGCGAGATCGACATGGAACTGGCCGAGTGGTGGGAGAAATTCAGCACCGCCTATGACGACGAACGTCACGCCATGATTGAAGCCGCACGGCTTGAGCAGCAGGGCAGGCCGCAGCAGCCGCGCACGCGTGTGAAGCGCCAGGATAACGAAGCCGCAAGCCCAACATCTCATGCGGGCGATGCTGATTTTGCCCCTGCCGATACTGCCGTGCCACCGGACGGTTCAGCCCCGGCGAAAAAGCGCCGCCGTCGTCGCAAGCCGGTCAACCGCGCCGGCGGGTCCGCCGAAGGTGCAGGCAATTCGTCGCCATCGGACAACGGGTCTGCCGACTGAGGGCTTCGACGTGGCTGCCAGGGATGCTGTCACGGCTTACGTCGCACTCGGCGCTAATCTGGGTGATGCTGCCCAGGCTTTGCGTGACGCAATTTCTGCAATCAGTTTGGTGCCGTCGACGCAGGTCACCGGGATATCCAGCTTCTACAAAACCGCTCCGCTTGAAACAGGTGCCTCTGGCGAGCAGCGCGCGCCGGGTAGCGATTACATCAATGCTGTCATTGAGGTGCAGACTGCACTTACGGCACCCGAATTGCTGAGTGAACTTCAGCAGATCGAGCTGGCTGCAGGCCGGGAAAGGCCTTACCCAAATGCACCGCGAACCCTTGATCTTGATGTGCTGCTGTATGGCGGTGGAGCGATTGATTCAGCCCGCCTGACCGTGCCCCACCCGCGCATGATGCAGCGTGCCTTTGTGCTGGTGCCTCTGGCTGAAGTTGCGCCTGCCCTTGTCAGCGCTGCGCAATTGCAGGCTGTCGCACACCAGCAGATAGTGAGGCTGGAAGCCCTTTGAAGAGTGTTCAGGGCGCCAGCCGCTCGCGCAGCCAGCTCGCATCCGCCTGCAGCGTGTAACGGAGACGGTCATGCAGGCGACTGCGGCGGCCTTGCCAGAACTGCCAGCTGTCCGGCTTGAGGCGGTAGCCGCCCCAGTGCGGCGGTCGCGGTGGCTGCAGCAAAAATTTCGCACCGTATTTGGCGGCGTTGGTAACCAGCACGCTGCGGCTGGAGATCACCTCGCTCTGCGGGCTGGCCCAGGCGCCTATGCGTGAGTCCAGCGGCCGGCTGTTGAAGTAGGCGTCGCTTTCTTCATCAGAAACTTTTTCGACCACGCCCTCAATGCGTACCGTGCGTTCGAGCTCCACCCAGTGAAATTGCAGCGCCGCAAACGGGTTGCCCGCCAGCTCAATGCCCTTGCGGCTGTCGTAGTTGGTGTACCAGTCAATGCCGCGTTCGTCATAGCCCTTGATCAGCACCACGCGGGTTGAAGGCCGCAGGTTGCTGCCGACAGTGGCCAGGGTCATGGCGTTGGGTTCCGGCACTTCGCCTGCGATGGCTTCGTTCAGCCATTGCTCAAACTGTTTGAGGGGGTCGGCGTTGGAGGCCTCTTCGTTGAGCTCGGCACGCTCGTAGCTTTTACGCAGATCGGCAATGGCCTGGTTGGAGTGGGGGGTGCGGGTCATTGCTAAAGTGTAGCCATGCAAGCTCATCCTGGGTCGCCTGTTGTGATTGTTCTGGCCGCCGGCCGTGGCGAACGCTTTGCCGCGTCGGGCGGGCAGGTGCACAAGCTGCAGGCCCTGCTGGGCGGCAGGCCTGTCATTGACCATGTGCTGGATGCCGTCAGGGCCAGCGGCCTGCCGTTTCATGTGGTGCACGCCGACCCTTCGCGGCCCGGCATGGGGGACTCGATTGCGGCCGGTGTGCGCGCCACGCCTGATGCAGCTGGCTGGCTGATCCTGCCGGCGGACCTGCCGCTGGTCAAGGCTTCAACCTTGCTGGCCATTGCGGCACCTTCTTCAATGGCTGTGACCGTGCCGGTGCATGAAGGCCAGCGCGGCCATCCTGTGCGCTTTGGTGCTGTTTGCGGACCGGCGCTTATGCAACTGGAAGGCAACAGGGGCGCTGCACCGGTATTGCAGGCGCAGATGGCTGCAGGCTCGGTGGCGTTGATGGATGTTGATGACGCCGGGGTGGTGACCGATATCGATACGCTGGATGACTTGCAGCGCGCCGAAGCACTGCTCGCACAGCGCAAGGATGTTGCCTAATCGTCAGCCAGTTTCAGCAGCTTCGCCAGTGCGTGGTCATTGATGCCCAGCGTCTTGAGCTTTTCATAGGTCAGCCGCGCATAGTCTTTTGTTGTGCCGTAGCGGCCGCAGGCGTCTGAAAAGATCTGTCGGTAAACATCTTCGCTGAGCACGCCGGTGTGGTTGGGGCTGCGTTTTGACAGCGTAAAGGCCAGTGCCTGCACATCGCCCTTGCCCGTATGGCAACGCAGCCATTTCGGGTCATAGACGCCGTTGGGCATTTCGCGCTCCCACAGGGCTGGCAGTGAGGCCTCGACCCGCGCACGCGGGATCCTGAAAACAACGCCCCTGCAGCTGCCGCCATGCAGAAGGCCGAACACCAGGCCCGGGCATTCAGGTGTGCCGCGGTTCAGGCGGCTCCACATCTTGAGCGCGCGGTGGTAGCCAAAGATGGTTGCAAAACGCTCCTCTGCAAATTCAAACTCCGGCCGCCAGATCAGAGAGGCGTAGCCAAAAATCCAGAGGTCGCTTTTGCCGCCCCACTCATGCCGCACCACCTCCAGCATGCGTGCCGGATTGCGCGGGACTGAAGCAATTGTGACAAGGGGTTTTTGAGAGGGAAACACCACAGCCCCACTTTACAATGCGCCTGCTTCCCATGCTTTTACAGGATAAAAAAAGATGTTTTCTCAAGACGATGACGGCCAGCAGGGCCTTGTACTCACGGTGGTGTTTGGCCTGATCGCGCTAGTAATTGCGCTGGTCATTGGTGTGTCGATTTTCAAGGCAGGGCAGGTAGGCGCGACACCCAGGGCACCGGCCACAGCATTTGCAGCCGCCGCCGCCGCTGTAGTGCCTGCCGATACCGCCAGCGCCGCGCAGGCCGCTTCAGACGCTGCCAGCGTGAAGGTTGAAAACGGCGTGGTGAAGTTTTACTTCGCATCAGGCAAGGCCGACCTGGCGTCGGGTGCAGGGGATGCGCTGGCCGATGTGGTCAGGGGCGCAAAGGCCGGTGGCAAGCTGGTGATCTCGGGGTTTCATGATGCCACCGGTGATGCCGGCAAAAATGCAGCGCTTGCCAAACAGCGTGCCGTCAAGGTCGCTGATGCGCTCAGGGCTGCAGGGGTGCCCGAGCGGCAGATAGAACTCAAAAAGCCCGAGCAGATGAACGGCAGCGGCAGCAATGCCGAGGCCAGGCGCGTGGAAGTTGCGCTGCAATAGGGCCCGACGTTTAAAGCCCCATTCCGGTAACCCACTGGTAACCCGGACTACAACGAAAGCGCCTCTGTGGGGTTACCATGAGCTGTAATTAAGTTACAGCAAGGTCCCGCGCATGGCACAGCAGTTTTCTCCCGGCAGCCTGCATCCGGCTGTCATCAAGGTCACCACCCGCATCATCGAGCGCAGCCTGACCACGCGCAGTGCCTACCTGCGCCAGCTGCATGCGGCGGCCACGCGGGATCGCGGCGCTGACCGCATGGGCTGCGCCAACCTCGCGCACGCCGTGGCCGGTATTCCACTCGACGACCGCTTCAAGATCATCGCCACGCGTGCGCCCAACATCGCCATCGTCACGGCGTACAACGACATGCTCTCGGCCCACGCGCCGTTCAAGACCTACCCCGACCTGATCAAGGACGAAGTGCGCAAGGCCGGTGCAACAGCACAGGTGGCAGGCGGTGTGCCTGCGATGTGTGACGGTGTGACGCAGGGCACGACAGGCATGGAGCTCAGCCTCTTCAGCCGCGACGTGATTGCCATGGCCACGGCCGTGGCCCTGTCGCACGACATGTTTGATGGCGCGCTCATGCTCGGCGTGTGCGACAAGATCGTGCCCGGCCTGCTGATAGGCGCGCTTCACTTCGGCCATTTGCCCACGGTGTTTGTACCGGCCGGGCCCATGGGCACCGGCCTGCCAAACAAGGAAAAAGCCCGCATACGCGAGCAGGCCGCGCAGGGGCTTGTGGGCCGCGAAGGCCTGCTGGACGCCGAGCTCAAGAGTTACCACAGCCCCGGCACCTGCACTTTTTACGGCACGGCCAACAGCAACCAGCTACTGCTTGAAGCCATGGGTTTGCATGTGCCCGGCACCGCGTTTGTGAATCCCGGCAATGAGCTGCGCGATGAACTTACGCGCGAAGCAGCACGCACGGTGCTGGGACGGCAAAGCGGCGCGCAGGATGTGGTGGCGAAGTGTCCTCCCATCGGCCTGATAGTGGACGAGAAGGCCATCGTCAACGCCATGGTCGCGCTGCTGGCAACGGGCGGATCGACCAACCACCTGATCCACTGGATTGCCGTCGCCCATTCAGCCGGCATCGTCATCGACTGGAATGATTTTTCAGATCTGTCGGATGCCGTGCCCACGCTGGCCCATGTCTACCCCAACGGCAGTGCTGATGTGAACCAGTTCCAGGCGGCGGGCGGCCCGGGCCTCATCATCCGTGAATTGCTCGATGCCGGTTTCATGCATGCCGATGTGCTGACGGTTCGCCAGGGCGGCATACGTGAATACACGCGTGAACCTGGCCTGGACGGCGCTGCGCTGGCGTGGCATGACACGGGCGATTCAAAAGACGACAGCATCGTGCGCCCGGCGGCCAAGCCGTTCAGTGCAACCGGCGGCCTCAAGCTGCTCACCGGCAACCTGGGCCGTAGCGTGATCAAGGTGTCTGCGGTGCCTGATGACCGGCATGTCATTGAAGCGCCGGCCCGCCTGTTTGATTCACAGGAGGCCCTGCACACGGCATTCAATGCGGGTGAACTCGACCGTGATGTCATCTGCGTGGTGCGCTGGCAGGGTCCGCAGGCCAATGGCATGCCCGAGCTGCACAAGCTCACACCGCCGCTGGCGGTTCTGCAGGGCAAGGGCTTTAAAGTGGCGCTGGTCACTGACGGGCGCATGAGTGGCGCATCGGGCAAGGTGCCTGCAGCGATTCATGTGTCGCCCGAAGCGGCTGCAGGCGGCCCGCTGGCAAAGGTGCGGGACGGCGATGTGGTGCGGCTTGATGCGCTGACGGGCGAACTGAACGTGCTGGTGCCTGGGGCCGAATGGGCGGCGCGCCAGCCAGATGTGATGCCGCAGGACCTGCGCGACGCGAACGCCGTGGGTATGGGGCGTGAACTCTTCACCGGCATGCGGCGCGGTGCACAGATGGCAGAAAAAGGAGCTTTGTCGTGGACATGAACATGGACGTGAGCGGCAAGCTCACAGCCCTGCAGATCATGCAGGACGCCCCCGTCATCCCGGTGATTGTGCTGAACGATGTGGCCCAGGCCGTGCCGATGGCGCGCGCGCTGGTGGCCGGCGGCATACGCATGCTCGAAGTGACCCTGCGCACCCCGCAGGCGCTGGCCTGCATCGAAGCCATCGCGCGCGAGGTGCCCGAGGCCGTAGTTGGTGCAGGCACCATACGCAGCGCTTCTGATGCGCAGGCCTGTGCCATGGCGGGGGCGCGCTTTGCTGTCAGCCCCGGCTACACGCATGCCGTCGGTCAGGCCTGCCGCGATGCCGGCCTGCCGCTGCTGCCAGGTGTGGCAACCGGCAGCGAAGTCATGATGGCGCAGGAAGACGGCCTGACTGAACTGAAGTTCTTCCCGGCCATGCAGATTGGCGGTGCGGCGCTGCTGAAGGCCTGGAACGGGCCTTTCGGTGATGTGCGCTTTTGCCCCACGGGCGGCGTGACGGTCGCCAACGCGCCTGATTTACTGGCCTTGCCCAACGTGGTGTGTGTGGGCGGCTCGTGGCTGACACCGGCTGATGCCGTGGCGCGGGGAGGCTGGGCGCAGATCACGGCGCTGGCGCACCAGGCCTGCAGGCTTGTCAGGCAGCCGATTGCGGCGTGATGGAGTTCGGTTTTAACGTATACGGCAAAAATTTAACGTGTACGTTAAAAAGTGACTTTTGGCCTGAGGCCTGACGGCCAAAAAACAGCCCAAAGAGTCAAAAATGGCCTGAAAAAGCCTGTTTTTAGGCATTAAAACGCCTGCAGCCCTTTAGATACGTGCGTGAGCAGCTATTGAATTTATAGCGTTTGGCCTTCTCCGGGAGGCGAGGCCATTTGGTTTGCAGCGCTTGCGCCAAGCTGGTGGCGTCGCGTCCATCCAGTCCAGCTGCCTCACGAATGAACGGAATCTTCATGCCTCAAGCCCTACCGCCTGAATTTGCAAGCCAGCAGGACCGCTGGAACCACCGTTTTTCTGCCGCAGGCCACCTGTTTGGATCCGAACCCAACGCCTGGCTGCGTGAACACACAGGTCTCTGGGCCAAAAATGCGCATGTCCTCAGCGTGGCCGATGGCGATGGGCGCAACAGTATCTGGCTGGCATCACAGGGCCTGCAGGTCGATGCATTTGATTTTTCGGAAGTGGGCGTCGCCAAGGCCCGTGACTTTGCCAAAACACGCGGCGTGAGCGTCAACTTCAGTGTCAGCGACTGCGACAGCTACCCCTGGCCCACTGCCAGCCTGGACGGCGTGGCGGCAATCTTTATCCAGTTTGCCGACCCGGACATGCGCTCACGCGTGTTTGCGCGCATGGTGCAAAGCCTCAAACCCGGCGGCCTGCTGGTGCTGCAGGGTTACAGCCTCGGGCAACTGGCCTTCAAAACCGGCGGGCCGTCCGAGCCTTCGCATCTCTACACCGAAGCCTTGCTGCGCGAGGCCTTCGCCGAACTGGACATTCTGAAGCTTGAGTCGCACGAGGCTGAACTGGCTGAAGGCAGTGCGCACAGCGGACGCTCCGCCCTGATCAGCCTGCTGGCGCGCCGGCCCTGAACCGGCGCGGGGGCATGGCCCGCCGTCAGCCCGGGAAGCGGTCAAAAGCCGCCAGCGCCATGACCACCAGCACGGCGGCCACCGGGCCTGCCAGGGGGTAGACGATGGCAGCAAGAACCGGTGCCACCATCAGCAGGTGGCGAAGTCCCCAGCTGTAAAGCAGGCCGGCGCGGCGCAGGTAAACGGCCGCTGTGGGTGCCCAGCGCCTGCGTTCTTCAGAACCCACAGGCATGGCGACCACGAACCCTGCGTGGTTGTAGTAACGCACCGCCATCGCAGAGCACACCAGCGAGGCAAACAGCATGGTCATCAGCATGAGCTCAAGCGCCAGGCGCACGCTGAAGTGGGCCAACACCCCGACGGAAGGCGCGGTCAGCGTCACGGCACCTATCAGCGCCAGCGCGGCGGTGGATGCTGTCATGGTGGCCGACATCAGCGCGTTGCGCAGCGTCTGAACCGCCAGGATTTCCGAACCCGGCTGCTGCGACAGCGCAGCCAGCCATTCCTCCCGCAGGCCGGCATGAGCCGAGCGTGCAAGGCGCTGGGGGCTGCGCCGCTGTACCAGCAGCAGGGTGACCTCGTAGGCCAGCAGGATGGCCACCGTGAGCGTTGCCGCCATCCAGCTTGAAGACAGGGTGTCCATGATGGGTGAACCCCTGCTCAGGCTGATTGAAAGCGGCGCGGGCTGCGCAGCTTCTCGATCAACTCGAACACGGCCATGCCGGCCAGCATCGCAGCCACAAACACCAGCGCCTTGCTTTCCCCCATGCCCAGCGCGACAAGGCCTGGGCCGGGGCAAAAGCCCGCCACGCCCCAGCCCATGCCGAACAGGACGCTGCCCAGCACCAGGCGGCGGTCAATGTGCCGCGCGTTGGGCAGCTTCATTTCAGCGCCAAGAATGGAGCGCGCGCGGTTTTTGGCCAGCAGGAAGGCAAAAAAGCCCACCGCGATGGCGCCCCCCATCACCAGTGCCAGTGAAGGGTCCCATGGCCCCGCCAGGTCCAGAAAGCCCAGCACCTTGGCCGGGTTGGCCATGCCGGAGACGATGAGGCCCAGGCCGAACACCAGGCCTGCGAGTAAAGACGACAGTACAAACATGATGGGTAACCTTTAAATTTTCAGAAGGTGGCGCAGCACAAACACGGTTGCAAAACCGGCACCCATGAAGGTGACGGTCGCGACCAGCGACCGGGGTGACATGCGCGACAGCCCGCACACACCGTGGCCGCTGGTGCAACCTGAACCGTAGCGTGTACCCACACCGACCAGCAGGCCGGCAACGATGAGCCCGACGTAGCCAGCCTCAATCTGCACGGCCGGCAGCACGGCAAAAAGCGCGTACACCAGCGGCGCACCGATGAGGCCGAGCACAAAAGCGGCGCGCCAGGCGATGTCGCCGCGCACGGGCCTCAAGAGCCCGCCCAGCACACCGCTGATGCCCGCGATCCGTCCGTTGAGCAGCGCAAACATCGCGGCGGCCAGCCCGATCAGCATGCCGCCCAGCAGGGCGGACCAGTGTGTAAATGCATTCCAGTTGATGGTCATGATGTTGGTCCTCAAGCGGGTTCGGGGCAATAAAGGCGGTACAGAACCGCCAGGATGTCCAGCGCCGCCGGGCTGGCCACGCTGTAATAAATGTTTTTGCCATCGCGGCGGGTGTTGACGAGACCTTCGTTGCGAAGCACACCGAGCTGTTGCGACAGGGTAGGCTGGCGTATGCCGAGCTGTTCTTCAAGTTCGCTCACGCAACGCTCACCCTGTGACAATTGGCATAAAAGCAGCAGCCGGTCTTCGTTGGCCAGCATCTTGAGCACGCCCACGGCATGTCCGGCTGCCTGGCGCAGGCGTTCAGTGTCGATAACAGTTGTCGTTTGTGTCATGGCATCAGCCTTTAAAAATATTGATTTCAATTAACTTGAAAATATTATATTAATTTATATAATGTAAGTCAAGATAGTTTAAAAAACAAGGTAGCCCTCATGAATACCCAGACCGCCCCCATGCCCACCACCCAGGCATTTTTCGATCCGGCCACGTGGACGGTCACCTATGTGGTGGCCGATACCCAGGCCAGGCGCGCCGCCATCATCGACCCGGTGCTGGACTACGACCCCAAATCCGGCCGCACCAGTACCGCCTCGGCCGACAAGGTACTGGCCTTCGTCAGGGCGCAAGGCCTGCAGGTGGACTGGATTCTTGAAACCCACGCTCATGCAGATCATTTGTCTGCAGCCCACTACCTGAAAGGGCAGGTCGGCGGGCGTATCGCCATCGGCGAGCACATCCGTGCGGTGCAATCCACCTTCAAGGCCATCTTCAATCTTGAAGGTTCATTCCTGCCTGACGGCAGCCAGTTTGACCAACTGTTTGCCGACGGTGAAACCTTCATGATCGGCAACCTTGAGGCGACTGCACTGCTGGTGCCCGGCCACACGCCGGCCGACATGGCCTACCGGGTGGGTGACTCATTGTTTGTGGGCGACACGCTGTTCATGCCTGATGTCGGCACGGCGCGGGCAGACTTTCCGGGTGGCGATGCGCACATGCTGTTCAGGTCCATACGCAGGCTGCTGGCCCTGCCGCCCGAGACAAAAGTGTTTGTGTGCCACGACTACCCGCCTGAATCACGCCAGCCACAGTGGCAGACCACCGTGGGCGAACAGGCGGCCAAAAACATACATGTGCATGACGGCATCAGTGAAAACGATTTTGTGGCCATGCGCGCGGCGCGTGACGCCACACTGGGCATGCCCACGCTCATCCTGCCGTCAATACAGGTCAACATCCGCGCGGGCGAAATGCCGCCAGCCGAGGCTAACGGCGTGAGCTACCTGAAGATTCCGCTGAACGCGCTGGGTTAGCGTGAAGGTTGCGGGCTTGCAGGCGCCACGCCCACACCTTCGATGTCACCGCGTTTGACGGCGGCCTCCAGAAAGCCGGAGGCGCGCATCTCGTCCAGCGCGCTGTTCACAAACGCCAGCAGGGCAGGGTTGCCAGGGCTGACGGCAATCGCCTGAGGTACCGCATAGAGGTTGTCAGGCAGCAAACGCAGGCCAAGGTTTTTATCGATGGCTGCAGCCATGCCCAGCCGCTGGCGGTTGCCACCAAACGCGACGACCTTGCCGCCAGCCAGCCAGCGCACCGCCTCCTTCATGGTGTAGTCGGGGCTTTCAAGCAGCTGGGCGCGCTTGAAGTTGCCCTTGATATAAGTGCCCACTGAATCGCCGGTGTTGGCACCCAGCACCTGGCCAGCAAGGTCAAGGTCTGCAGTGCTCTTGATACTGCTGTCAGCTCGCACCAGAAAGCTCTGCTGCACCAGCATGTAGGTCTGTGAATAGGCCAGCACCATGCGCGCCGGGTTGGGCGCGACAAAACCGATGTCGGCATCGCCTTTTTGCACCGCGCTGATCACGTCTGCAGCGGTGGCCTGAGGAAGAATCTCGACAGGCTTGTTCAGGCGCCGGCCCAGATCACGTGCGACGTCTGCAGACACGCCACGAAACTCACCGCTTTGCAGGTCACGCACCGCCTGTGCGGCATTGGTGGAGATGTAGGCTGCGCGCAAAACGGGCCCGCTGCTGACGGCGACCGGTTGCGCCATCGCGCCCATCGCAGTGCAGGCAAGCAGGGCTGCAACAGCGTGAGTGCGAAGGGGGCGGCACATGAAGGAAGCTATTTAACGAAGGCCCGCGCCAGAACCACCTTCAGCGCGTTGCACAAGCTCGATCTTGTAGCCATCAGGGTCGGTCACAAAAGCAATCACCGTCGCACCGCCCTTGACGGGCCCGGCCTCCCGCGTGACGTTGCCACCCGACGCCTTGATCTTGTCGCAGGCAGCATACACATCCGGCACGCCCAGGGCGATGTGACCATAGGCCGTGCCCATCTCGTAGCTGTCGGTGCCCCAGTTGTAAGTCAGTTCGATCTCGGCCTGCGCCGGGTTGCCTTCATAGCCCACAAAGGCCAGCGTGTATTTGTATTCGGCGTTCTCGGACTTGCGCAGCAGCTGCATGCCGAGAACCTTGGTATAGAAGTCTATGGAGCGATCAAGGTCGCCGACGCGGAGCATGGTGTGGAGGAATCGCATGGTGGGTGGTGGAGTTGAATGTTGGAGTGGTGGAGTGTTTCAGGGCTTGACAAATTTCAGCACAAACTCGTCTTTGGGCTGCGGTGGTTCCGGGATGTTGCGGTCGCGCGGGTCGGCCGGGTTGCGCAGGAAGTTGCCACTGGCCGCGAGCCTGAAACCTGCGGCTTCAATCTCCCGGCGCAAAAAGGCCTCTTCAATACGGTGCAAGGTGCCTGCTTCCGAGATGCCTGTGCCCGGCCTGCCCGAGTGGTCGGCAATGACATAGATGCCGCCCGGTTTGAGGGCAGCAAACACCGCCCGGTTCATGGCTGAGCGGTCCACGCCCAGATAGCTCAGGTCGTGGTAGTTGAACATCAGCGTGGCGAGGTCCAGCGTGCCGGGTTTGACCTCCGGCGGCACCGGGTCTTCAAAACGACGCGTGACCGGAACGATGTGTGACAGCCCCGGCTTTGCAGCGCGATCAGCCACGGTCTGGCGCAGGGGTGCGGTGACCGAGAGGGCCCGTGTCCCGGGTACTGTGGTCGATGGGGCGACCACACCTTCAGGCACAACAGGGCGGGGCGGCGGGTTGGCGGCATCGCGCGGGACATTCTGGCCATACACACGGCCGGTGGGGCCAATGGCGCGTGCGAGCAGCTCGGTGGTGTAGCCGCCGCCTGCGCTCAGGTCAAGCGCCGTCATGCCGGGCTGCGGCGCAATGAAGGCCAGCATGTCTACCGGTTTGCGGCGTATGTCGTTTTGCCGGTCTGCTGCGCTGCGGTCGGGGCTGGCGACAAGGGATTCCAGGCTTTGCTGGCCGGGTGTGGCGCAGCCGCTGAGCAAGGCGATGCATGCAAGGGCTGAAGCAAGGGGAGCACGCAGATTCATGGCCGGGGTCTTTCTAAGGGTGTTGGCGCAGTGTACCGATTTGGGGCTTTCCCGGTGAGGCGCGGGACAGGCGTGACGGGGTTCCAGTGACAGGCAAATGCAAACGCGGTGATACCATTCTTTGGCACCCTACAGACCTTTAACCCTCAGGCAATCGCGCATGGCTGTGTCCGACCACACTGATTCCGAGCATGCTGCCCGCCTGCGACAGGATGTTCTTTTTGCCGGGCTTTCCGGCAGCCAGCTGGCCCGCTTGCTGGGCGCGGTCGAGGATGTGGCGTTTGCCGCCGGCACTGCAATTTACACGCACGACAGCCCGGCAAAATTTCTCTACCTGCTGGAGTCTGGTGAACTGCAACTGACCACACCCGGTGGCCGCGAGATCCTGCTGGCGAGCGGGCGTTGCGGTGAAGAGGCGGCGAGCGACGTGGCTGATTACCTGTGCGACTGCATTGCCGTGACGCCGGTCAGGGCGCTGCGCATTGCGCGCGAAGCCCTGGCAGACCTGGCCGTTGTGGTGCCCGCGCTGCCGTCGCACGCGCTTCTGGGCCTGATGGGCTACATGGGCGGCGAGTCTTTCCTGAAGCCGCCGGCAGCGAAGATAAAGAAAGTCTTGCCCCTGACAGCGGGCGAGATCACGGGCTGGGCCGGCGTCATTGCCGTGCCGCCGCTGATTTATTTCGCCGCCGATGCAGCCGGCCTTGCGGTTGAGGCATCCATCTTTCTGGCCATCCTTTCGGCCACGGTGCTGATGTGGCTGTTCAGCCTTGCCGACGAGTTTGTGCCGCCGCTGGTGGCGGTGGCTGCCGTGCTTGTCGTTGGCCTGGTGCCGGCCGATGTTGCGCTGGCGGGATTTTCATCAAGAACACTGACCACCCTCCTGGGGGTTTATGCGCTGGCGGCCGTCATTGCGTCCTCAGGGCTGAGTTACCGCTTCATGCTCTGGCTGCTGATACGACTGCCCGACACGCCTTTCTGGCATCAGGCGGCACTGCTTTTGTCGGGCTACATCCTGTCGCCCATCATGCCCTCAGGCAACGCACGCCTGTCGCTGGTGCTGCCGTTTTACCGCGACATGATGGACGGCCTGAACCTGCCGCCAAAAGGCAAGGCTGCAACAGCGCTCATGGCGGCTTCGGTGTCCGGCGCTGCGCTTTTCTCGCCCATGATCCTCACCAGCAAGTCCGCCAACCTGACGGCGTTTGGCATGTTGCCTGCCCAGCTGCAGGACCAGTTCCAGGGTCTTTTCTGGTTTGTGGCGGCGGGTATTGCCGCGCTGGTGGTGACGCTGGCGCACCTTGTCGCATCGCGGCTGTGTTTCGGGCGTGCTGCGGCCGACACGCCCCTGCCCAAGCCAAGGCTGGCGAGGCAGCTGGCACTGCTCGGGCCCATGACGGCACCTGAAAAAGCGGCGCTGGGAGGATTCGCTTTTTTCCTGGTGGCTGCCGCCTCTGTCGGTGTGCACCAGATATCACCGGCATGGATTGCGGCGTTTCTGCTGGTCGCCCTTTTGCTGATGGGACTGCTCAGCAAGAAGGATTTTCAGCAGAAGATTGACTGGCCCATGATCTTTTTCCTGCTGAGCCTGGACGGGTTGAGCCGTGCCATCACCTACCTGGGCCTGGACACCGCACTGGCGCAGGGAACCGGCCACCTGTTTGATTTTGTGGGTGGGCGCATGGTGATCTTCATTCCGGTTGCGCTGGCGGTGACGCTGCTGTTGCGACTGGCACTGCCGATCACCGCCGGCATGGTGGTGGCCGCCGTGGTGCTGATACCCATAGGCCAGGCGCAGTTCATCAACCCCTGGGTGGTGGTGTTCCTGACCGCGATGTTCAGCGACATCTGGTTTGTGCCTTACCAGAACTCGCAGTACCTGCAGGTCACGGGCAGCGGGCTGGAGCGCTTTTTTGAGAAGGCCGGCCTGCTGCGCTACAACCACTGGATGAATTTGTCGCGCGTGGCGGCCGCCTATCTTTCCATTCCCTACTGGGACTGGCTGGGGCTGGTATGAAAAAAGGATTGGCCGCTGCCCTTACCGGCACTTTCCTGCTTGTCGCGCTGTTGCTGCTGGGCGGCTTTAACCTGGCGAAGCCGAGAATCCTGGTGCTGCACAGCGCCGACAGAAACACGCCTTCTGCGATCAGGGTCAACGACGGTATACGCGGTGTGCTCGACAAAAATCGCCAGCCGCTGTCGCTGCGCTGGCATTACCTGGCGATCGACAGCCTGCCGGATGAGGCGCACCGCGAAGATGCCGGCAAGGAGGGCCAGCGGGCTGTCGAGCAGTTCAACCCCGATGTGATCCTGGCGGTCGATGATGAGGCGCAGCAATACGTGGCGAGCCGCTATGCCGGCAAGGCCCGGCCGAAGATTGTCTTTGCTGCCATTGACCGCGAACCTGCTGCTTACGGCTATGCGGGGGCTGCCAATGTGACCGGGGTGTCGGAGGTGCTGCCGCTGGCAGCGATACGAGAAACCCTGCTTTTGTTACGCCAGCAAAAGCCCGCACGCGTGGCCGTGATTGGCAACACCAGCCCGACCGGCAAGGGCGAGCTGCGGCAGGTGCAGGCCTTTGACTGGGCGCCGCACACGCTGGTTGAGCTGCAGTCGCCCGCCGATTTCGCGTCATGGCAAGCTGCCGTAAAAGGCCTGGATGGCCGGGCCGATGTGCTGCTGGTCCTTGCCCATGACGGCCTGAAGGCCGGGCCCGCTTCCCGTGACATCGTGGCAGGGACGACCGTCGTGCGCTGGATAGAAGCCCATTCCAAACCGCTGCCTGTAGGGATACGCGCTGAATTCGTCGAGCGGGGCGGTGGACTGGGCATAGGGCCTTCCAGCCGCGCCATGGGTGAAGCGGCTGCCACGATGACCATGACCTGGCTCAAATCTGCCTCTGCGTCTGCCCCACCCCTGGCGGACGGCACCCATTACAGCGTGGCAGTGCGCGATGCGCCATTACGTGCCAGAAACGTCAGCCTGCCATCGGTCTATATCGAGGCCGCACGCCTGAACAATCTTTATTTCCCCCAGATCCCGGAACCGGTCAACAAGGCAGCACCCTGACACAGCAGGGGTGCAGGGGTTTTTCACTTCGCAAGCGCGTGGCGGTCAGTGATATCAGTGTGTGGAACCGCGTTGCAGGCGCGCTTCATCTCACGCTACCTGCTACCTGCTCCGCGCCCGGGACGACCTGAAGCTGCTTCGGCAACTCAAAAACCAGGCAGGTTGTGGTGGCGTGTGCGTAGAGCTTGCCGTCCGGCCCG
Organism: Pseudomonadota bacterium; assembly: GCA_040388905.1. Lineage (GTDB taxonomy): Bacteria > Pseudomonadota > Gammaproteobacteria > Burkholderiales > Burkholderiaceae_C > Polaromonas. The sequence goes on from JAZKAY010000004.1 coordinate 128,140, forward strand.
ACGATCCGGCCTTCTGCCGTCGCCAGTTGTTTACCGCAGTGGATCACCGTGCCGACGGCGCGCAGCGGCCCGCTTTTGTGCGAGGCGGCGCGCACGATGTTGACGCTGAGTTCTGCCGTCGTATAGCCCCGGCCCACCGGCATCATGGTGTGGATGGCGCAGCCGACGGCTGAATCAAGCAGCGTGGCGTACCAGCCGCCGTGCACGGTGCCCAAGGGGTTGTAATGTTTCAGCTGGGGTATGCCCTGAAAGACGGCCTTGCCGGGCGCCACTTCGATGAGTGAAAAATCCAGCGTCTCGGCAATGTGCGGGTAGGGCATGGCGCCGGACAGCATGGCCTGCATGGTTTCCATACCGGTCCTGCCGGCGACATCGGCAGGGTTGGCCAGGCCCGGCTTGCCGCCACCGGCCAGCATGCGCTCGCGAACTGCCGCGGCCTGCGCCATCCACTGGTTCAGTGTGTCTTCGGGGTTGTCGTTTGTGTTCATGTGGCTATTGTAGATAAAATTATGTTGCATATGCAATAGTTGCAGATACAATATAACCATGATCACCAAAACCAGTGCCCGGATTCCCGCCGTGAACGCGCCTGCATCCACGCCGCCTGAGCTCAAGGCGCTTGGCTGCACCAGCCTGCGCCTGCGCCAGATGATGCGCCGCGTTGCCCACCATTACGACCTTGAGATGGCGAAGGCTGGGCTCAAGACAACCCAGTATTCCCTGTTGAGCTACGTGTTCAAGCTCGGCCCGCTGCGCCCCGGTGAACTGGCCAGGGGCATGAAACTGAGCGCTTCGACACTGACGCGCAACCTCAAGCCGCTGGTCGATGCCGGCTGGCTGGAACTGTCTGCGGGCAGCGATGCGCGCAGCCGTACTGTGAGCATCACTGAACAGGGCCGCGCCAAACGTGAGGAAGCACGCCATCGCTGGAAGGTGGCGCAGGACAGCCTGAATGCACTTCTGGGCACAGAGCGTGTGCTCGCACTGCATGGCCTGATCAACGACTCGCTGGAGCTGCTGTCGCCACTTCCCAATGAAACGGACAACGATCATGAGTAGCCCTGCACCTGCTGAAAAGAGAAACATCGCCATATGGCTGGTATTGCTGGCCGCAGGTGGCGCCTTCGCGCTGACCATGGGCGTACGCCAGAGCATGGGGCTGTTTTTATCGGCGCTCAATACATCTACCGCGCTGGGTGTCGGCAGCATCAGCCTGGCATTTGCCTTCGGCCAGTTGTGGTGGGGGCTGACGCAGCCTTTCGCCGGCGCGGTCGCCGACCGCATTGGCACCGGGCGGGTGATTCTTGTGGGCGTGCTGCTGGTGGCGGTGGGCACCATCATCACGCCGCTGATGACGACAACCGCCGGGCTCATCTTTGCCATCGGCGTGCTGTCGGCAGGCGGTGCAGGCATGGCCGGCCCATCGGTGCTCATGGCGGCGAGCGCCCGGCTGGTGCCTGCCAGCAAGCGGGGCCTTGCAACCGGCATCGTCAATGCAGGCGGCTCGTTCGGCCAGTTCTCGATGGCGCCGATTGCGATCGGCCTGATGGCGACCGTAGGCTGGGCTAATGCCATGCAGTGGATGGGTGTGCTGGCACTGCTGGCCTTGCCGGCGGTGTGGGTGCTCAAGGGAAATTCAAAAGCACTGGCCGCCGCCAGCGCTGCAGCGACGGGCACGAAGGCACTGACTGCGCGTGAAGCGATCAGCCAGGCACTGGCCACGCCCAGCTTCAGGTACCTCACCATCGGCTTCGTTGTGTGCGGCTTTCACGTCGCGTTTTTGGCAACACACCTGCCGGGCGTTGTTGCAGCCTGCGGCCTGCCGCCAGCGATAGGCGGCTGGGCGCTGGCCATCATCGGCCTTTTCAATATTTTCGGCAGCATCGCCATTGGCTGGGCCGTCGGCAAGTGGCGCATGAAAACACTGCTGTCCCTGATCTACGCATCGCGCGGCATCGCTGTCCTTGCCTTCCTGCTGGCGCCCAAGACGGCGCCGGTGATGCTGATCTTCGCAGCCGTGATGGGTGTGACCTTCCTGTCGGTCGTGCCGCCAACGGTGGGGTTGGTCGCCAAGATGTTCGGCACCGCCAACATGGCCATGCTGTTCGGCGTTGCCATGCTGGGCCACCAGGTGGGGGGCTTCTTCGGCGCCTTCATGGGTGGTTATGTGTTCGAGCACACCGGCAGTTATGACCTGGTCTGGTACATCGACATCGCGCTGGCCGTGGGTGCGGCGCTGATCAACCTGCCCATTCGCGAGGCGCGTCTGCCCCGCGCCGGGCTGGCCGCCTGAGCACCCCCATGGACGAACGTACACGCCTGCTGCTCGAAGCGCCGATTGGCCGCACCCTGCTGCGCCTGGCAGCACCCAACATTGTGGTGATGGTGGCGCAGGCTGCCGTTGGCCTGATTGAAACCTTTTTTGTCGGCAAGCTGGGCACCGATGCGCTGGCGGGCATGGCGCTGGTGTTTCCCATCGTCATGCTGATGCAGATGACATCGGCCGGCGCCATGGGTGGCGGCATAGCGTCATCCATCGCCCGTGCCCTGGGTGGCGGCCGCCGCGAAGATGCCGATGCGCTGGTGCTGCATGCCATGGTGATTGCACTGGGCTTTGGCGTTGCGTTTTCGCTGGCGCTGCTGCTGGGCGGGCGCTGGCTGTATGCGGAAATGGGCGGCAGCGGTGCTTCACTCGAAGCTGCCGTCACCTATTCACACTGGGTGTTTGCCGGCTCCATCCTGGTCTGGCTGTTCAACTCACTGGCAGCCGTCATTCGCGGTACCGGCAACATGACGGTGCCAGCCAATGTCACGGTGGTGGGCGTCGTGGCGCTGGTGCCTCTGTCGCCCCTGCTGATTTTTGGCTGGGGGCCGATACCAGCCATGGGCATTGCAGGCGGTGCGGTGGCCCTGCTGCTCTATTACCTGGCCGGCACACTGGCGCTGGCGGCTTACCTGTGGTCTGACCGCAGCCTGCTCAAGCCTTCGCTGAAAAACGTGAAACTGCGCTGGCCGCTCTTCAAGGATATTTTGCGCATCGGGCTGGTCGGCTCCATCTCCACGCTGGCGACAAACCTCTCGATTGGCATTGCAACATCGCTGGCTGGTGGTTTCGGGCCTGCCGCGATTGCGGGCTACGGCACGGCATCGCGGCTGGAATATCTTTTGGTTCCGCTGGTGTTTGGCCTGGGTGCGCCGCTCGTGGCCATGGTCGGCACCTGCATGGGCGCAGGCCAGCATGAACGTGCGCTGAAGGCGACGTGGATAGGCGCCGCCATGGCTTTTACGCTGACTGAGGCCATAGGCCTGGCTGCGGCCTTCTTTCCGCGCGCATGGCTGTCGCTCTTCGGCAGCGACCCGGCCATGATTGACGCGGGCACGCTTTACCTGCGCGCCGTGGGCCCCCTGTACGGTTTTTTTGGCGTCGGGCTGGTGCTCTACTTTGCGTCGCAGGGTGCTGGGCGCCTCCTCTGGCCTGTGGCCGGCAACATCGCCCGCCTGCTCGTGGCCGGCATTGGCGGCTGGCTCGCCATACGCTGGGGCGGCAACCTCTGGCATGTCTTCGTTGCGCAGGGTGCTGCGCTGGTTGTTTACGGCATCGTGATTGCAGCTGCCATTGCGGGCGGCGCATGGTTTGGCCGCGTCGGCTGGCCTGTCCGGACCCACGTTTTGCTGCGCCGTATTCGGGCAGCCTGATTTTTTAAAGAAGGGAAGCTTCATGCTCATCAAAGACGCTGTCATTTTTATCACCGGCGCGAACCGCGGCCTCGGCCTGGCCTACGCACGCGGTGCACTCGCAGCCGGCGCCAAAAAGGTTTATGCCGCTGCGCGAGACCCGGCCAGCATCACGCTGCCGGGGGTGATCCCCGTCGCGCTGGATGTCACTGATGCGGCGCAGATTGCTGCTGCGGTCAAGGCTTGCGGTGATGTCACGCTGCTCATCAACAATGCGGGCATTTCGCGTTCCTCGGGTTTCCTGTCGGGTGCCGGTTTTGAGGCCGCACGGGCAGAATTTGAAACCAACTTCTTCGCGCCCTGGGCGCTCAGCCAGGCGTTTGCGCCTGTGCTGGCTGCCAACGGTGGCGGCGCGATTGTGAATGTGCTGTCGGCGTTGAGCTGGCTCAGCTTTCCGGCTGTGGGTACTTACAGCGCATCCAAGTCGGCTGCATGGTCATTGACGAACGGGCTGCGCAACGAGTTGCGTGCGCAGGGCACGCAGGTGGTCGGCCTGCATGTGGCCTTCATGGACACAGACATGGCCAAAGATGCGCCGGGTGAAAAAACCCAGCCGGATTCGGTGGTGCAACAGACCTGGACTGCGCTGGAAGCCGGTGCCTCGGAAGTGCTGGCCGATGGCGTGACAAGGCAGCTCAAGCAGGGTTTGTCGTTGCCGCATGGTGCCTACCTTGGCGAGCCCTATGCCGCATAAGGAAGGACCTGCAACCATGAGCGGCACCACACTTCTTCATATGGACGACCTGAGGCCCGGCATGCGCTTCAAGAGCGCAGAGCATGTGATCGACGAAGCCCAGATCAAGGCGTTCGCGACGCAGTTCGATCCGCAGCCTTTTCATCTGGACGCCGAAGCGGCCAAGGCTACATTGTTCGGCGGCCTGGCTGCCAGCGGCTGGCATACGGCCGCGATCACCATGCGTCTCCTGGTCGGTGGCGGCCTGCCGCTGGCCGGCGGGATCATAGGCGCAAGCGGTGAACTCTCATGGCCCAAGCCGACCCGGCCCGGCGACGTGCTGCAGGTTGAAAGCGAAGTGGTCAGCGTGACGCCATCGCGCTCAAAGCCCGACCGCGGCATGGCCGTGATGCGCTGCGAGACGCGCAACCACAAGGGCGATGTGCTTCAGCTTTTCACGGTCAACGTGGTGGTCAACCGCAAGGCCTGAGGCAGCGAACGTCGGACGCGGCTGGCAGGGTGATCTGCTACTCTTTTAATAGCTGCTCACGCACGTATCTATTGGCCTGCAGCCCGATTTGGCAGTCAAAAATGGGCATTTCCAGCCTCCGGCGAGGTCAAAAAGCAGTATCAGAGCCCGCAAGGCGGCAAGAATGTAAAGTCGACTTTACATCCGGCGGGTTCAGGCCACTGACGGTGGCGTGAACGCCTTGCGCGCTGCCAGCGCCTGGTTGCGGCTGGCGCAGCCTTCGATGTGGTCGTTGACCAGGCCCATGGCCTGCATGAAGGCGTACATGGTGGTCGGGCCGACAAACGTCCAGCCGCGTTTCTTCAGGTCTTTTGACAGCGCCGTGGATGCAGCTGACGACGGCATGGCCTTGACAGCGTCGTACGTGATGCTGCCTGGCCGGTCTGCCGCAAGTGGCTCCAGCCGCCAGACAAAAGCGCCCAGCGTGCCGAATTCCTTCCGCAACTCGATCACCCGCTGTGCGTTGTTGATGGTGGATGCGATCTTGCCTGCGTGGCGGACTATGCCCGCATCGGCGAGCAGCCGTTTGACGTCGGCGTCGCCAAACTTCGCGACCTGTTCTGCCTCGAAGTTGGCGAACGCCTTGCGGAAGTTGTCGCGTTTGTTGAGGATGGTCAGCCAGCTCAGCCCGGCCTGGAAACCTTCGAGGCAGATCTTTTCAAACAGCCTGCGTTCGTCGTCGACCGGAAAGCCCCACTCACTGTCGTGGTAGTTGCGGTAGACATCGCTGGCCTGGCACCAGGCGCAGCGCGATGTGTGTGATTCGTCTGCAAAAAGGCCGTTGGGCGATGCCGGCGTGGCTGCCGGAGCCTCGGCCAGTCTTCTGGTATTTGCAGGGGCGTGAGTGGAAGATGCCATGCCTGATTTTAGGCATTGAAGGCAGCCCGGCCTCGGCGGTAACACCAGTGGCGCGCTGCCCGCCGTCAGTCGGGTTTCAGCAGCCCGCGCGCGCTGAGGTTGCTGAAGAACGCCTGCAAGCCGAAAGTCCAGGGTGCGATGTCTTCGCTGGTGTTAACCGTGTTGACAAGGCTTCCCAGCAGGTCGCTTGAGATGCGGACGACATCGCCTTTGTGATGCGTGAAGCCGCTGCCCGCAGCGCCCCTGTCTTGCGTAGGCGCGAACATGGTGCCCAGGAACAGCATGAAGCCGTCCGGATACTGGTGGTGTGCGCCCACGGTCTGGCGCACCAGGTCCTGCGGGTCGCGACTGATCTGCGACATCGAACTTTCACCACGCATCACAAAGCCATCGGAGCCCTGGACCTCCAGGCTGACGACACAGCGCCGAACGTCGTCGATGGAATAAGTACTGTCAAAAAGCCGCAGGAAAGGGCCGATGGCGCAGGAAGCGTTGTTGTCCTTGGCTTTGCCCAGCAGCAGGGCACTCCTGCCTTCGACGTCACGCAGGTTGACGTCGTTTCCGAGGGTCGCGCCCTTTATGTCGCCGCGGCTGTTCACGGCGAGGACTATCTCGGGCTCCGGGTTGTTCCAAGCCGAAGCGGAGTGGATGCCGACTTCTGCACCTGGCCCGACGGCAGACAACACGGGCGCTTTGGTAAACACCTCCGCGTCCGGGCCGATGCCGACTTCAAGGTACTGCGACCACAAACCCTGTTGCACCAGTACCTGCTTGAGCTCGGCAGCTTTGGCCGACCCCGGAACGATGCTGGCCAGCGAGCCGCCAAGCAGGTCGACCACGCGGCTGCGGATCGATTCGGCCCTGGCCGCGTCACCCTTGGCCTGTTCCTCGATCACACGTTCCAGCAGGCTGGCTGCGAAGGTCACGCCTGCAGCCTTGATGACCTGGAGGTCGCAGGGTGCGAGCATCTGAACGCTGCCCTGTGCGATGCCTGCAATGTCGCCGATGAAACGCCCGGTCATGGTCTTCACGGCCGCCGCAGGGTCGGGAAGCTCCAGCAGGCTGCTCATGGTCGGGACATGTGCGGACAAGTCAAAAACACCGTCGGTACGCAGTGCGACCACGGAGGGGCCTGCCGGCCTTGCGCCGACTGAGGGTATCCATGCGCGAGCGACGAGAGTGCCGCGGGTGCCGTCCTGTGGCAGCCAGCTCATGCGACCACCGAATGGAAAGCGGCCTTGAAGGCAGCGGCCTGCGCAGCCACGTCGCTGGCCGACATGCCGGGCCTATAGAGCGCAGAGCCAATGCCGAAGCCACTGGCTCCCGCGCTGGCATAAGTCTGCATATTGGCTGTGGTGATGCCGCCCACAGGCATGACGATGGTTTGTGCCGGCAGCACCGCACGCAGCGCCTTGACGACAGCGGGCGTCGCCATTTCCGCGGGAAAGAGCTTCAGGCCCGAAGCACCGGCCTCAAGCGCGCTGAATGCTTCGCTCGCCGTCATCACTCCCGGCAGGCAGGCCATGCCCAGCCGCACGGCTTCGTGCACCACCAGCGGGTTGAAGTTCGGCGACACGATGAGCTGCCCGCCGGCAGCGTGAACCTCGCGTACTTCGGCCGCTGTCAGCACCGTGCCCGCGCCAACCATCGCCCCGGGGAACGCGGCGGCAAGGGCCGCAATGCTTTCGAGAGGCTGTGGTGAATTCAGCGGTACTTCAATCAGGTTCCAGCCGTTTGAAACGAGGGCCTCGCCAACCGAAACTGCTTCAGCCGGCGCAACACCGCGCAATATCGCGACCAGCGGGAGGGCGGCGAGTGCGCGCAGGAGTTTTTGATGTGGTGACATGTGTATTGCCATGACTTTCTAGGAGAGGGTGTCTGCAATGGCGCGCAGGCCAAGCCATGCAGCGTCTGCGCCTATTCTTTTGACGTTAACGCCGCGCTGGGTCAGTGCCTGCGCATAGCGGGCAGTGAGGGCGTCGGCGCCCACCACCGCGACGGTGTCGCCGCCCTGCAGTGGCTGCGACTTCAATTCTTCGCCGATGACCAGCCCGGACAAATAGGATTGCAGGGCATCGGGCGGTTTGCGGCCAAAAAGCGAGAGGGTGCGTGTGCTGAAGGCGGTGTGCAGCAGGCCGGCCCCACCCAGCGCGTGCGCTACACCAGCATCAAATGCATGGCTGTCGTGAGCCGCATCGCCTTCCGGCAGGGTACGGGCAAGAATCGAATGCTGCCTGAGCAACGCATAAAACTCGCCCGTCATCCAGGTCGAGAAATCGGTAATGCAATGCCCTGCGACCGTGACCCATTTGCTGTGTGTGCCCGGCAATACAATGCGTGCATCATCAAGGCCGAGCAGTTGCAGTGCGCCGAATACCTGGGTTTCCTCACCGCGCATCACATCGGGCACGCCGCTGGTTTCAATGCTCAGCCCAGGCACGAGGGCGATGCGGCCCGGCTCCAGCCATTCAAGCTTCACGGCGACTGCATCCAGGCCAGCGGGGCAGGGGCAGTAGGCTGCTTCACGCCAGCCTTGCCGGCTCCCGGCCATGCCGGATATCAGGCACAGCGTGTCACCTGTCATCCAGTCGCCAAAGCATGCGCTGAATACTTCAGGGAACCCGCCGGGTGCAACTGTGAGGATGCCACGCGGAAAACTGCGCTCCTCGAGCGCCAGGCCTTCTTCATGCAGGAGGGCACCGCGCAGTGACGATGTTCCCCAGTCCAGCGCCAGCAAACGCTTCACGGCTTCAGTCCTTCAATGGTTGTCGCGCGGCACAAAGGAGCCGCGTTTGCCCACCAGGAAATCCAGGTCGACGCCTTCGTCTGCCTGCAGCACGTGGTCGATATACAGCTTCCAGTAGCCCGATGAAAGCGGCGGTGGCGGTGCTGTCCAGCCAGCCTTGCGCTTTTCGAGTTCTTCCTCACTCACGTGCAGGTGCAGGCGGCGCCTGGGGACGTCCAGCTCAATCATGTCGCCGTTTTGCACCAGGGCCAGTGGCCCGCCTGCGGCGGCCTCAGGTGCCGTGTGCAACACCACCGTGCCGTAGGCCGTGCCGCTCATGCGCGCGTCGCTGATGCGCACCATGTCCGTGATGCCCTTGCGCAGTATTTTTGGCGGCAGCGGCATGTTGCCCACTTCCGCCATGCCCGGGTAGCCCTTGGGGCCGCAGTTCTTCAGCACCATCACGCAGTTTTCATCCACGTCCAGGTCCTCGTCGTCGATGCGGGCGTGGAAATCCTCGATGTTTTCAAACACCACCGCACGGCCGGTGTGCACCATGAGGGCGGGCGTTGCAGCGCTTGGCTTGATGACGGCGCCGCGCGGCGACAGGTTGCCGCGCAGGACGGCAATGCCGGCCTTGTCCTTGAAGGGGGCCGAAAGCGGCATGATGACTTCAGTGTTGTAGTTCTGCGCATCGGCGATGTTTTCACCGATGGTTTTCCCGTTGGCAGTGATGGCGCCGAGGTGCAGGTGGCTTGCTATTTCCTTCATCACGACGGGCAGGCCGCCGGCATAGCAGAAATCTTCCATCAGGAATTTTCCGGAGGGCTGCAGGTTGACGAGACAGGGCAAGTCGCTCGCCAGCTTGTCAAAATCGTCAATGGTGAGCTTCACGCCGATCCGGCCTGCCATGGCTATCAGGTGAATCACTGCGTTTGTGGAGCCGCCTATCGCCGCGAGCGTATGGATGGCGTTTTCAAAGGCTTCGCGCGTGAGGATCCTGGACAACAGCAGATCCTCGTGCACCATCTCCACTGCCCGGCGGCCCGCCATGCGGGCCAGCACATTGCGCCTGCCATCGACCGCAGGGTATGCCGCATTGCCCGGCAGGCCTATGCCAAGTGCCTCGACCATGCTGGCCATGGTGCTGGCTGTGCCCATCGTCATACAGTGCCCATGGCTGCGGTGCATGCAGCTTTCGGCTTCAAAAAAGTCTGCCAGCTTGAGTGTGCCTGCGCGCACCTGCTCGCTCATGCTCCAGACGCCCGTGCCCGAGCCCAGTTCCTGCCCGCGCCACTTGCCGCTGAGCATGGGGCCACCGCTGACACCCACCGTTGGCAGGTCCACGCTGGCGGCGCCCATGACCAGCGAAGGCGTTGTCTTGTCGCAGCCCATGAGCAGCACCACGCCGTCAATCGGGTTGCCACGGATGATTTCTTCCACGTCCATGCTCGCCAGGTTGCGGTAGAGCATGGCTGTCGGCCGGAGCAGGGTCTCACCCAGCGACATGACGGGGAACTCCAGCGGGAAGCCGCCGGCTTCGTAAACGCCGATCTTGACCTGCTCCGCCAGGGTGCGGAAGTGCGAGTTGCAAGGGGTCAGTTCGCTGAAGGTGTTGCAGATGCCGATGACCGGCCGGCCGTCGAACTGGTCGTGCGGAACACCCTTGCCCTTGACCCAGCTGCGGTAGGCGAAGCCGTCCCTGTCCTGTCGGCCGAACCACTGCTGGCTGCGCAGCTCATGGGCAGGTTTTTTCTTGGGGATGCTGCTCATTCGGGAAAGTCCTTAAATTTGTAAACATATTATCGTCATACCATTGCACTTCACTCCTAGTAAAAACCATGACCGCAGCAACTCCCTCGTCCCGGCCGCAGACCGATTCCGTTGCCAGGCCCGCACCCGCCCGTGGCGTTTTTGTGCGCGGCTGAAACCATGATCAAAAACGTCCACGGGAATACGGTCGATCATCTCGGCGAAGCGATTGTTGCCGGGCGATACGCGGTTGGCGCATCGATCCCGCCGGAGCCCCTGCTCGGAGAAGAACTGGGCGTGAGCCGCACCGTGGTGAGGGAGGCTGTCAAATCGCTGATCGCCAAGGGACTCATCACCACGGGCCCCAAGGTGGGTACGCGGGTGCTGTCGGAAGAGCACTGGAACTGGTTTGACCCCGACGTGATCGCCTGGCAGTCAAAAGCGGGTTTGACGCGGGAGTTCCTGCGGGATTTGCAGGACTTGCGCCGGGTGGTCGAGCCAGCCGCCCTTCGGCTTGCCGCAGCGCGCGCCACTGCGGGCGACATCGCAGAGATCGAGTTGGCGTACGCGGGCATGAAACGGGCTGTCGAAGAGGGCGGTGATTACGTCACATATGACCTGCGGTTTCACCAGGGACTGTTGCGCGCCTCGCGTAACCGGATGCTGGTCCAGATGAGCAAGGCGCTCAGCGCGCTGCTGCGCACCAGCTTCGAGATATCCACCCGGCGCAAGGACGGTCCGCTGAACTCCTTGCCCCTGCATCGCGAGGTGCTGGATGCCGTGATTGCGCATGACGCTGACCGCGCGGAAAAAGCCATCACGCGCCTGATTGACGGTGCCCGCAGGGACATTGAAGAGGTGCTGGCCTCACGACGGCGGCTGCCGCAGCTGGACCAGCCGGCGCCGCTTCTGAAAATGGCCTGAATCAAGGATCAATCGACAACTGATCAAAACACAGGAGACAGGTTTGCAATCAATTATCGGTCGTGCGACGCACTGGTTTTTCAAGGCGCTGGAATTTCTCATCGTGGCCTGCATGGTGGCCATGGTGGTCATGGTGTTCGGCAACGTCATCCTGCGTTACGGCATGAATTCGGGCATCACGGTTTCTGACGAGATGTCACGTTACTGCTTTATCTGGCTGACCTACATTGGCGCCATGCTGGCCATGCATGAGCACGGCCACCTGGGGGTGGATACGCTCGTCAGACATCTGCCACGCACGGGAAAGAAGGTTTGCCTGTTCCTGAGCGAGGCCATCATGCTGTTTTGCAACGTCCTGTTTTTCATGGGGACGTACGAAATGCATGACCTGCAGGTGAGCAACGTTTCGCCGGTTGTAGGCATTTCCATGATCTGGGTTTACGGCATCGGCTACGTGGCCAGCGTGGTCCTGGGCATCATCAATGTGAGTGTGTTGTACCGCCTTGTCAGCGGGAAGATCACCGATGACGAGCTGGTGCAGGTGGTGGAAACCGAAGGCCTGGCCGACGTCGAGAAACAGATCCAGGCGGGCCGCGCATGACCGTCACCGTCTTTATCCTGAGTTTGCTGCTGTTCATGGCCATAGGCATGCCGATTGCCTATTCGCTGCTGGCCTGTGGCGTGACCCTGATGGGGTATCTCGCCATGACCAGTCACGTGGTCCCCTTTGACAGCCAGATCATCGCGCAACGTTTTGTCGATGGTGCAGATAACTTCCCGCTGCTGGCCGTGCCATTTTTCCTGCTTGCGGGCGAGTTCATGAATGCAGGAGGCTTGAGCCGGCGTATCGTGAACCTGGCCATGGCCTGGGTCGGGCACTTCCGTGGCGGGTTGGGCTACGTCACCGTGATTGCGGCCGTGATCATGGCTTCACTCTCGGGGTCGGCTATTGCTGATACCGCGGCGCTGGCCGCCTTGCTGATTCCGATGATGCGGGCCGCCGGCTACAACGTCGGCCGTGCTTCGGGGCTGATCGCGTCGGGCGGAATCATCGCACCCGTGATTCCGCCGTCCATCGGGCTCATTATTTTCGGTGTGGCAGGCAACGTGTCCATTACCAAGCTCTTTCTCGCCGGGATCGTGCCAGGCGTATTGATGGGTGTGGCCATTGGCGTGACATGGTGGTGGCTGGCCAAACGGGAGGATGTGAAGCCTGCCCCCAAGCTGGCAATGGCCGACCGAATGCGCATCACTGCGGAGGGTGGCTTTGCGCTTGCGCTGCCGGTGGTCATTATTGGCGGGATGAAGTTCGGCATCTTTACGCCAACAGAGGCGGCCGTTGTGGCTGCGGTCTACAGCTTTCTGGTGGGCAAGTTTGTATACCGTGAACTCAAGTGGTCGGCTCTTTACAAACTGGTCCTGGACGCCGGGAAAACCACTGCCGTGGTGATGTTCCTGGTGGCCGCGGCCATGGTCAGCGCCTGGCTTATTACCGTCGCCAATATCCCGACCGAAGTGGCGAACATGATGGAGCCCTTCATTGGCAACAAGATGTTGCTCATGTTCATCATGATGGTGCTTGTCGTTGTTGTGGGAACCGCGCTTGACTTCACACCGACGGTACTTATATTGACGCCGGTACTGATGCCTCTGGTTCTCAAGGCCGGGATTGACCCGGTGTATTTCGGCGTGATGTTCATCATGAACAACGCCATCGGCCTGATCACGCCGCCGGTGGGCACTGTGCTCAATGTCGTGTGCGGCGTCGCCAGGATCAGCATGGACGACGCCTTCAAGGGCGTGCTCCCTTTCCTTCTTGCGCAGCTTGTAGTGCTTTTCCTGTTAGTGCTTTTTCCCTCGATCGTGACTGTTCCGCTCCAATGGTGGATGCGTTAACGGGTGCGGTTTTCCAGCCCTGTAGTTCATATTAAAAAGGAGACAACATGTTTAAACGCAGAACCCTCACGGCGGCGCTCGCTTCGGCAGCCCTGCTTTTCGCAACTTCCTCATTCGCACAGTTTGCCGAGCGGACCATCAAGTTCACCAACGGGGTGAACGAAGACCACCCGGTCGGCCTTGGTGTCAAGAAGATGCAGGAAGTGCTGGCCGCAAAGACCGGCGGCAAGATGAAGATCAGCGCCTTCTGGGGCGGCGCTGCGGGCGGCGATCTGCCGGCCACCCAGGCCCTGCGCGCTGGCACCCAGGAAATGGTTTGCACGAGCAGCTCGCCGCTGGTCGGCATTGTCAAGGAATTGGGCGTTTTCGATCTGCCGTTCCTGTTCGCCAACGAAAAGGAAGCCGATGCTGTTTTTGACGGTCCGGCTGGCGAATACTTCAACAAAAAACTTGAAGCTGCAGGCCTCGTCAACCTTGCGTATTGGGAAAACGGTTTCCGCAACCTGACCAACAGCAGGCGCCCGGTCACCAGGGTTGAGGATTTTGAAGGTGTGAAGGTTCGTGTGATGCAAAACAACATCTTCCTGGATTCCTTCAAGGCCCTTGGCACCAATGCCGTCCCCATGGCTTTCGGCGAGATTTTCACCGCGCTGGAAACCAGGACCATAGATGGTCAGGAAAACCCCTTCGTCACCATCGAAACGTCCAAATTCAACGAGGTTCAGAAATACCTGAGCGTGACCCGACATGCCTACACACCCTTCCTGATTCTGTACAGCAAGAAGCTCTGGGATCAGTTGAATCCGCAGGAGCAGGCTGTGCTGCGTGAAGCCGCCCGGGAAGGGCAGAAGGTGGAGCGTACTGCCAACCGCACGCTTAACGAAAAATCACTGGCCACTTTGAGGAAGACCATGACCGTCAACGATGTAACGCCGGCTGAGCAGAAGCGCATGTTCGACAGGGTCAAGCCGGTCTATGACAAGAACGTTCCACTCATTGGGGCCGAGCCTGTCAACGTCGTGCTCGAAGCCCTCAAGAAGGCGCGCGGCGGCTGAAAGCCTGTTTCGGGCGAGCTAAAGCCGCGGGGGTAACCCTGGCGGCTTTTTTTAACTTCATTCCAGGAGCAGAACTTGAAAATCACGGAGATCGAAACCCTGCGCCTGGGCGAATTCCCCAACATCATCTGGGTGCGTATCCACACCGACGAGGGACTCACGGGACTGGGCGAAACGTTTATGGGTGCCGCCGCGGTAGAGGCCTACCTGCACGAGTGGGTGGCCCCCAAGCTGCTGGGCCAGGACCCGCTGGCCATTGAGGCGCGTAACCGGGACATCACGGGCTACCTGGGCTGGCGCGGCTCCGGTGTGGAGACACGCGGCAATTCTGCGCTAGACATTGCGCTCTGGGACATCTTTGGCAAGGCCGCCAACATGCCGGTGCACACGGCTTTGGGCGGCAAGAGCCGCGACAGCATCCGCATCTACAACACCTGTGCGGGTTACCAGTACATTCGCAGCGCCACCAACCAGACCAGTGCCAACTGGGGGCTGGCGGGCAATAACGGCCCTTACGAAGACCTGCAGGGATTTTTGCACCATGCTGATGAGCTGGCGGAATCGTTGCTGTCCGAAGGCATCACCGCCATGAAGATATGGCCTTTTGACCCGGCCGCCGAAAAGAGCCATGGCCAGTACATCAGCGGCGAAGACCTGGACATCGCGCTGGAACCATTTCGCAAAATCCGCAAGGCCGTTGGCGCCAGGATGGACATCATGGTCGAGTTTCACAGCCTGTGGCGGCTCCCGATGGCACAGAAAATCGCCCGCGCGCTCAAGCCCTTCGACACTTTCTGGCACGAAGATGCGATCCGCATGGATTCCCTGGATTTGCTGAAGCAATATTCAAAGGACTGTGACGCACTGATCTGCGCCAGCGAAACCCTGAGCTACAAGTGGGGTTTCAAGGACTACCTTGAAACAGGCGTAGCCGGCGTCGCCATGCTCGATTTGAGCTGGTGCGGTGGATTGACTGAGGCACGCAAAATCGCCGCCATGGCCGATGCCTGGCAGTTGCCGGTGGCACCCCATGACTGCACAGGCCCCGTGGTCTGGGCGGCCTCCACGCACCTCTCGCTGCATGCGCCGAATGCGCTCATCCAGGAAAGCGTCCGTGCGTTTTTTACCGGCTGGTACAAGGAGCTCGTCACCGGGTTGCCGGTCGTCAGTAAGGGCATGGTCAGCCTCAATGACAAACCGGGATTGGGACTCGAGCTTTTGCCCGACCTGCATAAACGTCCGGACGCCATCGTCCGTACGTCCCGCCCGTAAACAAACCGTCCGCAGGCGCTACCCGTTCCAGCGAAGCACCCATGAAAGCCGACAGCCGCCGCCTGAACGCATTTCAGGCACGCGTCCGCCTGGGAAGGCGCAGCCCGTGTTCGTGTTCGGGGCAAAATAGGCGCTGATGGATTCCGATATTTTTGTGGTCATGGGTGTCAGCGGCTGCGGCAAGAGCACCGTGGGCGAGCAACTGGCTGAGGCGCTGAAGCTGCCTTTTCTGGAAGGCGATGTGCTGCATCCCGAACGCAACGTGGCCCGCATGGCCGCCGGCATAGCCTTGAACGACGAAGACCGCGAGGGCTGGTTGTTGACGCTGGCCGAACGCCTGCGCCAGGCGCAGGCCGCAGGGCAGGGCCTGGTGCTGTCGTGTTCCGCCCTCAAGCGCGCCTACCGCGATATCCTGCGCAGCGGCGCACCGGGCCTGCGCCTGGTGTACCTGCACGGCGATCAGGCCTTGCTGGCGGCGCGCATGGCTGCCCGAACTGGCCACTTCATGCCGCCGTCGCTGCTGGCCAGCCAGCTCGCTACCCTGGAGCCCCCCGGCCTGGACGAAAATGTTCAAGACTTTGATGTCGGTGAGCGGCCTGAGGACATCGTCGCTGCGGTGCTGGCCGGCCTGCATCAAGCCGGCAACGCTTCCTGAATTTTCTGGCCAGGTTTTGCCATCTTTTATTTTCCGGACCCACCATGACAGCTTTCGCCAAAGTCATCCTTTTTACCGGTACCGATGGCCGCGCCAGATTCCGCGAGGAAGAGGTCGAACTGGGCGAGGGAAACCCGCAATCCATGCTGTCGGCGCTGATGCCTTCCGGCGGCTACCAGTTGCGCCACAGCCCGGTGGGCTTTCGCAGCACCTTTCATTGCACCGGTGCGCCGCAGTGGGTGTTTATTCTTGGGGGGCAGATGGAGATTGGTTTGCAGGGCGGGGTGTCGCGGGTTTTCAAACCGGGCGAGCATTTTTATTCAGCGGATCATCTGCCGGAGGGCGCAACTTTTGACGCGACGGTGCATGGACACTGGAGCCGTCAGGTGGGTCTGGAGCCATTGGTCACGCTGTTTCTGCGGGCCTGAACCTTCGTCGGTGAAAACGAAAAAAAGGCCCGTGAAGGGCCTTTTTTATTCTTGTCGCGTGTTGCATTAACGGCCAGAGAAACCGCCGCCACCCGAACGGCGTGGTCCGCCGTTGCCGCCGCGGTTTCCACCGCCACCGCCACCACCACCACCGCCACCGCCACCACCACCACCACCACCACCACCGCCACCGCCAGAGCGACCGCCCCGGAAGCCGCCGCGATTGCCGCCTGCGGGCTGGCCTGAAGAAGGAAAGCCTGACGACACGTGGCTGGTCGGCTGGCGGTCGTCAAAGTCGTTGCGTGGCTCGGCGAACGGGTCGCGTGGTGCGCGGGGCTGCTCGTCACCACGCTGGCGCGGTGGGCGCGCCTGCGCAGGCTGCTGGCCGTAGCCGGAGTTTTGACGCGGCTGGCCAGGGTTGGGGGTACGCGGGCCACGGCCAAAACCGTTGCCGCCACCGCCGTTACCGGCACCAGTACGCGCGCCGTTGGAAGCGCCATTACCTGCACCATTGCCGCCGCCAGCAGGGCCGCGACCACGGCCACCACCACCGTTGCCGCCACCATTGCCGCCACCTGCACCACGCGCAGGTGCTGCGCCCTTGGTGTCACGGATGCGCTGCATCATTTCGCTGCGGGCAGCCTTGGCGGCTGCCTGCATGACTTCGCGGCTGGGCGGTTTGCCCAGTCCGCCCCAGATGGTCTGGCGGCCCATGGCCAGCGGTTCGGCGCGTTCACCAGCTTCTGCTTCAAAACCGGGGACGATGACTTTTTCGATGTTCTGCTTGGTAAAGCGCTCGATGTCCTGCATGAAACCTTCTTCATCCAGGCATACCAGGCTGACGGCTTCGCCGCTGTTGCCGGCGCGGCCTGTGCGGCCGATGCGGTGAACATAGTCTTCGCTCACGTTGGGGATTTCGTAGTTCACGACGTGCGGCAGCTCGTCAATGTCGATGCCGCGCGCAGCGATGTCGGTGGCGACCAGCGCACGGATAGTGCCGTCCTTGAAACCCTGTAGCGCCTGGGTGCGGGCGGTCTGGCTCTTGTTGCCGTGCAGGGCCATGGCCTCGATGCCGTTTTTGGTCAAATGCTCGGCCACATTGTTGGCGCCGAACTTGGTACGCGTGAAGACCAGCACCTGGCTCCAGTTGTGCTCGTTGATGATGTGGGTCAGCAGGGCTTTTTTCTTGCCACGGCCAACGGGGTGAATGGTCTGGGTAATGCGCTGCACCGTGGTGTTGCGCGGCGTGACCTGGATGTGCAGCGGATCGCGCAGCAGGCCGTTGGCCAGGTCGCGGATCTCGTCGCTGAAGGTGGCTGAAAACAGCAGCGACTGTTTCTGTTTTGGCACCAGCGCCAGCACTTTCTTGATGTCGTGGATGAAACCCATGTCGAGCATGCGGTCGGCCTCGTCGAGCACCAGGATCTGCACCTGGCTCAGGTCGAGCGTGCCCTGGCCGGCGTGGTCCAGCAGGCGGCCGGGTGTGGCCACCAGGATGTCGACGCCGCGGCGCAGCTTTTCGATCTGTGCGCCCATGCCGACACCGCCGAACATGACCATGGAGGTCAGCTCGAGGTATTTGCCGTAAACGCGGACGCTTTCTTCAACCTGCGCTGCAAGTTCGCGCGTCGGCGTCATGATGAGGGCGCGCACGGCATTGACGCCGCGGCGGTTGGTCAGTCGGGGTTCGGTAGACAGGCGCTGCAGCAGCGGCAGCGTGAAAGCTGCGGTTTTGCCGGTGCCGGTCTGGGCGCCGCCCAGCAGGTCCTTGCCGGCCAATACTGAGGGGATGGCCTGCGCCTGGATGGGCGTCGGTGTGTCATAGCCCTGCTCAAGCACGGCTTTAAGTATGGCCGGGGCCAGGTTCAATTCTTCAAAGGTCATGGTTTTGCGTCAGTGGACGCTAATGATCGGCCTGTTGGGTGCCCGGTTTGGGGGCAACCCGCCAGTGATAGGCAGATGGGGTCAAAAACAGGGCTGTAAAAAGAGCCGGTAGTGACCTGGAAAGGTAAACCGGAATCTGCCCAAATGTCACGGGTAACTGGAGCCAGCAACAGCACTATTGTCTCACGGAACGATAATACGGGGTTGAGTGCAAAAATTGCAGCTGCAAGCGGCCCCGGCCGCAGCCCTGTACGCCGCAATGCAGCGCACCCCGTGCATTTCATTTTTTAGAGATATTCCTGATGGCCCAGTACGTATTTACCATGAACAAGGTCGGCAAAATCGTGCCGCCCAAACGCCACATCCTCAAAGAGGTGTCGCTCAGTTTTTTCCCGGGCGCCAAGATCGGCGTGCTGGGCACCAACGGCTCCGGCAAGTCCACCCTGCTGAAAATCATGGCCGGCCTGGATACTGAAATCGAGGGCGAAGCCACCCCCATGCCGGGCCTCAACATCGGCTACCTCCCGCAGGAGCCCAAGCTCGACCCCGAGCACACTGTTCGTGAAAGCGTTGAAGCCGGCATGGGCGCGGTGTTTGCCGCCAAGGCGCAGCTTGAAGCGGTCTACACCGCCTACGGCGAGCCCGATGCAGACTTCGATGCACTGGCCGCCGAACAGGCCCGCCTTGAAGCCATCATCGCCACGGCTGGGACAGATTCCGAGCACCAGCTTGAAATCGCCGCCGACGCCTTGCGCCTGCCGCCGTGGGACGCGAAGATCGGCCTCCTCTCAGGCGGTGAAAAGCGCCGTGTGGCGCTTTGCGCCTTGTTGCTGTCAAAGCCCGACATGCTCCTGCTTGACGAACCGACCAATCACCTTGACGCGGAATCGGTGGACTGGCTTGAGCAGTTCCTGCAGCGTTTTGGCGGCACCGTCGTCGCCATCACCCATGACCGCTACTTCCTCGACAACGCAGCCGAGTGGATTCTTGAACTTGACCGAGGCCACGGCATTCCCTGGAAGGGCAACTACAGCAGCTGGCTCGACCAGAAGGGCGAGCGCCTGGCTCAGGAGCAAAAGGGCGAAGAAGCCCGCGCCAAGGCCCTGAAGAAAGAACTCGAATGGTCACGCCAGAACCCCAAGGCCCGCCAGGCCAAGAGCAAGTCGCGCCTTGCACGTTTTGAAGAGCTGTCTGATTTTGAATACCAGAAGCGCGCTGAAACGAATGAAATTTTCATCCCCGTGGCCGAGCGTCTGGGCAATGAAGTCATTGAGTTCAAAAACGTCAGCAAGTCATTCGGCGACCGCCTGCTGATCGACAACCTCAGCTTCCAGATCCCAGCAGGCGCCATCGTCGGCATCATCGGCCCCAACGGCGCCGGTAAATCCACGCTGTTCAAGCTGATTGCAGGCAAGGAAACGCCGGACAGTGGTGAAGTCGTGATCGGCAAGACCGCACAAATGGCGTTTGTCGACCAGAACCGTGACGACCTTGCCAATGAAAAGACCGTCTGGGAAGACATCTCCGGCGGTCTCGACATGCTCAACATTGGCAAGTTCACCATGGCCAGCCGGGCCTATGCGGGCCGCTTCAACTTCAACGGCGCCGACCAGCAAAAGCGCGTCGGCATGCTGTCGGGCGGCGAGCGTGGCCGCCTGCACCTGGCCAAGACCCTGATCGCGGGCGGCAACGTGCTGCTGCTTGACGAACCGTCAAACGACCTGGACGTTGAAACCCTGCGCGCGCTCGAAGACGCGCTGCTGGAGTTCGCCGGCTCCGTCATGGTCATCAGCCATGACCGCTGGTTCCTGGACCGCATTGCCACGCACATTCTTGCGGCAGAGGGCGACAGCCAGTGGACCTTCTTCAACGGCAACTATCAGGAATACGAAGCCGACAAGAAGAAGCGCCTGGGTGAAGAGGGCGCAAAACCAAAACGCGTGCGCTTTAAAGCGTTGCATTAACGCCCAACCTTTGACGATTTCATGTCGACTGAAGAACAGGTACTGGAAAAAACGCGGGCCTGGCTTGAAAAAGCCGTCATCGGCCTGAACCTCTGCCCCTTCGCCAAGGCGGTCTATGTGAAGAACCAGGTGCGCATGGTGGTGAGCAAGGCGCGCCATGCCGATGACCTGCTGGAAGAGCTGGATCGCGAGCTGGACCTGCTGGTGGCGACGCCCGCAGAAGAAATCGATACCACGCTGCTGATTCACCCCACGCTGTTTGAAGACTTTCTTGATTTCAATGATTTTCTGGAAGTCGCTGACGGCGTGGTTGATGAGCACGAACTTGAGGGCGTGATCCAGCTGGCAAGTTTCCACCCGCAGTTCCAGTTTGACGGCACAGAGCCGGACGACATCAGCAACTACACCAATCGTGCGCCTTTCGCCATCCTGCATCTGCTGCGCGAAGAAAGTGTGGACAAGGCGGTGGAAGCCTTCCCTGAAGCGGATGCGATTTTTGAGCAGAACATCGCCACGCTTGAAAAACTTGGGCACCGGGGCTGGAAAGCGCTGGGGCTTTAGTACCGTAACCCGAAAGTAGCGGTTTCAATGCTCTACGGTTGCGGTACTGGCCTGCTGTCGTACACCCGGTCAGGCCTGACCGGTCTTTACAGCCCACCCTGCATTCAGGGACACTAGGGGGATGAGTATTTCCCCTCAAGCGCTAACCGCCGCCTACACCGCCTGCCTCAACGAGGCATTCAGGCAATGCCCGCTGATCATCCAGGGCTGGTGCAGCCAGCTCGTTGATGCGCTGTACGACCGCTCCATGCTGATTACCGACAACGCTGAAAAGCGTCAGCTGCAGGACGCGATTGCGTCGCTCAAGAAAAACCAGGCAGCCATAGAGCAGGGTTTTGCACCTGCGCTGGCGCGCGAGATTGCCGATGACACCAGGCCCGCATCAGCCGGAACGCCAGACCGCGGTGGCAAGTCTTTTTCATCCCTGAGTTTTGACGACCTTGAATTGATGGGGGACAACCAGGTCCAGGAAACGGTTGACAGCGCCAGGCTGATGCAGGTCATCACCATGGGCTGCGAGGCCGGCCTGGGCGTGCTGTCGGCACGCCTGAGCACGGCGCAGGGTTTCAAATCTGTCAAGGCCGACAAAAATCCGCTCAGGCCTGAAATCATCTCGCAGGCCCTGCTCAAGCTTCTCCAGGACCTGCCGGCCGACAGTGACGCCCGTTCGCGCTGGCTGGTGCATGGTGCCCAGATCATGGGCCGGCTGCTCCAGGCGCTTTATGTGGAACTTAACGAGCAGCTTGTAAGGGACGGCATTGCGCCGGCAGCCTATGGGGTGATTTCCCCGGCAGAAAAGGGTGGCAGGGCTGCAGATACACCGGTAGCGCCTCTGCAGTCTGGCCACGCATCTTCTGCCGTGGCGGGCGAGCCAGTTGGGGTGGTGCCGGGCAAAAGCGGTGCGCAGGCCGTGCTGACGCTTGACCGCCTGCATCACCTGCTGGTGGGCGACTATGACGAGTCTTTCAAGGAGGGCCTGCTGCCTTCCGGCTTTGACCAGTCGGCACAGCAGAACTTCTCCCACACCGTGCCTGCAGCCATGGATGTGCTGGCCGAGCTGAAAGAAAAGGGCATTGCCTCAAGCCGTGCGAGAAAGGCCCGCACGCCGCCGCCCCAACAACTGATCCAGTTGCGTGCCCAATTGAAGATTGAAGCCAAGAGCCTGGGGCAGTCGCTGGCGATTGAAGTTGTCGGCTTGATGATTGAACAGATGGCCCGTGACCCGCGCTTGCTTGAGCCGGTACGACGGGTCATCGCCGATGCAGAACCCGCCTACTTGCGACTGGGCGTTAACGACCCGCGATTCTTCAGCGATAAAAATCACCCTGGCAGGTGCCTGCTGGAAGCCATAACGGCCAGGAGCCTTGCATATTCCAGCGAGAGCGTGCCGGGTTTCTCGGGTTTCATGGATGACCTCCAGGATGTCGCCAGCCTTTTGA
Source organism: Pseudomonadota bacterium (assembly GCA_040388905.1). Classification (GTDB taxonomy): domain Bacteria; phylum Pseudomonadota; class Gammaproteobacteria; order Burkholderiales; family Burkholderiaceae_C; genus Polaromonas. The sequence goes on from JAZKAY010000004.1 coordinate 150,490, forward strand.
CGGAAGAGCATGCCTCGGATGCACAGCATTTCGCCACCTTGCTGAAAAGCTTTGAGCAAAGCCAGGCAATCCGCAACACGGTAGACAGCGAATCCCAGGGCCGGGCCGTACAGGCGCTGCTTCAGGCTGAGCAGCGCAACCTGATGGCAGAAAAGGTGGCCGCCGAGATCCGTGCCCGCCCGGATTTTGTAAGCGGCAACCGTATCGTCACCGCATTTTTTACAGGCCCGTGGGCACAGGTCATGGCCAAGGAGCGCCTGCTGGGTGAGCATGGCGGTGAGGGCGCGCGAAAGGCCGAGTTCAGCCTCACTCTGGGTGAAGTACTCTGGAGCCTGGACCCCGCGCAGACCTCGAAGCACCGCAAGCGCCTTGTCAAGATGATTCCGGGCATGCTTGAGAAATTGCGTGCCGGGCTGCTGTCCATCGACTATCCGCTGGCTCAGTCAAAAGCCTTCTTCGATGAACTGATGGCCCTGCATCAGGCCGCACTCAAGGCCGAACCGGATGTCATCGATGAGCAGGCCGAGAAGGCCCGCAAACGGCGCGATCTTGAGGACGCGTTCGGCGAAGGTGATGCCTCCCGGGGCATGCGCCCCTGGCTTGCACCTGCCGAAGCGCAGAACTCCGGCTTTATGAATGATGTCGGCGACACCCGGCTTGGCTTTGAGCAGACACAGCCGCAGTCCCAGCCCCCATCTTCCGCAGGCGCGATGCAGGATCAGCAGGCGGCAGCCCCCTCAGGCAGCGTGGCACTTCGCGTTGGTGACTGGGTTGAATTGCTTCAGGACACCCAGTGGGTGCGCGCACAACTCACGTGGATCAGCCCGTACCACACCCTCTACATGTTTACCAGCGAAGGCGGCCGCACCCATTCAATGACCGGCCCGCTGCTTCAGTACCTTCTGCTGCAGGAACTGGTCAAGGTGGTCAGCCAGAAGGGCGTGCTGGATGGTGCGCTCGACACCGTGGCGCGAACGGCCATGCGCAACAGCGTGGACGGCAACAGCACCATCTGAAAACGGCAGGCGCATGTGTCGCCGGCCTGCTGGCCTGAGCGTCCGAACGTTTACGTTCGCAGCAGCTTCTTGCGCACCAAGTGAATATTGCTGCGCAGGGCGTAGAGCTCATCCGTATAGGAAAGCGGCACACTGACTTTTTCAGCAAGGCTTTCAAGCTGGTCAAGCTCCCTGAGCAGTTCACCGTTGTCCTCGGTGGCGATGCGCACCTCGATGTTGCGCAACTGGCCGTACCACCTGAAGATTCTTGAGCGCACCCTGAATGCATAAAGTGGCGGCACGATGCGCGACAGCGGCAGCATGATGGCGATGATGATGCCCATGACCAGCCACATGCGCTCTATCAGGTTGGCAACCCAGAACGGCAGATAACGCTGCATCAGGGGTGTATCGGTCTTGATGGCCCGCTCGGCCTCCTTGGCAATCGGCAGCTCGTTGTTTTCAACGTTCGGGTATTCGCGTGCCCGCTTGAACCAGCCCGCGCCTCCGTGAATCTGGTTGCCTGCCTGCGCAAAAAGCTGCAGCAGGGCAGGGTGTGTCTTTTGCTGCGTGATGAGGGCCGTGGTCGAGGCCACCAGCCGCACGTCTTCAGGCGGCACATTGCCCGCCAGGTCCACCACCCCGCGTGGCAGCCGCACCGGACTCAGGAAGGCGAAGCGGCGGGAGTAGGCTTCGCTCTGCGCGAAGTTCATCAGTTTGATGCCGGGCGTTTGCAGCAGCATCTGCACCATCAGAGACTCGGGTGCCGAGGCAAACACAATCGCATCAAGTTCACCACCCAGAAAGGCCACGGTGGCGGGCGTCTGCATCAGTGTGGACAACCTGAGTGTGGCGGGGTCTATGCGGTTGCTTTCGAGCAGTTTGGTCATCAGGGCGGGCACACCGCTACCCGGCGTTCCGATGTTGACGCGCAGACCCTGGAGTTGGGCAAGGCTTGAAAGCGTCGCGGTTGCGGTGACCTTTCGGGCGGACTCTTCCCTGTAAAACAGCCACACCGGCTCGACAAACAGGCTGCCCAATGAGGTCAGGTGCTCTTCATCGGCGTCGGTGTAGTCGCTGGTGCCGCCCTGCACAAACCCGAGGTCTACCTTGCCTTCGCGCAGCAGCTGAAGGTTGGCGGCAGAACCTTCCGACGGCACCTGGACCACCTCTATGCCCTCGACTGCCAGTGCCTTTGCATAACGTTTGCCAAACTCTTCATAGGCGCTCTGGGCAGGCCCGGTGGCGAGCGTGACGCGCTTGGGCGGGTTGGGGTCAAGCCACCAGTAAGCCAGCACCAGCAGCGCGACGGCCAGGAACACAAAGGGTCCGGCCGATACGGCCAGATCCCGGATGGACAGCAGTGTGTAGCGTATGGTTTTTGTCATGAGTGGAGTTTGGCACACCCCTGTTACCGCTCACTTCGTGTAGCGGTCTCTCCCCTTGAAAAATGGTGGCACACCCTATCGGCACTGTCTACAGTGCCTTTCCCCTTGCAGGGGCACATCTATGGCCTGGCGAAGCCGGTTCCGTGATGTCGGCTTTATGGGGCTATTTTTTCTGCGCTGGCTGGCTTTTGCTCGCCAGGAACTTGTCGAAGATGGCGATTTCCTTGTTCTGTGCTTCGATGATGTCTTGCGCCATCTTGCGCATTTGCGGGTTCTTGCCGTCGCGCAACTGGGCTTTGGCCATGTCAACCGCGCCCACATGGTGAATGCGCATCATGCGGGCGAAGTCCACATCGGGGTCGCCGGACATGGGCATGCTGGCCATCTGGTCGTTCATGCCCTTCATCATCGCCTTCATATCCATGCCGCCGTGCGACATGCTGTCATGGTTGTGCGACTGCGCCCCGACATATTGCGAGAACGTCGCTGCCAATAACATCGACAGCAGCAGCCCGATGCCGGCATTTTTCTTTCTCGATGAAAACATGGTTGTTCCTTCTTTTGAATAGGGATTTTGAATGGGTAGCAATATTGAAGTCTTGACGATGATCAAAGCAATGGCTGTATGAAAGCAAACCAGCCGCCTGCCAGAAAAACAGCGAGGCTTGACAGGTAGATGCGCAACGAGAGCTTGCGGGTGCGCATGCAAGCCTGGCGTAATGCAGGGTCCACCGGACAGGGGGCATAACGGTTTTGCCACTGCATCACCCCGCTGACAAACAGCATCACGCCCGCAAATCCGAAGACCAGTTCCTTGTATTCGCTGATCCAGACAAGGCCCGGGACAGTGGCTACCAGGCTGGACAGCGCCGCACCCGCACCGACTGCAACCAGCAAGGCCGGCAGTGCGCAGCAGATCAGCGTGCCCGAACTTGCGAAGAGGGCAAACCATGAACTCCATGCCGACCAGAGGCTTTGCCGCTGTCCGTCGTCATGCGCCGAATCCCGCATGACCTGGCTCATTTTTGTGCCTTCACAGCCGCCCGGATATCTGCCACGGATTGCTGCACCGTCTCCAGCCTGACCACGTCATAGCCGGCATCGGTGATTTCGGCTGTGATGGCCCTGCCGTCCAAGGTCTGGCCTTCTCTGGCCTCAACCGCAACGATCTTTTTCTTGAGATCCACAAAAACCGATTTGGTGGCCGGCATTTTTGAAAGCCGCTTTTCGATACCCTGCGCGCAAAAGGCGCAGACCATGCCATTGACCGAAGCCTTGATGCTCTCGGCTGCAAAGGCTGCCGAAAAGCTGCCCAGCGCCGCAGTGATTACAAAACCCGTGGCAATTTTTTCCAGATTGAAATGTGTATTGTTGGTGTTCATGATGAGTCCTTTAAAAACAGGGTGTGAATGCCTGGCATTCAGAAGATGTACATGAAGTTGAAGCGACCCTGCTTCATGTTGTTGAGACCGAATTCGACGAAATATCGGTTGTGAATCAGCCGCAGCATGGGTGTGACTTCAGTCTTTTCTGAAAGACCCCGCATGCGTCTTGCCTCCAGGATCAGCCATGGCTGCGTTTCGTCATAGTCCACCTCGTAGAACGAGAAGCCCGTCCGTACCGATGCAACATCGTGGTTCATGCCTGTTGCACGGTAGAGCCGCAGCGACGCCGACGCATAAAACCGTGTGGTCTCATAGTCTGCAGACACCCCGGGGGCCAGCATCGTCCTGTTGCCTGCGAAGTCGTTGCCGCGAACGCTGCCTGCACCACCCACAAACCACAAGTTGGCCTGCGAGTGTTCCCCGTTGATGCGGTGAAGCAGGCGGGTGTAGGTCAGCTCCGCGAATTCGCGTGTCAACCGTTTGTCATCAGAGCGCATGTAGAGTCCGCCTGCACCAATGGCGTCACGCGGTGTCAGCGCATGGTTGACCCATGCTTCACGCCAGTTGGGGCTGAAGTCCCCCATGGCCATGGTGCTGTCCTTGAAACCCATGGGGCCTGCGTATGCGGCTGCGGCTGCCGTCAGCACGGCAGTACAAAGCAGGCGTTTCATTTCGCCGCCTTGACGGGGCGCAGCTCGGTGATGACCAGTTCATCATCCTGTATCGCCACCGAAAAGTTGACCTTGTCGCCGGGCTTCAGTGCGTCAAGCATGTTTGCCTCCCGCACCTTGAAGGGCATGGTCATGGCTTCCATGTTGATGCTTTTGATGCGTGCGTGCCGAAGCGTGATCCTGCTGCGCGCAGCGTCAATCCTGATCACTTCGCCCCTGACCCGTTCGGACTGGGCTGTTGCTTTACTGGCGGTGCTCGCCTCAGCCCGGGCAAATGATGCGCCCACCATCAACACCATGGCCAATGCTGCGGTCGCCGCCGACGCTGGCAGCGTTTTCAGATATCTGTTCATGTAGTTCTCCTGTTGTCGGGGCAGCCGCAGGGCGACCCGTAAAAGCGTCCGCCGAATATTGCGGACGCACCTTGGGCAGGGAACTCAGGAAATGGGTGGTTTTTGCTTCAGCGCCACGTCGGCACTGACAAAGCTGGCTTCGACTGGAGCCGATGTCATGGGCGTGGGCCACGGCGCAGCTGATGTGCCCGCCACGTCGAGAAGGGCCACCGTGTGGCAGGCCTGGCAGGAGTCGCAGGAACCGCAAGGGCTGTCGTGCGAAGCGTTGTCCTGCACTGTTGCCGCCAGATCGTCATGGCCCGCGCAATCATGCATGGCCATGGGTTTACGCGAATCCGATGCCATGTGATCATGCGTGCCCGCGTCAGCCGGCTGCGCATGTTGATGGCTGGCAGGCTTGTGGGTCCCGGCCGCCAATACCATGCCTGATGCCATTTCTGTGGCCATCGCATCGCCGACCCAGCCGCGCAGTGGCAGCAGGACGATCATGAGGGCGAGCAACAGGTGGCGCATGGGTTAATGATAGTCGGCCATGAAAAAAAGTTCAATTCCGCACTGCACTGTAGGGGGGCCGGCTGCAGTCTGGCATCAGGTCTTTCCTGTTTGCAGATGGGCCGTTGTGGTCTCAGTGCGGGTGGTCGTGGGCGTGATCATTTGCACCTGCCGCAACGCCGGTGAGTTCTGTGCGTGCCTGCCGCAACACCGACCAGCCGCCGCTGATGGCCAGCAGTGCCATCACCAGCGCCACGGCCAGGTCGGGCCAGGCTGTTCTGGTGCCCAGCACGCCCAGTGCGGCCAGCATGACCGCAACGTTGCCAATGGCGTCATTGCGTGAGCACAGCCACACGCTGCGCATGTTGGCATCGCCTTCGCGGTATGAATAGAGAAGGGCTGCCACGGTGACATTGGCAATCAGGGCCAGCAGGCCTACCGTGCCCATGGTGATGGCTTCCGGTGCCACCCCCTGCATGGCGCCCCAGGCGGTTTTGCCCAGAACAAACAAACCGAAGCCCAGCATGCTGACGCCCTTGAGGACTGCCGCCCACGAGCGCCATGCCATGCCCATGGACAGCACAGCCAGTGTCACGGCGTAGTTGGCTGCATCACCAAAGAAGTCGATGGCATCGGCCAGCAGCGAGACCGAGCCCGACTTGAAACCCGCGCCAATCTCGACCGCAAACATGGCGGCGTTGACCACCAGTGCTATCCACAGGATCTTGCGGTAGCGTGGGCTGTAGTCGCTCGTGTCGGTGGCATGGTTATGGCAATGGGCGGACATCTGCTTTTTCTCCTTGAACACCACGGTTTTTGTGGTTCATGGCATGATTGGAAACCCTGAAGTCACTTTAAGGTCAAGCGATGCCTTCTTCAAGCCCCCAGCCCGCACAGGGTTATCTGATTGGCGATGCCGCGAGGCTAAGTGGTGTCAGCACGGCCAACATACGCTTTTATGAAAAGGAAAAGCTGCTCAGCCCGCACGGCCGCAGCGACAACAGCTACCGCTTTTACAGCGATGGCGATGTGCACCAGCTGCGTTTCATCAGGCTGTGCCGGGCGCTGGATATGTCACTTGACGAAGTGCGCACACTGCTGGGCCTGGACCTCAAGGTCAAGGCCGATTGCGAGACCGCCCGGGGTGCACTTGACGGTCATCTTGCCCACGTGCGTGCGCGCCTAGCCGAACTGAAGGTGCTTGAAAAGGATTTGCAGGCCCTGCGCAACCGCTGTGATGGATCGGACACCCACTGCCACATCATTGAAGCGCTGCATGAGCGGGCCGATGCCATGCCCGTGACGGCGAAAGCGGCTGCAAGCCGCAAACGTCACGTTTGAGGTTACGTCAAGGCCACGTTCAGGGTCAGCCTTTTTTCAGCTGCAACTGCGCCTTGTCTATCCACATCTGCAGGCTGTCGAGCAGCCCGCTGTGGCTGAATGAGCAGCTTTCTTCAGTGAACAAGGCGCTCGACTCAAGCCTGTCCAGCAACTGCAGCAACACCTCGTTAAAGCGTTCCGGCAGTGCCGCTGCCAGTGCCTGCTGGCCTCGCGCAAGGTTTGAAAAAGCCACAGGCTGTGAAGGCTGGTTGCGCAGCTGATACAGCGCGGCCTGCAGGGAGTCCAGTTCAGATTGGGCCGTCATAAGCGGTACTCAGGCATTCAGGTGGCTGCTGCGTTTGCGGGCGACACCTGCGGCGCACGGTCAAACAGCAGTGTCAACACAGCCGCCAGCCCGAAAGGCGTTCCTACCCAGGCGATATGCGCAAACCCGGTATGGCTGATGGCAGCACCGCTGATGATGGCGCCCAGCGCCGTACCCATGTAAAGCATGGAGGCATTCAGGCTGAGCAGAAGTGGCGCCTGCGCCGGCGAGAGGCTGGCCAGAAGTGCTTGCTGCGGAGACATCAGGCCAAAGCCGGAGATGGCCCAGACCACCAGTACCAGAAGCATCAATGGCATATGGCCCGCAGTGAAAGGCAGCACGGTCAGCATGGCAATCAGCACAACCAGGCCGGCTTTGATGGTTCTCATGGCGCCAAAACGGTCGCTGGCCCAGCCGCCCATCATCGACCCCACCACACCCGCGATGCCAAACATGACCAGCGTCAGCGCCAGCTGGCTGGAGCCCATGGGGTTGAGCGCCATCAGCACCGGGCCTATGTAGGTAAACACACTGAAGATCGCTACAAATGACAGCAGGGTACGTAGCCATATGCGCAGCACAGCCCCCTGGCGCGCTGCAGCCCTGAAGCCGGCAAAGCTTGCAGAGCCGCTGCTCATGTTTGAAGGGATCAGCCAGCTGGCGGCCACCAGTGCAGACAGGCTGGCAGCAACAGACAGCCAGACAGGTACGCGCCAGCCGTATTCAAAACCCAGCCACGCGCCCAGCGGCAGGCCCACTGCATAACTGATGCTCATGCCCATGAAAACGGTCGACAGCGCGCGGCCACGCAGTGCGGGCGACACCATGGTCACGGCCAGCGCAGATGCGGTGGCCGTGAACATGGCGCCCGCGCCCATGAGCGCACGGCCCATCAGCAGGGTGAGCAGGTTGGGCGCCAGCGCAGACAGCAGGCAGCCTGCAGTAAACAGCGCCAGGGAAAACTGCACGGTCCGCTTTTTGGGCCAGCTTGCGGTCAGCACAATGAAAAGTGGTGCAAGCACTGCTGTTGCGATGGCATAGGCCGTCATGACCTGGCCTGCCGCTGCGACGCTGATGCCGAGTGCCGCGCTGAGAGGCTGCAGGATGCCGTTGAGCGCAAAGGCACTGCTTCCAATGACGAGGTTGCAGAGTGCGAAGAAATAGAGAATCGGTGGCATGAAAGGTCGTGGAACGTGACGCGGTCGTAAAAAAGAACTAGGGTTTGATTGCAGGAGGCCGGGGCATGCCGCGTTGCTGCATCACCGTGCGCAGGCGGTCAGGGTAGTCGGTGATGATGCCATCGACATTCCACACCAGAAGCCGCTGCATGTCTGCTGGGGTGTTGACGGTCCATGGCAATACCTTGAGACCCTGTGACTGCGCCTGTTTCACAAGGTCCAGTGTCAGCGATGCTGCGTTGGGCGACCATGTGCTGCAGCCCGCTGCCTTTACAAGTTGCGGCACGTCCGCGTAGTCGGCCAGCTTCAGGCCCGCCGTCCATGCGCCGCTTTGCAGTGTGTCGCCGGTGGTGGTCTGCGCGCTCAGGCAGGCCGTGGGTATGGCTGGTTCAAGCTGATGCATCAGCTTCAGTGAACGCCAGTCAAAACTCTGCACCGTCACGCGCTGGGTCAGGCCTGCGTCGCGGACGACTTTCAGCAGGGCTTGTGTCATGGCCTCGGGGCTGACTGTGTCTAGAGGTGCCAGCGGGTTGAGCTTGGTTTCAATGTTGAAGCGAACGTTCGCCGCACCATGCGCCTTGACCATCGCGAACAACGCAGAGAGTGCGGGGATGCGCTGCCCATCCACCGCCTGCTGGTTGCTGAACTGGCTGGCATAGCTGGATGCCGGGTTGATGCGTCCCACGTCATAAGTCTGGAGCTGCGCAAATGTCAGCGAGCGCAGAAGAGGCCCGCGCGGACCTGCCAGCCACTGGCCACTGGCATCGCGGGTAAAGACGGGGTTGAGGTAGGGGTCGTGTGAGATCACCACCACACCGTCGGCCGTGACGCCGATGTCCAGCTCCAGTGTGGTGACGCCGGTTTTCAGTGCCAGCTCAAAAGCGGCGAGTGTGTTTTCAGGTGCCAGCCCGCGCGCGCCCCTGTGGCCTTGCAGGTCAAAAGCAAAGCTTCCCGTTTGCACGCAGCAGAGCAGAAGCGGGACTAGAAAAAAGCGGTGTAAATTCACACCGCTTATTGTGCCGTCACCGCCTTAAAGACGTGTGACAGCCCATGAGTGCCCCGCCTCGAGTCAGGCCTTAATCATGCAGTGACGACAGAAACTGCTTCAGCTCGGGCGTTTGCGGATTGCCGAACACTTCTGCAGGCGGACCCATCTCGTGCACCCGGCCCTGGTGCATGAAGATCACTCGGTCAGACACCTTGCGCGCAAAACTCATTTCATGCGTGACCATCAGCAGCGTCATGCCTTCGTCGGCCAGGCTCTCGACCACGCGCAGCACTTCACCGACGAGTTCGGGGTCCAGCGCCGAGGTGATTTCGTCGCACAGCAGCACGGCAGGTTCCATCGCCAGCGCACGTGCAATGGCCACACGCTGCTGCTGGCCGCCCGAGAGTTGTTCGGGCATGGCATCGAACTTCTCAGCCAGGCCGACACGGGCCAGCAGCTTGCGGGCCTGCTCGATGGCGGCTGCACCAGCCGTCTTTTTGACCAGCGAAGGCGCCAGCATGATGTTCTTGCCGACAGTGAGGTGCGGAAATAAATTGAAGCTCTGGAAGATCATGCCTACGCGCTGGCGCAGTTCGCGCATGGCCATGGCGCTCTCGTGCAGCAGGGGTTTGCCGTCGACTGTGAGCGAGCCCTCCTGGAAAACTTCCAGCCCGTTGATGCAGCGCAGCAGCGTGCTTTTACCCGAGCCGCTTTTGCCGATGATGGCAATGACCTCGCCCTGCTTCACGTTGAGGTCAATGCCCTTGAGCACTTCATTCGTGCCGTAGGACTTGCGCAATGCAGTGATCTGCACGATGGAACGCAGCGAGGTGTCTGTGGCTGCGGTGGTGGTTTCAGCGACGGCTTGCATTGATTTTCCTTTCCAGGATCTTGGCGTACAGGCTGATGGGGAAACACAGCGCAAAGTACATGAGGGCGACACAGCTGTAGACGACAAAAGGCTTGAAGGTGGCGTTGGTGATCATGGTGCCGGCCTTGGTCAGCTCGATGAAGCCGATGACGGATGCCAGCGCGGTGCCCTTGACCACCTGAACGAGGAAGCCGACGGTCGGTGGAATGGCAATCTTGATGGCCTGTGGCAACACGACATACTGGAGCTGTTCACGAAAGCTCAGCGCCAGGCTCTGGCCGGCTTCCCACTGACCTTTGGGAATGGAGGCCACGCAGCCGCGCCAGATTTCTGTGAGGTAGGCGCTGGTGTAGAAAATCAGTGCCATCGATGCAGCCACCCAGGCCGAGGTGCGCACGCCAAACAGCGCCAGGCCGAAGTAGGCCAGAAACAGTTGCATCAGCAAAGGCGTGCCCTGAAAGAGCTGCACATAGCCACCCACAAAGTGACCGACTCCCTTGACTTTGGAAAGCCGCGCAACCAGCAGCAGCAACGCGACCAGCCCGCCGCCTATGAAGGCGATGAGTGAGAGCGCAACAGTCCAGCGCGCTGCCAGCAGCAGGTTGCGGAAGATGTCCCAGACGGAAAAGTCAACCATGGCTTACCTTCCGAATAAAAAGCGGGGACCTAGCCAGTTGAGCAATTGCCGAACAGCAACTGCCAACGACAGGTAAATCACCGTCGCCACGATGTAAGCCTCAAACGCGCGGAAGTTACGGCTCTGGATCAGGTTGGCGGCGTAGCTGAGTTCTTCTGTCGAGATCTGCCCGCACACCGCAGAGCCCAGCATCACGATGATGATCTGGCTCACCAGTGAGGGCCAGACCTTGCGCAGCGCTGGCGGCAACACCACACGAATGAAAGTCTGCATACGGTTGAGCGCCAGGCTCATGGCCGCCTCAATCTGCCCCTTCGGTGTGGCGTCTATGCCGGCCCGGATGATCTCCGTGGCGTAGGCACTGAGGTTGATCACCATCGCGATGATGGACGCGACCTCGGGCGACAGCTTCACACCCGCAGCCGGAAGGCCGAAGTAGACAAAAAACAGCTGCACGATAAAAGGCGTGTTGCGTATGAGCTCCACATAGGTACCCACAACAGCCTTCAGCCACACCGAGCCATGCGAGCGCGACCAGGCAAACGCAATGCCGATCACAACGCCAATGACAGCAGAAATGACCGTCAGCCCCACCGTCCACGCTACACCTTTGACAAGCAAAGGCCACTGGCTCAGCACAGCGATGAAATCAAGTTCAACACGCATATTTGGGTTCCCCCCCTGTCTCGGCTCACTTCGTGTAGCCGGAACCCCCTCAAGGGGGCGACATCTGCGGCCCGGCGAAGCCGGTTCCGCGCTGTCACTTGCTTGGATATCGAGGGGTCCGCCGCTTTTTACGATGGTCCGCCGCGACGCTAAGTGTTATTGAGGTAAATCGCCGGCAGGGCGGCCCAGCCATTTGACGGCCATCTTGTCCAGATCACCAGACTTCTTGGCACCTGCAATGATCTCGTTGACCTTCAGGCGCAGCTTGTCTTCGCCCTTGCCTACGCCGATAAAGTTGGGCGAATCCTTGAGCAGCAGCTTGAACTCGGTGCCGAGCTGCGGGTTTTTCGCCATCATGTTGCCGGCCACGGATGCGCCGGTGGCAATCGCCTGCACCTGGCCTGCGACATAGGACGACACGGTGGCGTTGTTGTCTTCAAAACGTTTGACGTCAGAGGCGGCGGGGGCCAGTTTTGTGAGTTCCTGGTCTTCAATCGCGCCGCGCGTCACGCCCACGCTCTTGCCGGCCAGGTCGGCAAAGCTCTTGACGTTGAGGCTTTTGGGTGCAAACACCGCCTGGAAGAAAGGCGAGTAGGCCGAGGTGAAGTCGATGACTTTTTCACGCTCGGGGTTTTTGCCCAGCGTGGAGATCACGAGATCGGCCTTGCGGGTAGACAGGTAGGCGATGCGGTTGGCGCTGGTCACAGGGGCCAGTTCAATCGCCACGCCCATCTTGGCAGCAATGTAGTTGGCCATGTCGATGTCCAGGCCTTGTGGCTTCAGGTCTGTGCCGACAAAGCCATATGGAGGAAAGTCGGTCGGAATGGCGATGATGATTTTTTTCGCTTTCACGATGTCATCCAGTGCGTCAGCATGTGCACCGAAGGTGGCCAGCAGCGCTGCAGCGGCGAGACCAAGAGAAAAAATACGTTTGCTGGCTTTCATAACAATGCTCCCAGGTAGGTTGAAGGTTCATCAAGGGTTTTGGCCGCACCCCGGCGGGTTTTAGGTGAACTTGTACGCAAGTCTTGTGCCGTTTTGGCTGCGGCTGTTGCCATCGGACTCAAAGGGCTGAGTGCGCTGCGCAACTGCGCCAGCGGGTCGCCGCTGGCGGTCTGCAATTTGAGCGTGGCCTGTACGCTGCCGATATGCGCCTGCATGAGTTTTTCAGCCAGCACCAGGTCGCCTTTTTCAAGTGCCTGGACAATCTGTACGTGCTCTTCACAGGACTGCGCCGCATCATGCGATGACTGGTACAGCATGGCAATGAGCGTGGTGCGGGCCGTAAAGTCGCGCAAGGTATCGGCAAGCAGGCTGTTGCCCAGGCATTCGGCCAGGCAGACATGAAAGTCGCCCAATAAAAAGCTGCGCAGCCCGACATCGCTGCCCTTGATGGCAGCCTGCTCGCGGCTCAGGTGGTTCTTGAGCTGCTTGATGGCCGCCTTGTTGACGTCTTGGGTGCAGCGGATCAGTCCCATCTCTATAACCCGGCGCGCTTCAAAAGCCTCACGCGCTTCTTCCTGTGAGGGTTCGATGACGTACCAGCCGCGCCTGCTGCTGACGGTGACGATGCCGCGCGCGGCGAGCTGGTTAAGTGCTTCGCGGACGATGGTGCGGCTGCAGTCAAACAACATGGCCAACTGCTGTTCGCCGAGGCGGGAGCCTGGCGCAAGCTTTTGCGCCATCACGGCTTCGATGATGCGGTTGCTGATATCTGATGCGGTGGCCATGCACCCACAAGTGCAACTAGCGTGCCAGCTGTTTCACGCGGTTTTCAAACTGGTATACAAGTTATGGGCACCAGTCTGGCGTATTTGGGGCACTGTTTGGGCGCGTGCAGCGGACTTTGGCTGGACCGGCGCACCACGTTTGGGTGCCGTACTTTTAATCCAGTCTGGCGCCCGATGCCTTGACGGCTGCCGCCCAGCGCGGCGTTTCAGCCGCCAGGAACTGCCCGAAATCTTCGCTTCCCATAAAGGCCGGGTCGGCGCCCTGGGCCACCATACGGTTGCGGATTTCGGGGTTGGTCATGACCTGTTTAAAGGCATCACTGAGCCTGGCCGTCACGTCTTTGGGCAGACCGGCAGGCGCCAGGAAACCGTAGAAGCCCACCACCTCAAAACCCTTGACGCCGGATTCAATGACGGTCGGCACGTCGGGCAGGGCGGGGTTGCGCTCCTTGCTGGTCACAGCCAGCGCGCGTACCTTGCCCTGCTTGTGATAGTTGGCGGCCTGCGGGATTGATTCGCCCATGAACTGCACCTGCCCGGCCATCAGGTCCGTGAAGGCCGGCGCACTGCCGCGATAGGGAATGTGCACAAGAAAGAGCCCGGTCGCGTTCTTGAACATTTCCGGCACCAGATGGCTGATGCCGCCGTTACCTGCCGAACCGTAGTTGACCTGCCCCGGCCGCGCCTTCGCGTAGGCGATGAATTCCTTGAGGTTATTCACCGGCAGTTTGGCGTTCACCAGCAGCGCCAGGGGCTGCATGGCGGTGCGCGCAATCGGCGTGAAGTCTTTGAGTGTGTTGTAGGGCAGCTTTGTGTAAAGCGCCGGGTTGATGACCATCACGCCGGTGTTCGCCAGCATCAGCGTGTAACCGTCGGGTGCAGCCTTCATCAAATCCTGCGCGCCAACGGTGCCGCCCGCGCCCGATTTGTAGTCAATGATGATGGGCTGACCCAGCACCGCCTGTAGTCGCTCAGTCAGCAACCGTGCATGCTGGTCCAGGGGGCCGCCAGCAGGAAAGCCTATGACGATGCGAATTGGTTTTTCAGGGAAGGCGGCATTCGCAACGGCGCTTGTTGCAAGCAGCAGGGCGACCAGGGCGGCTTTGGATTTGAACATGCGTGTCTCCTGTTGTTATGGATTGAACACGCATGATAAACAGCGGCATTGACGCTGCGCCCCGGATGCTTGCTTACTTGAGCAGCGTCGCCTTGAGTGTGATCTCGGGCACACCCGCCAGCGCTTTCGACAGCGGGCAACCAGCCTTGGCGCCCTGGGCAATCTGCTGGAAGGTCGCTTCGTCAATGCCCGGCACTTTGGCATCCAGCGTCAGCGCGATGCGGTCGATCCTGAAACCATCGCCGTCCTTGACCAGCCGAACTGCAGCTTTCGTGTCAATGACCTCAGTGTTGATGCCGGCCTTCTCGCAGGCAAACGCAAATGCCATGGTGAAACAGGCGGCATGTGCCGCGCCCACGATTTCTTCAGGGTTGGTGCCTTTGCGGTCATCGCCGAAGCGGCTGCCGAAACCATACGGGTAACTTTTCAGTGCACCGGTTTCGGTGCTGATCTGGCCCTGGCCGGTTTTGCCTGGGCCTTGCCAATGGACTGATGCGGATTTTTCGATCATTGTTTGCTCCTTTGAAGTCAAACAATGATCTTGAGGTTGTTTTTGAGCCGGGTCTGTAGGACGGGCTTGATGATGCGATGTTTTTGGCTTGACTGCTGTGCCCTTCACGCAGAAGCCGGGTCTCGCCCCGGCGGGCGAGTTACTTTTCTTTGCTTCGCCAAAGAAACCTAACGAAAAGAAAGGCGACCCGCCGTCTGGGTCCCTTCGGGCAACCTGCGCTGCTCGACTCCGGCGGCAGTCCAAACAACTCGCCTGCGGCTCAGACAAGTTTGGCCTGACCTTCCGCCTCCGTCTGCGCTGCTCGGCCCAGCCTCAACGGGGTGGGGAATGGATTCGGGGAGCCTCAA